>NZ_QHHZ01000011.1:0-468109 GCF_003947315.1 Nonomuraea sp. WAC 01424
CATCACGTGATCGTCCAGATGCACATAGAGTGCGGTCAGAAGGGCGTCCAAGTCAGTCTTCACACACCGACCATGGACGCCCTTCGTCATGCCTGCAGCCGATCACCGAATTTCACATCAGCGATCTAGGCGGGCGGGAGCGAGATGGGCAGCTCGATGTGCGCCCGGCTCACGGACGTGCTCTTCGCCAGCACCTGGAGCAGGTCGCGGCGTACGCGCTCGCACCGCGTGCGCATCGCGTCCTGGGCCGCGTCCGCGTCGCGCGCGCGCAGCCCCTCGAAGATGGCCCCCAGCTCGCCGGGCGGGCTCGCGATGCCGGGATCGATCAACGCGGCCATCCGCAACACGCGTTCCAGCTCGTCGAGCACGTCGACGATCGCCTTGCCGAGGCGGGGATTGCCACTGAAGTTCGCGATGATGCCCTCGAACTCGATGCCGGCCTGGAGCGACTCCTCCTGTTCCACCTCGCCCGCCGCGAGCGCGACGGGCACCTGGGACAGGGCTTCGAGCCGTTCGAGCGCGGGCGCGGTCACGCCGAGGCGCGCCGCGGCGGCCGCGGCCTCGCCGGACAGCAGCGTACGCAGGGCGCACAGGGCGTCGGTGTCCTGGAGCGTGATCGGGCTGACGACGTAGCCGGCACGCGGGAGCGCGGTCACGAGCCCGTCGCGCCGGAGCCGCGCGAGCGCCTCGCGCACCGGCGTCTTGCTGATGCGCCACTGCTCCGCGAGCGACGTCTCGGTGAAGCTGCTGCCGGGCGGGAGCGTCAGGTCGATGATCTGGCGCCTGATCGCCCGATAGGCCTGACTCGTACGGTCGAGGCCGCTCTCGTCCCTGCCGACCAACAACAACGCGGGGATGTGCGGCGTTCCGCTGACCACGCTATGGATATCGGACATCGCGTCAGGATACCAATTCGCAGCGTTGATACAGCAGCTCGCCGAAGCATGAGCGATAAGAGATATTTATTCTTGTTGTTGATATCTCAATCTGCCATGCTTCCCTCATGCAGCGACGCAGCTCGAACCCCTGGGCCCTCCCCGCCGCGAGCGACTTCCCGGCACTGGGCGCGATGAGCACCCGCGCCCGCGCGGAGCGCAGCGCCCGCGACGGCGTACGGATCCTCCCGCTCGTGGGCGCCCCGGTCCTGCCCATGCCCGAGCACGTACGCCGGGCCGTCGCCGAGGCGATGGACCAGCCCGACCCCCGCGACACCCGCGGCCTGCCGGAACTCCGCGCCGCGATCGCCGCCGAACTGGAACGCGAGCACGGCCTGCGCGTCGACCCCGAACGCCGCCTGCTGATCACCCACGGCGCCATGCAGGGGCTCTCCCTCGTGCTGCGCACGGTGCTCGCGCCGGGCGACGAGGTGATCGTGCCGACCCCCACCTACTTCTTCGACGGCGCCGTCCGCGAGGCCGGCGCGACGCCCGTCCACGTGCCCTCCCGCGAGAGCGACGGCTGGGCGATCGACCTCGCCGGTCTGGAGGCCGCCGTCACGAGCCGCAGCCGGGCCGTGCTCCTGTGCAACCCGAACAACCCGACGGGCCACCTCCCCGACGCCGCGACCCTCGCCGCGGTGGTCGACCTCGCCGCCCGCCACGGGCTCCTCGTCGTCTCCGACGACTCGTGGCAGCATTTCGCCTACGACGGCCGCCGCTACCACCCGGTGGAGGCGTTCGCCGACCGCTGGCCGCACCTGGTCACCGTCACCAGCCTCAGCAAGTACTACGCGCTCGCGAGCTGGCGGCTCGGCTACGTCCTCGCGCCGCCGCCCGTCATCGACGCGCTCCACCGGCGTTTCGAGTGGGAGGCGGTGTGCTGCGGCGTGGTCCCGCAGCGGGCCGCGGTGGCCACGCTCAACGGGCCGCGCGACTGGCTCGACCGGGCGCTGTCGGCGTACCAGGCGAAGCGCGACCTGGTGTGCGACGGCATCGCCGCGAGCGGCCTCACCCCGCCCGTACGGCCCACCGGCGGCGCCTTCCTGCTCGCCGACTGCTCCCGCCTCGGCGGCACCCCGGACGCCATCGACCACGCACTCCTGCGGAACGGCATCGCCACCGTACGCGGGGCCGACATGCACGCCCCCGCCACCCACGTCCGCATCACGTACGGCGCGGACGAGCGAACGCTCGGCGAGCTGATCGACGGCCTCGCCCGCGCCTACCGGGGTCAGAAGGCGTAGCGGATCCGGCAGAAGAGGGGCCGGGCGGCGAGCAGGCCGGTGAGGGCGGCGACGTAGCCTCCCTTGTGGCCGTTGCGGTGACGGACGTTCCAGCCGCCCGTCTCCGACCGTTTGGCCTGTTGCAGCTCCGGCCGCCAGAGCACCTCCTCCGCCTTCGGGTGCCAGCCCAGGTTGACCTGGTGGAGCCGGTCGTTGTGGGTGAGGAAGATCACCTCGGCGGCGAGCTGGGCGCGGGCCTCGGCCGACAGCGTGTCGCCGAGCCGGTCCAGCAGCTTGGAGTCGGCGGCGGGCATGAGGCTGAAGCGGACGCGTGTACGCCCCTGCGGGTCCCAGCCGAGCAGGTCGCGGTTGACGTACTTGGTGGCGAAGCCGGCCTTGGCGTTCGGCAGGCCGCGGAAGAGCTCCACCAGGTCCCGTACGTAGCCGGTGATCTGGTCGATGTTGGCGAACACCGTGATCGGGTTGCTGTAACCCTTGCGGCGCGGCACGTAGCAGTAGGCGCACGCCATCGCGCAGCCGTTGGCCGTGGACGGCGCGATGAAGTCGGCCGAGCGGCCGTTGGGGCGGGCGGTCAGCGACTTCTTGACGCCGAGCACCAGCGCCTCGGTCTTGATCCGCACCCAGCAGGCCACGTTCGCCTCGTCCCCGTACAGCTCGGGGATGCGGTGGTGGCTCTCCACCTCGACGATCTCGGCGCCGGGGAAGCCGCCGAGGATCTCGCGCCCGCGCGGCAGGGGGCGGGCCTCGGGCTCGACGTAGACGCGCCGGATGTCGAGGAGGGCGCTCACGGCCGCTCCGGCTGTTCCACGGGGCAACCCTATGCGCTCCCGGACGTGAGTCGCCAGGTCAGGACGGGTGCGCCGGAGCGCCGGACGCCCGCCGGTCCACTGAGTGGACCGAACGTTGCCCGTCCCTTTCCACGCCAACAGCATGGACGCACAGTCAGCGATCGATCACATTGAGCGATCGATCGCGTGCGTGAAAGGTCGAGCAGCATGAGCAACAGATCGGCGAGGGCCCTGTCCCGGGCCCTCATCGCGACGGCGGTGGCGGCGGCGACCGTGCTGACACCGGCCCTGACCGGCACCGGCAGCGCCCGGGCCGCGGCCGACCCCACCTGCGGAAACTGGGTGCCCAGCCTCGTCTTCCGCGGCCTGTCGGCCCGAGCCTGCATCTGGGGGACCGGCGCCCCCTGGAAGCAGGCCCAGACGGAGGTCTTCAACGGCACCGGCTTCGCGGTGGAGGTCGAGAGACTGACCGCCCTCATCGAGTCCCTCCCGGCGGACGCCCGCTGCGTCAACATCTCTCTGCAGAACGGGCAGACGGCGTTCTGCGGCACCCGCAGCGTGCCCGACAACAACCCCTTCCAGTTCGACCGTGTCCTGGGCTCCGTCCAGGTCACCGACCTGGCCAGGCGGGAGCAGTTCTCCTTCGAGTCCCCCTTCGTGGGCTGAGCGGTAAAGGGTGGTGAAGCTGTGACCGCTCCCCGGGAGGAGCCGGAGCAGGTCCGTCTGGTCCGTGTCGCGGACCTGGCGGACCTGCGCTTCGGATTCGCCGGCCTGTCGTTCCGGCGTCCGGCGGCGCGCCGCGTCCTGGTCCGGACCGTGCCGGAACGCGAGGGGCTGATCGTCGTCACGTTCCCCGCGCAGCACGTCGTGGAGCAGGCGTTCTTCGAGTCGGCGGGGACCGGGCTGCCCGATCCCGTCCCGGTGCAGCCTCATCCGGCGCCGCCCGTCGTCTCCCGGATCGGCGGGCGCAGCACGCTGGTGTTCGTCGTGGGGCCGGACGACGAGGTGCCGTACACCGCAGAGGGCCTGCTGGCGGCCATGCGCCGGTTGCCGCTGCGTACGGTGGGCGAGGAGGGCCCGGCGAACCCGCTGCGCGACCCGGCCGGCGATCCCCGTACCGCGATCGAGTTGCCGTACCGGCTGTTGTTGTCGCCGCCGCCGGACGTGCGCTGGACCCACCGTACGGCTCCGGCCGGCACGGGCGGCGCCGGCCGGGTGGAGCTGTGGCACACGCGGGTGCACGGCACCCGGGCCAGGGCCGTGTGGACCAGGGACTTCCCGGGCGACACGCCGGTCGAACCGCCGCCCGACCCGCTGACCACGTCGCTGACGCCCGCCGACCGGGCCGCGCTGGTGCACCTGACGAGCGACCGCGGCCTGTTCACCGAGCCGGGACACCAGCCGTACGTGCCGGTGCCGGTCGAGGTCGGGCACCTGATCCTCTCCGCCCTGGGCGGCTGGCTCGACGCCCTCGGCAGCTGGGACCCGCGGCCGACGATCACGAACATCAGCCAGTGGCGGCACCGCGCGGCCATGGGCCGCGACCACTACGTACGGGTGCTCTACTCGGGCTTCCTGTGCCCCTTCGGGTACCGCGCCGACCTGGTGAAGGTGACCGAGCGGAAGTTCGACCCGGAACGTCCGGAACATCCCGCCTATCTCGCCCAGCGGCTCTTCATCACCTGCCGCGAACCGGTCAGGGAGTTCCAGCCCGGCACGGTCCGCCGGGACGCCGCCGGCCGGCGCCTCGACGCCCTGTTCCCGTTCCGGCGGGTCGAGCTGCTGACCCTCGTCACCCCCGACCTCTCGCCGCCCGCCAACATCCTGACCGCGCGCGACGGGCAGTACGCTTTCTTCCCCGCCGTCCGCGACCAGGACCCGTTCCTGTTCAAGGTGCGCGCGACCGACCTGGCCGGACGGGAGACCGAGTTCAGCACCCCGCTGCTGTTCCTCACCGAGAACTTCAACAAGGGCGCCGACCTGGTCGCGGCGGCCGAGGCGTACAACGCCCTGGACCCCGAACCGGTGGACCCGGGCGCGCCGCCCGCGCGGCTCAGCGCCGCACTGCGCGGCGCCCGCGTCGCGGTCGCGCCCACCGCCGCGCCCGACGACACCACGGTCGAGGCCGCCCACCTGGTTTGGGGGGCCGCCCTGCCGACGGACCGCGACGACCAGTTCTACCAGCGTGTCCCCGGCTTCCTCCCGGTGCTGCGGTGGGCCTCCGCGGTGGTGCCCGCCGTGAGCCGGCTCACCGGCGTGCTCGGGCCCCGCCCGGTCCGGTACGCCCAGCGCTACCAGGTCGCCGCCTTCGACCGGACGCCCACGGAACCCGGCGGTCCCGTCAACCCCGGCGAGGTGTTCCTGGAGCTGATCCCGGCGGCGGGGACGTCCCCGCTGGTGATGGACTTCGACGACCAGCGGGAACGCTCCGGCGGGCTCGCCGCCCCCACGCTCACCGTGGCCGGCCTGTCCCGCCTGACCGGGCCGGTCAGCGCCGCCAGGACGCCGCCCGCCGCCGACGCGGGCGACCCGCTCGCCACGGTGGCCGACGGCACCTTCCGCCCCTCGGACTTCTTCGACGCCATCGGCGCCAAGCTGTTCGGCGTCATCCCGCTGTCCGCCCTGGTCAAGGCGGCCGGACTGGACAAGGAGCTGAAGGCGCCGCGGTTCGTCACCCAGACCGTCAACGCCGCCACCGGCTTCCTGGCCGACCTGCGCCGCGTCGAACGCCAGCTCACCGGCGTCGCCGCCCGCTTCCCGGCCGTCGCCGCCGCGGCCGAACGGGTACGTACCACCGCGCTGACACTCGTACGGACCGTCGAGGCGTTCATCGCGGGCACGGCCGACCTCGGCCAGGTGGACGCGGCCTTCCGCGACTTCAGCGCCGCTCTGGACGCGCTCGGCGCAGGGCTCCCCGCCGACGTCGACCACGCGGTCGTCGCGCTGCTGGACCACCTGCGGCAGGCCATCGCCATCTGGGAGAACGCGCCCGCCGGGGTGCTGCCGCTGCGGCAGGCGATCGAGGCCGCCAAGGCCGGGATCCGGCTGCCGGAGTCCGTCGCCGCCCGCCTGGAGTGGACGCCCGACATCCAGCCCTGGTCGCTGCGGGAGGGCGACCCGCCGATCTTCGTGCCGCACGACGGCCACGGCGACCCGGCGCGCGAGGGCCGCTTCTCCGTGGTCGTCGACCTGCGCGCCGGGCTGCGTCCGGACGTGCGCCCGGCCGCCGACGTGACCTGCACGCTGGAGGAGTTCGACCTGGTGCTGCTGCCGGGCGTGCTGGAGGCGATGCGGCTGGACTTCCGGCGGATCAGGTTCACCGTGCGGGCCGGCGAGAAACCCGACGTCGAGGTGGCCTTCCGGGACGTCGAGTTCATCGGCGCGCTGTCGTTCGTCGAGACGCTGCGCCGGATCATCCCGCTCGACGGGTTCAGCGACCCGCCGACGCTCGACGTCTCCCCGAAGGGCGTCCTCGCGAGGTACGGCATGCCGCTGCCGAACCTCGCGATCGGCGTCTTCAGCCTGGAGAACATCTCCCTGAACGCCTACCTGGACCTGCCGTTCGCCGGCACCCGCCCGCTGGAGATCGGGTTCGCCTTCTGCCGCCGGGACGCGCCGTTCCGGCTCACCGTCTCGCTGTTCGGCGGCGGCGGCTGGTTCGGGATCGTGTTGTCGCCCGACGGGGTCCGCGCGCTGGACGCGGGCCTGGAGTTCGGGGCCGCGGCCTCCATCGACTTCGGCGTGGCGAGCGGCAGCCTGTCGGTGATGGCCGGGATCTACTTCCACCTGGACGCCGCGACCGGGCAGGCCGTCCTGTTCGGCTACTTCCGCGCCCGCGGCGAGGTGGACGTCCTCGGCCTGGTCTCCGCCTCGATCGAGCTCTACCTGGAGCTGGGGTACGAGGGCGGCGACGCGGTCGGCCGGGCCAGGATCACGATCACCGTCGAGATCGGGTTCTTCGAGGAGTCCGTCGAGATCAGTTGCGAGAAGCGGTTCGGCGGCGCCGGCTCCTCGCTGTCCCGCACCGGTCCGGCCGGAGTGCTGGAGAGCGGAGTGAGGGAGGGCGGGTCGGCGGCGACCTTCGCCCAGATGATGGCGCCGTACCGGGATCCGGTGACCGGCGTGCGACGGGACCCGGTCACCGAGTACTGCGCGGCCTTCGCGGAGGTGGGCCGACCGTGAGCGAACGAGCGGAGCGTACGGACATGGGCACGTTCAAGGTTCTGTGGACGGTGTTGCCGGCCGGGCCGGCCGGGCCGGGCGAGGTGCGGCTGTCCGTCGCCGTCGGCCCCCGGCTGGAGGCGCCGCGCGGCAGGCTGGACGACGTCGAAGAGTTCGTCGACTGGCCGCGGACTGTGCGCGAGACCGTGCTGCCGGCCCTGCGGATCGTGTGGGACGGGCACGCCGATCCGGTGGTCCCGCGCCCCGACCCGCGCTCGCCCGTACCCGACTCGGAGTTGTGGGGCCGGATGTTCCCGGGCGCCTCGCCGGTGCGGTCGCGTTCCGTGGCTGTCGCGGGCGCGGCGGACGCGGCCGGGCCGCCGGGGGTGCGGCTGCTGCGTTCGTTCCCCGCGGCGCTGGTCCACGAGCGGATCGCCACGCTGTACGACGACATCGGCAAGGTCGTGGTCGCCGAGCGCCTCACGCCCCCGGGCAGCGGCAACGGCGCCGCGGCCCGCGCCGAGCCGCCGTCGCGGCCCTGGCGTCAGCCGTACACCGGAACCGTCCGGGGCATCCCGGTGGTCACGGAGATGAGCAGGTTCACCGGCGATCCGCAGGCCGCCTACCGGGCCATCGACGGCATGATCGGCCAGGCGGGTGACGCCGCGGCGCCGTACGCCCGGACGTCCGGTGACCGGGCCGCCGAGCTCCGCCCCGCCACCGTCGACCGGACGAGCGACGCCTACCGGGACGACGAGACCAGGTTCGCCCTGGCCGAGGCCCTGCGCTTCTACGACCGGCCGAAACCCGCCGGAAGCGGCGGCCCGGCGGGCGCGGAGGCCGGTTCGGAGCGGCCGGAGCGGCCTGACGTGGAGTTCCACGGTGTCTGCGGCTTCCTGGCGGACTATCCGGAGTTGTGCCGCCGCCTCGGGCTCGTCCTCGACCTCGTGGTCCCGGTGCCCGCCGGGCTCACCGCGACCGGCCGGCTGCGGGTGGCGTTCGAGGGCGTGCCCGCGCCGTTCGACACCGGCGTGCTACGGCCCTGGACGCTGTTCGAGCACGTCGCGGGGGAGCGGTTCACCGCGGCGTCGCCGCCGGGCCACCCCGTCCAGGGCGGCTGGCTCGGCCTCGGCGGCCCCGACTGGACCGTCACCGACGCCGACATCGACGGCGCGGCCATCAAGGCGGCCGACTTCACCGCGCTGATCGAGCGTATGCACGAGCTGACCGGCCCGAGCGGCCAGCCGAGCGCGCGGGAGCTCGGCACCGGCACGACGGCGTTGCAGGGCGCCGGGCTCACCGTCTTCCACCGGGGACGGGACGCCTGGCTGGCCGCCCAGATCGGCGACGACGCCGCCCACCAGGCGGGAACGGGCGGGACGCCACCCGAGCTGCACGCCGGGCACCTGATCCGCGGGTTCCGCGTCGACGCCGGGATCGTCGGCCCCGAGGGCGCGGTCACCGGCTGGTTGTCCCTGTGCCGCCGCCGCGGGTCGTACCTCATCCGCCGGAGCGGCCAGCAGCCGTACCGGATCGAGGGGATCGCCGACGACGAGGGCGCCGTCCGCGCCAGCGCCGTCACGCGGGACGCGACGCGGACCGACGAACTGTACGTGCACCAGGCGCTGTTCGGCTGGGACGGCTGGAGCCTGGCCGCCCCGCTGCCCGGCCGCACGCTCGACCGGTTCGGCCGGCCGGTCGTCGCCGATCCGGAGGTGGACGAGCACTTCCCGCTCGACACCAAGTTCACGCCGGTGCCGGGCTCGCTGCCGGCGCTGCGGTACGGCCGCGCCTACCGGCTGCGCGCCCGCGTGGTGGACCTGGCGGGCAACGCCCTGGAACCGGCCGCCGAGGCGCCCGCGTCCGCGTTGTCGCAGGAGATCACGTACTCGCGGTGGGAGCCGGTCCCGCCGCCGGTGATCGTCGAGCGCGGACCGTTCAACGAGGGCGAGTCCAGCCGGTGCCTGGTCATCCGCAGCACCGTCACGGCCGCCGGCCGGGACGTGCCCGCCTGGGAGTGGGCCCTGGAACGCCAGGACGTCCCCGGCCACACGGACGACCCGCCCGCCGCGGACGGGCTGAGCCGCCGGTACCGGCACTTCGACGAGCGGTTCGTCGCCCCGCCCAAGACGTCGTTGCAGATGGCCGAACGGCACGGCCGCTTCGACGACGCCATCGGCGGCGAGCGTCCGCCCGAGGTGCGAAGGAGGTTCTTCGCCGCGGCCGCGCGCGAGGCCGGCACGTTCCTCGACACCGTGGTCAGCCACGCCGACGATCCGAGCCGGACCCGCGACCTGCTGTTCTTCGGCGAGATCGCGGTCGCCAAGCACGACGCCGCCGACGCCGAGCCGCTCACCCCGTTGCCCGTGACGCGCGGCGCCGGGCTGAAGCGGGGCGAGTTCGTCGTGCACACCGCCGCCGAGCTGATCCTGCCGTACCTGCCCGACGTCCTGGCCAGGGGCGTCACGCTGTACGGCCTGCCCGGCGCGCCGCCGATCCATCCCGTCCCGTTCTACGACGACTTCCACGAGAGGTGGCCGGACGCGGGGCCGTTCGCGCTGCGGATCGAGGAAGGCGAGGAGGAGCCGCGCTGGCGGAGCTTCCCCCGGCGGCTCACCGTCCACCTGCCCAAGGCCGAGATGGCCACCGTACGGCTGAGCTGCCGGCTCACCGCGGCCGACCTCGGCCTCTTCCCCGTCTGGCGGCGCTTCCTCGACTCGGACTTCTGGCGCGACCTGACCGACGCCGAGCGGGCGCTGCTCGCCGACGAGACCGCCGCCGGGCTGAACTGGCTGCTCACCCCGTACATCGAGGTCAGCCTGGTGCACGCCGTGGAACGTCCGCTGACGCCGCCCGGGCTCGCCGGGCTGAGCTTCGTACGGGAGCCGGACCAGCCCTTCGCCGACCTGCGCGGCACGCTGCGGTCGCACCCCCGCAGCACCGGGCACGTCGACGTCGACGCCACCTGGACCCGCTGGATCGACGACGTCGCCGAACCGGCCCCCCGCCGGATCAAGGAGCACGCCCACGTCGGCCGGGTCGAGCTGTCGTACTCCGACAAGGACGAGGTGCGCCTGCCGCACTCGGCGACCCCGCTCCGGCACGACTTCGGCGACACCCTGCACCGCAACGTCGCCTACCGGCCGACCGCCACCACCCGGTTCCGCGAGTACTTCCACCCGTCGATCACCGCCGACCCCGGGCTCGTCACCAGCCCCGGCGAGTCGAGCGCCGGGCCGGACGGCCTGGGCTGGCCGGTGCCCGCCGCCCGGCGGCCGGAGCCGCCGAAGCCGTCGTACCTGGTGCCGACGTTCCGGTGGAGCCGCCGGGTGGACCGCCGCGCCCGGCGGTTCGTACGGGTGCGCGAGGGGGCCGGCGTGCGCGTCTACCTGGACCGGCCGTGGTTCTCCTCCGGCGACGACGAGCTGCTGGCCGTCGTCCTCGACCCGCCCGCGCCGTCCGGGGGCGGGCCGCTGCCCGGCCATCTGGCGACCCGGTGGGGCACCGATCCCATCTGGTCGGACACGACCGTGCTGCCCCCGCCGGCCCCGGTGAACTTCCCCGGACCCGTCGCGTCCTCCGACGGGCTCCGGCTGGCGGAGTCGGGCGAGGGCCGAGAACTGGTCGCGGCGGTCGTGGCCCACGAGCCGTCGTACGACGCGGCCAAGGGATTGTGGTTCGCCGACGTGGACGTCGACCTCGGGGCGGCCGGGCGGGACTCGGCCTACTTCCCGTACCTGCGCCTGGCCCTGGCCCGCTACCAGCCGTACGCGCTGGCGGGGCTGGAGCTGTCGCCCGTCGTGCAGGCCGAGTTCGCGCAACTGGTGCCGCGCCGCACGCTGGCGGTCGAGGAGACGCCGGAAGGGGGGCTGCGCGTCACGCTCTCGGGACCCGCCGCCGCCACCGAGTTCGGCGCGCAGGCCGGTCCCGGGTTGCCCGGGGTCGCGGCGAGCCACCGCGTCACCGCGACCGTCCAGCGGCGTCCCTTCACCAGCGACGAGGAGCTCGACTGGGCGGACACCCCGGTCACGACCGAGCTGACCTGCGGCGCGGCCCCGGGCGGGTTCGAGTGGTCCGCGGTGATCCCGCCGGCCGGGATGGACATCGTCTGGCAGTACCGGCTCCTGGTGGAGGAGCGGGAGCGCTACCGCACCGACCCGGGCACGGCCGACGAGAGCGTGGTGGTGGGCGGCGCGGCCCAGCCCGTCCCGGTGGGGGAGCGGCTGGCCCACGTGGACAGCGCGCCGCTGCGCGCCGGCCTCGGCAGGCTGGTCATCGACTTCGACGGCTGACCGGACGCGGCGCGGCTGCCGGCCCGGGGTCCGTACGCGGGCCGGCAGGTCAGGGCTCGGCCAGCAGGCTCAGGGCCCGGCCGGCGCCCGGCACGCGGGCCAGGTTGGCGCTGATGCACGCCGCGGTGTCGCGTACGGCGTCGGCCAGCAGGGGCAGCCGTTCCGTGCCGACCACCACGACGGCCGCCGCGGCCACCACGGCTCCCGTCGGCGCGCGTACCGGCGCGGCCACGCAGCCCAGGGGCGGCAGGGCGGCCTCGAAGTCGAAGGCGAGCCGCCGCTCGCGGGCCTCAGCGATCCGCCGCGCCCACTCGGCCCGGGAGTGCCCCTCCGGCAGGCTCCAGCCCGGATCGGGACGGAGGGCCGCCGGGTCGCCCACCGACAACACGACCTCGGCGGCGCTGGCCGCCGGCAGCACGACCCCCGGACGCATCCGGAAGACCTCCTCCACGGCCGGGTCGCCGATGCCCGCCACGACGATGACGTCGCCGCCGTCCCGGACCACGATGGTCGCGCTGCACCCGGCGGCGGCCAGCCGCCGCAGCGGTTGTACGGCGGCCGTGCTCAGCACCTGGGCCGGCGTCCAGCGCTGACCCCAGCGGAACATGCGCGTGCCGATGCGGTAGCGGCCGCCATGCTCGCGGTGCACCACGCCCAGGTCGGTGAGCCGGACGAGCAGCCGATGGGCGGTCGCCTTGGGCAGGCCGGTGGCCAGGGCGAGCTGCGTCAGCCCCGCCTCCTCGACCCGGGCCAGCTCCTCCACCACCGCGAAGGCGCCGTGCAGCACTCCGCGGCCGGGCACGGCCTCGATCCCACCCGCATGACCACAGCCGCCGGTCGAGCCGCCGGCCTCTTCCGGGCCGATTACCATCGCGCACCCCCGGGCCGCAGTGATCCCACCCGTTCGTATCACCGGGCCGCCGGGGACCCCAGGCTCCCCGTAGCCATATGTGACTTACTCGGCACTCTCCGTAGCGGCCAGGTGATCCCGCAGCTCGGCGTGGCGGAACTGGTAGAACGGCCCCACGGTCCGCAGGACGCCCAGCCGGTGCAGCTCGTCCAGGAAGCGCATCAGGCGGAACGGCAGCCTGCGCGCCGGCCCGAGGTGCACCAGGGCGACGGCGGACGTCAGCCACATGTGCTGCCGCTTGTTCACCAGGCCGAACGACACGCCGAAGACGATCCCCATCCCGGCGTCCACGGACGGGGACGGATGGAACGCCACGACGGACACCTCGTTCATGAAGTCGACGGCGAAGCCGACGATCGCCCCGAGGAGCAGCGCGTTCATCAACTGCAGGCCCACCAGGCCGCGGTTGACCCGCCAGGTGGACTGCGGGGTGAGCGCGGCGGTGAACGGCGGGAGCCGGTTCTCGTCCGCCGGGCCGGGAGCGCCGTCCTGCTGCCGCAGCACCCGCAGGCCCACCCAGCCGAGGCCGAGCCCCGCCAGCAGCCCGGCGGCGCCCGCCCGCCAGCCGTCCGCCCACGTGGAGTAGATCACCGCCGGCAGACCGAGGCCGAACGGCAGGACCAGCAGGATCGTCGGCACGTCGGACAGCAGGCCGCGGGTGAAGTCCCGCAGCCGCCGGCGTACGCGCAGGGGGGCGAAGTCGGGCGTGCGGACGGCCTGCGCGGCGGACAGGCCGAAGCAGAGGCCGAAAGCCGCGCCGAAGACCGGCCCGTAGGTCAGCATGGCGGTCAGCGCGGCGGGAACGGCGAACACCAGGCCGCTCAACCAGCCGATCCAGGTACGGGCCAGCGCCCGCGGCGTCCGGGAGGCGGGCAGCGCCTGGTCGGTCAGCCGCCACCAGGCCAGGTCGGGCCCGCCGGGCCCGGACGGGAGGCGGGCCAGCCGGTGCGTCCACGCGGTGACGGCGGCCGGGTCCCAGGTGGCCTGCCGGATCGTGCCGTGCGCGTGCAGCAGCGCGGGGAGCAGGTTGTCGAGCAGGTGGACGCGCAGGGCCCGCGCGTCGTGGGCGTACTCGGCCGCCAGCGGGGCCGGGTCGGCGTCCGGCCGGTCGATGTGGACGGCCCGTACCAGCCACAGGCCCAGGGCGGTGGAGGTCACCTCGGCCAGGGCCGGCGCGGCGCCGCTCCTGAGGGCGCGGAGGACCTCGGTCCAGGCGGGGGAGTGCGCGGACACCCAGTCGCCCAGGTAGTCCGCCACGACGTCGGGGCGCAGCGCCTTGGGCGCGATGACGGCGGCGGCCCTGAGCGGACGCCGTGCGGCGGTGACCGCGTCGCCGTACTCGGTGGTGCGCGAGGTGATGATCACCTGGTCGCGTTCCGTGAGTGTGCCGGACAACTTCTCGATCACCTTGGCACGGGCGGGTTCGGGCAGTTCGTCGAGGCCGTCGAGTACCGCCAGGATCGAGCCGCGGGCGGCCAGGACGTCGGCGCCGTCCCGCCGGCCGCCCGGCGGGCGCAGGGCGGCGTAGTCGGTGCGCACGCGCTCGGCCACCCAGTCCTGGAACCGGGGGTGGGCGTCGATGTCCCAGTCGGCGACGGGCAGGAGCACCGGGACCGGGTCGTCGTCGGCCCGCGTACGGATCAGCTCCAGCGTCAGCAGGATGGCCAGGGTGGTCTTGCCCGTACCCGGACCTCCGGTGATGACCAGACGGCGGCGGCGCAGCGAGCGGAAGGCGACGGCGAGCGCGGCGACGTCGTCGGAACGGCCCGACACCGCCGGCTCGCGGTCGGCGATCAGGTGGGGATGGTCCATGAGCCTGGCCCGGCGGGTCATGTGCCAGGAGACCGGGATGCGCGGATCGCCCAGGGAACGGGTCACCACCTCCTCGCTCCACCGGTCGTGGACCAGCCGGGCGAGCTCCCGCATCGTCTCGGCGACGGTCCCGGAGGCGGGGGCGGCCACCCGCGCCGCCCGTTCGGCGACCAGCCCGGCGGCCACCGCCGCCACGATGGTGCCGGCCAGCCAGGGGCCGCTCCACACACCGTCGTTGAGCACCTGGTTGGCGGCGACCGACACCGCGACCGGCGCGAGCACGGTAGACAGCCATAACGGCCAGGTACGCCACTTCCCCCCGCCTGCCATCCGGCCATCGTAGTGATCGTGATCCCCGGGCCGGGGGCTTTCCAGCCCACCGGCCAGGGGCACGTGATCAGGAGGCGGGCGGGGGCGCGCTGCCGTTGTAGAACGGGTTCTCGGGCAGCCGCTCGGAGGTGACGAGCAGCCGGATCACGCCGGCCTTCACCTGCCAGGCGTTCCAGACCGTCCAGTCCGGGCGGACCCGGCCGTCGGGCAGCGGCTCGAAGGACAGGCCGCCCGTCGCCGCGTCGACGCGGACGAGGCTGAACGTCGCCGACAGGCCGCGCCTGCGCGCCTCGGCCAGCACGTCGGCCACGGGGCGGCCGTTCCGCAGCCGGACCCCGTCGAACATCTCCCCGGGCGCCATGGCCGAGTCGAAGTTCGTGTACTCCTCGCCCGGCCTCGCCTGGCGTCCCAGCCTGACGTCGACCTGGCCGGTGAACGCGGCGGGGATGCGCATGACCATGACGCATCCGGCGTCCTGCCCCGGTCGGCAGTCCTTCGGGGTCGTCCCCATCGAGAGCGGGACGCCGTCGAAGCGGGGACCGGAGGGGTCAGGCTCGGTCGTCGGGTCGGGGCCGGAGGACTTCCCGCCCGTGATGATCGCGCCGAGGATCTTCCCCACGCCGCCCGGCGAGACGGGCACCGGGCGCAGGCTGACGTTCAGGCCGACCGCGTGGAAGGCCTGTGTGTACGCGCCGTGCTCGGCGAACGGGTCCTTGATGCGGGCGACGTACTGGTCGCCTTCCCTGCGGATCTCCATGGCGGAGTTGGCGTAGGACGCCGCCACGCCGCGGCCGTCCTCCAGCAGGCTCGGGCCCACCACGAAGCCCGCGGCGAGCACGGACGCGGCAACCAGGCCCAGCGCGAGACGCCGGGGCGGGCGCCTGGCGGCGGGCGTCCGGGTGATCGTCCGGGCGGGCCCACCGGGCTCTTCGGACCTGATCGAGGTCAGCAACGCGCGTGCCCCCGTGCCCGCCGCGTGGCTGTCCGGCCTGCCGGGCCGCACCCGCGACAGCGGCCTCAGCAGCTCGTTGATCTCATCGGTGTTCCTCACGACGACCTCCCCGCCGGGATCATCCGGCTTGCTGTGGTGAACAGGACACCGGCCTCGTCGAGCGCGCGCGAGAAGCGCCTGCGGGCGCGGTAGAGCCTGATGCGTACGGCGTTGCGGGACAGGCCCAGCATCGCGGCGATCTCGTCGCGGCCCAGGCCCTCCCAGGCGACCAGTGACAGCAGCTCGCGGTCGTCGTCGGACAGGCCGCGGAACACCGCGCCGATCACGTTGAGCTCGACGCTGCTGCCGCTGTGGTCGCCGTACAGGTCGGCGAGCTCGGCGTCCAGCTCGACGCTGCTCAGCCGCTGCCGGGCCGTGCTGCGGCGGTGGTCGGCCAGCACCTTGCGCGCCACGCCGTACAGCCAGAGCTTGGCCTCCTGTCCGGGCGGCAGGTCGGCCACCCGGCGCCAGGCGATGGCGTAGGTCTCCGCGACGACGTCGGCCGCGTCCTGCGGGGAGTCGCAACGGCGCGCGGCGTAGGCGGCGATCTGGTCGAATGTCTCCCGGTAGACGGCCTCGAACCTGGCCGCCCCGTCGTCGTCATCCACGGGCGACTCCCATGGTTGATCTCCTTGTCAGTACGAAACCAATGGACATCTCCTTACATGGCGAGAGATGGCCCACCATTTCGTACGAACCTCGGAAATCTCCGGGAAGTCGCCCTACTCCGGGATCCTGGGCTGGTCGATCGCCCACAACCACGTGCCGTCGGGCTGGCGGCGGGCCACCTCGACGGTGACGCCGCCGTCGGGCAGGCGGACCGAGGTGAGGGCGAGGTCGCCGTTGCGCAGGGTGGGCTGCTGCCGTCCGGGGGTGAAGGCGGGCCTGTCGGCGACCAGGTGAGTGTAGGCCCGGCGGATCTCGTCGCTGCCCGTGGCGACCCCGCCGTCCGGCAGGGCGAGCACCGCGCCGGGCTCGTAGAGAGCCACCAGGCCCTCGACGTCGCCGGCGTTGAGCCGTTCCACGACGAACCGGCTCAGATCCTCCGGCCGCTCGGCCCGCTTCCCGCTGTCCGTCACCTGTGACTCCCGTCCGCCGTGCTGGTCCTGACGGCAGGTGATCATGCCAGGCGGGTACGACAAAGCCGCCCGGTCAGGGGCTCGGCCGGTCAGAGGGTTCCCGGGACGACGAGGCCCGACTCGTAGGCGAGCACGACGAGCTGGGCCCGGTCACGGGCGCGCAGCTTGGCCATGGCCCGGTTGACGTGCGTCTTCGCGGTCAGCGAGCTGATCGTCATGCGGTCGGCGACCTGCTCGTTGGACAGGCCCTGGGCGACCAGGGCGACGGCCTCGCGTTCGCGCTTGGTCAGCCCCTCCAGCCCCCTGCCGGCGCCCGTTCGGGGCGGCTGGGTGACGTACCGGTCGATCAGCATGCGGGTGATCGACGGGGCGAGCAGCGCGTCACCCCGGGCGGCGACGCGTACGGCGTGCAGGAAGTCCTCCGGGACGATGTCCTTGACGAGGAATCCGGCCGCGCCGGCGCGCAGCGCGTTGAAGACGTACTCGTCGAAGCCGTAGTTGGTGAGGATGACGACGTGCACCCCGGCCAGGTCAGGGTCCGCGGCGATGCGCCGGGTGGCCTCGATGCCGTCGACGACCGGCATCTGGATGTCGATGAGCGCGACGTCGGGCCGGTGCTCCCTGACCAGGGCCAGGCCCTCCTGCCCGTCTGAGGCCTCGGCCACCACCTCGATGTCGTCCTCCAGGTCGAGGAGGGCGCGGAAGCCGCTGCGGAGCAGGGGCTGATCGTCGACCAGCAGGACCCGGATCATGACGGCCGGTCCACGGGAAGCTCGGCCCGTACGCTGAACCCGCCCTCGCCGCGCGGCGCCGCGCGCAGGCTGCCGCCGAGGGCGGTGACCCGTTCCCGCATGCCGAGCAGGCCGACGCCGGGCACCGGGACCGTGTCCGGCGTGGCCGTGCCGTCGTCCTCGACCTGCACCGCGAGGGCGCCGGGACGGTAGTGGATGCGGACCGACGCGGTCGCGGCCGCGGCGTGCCGGGCGACGTTGGTCAGCGACTCCTGGACGATCCGGTACGCGGTCCGGTCCACGGCGGCGGGCACGTCCCAGCGTTCCCCCTCGATCGTCAGGGTCGCGGACAGGCCGGTCGCCCGAGCGCGTTCGACCAGCTCCGGGACCTGGTCGAGCCCTCTCGGCGGGCTCGGGTCGTCCTCGCGCAACGCCTCCAGGGTCGCGCGCAGCTCCCGGGTCGCCTCACGCCCGGCCTCCTGGATGGCCAGCAGGGCGTCGGGCACCTGTTCGCCGCGTTTGCGTGCCACGTGCACGGCGACCTCGGCCTGCACCTTGATGATCGAGATCTGGTGGGTGAGCGAGTCGTGCAGCTCACGGGCGATGCGCACCCGTTCCTCCTCGGCCCGCCGACGGGCGGTCTCCTCGCGGGTGCGCTCGGCTTCCTCGGCCCGCCGTTCGGCCTGCCGCAGCGCCTCGCCCGCGGCGCCGGCCGCGACCAGCCAGGCCAGCTCAAGGGCGCCCCTGGCCTGGGCGAACGCCTCGCCGGTGTCGTGCAGGCCCGAGGCCAGCGCCGCGAGGGGGAGCAGGGCCAGCACGAGCACGCTGGTCACGACGGTGACGACGGGCCTGCCCGCGCGTACGGCCGCGTACACGGCGAACAGGTACGCGACCGCCGGGACGTCGAAACCGGCCGCCTGATAGGCCACGGCGCACAGGCCGGTGACGGCCAGGACGGCGACCGGGGCCCGGCGGCGCGCGGCCAGCGCCAGCCCGCCGCCCGCCAGCAGCGCGCGGCCGAGCAGGTCGAGGTACGTCGTGGCGCCCCCGCCGGAAAGGCCGGTGACCAGCAGCGCCGCGGCCACCCCGGTGGCGATCACCCAGTCGGCGGCGGCGGGCGGGACACCTGACCATCCTGTTCTCATGCGCGCACCCTAGCCCGGCGCGCGCCCCGGGTCGCTCCCGCGCGGGGATGATCCTCCGGCTACCGCGGACGCGGTATCCCCGCTGCTCCTACGACGTCCGCGGTAGCCGGCTGCGGCGCCGGCGGCAGCGCGAAGGGCCGCCGAGCGCCGGACGACCCGGGGCGGGGCCGGGGGACATGCTCGTACGACAGCCGAAGTCCCGGAGAAGGAGTCGTCCATGTCCGCCAGCCACCTGCTCGCCGCCGTCCAGCCGGACCCCGCCATCTCCTACCTGACCACCGGACGCACCTGGTCCCTGGTGGCGATCCTGCTCGACCTGGCGGGCGCGGTCGCCGGAGGTCGCGCCCTGGCCCGCTCCCGGGGCCGGGCCGCGAACGGCCGGCGCGGCGCCGTCGTGGCCCTGGGGGGAGGACTGGCCGGCGTGGTCATCGGCGGGCTGGTCGTGGCCGCCGCCAAGGGCGGCCCCGGGACCGGTTACGGAATCGTCGGCGGCTACGTGGCCCTCGTGGTGGGGGTGGTCGCGCTGGCCCTCGGCGGGCTGATCCTGGCCCGTGCCCGCCGCCTCACCGACGGGCGCGGCCGGCCCGGCGGGTCGTGAGCACGCGGACGCCGCAGTGCGGCGACCCGGCCGGTGCGGTCACCGGGCGGGCGCCCGTACGGAGTGGAACGTCGTGGTGCGGCGCAGCCGGAAGCCGAGCCGTTCGTAGAGGCGGATGGCGTTCGTGTTGCTCGCCGCGGCGTGCAGGAACGGCGTCTGCCCGCGCGCCCGGACGCCCGCGGCGACCGCGCGGACGAGGCGCGCCGCCAGGCCCTGCCCGCGGTGGGCCGGATGGGTGCAGACGGCGCTGATCTCGGTCCAGCCCGGCGGGCTCAGGCGTTCGCCCGCCATCGCGACCAGCTCGCCGCGGCGGCGGACGCCGAGGTAGTGGCCCAGCTCGATGGTGCGCGGCAGGAACGGCCCCGGCCTGGTCAGCTCGACCAGGGCGAGCATCTCCGGCACGTCGGCCCCGGTGAGCCGGACCGCCTCCTCGTCCGGAGCCGTGGCCACGGCGTCGCCGGTCAGCTGCACACCCGCCCCGCGTGCCACGACCTCCCACCCGGCGGGCGGCGTGAGCTCCGCGGCCGAGCACGAGACCAGCCCGCCCGGCCCCACCAGCGCCGCCGCGTCGGCCCAGTCACGCTCGGTGAGGGACTCGGGCAGGGCCACGAAGGGTGAGACGTCGGGAGGGTAACGAAGCACGTCCCCGCGCCGTTCGGCGAAACGGGCGTGCGGGCCGGTCAGTGAGGAGCGGGCCGGGTTGTCCAGCGGGTGCGGGGGCGCGCCCTCCAGGGGCGCGGAGGTCCGTACGGAGGAGTCGCTGCCGAAGAGGGGGCGCACACCGAGACAATAACATGTATAGTCAGTAGGGAATGTCGATTATTCTCGCGGACCGTCAGCGCGCGACAGGAAAGGCCCCCCATGAGCGTCATCGACCAGCTGATCGCCAACTCCGAGCGCTATGCCGCCTCCTTCGACGCCGGCGACCTGCCGCTGCCGCCCGCCCGGGGCGTGGCCGTGCTGGCCTGCATGGACGCCCGGCTCAACGTCTATGGCCTGCTCGGGCTGCGCGAGGGCGACGCGCACGTGATCCGCAACGCCGGCGTCGGGCTCACCGCCGGCGAACGCCGCAGCCTGGCCATCAGCCAGCGCCTCCTGGGCACCCGCGAGATCATCCTCATCCACCACACCGACTGCGGAATGCTGACGTTCACCGACGACGGCTTCAAGAACGACATCTACCAGGAGGTGGGCGTCAAGCCCGACTGGTCCGCCGAGGCGTTCCAGGACCTGGAGGCGGACGTGCGCCAGTCGATCAGGCGCATCCAGGCCGACCCGTTCATCCCGCACAAGGACTCCGTGCGCGGGTTCGTCTACGACGTGACCACGGGCGGCCTGAGCGAGGTCAAGCCGGAAACTGCCTGATCAGCCGGATGCGTTCTGCCGGGATTGCGATCCTAGGGGCATTAGGTTTAGGCTAGTGACATTAGCTTGAATCGAATGTGACTAGGTGAACCCATGATCCGTGCTGGACTGACAGCCGATCGCGTGACGCTCGCGGCCGCCGAACTGGCGGACGAGGTCGGGCTCGACCACGTGACCATGTCGGCGGTGGCGCGCCGGCTCGGCGTGAAGGACGCCAGCCTCTACGTGCACGTACGCAACCTGGAGGACCTGCGCGGGCGCGTCGCGCTGCTGGGCGCCGACGAGAAGACCATCCGCATCGCCGAGGCCATCGCC
Organism: Nonomuraea sp. WAC 01424; assembly: GCF_003947315.1. Taxonomy (NCBI): domain Bacteria; kingdom Bacillati; phylum Actinomycetota; class Actinomycetes; order Streptosporangiales; family Streptosporangiaceae; genus Nonomuraea; species Nonomuraea sp. WAC 01424. The sequence continues at coordinate 20,700 of NZ_QHHZ01000011.1, forward strand.
GGGCGGGCCGGGAAGGACGCGCTCATGGCGTACGCCGACGCCTGGCGGGCCTACGCCCACGAGCACCCGGGCCGGTACACGGCGACGCAGATCCCGATGCGGATCGACCCCGACCTCGCCGCCCAGGCCGCCGGGCCCCGGCGCGCGATCGAGCTGACCTACAGCATGCTGCGCGCGTACCGGCTGGAGGAGCCCGACCTGACGGACGCGGTCCGGCTCATGCGCAGCATGTTGCACGGTTTCGTCAGCCTGGAGGCCGCCGGCGGGTTCGCGCACGCGCGCCCGGCGGAGGACTCCTGGCGGCGGTGCCTCGACGCCGTGCACAACGCCCTGGAGCACTGGCCCGCACCCCGTGAAGGAGGCTCGGAATGACCGGCCCGACCATCGGCCACCTGCGCGTCGACGGCGCCACCCTGCGCTACGAGGTGCGCGGGAGCGGCCCCCTGCTGCTGCTGATCCCCGGCGGCACGGGCGGCGCGGCCGCCTTCGACGGCGTCGCCGACGCCCTGGCCGCCGATCACACGGTCGCCTCCTACGATCCGCGCGGCCTGTCCCGCAGCCCGCTGGACGATCCCGGTGAACCGCAGCGCGTTGAACAGCACGCCGACGACGCCTACCGGCTGCTGGAGCTGCTGTCGCCCGGCGCGCCCGGCCTCGTGGCGGCCTGCAGTTCGGGGGCGATCGCCGCGCTGCACCTGCTCACCACCCGTCCAGAACGGGTGGAACGCCTGGTCGCGCACGAGCCGCCGGTGGTGGAGGTACTGCCGGACGCCGCCGAGCATCGCGCGCTGCTGGCCCGCGTCCAGGACACCTTCCGCCGGGAGGGGCTGATGCCGGCGGCGGCCGTGTTCGCGGCCGGTCTCAGGCGGCCGGGCGACGATCCCGCCGACGTCCCGGCGGCCACCCCGCAGCCTGAGCTGTCGGCGGAGGCGGCGGCCCGGGTGCGGCGCACGATGGGGGACATGCCCTACTTCCTCGGGCAGATCGTGCCGAGTTTCATGGCCTACGTCCCCGACCTGGATCGCCTTCAGGAGGTGTCGGGGCGGCTCGTGCTCGCGGGCGGAACGGACTCGCGCGGCGAACTGCCCTACCGGCCCGCGGCCTTCCTGGCCGAACGACTCGGCACGCCGTTCGTGCACTTCCCGGGCGGGCACACCGGTCTCAGCACGCACCCGGCCGAGTTCGGGGAACTGCTCGCGCAGGTCCTGAGGAGCGGCGAGCGGTCAGTGGTGTCGAGGTAGCCGACGGCGGCGGCGAGCAGGGACGTCCCCCACAACAGGAACACCGGGTAGGTCGCCGCGAACCCCCAGCTCCCGTCGAGGACCCCGGCTCCGCCGCCGGGCGCGCACGTACCAGTGACGCCGAAGGCCAGGCAGGTCGTCATCATGGCGCCGTACTGACCGACCAGGAGGCCGACGGCCGCCGCCGGGACGACGGCCAGGGCACGCGGCACCCGCCGCCCACCGGCGAACGGCACCCGTTCCGGGACGACCTGCCCCCAACGGCTGATCAGCCCCAGCGTGAGCAGCCCGCCGAACACCGGCCCGGCGACGAGCAACACCCAGAACACCGCCGAGCCGCCCAGCTCCGCCAGGCCGGAGCGGGAGCCGCCGCCCACACCGAGCGGCACGCCCATTCCCCACAGCAGGTGCGGAACCGAGAAGCCCAGCACCGGCACGGCGGCCGCCGTCCAGGTCGCCGCCCTGGCCCAGGGGGCGGGACGGACCGTCCCGCCGTCCTGGGACACGCGCGCCCGCGCGGACGTACGCGAGCCATGGCGGACGGTCGCCAGGGCCAGCACCACCCCCAGTACGGCGAGCAGCGACTGCCGGGCGAGGGCGGGGTCGTCGAACTTGCCGAAGGCCAGCCGCATGACCAGGTTCCCGGGCGCCACCAGCGCGAGCGCGGCCGAGGCGGCCCAGCCCGCGGCCAGCAGCGCCGGCCGTACGTGTGCTCTCATGGCCGCCCACGCTAGGGCGCGGCCCCTGCTCCCGGTCTCCCTCCCGCGAGTGAGAGTGCTCCCTCGCACGGGTCACTTCAGCGCGCCCGTCGTCATGCCCGTTCCCGTGGGCCGACGGCGCCGAGCAGACCTCGCGGCCGTCGTCGACCCCGACCTCGTGGTCATCGGCCCGGCCGGATGATCAGTGGGCCCGCGGCGGCGTCCCCTCGGCGAGCCTGCCGTCGCTCATGGTCAGGACGGTGTCCACCGCCGCCAGCGTGGCCAGGTCGTGCGTGACCATGACGGTGGCCAGATCGTTCTTCCTGGTGAGGTCGGCCAGCAGGGAGACGACGCGCTCGCCCCGATGGTGGTCGAGCGCGCTGGTCGGCTCGTCGACCAGCAGGACCTCGGGGGAGTTCATCAGCGCGCGGGCGATGTTGACACGCTGGCGCTCGCCCCCGGACAACTGGTGCGGGCGCTTGTGCTCCTTGCCGCCCAGGTCGACGGCGAGCAGCAGCTCCCGCGCCCGCTCGGCCGCCGTACGGGGGGATTCGCCGGCCAGGTGCGCCATCACCAGGAGCTGGTCGAGCGCGGTGAGCGAGGGCAGCAGGTTGGCCTGCTGGAACACGATGCCGACGTGGTCGCGGCGCACCTTGGTCCGGGCCGCCTGACCGGCCCGCGAGACGTCCTGCCCGGCGATGCTGACGCCGCCCGACGCGGGCGTGACGAGCGTGGCGGCGACGGCGAGCAGGCTGGACTTGCCCGAGCCGGACGGGCCGACCACCGCGGCGAACTCGCCCGGCGCGACGGCCAGGCTGACGTGGTCGAGCGCGGTCAGCGTACGGTCGCCGTCGGGGTAGGTCAGGACGACGTCCGTGAGCTTGAGGGTCATCGGGAGGCTCCCAGGGCGGTCAGCGGGTCGACGGAGGTGATCTTGCGGATGGCCAGCGCGGCCCCGGCGGCCCCGAGCAGGACCAGCACCGCCACCGGCACGACGGTGGTGGCCGCCGACAACACGAACGGCACGGTCCCCTCGGCCAGCGCGCCGAGTCCCGCCCCGAGCAGGCCGCCGGCGGCCGCCCCGGCGAGCAGCACGACGACCGCCTGGGCGAGGGCGTCCCGCAGCAGGTAGCCGGTGCTCGCGCCGAGCGCCTTGAGCACGGCGACGTCGCCGCGCCGCTGGATCGTCCAGACGGTGAAGAAGGCGCCGATGACCAGGGCCGAGATCGCGAACAGGAAACCGCGCATGAGCTGGAGCGAGCCGTTCTCGGAGGAGAACGAGCCGATCGCGGCGGGCGCGTCGGACAGCGGGACCGTCGTGGTGCCGATCCTGGCGTCGGCCGCGTCCAGGTCGGCCGACACGGCCGTTGTCAGGGCCAGGACGGTCGCCACGGTGGCGGCGTCCCCACGGCGGGCCATTTGCTGCCAGTCGCCGATCTCGATCCAGGCGACGGGAGTGTGGCTGTAGGACGCCTCGTCCCCGATGCCGGAGACGGTGAAGTCCTCGCCGGCGATCTGTACCGTGTCGCCGGACTTCAGCCCGGTGCCGGTCGCGAGCGCGGCGGACAGGACGATCCCGCCCGCGCCGACGGGCCGCCCCTGGGCGAGCGCGCCGCCCGGCTGGACGCCGAAGAGCGCCGCCGCGGTGCTCCGCTCGTCGCCGTAGGCGAGTCTCGACATGGAGACGCCCAGTCGTTCGACGGCGTCGCCGGCCACCTGCCGCCAGTCCTGCCAGGTCCGGTCGGTGATACGGCTGTCGGCGAAGGCCGGTTTCTCCGCGCCGTCGAAGACGAGGTGGGCGGCGGGCAGGCCCTCCACGGCCGAGACGTTCTCCCGGGCCAGCCCGGCGGTCAGGCCGGACAACATGGTCACCAGGAGGGTGATGAGGAAGACGACGGTGCCCATCAGGGCGAACCGTCCCTTGGCGAAGCGCAGGTCTCTGAGCGCCACGAACACGGCGCATCCCCCGTTGCGGTTGAAGGGAATGTTGACGGTTCTCAGCGTGGGTTCGCCTGGTTCGTCCGCACATCGTGCATGCGGGCCGCCCGAAATACTTCTTTTGGACGATTTGCTGGTGGGGGGCTGTCCCATACTCTGGGTGAGAGATGTCTGACTATCCGTTCCCGCCCACCCTCCGGCTGCTCCGATGGACCGTGCACGGCACGTTCGCGATCCTCCTGGTGATCGCGCTGGCCGGGGTCGCCGGGAAGGGGCGGCCCGCGCTGGTGCTGGGCGGGGTGCTCCTCGGGGCGCTCTACGCGGCGGGCATCGTGATCGAGGGACGGCTGCCGCACTTCGGCGGGACGACGCACCTGCGGCTGGGCCGCGTCTGGCTGGTGCTGACCACGGCCGGATGGGCGGCGCTCGCCCTGGCCGCGCCGCAGTTCGTCTGGCTGGCCTTCCCGCTCTTCTTCGCCCACCTCCACCTGCTGCCCCTGGCGGTCGCGTTGCCGGGCGTGGCGGCGCTGACCGTCGCGGCCGTCCTGGCCGCCGCCTGGCACGAGGGCCGGCTGACCGCCGCCCTGGTCGTCGGGCCGACGATCGGCGCCGCCGTGGCCACCCTGATGGCGATGGTCTACAAGGCGCTGCACGCCGAGAGCGAGGAACGCCGCCTGCTGATCGACGACCTGGTCCGCACCAGGGGCAAGCTGCTCCAGGCGGAGGGCGACGCCGTACGGCTGGCCGAGCGCGAACGCCTGGCCAGGGAGATCCACGACACGCTGGCGCAGGGCATGTCCAGCATCATCCTGCTCCTGCGTGCCGCCCGGAGGGACCTGGCCGACGACCTCCCGGCCGCCGAACGCCGCATCACCGAGGCGGCGGACGCGGCCAAGGAGAACCTGGAGGAGGCACGCAACTTCGTCCGGGCCCTGGCTCCGCCGGCGTTGCAACAGGCGTCGCTGGCCGCGGCCCTGCACAGGATCAGCGACTCCGCCGTGGCGGGCACACCCGTACGGGCCCGCTTCGAGATCTCCGGCACCCCGGCGCCGCTGCCCGCCGACTACGACGCCACGCTGCTCCGCATCGCCCAGGGCGCGCTGGGCAACGTCAGCCGGCACTCCGGAGCCGGTCACGCCGGGGTGACCCTCACGTACCTGGACGACGTGGTCATGCTGGACGTCTACGACGACGGCCGGGGGTTCGACCCCGGCGGCGCGACCGGGTTCGGCCTGCGCGCGATGCGTGAACGGGTGAGCGCCCTGGGCGGCAGCCTCACCGTGGAGTCGGCTCCCGGCGAGGGTACGGCCGTCGTGGCCACCCTGCCGCTGCCGCCCCGGGAGTCGGCGTCGTGATCCGGATCGTCCTGGTGGACGACCACCCCGTCGTACGCTCCGGGCTGCGCGCCATGCTCGCCGGGCAGCCCGACTTCGACCTGGTCGGCGAGGCCGCCACAGGGGAGGAGGGCGTGGAACTGGCCGGCGCGCTCACGCCCGACGTCGTGCTGATGGATCTCCGGCTCGGTACGGGCATGCACGGCAGCGAGGCGACCCGCCGGATCGTGGCACTGGGCGGGCCGCGGGTCCTGGTGCTGACCACGTTCGACACCGACGCCGACATCGTGGCCGCCGTCGAGTCGGGCGCGACCGGCTACCTGCTCAAGGACGCCCCGTCGGACGACCTGCACGCCGCCATCCGCTCGGCCGCCGCGGGCGCGGGCGCCCAGCCGGTGGGCGTGGCCGCCCGCCTGATGGGCCGGGTCCGGGCGCCCGACACCGCCCTGAGCCCGCGCGAGCTGGAGGTGCTCGCGCACGTCGCCGCCGGGTTGTCCAACCGGCAGATCAGCAAGGCGATGTTCCTCAGCGAGACGACGGTCAAGACCCATCTGGCGCACATCTACACCAAGCTGGACGTGGACTCCCGTACCGCGGCGGTCGCGGCGGCCTCCAGGAGGGGGCTCATCCGTACCCCTTGAGCGGGGGGCGATCACTTCCCGTTGGACGGGCCCGCGGCGCGGAAGGCGAGGATCGCCGCGGCGAGCAGGAGAATCCCGCACACACCCTGCTCGGCGACCATCCAGCCCGGCAGCGGCAGGAACAGCAGCACGCCCACCACCGCGACGATGATCACGACGAGCACGATCCGCAGGCGCAGGAGCGCCCGGTCGCCTCCGTGCTGGGCGCGGCGGGCGAAGGCGAGGGTGAGGATCGACGTCGCGGCCACGATGATGCCGCGCCCCCATGCCTCGTCGGTGACGAGCGAGGGCGCGACGCCGGACAGGACGGCGATCGCCACGATGGTCAGCAGGCTGAGCGTGGTGTAGGCGGCGACCAGGAGCATCGCCGCGTGCAGGCCGGGACGGGGCAGCGCGTCGGAGGGGTTCGGGTTGCTCATGAGGCGTCCTTGGAGGTGAGGGGGGCCGGCTGGACGGCGCGCAGGAAGAGCGCGGCGGCCTCGCGGATGTAGTGCTCGTGGTCCAGCTCGGGGTGGGCGAGGAAATAGGACGCCGCCCCGTCGACGATGGCGCGGATCGACAGGGCGGTGACCTCGGGGTCGAACTCGCCGAACTCGCCGTTCTCCTGCCCTGACTGCAGCAGCCGCCGCAGCGGGGCGATCGCGTCGTCGAGTTGCACGGCGTGGACGGTGTCGGAGTTCATCAGGATCTGCTGGGTGGCTCCGACGTGCGCGGGGTGGAGCGTGATGAAGCGCAGGTTGGTCTCGATGTACGTGCGGAGCTTGTCCGTCGCGGTGTCGGCGGCGAGCAGGCGCTCGGCCATGTAGGCCGCGCCGGTCTCGAACAGCGCGCTGACGACCGCCTGGTAGAGCTCCTCCTTGGAGGAGAAGTGGTAGAGCGCGGTGCCCTTGCTGGTGCCCGCTTCGCGGGCGATGCGGTCCACCGAGGCGGCCCGGTAGCCGTCCCTGGTGATCACCTGGATCGCGGCGGTGATCAGGTCCTGGTGTCTGGCCCGCTGGGTACGCGTGGGCGCTCCCGATTCCTTTGACCGCATGGTCCAAAGTTAGACCGTATGGTCGAAAAATGCAAGAGGCGATGCGCGGCTGGACTCTCCCCCATTGGGAGGCCCCAGGCTGGGCGCGCGAACGAGGGGCCGCCGGCCCCCTGCCGATCTTCTGGAGAAGACATGACACCGCGATTGGTGCACTGCGCCCCCGTCACCTGCCTCAACGTCACGGGCATGGGAGAGCCCGGCGGCCCCGAGCACGTCTCGGCCATCCGCGCCCTCTATACCGTGGCCTCCGCCATGGGCGGCCCGGCCGGGCCGCTGGAGGGGCGCTGGTGGGTGGAGGACAGCTCCCTGCCGCCGTTGGAGACCCCGCGCGACCTGTGGCGGTGGCACCTGCTGCTGCCGCTGCCCGGCGTGCCCGAGCCGGGGACGGCCGAGGCGGCCCGGGAGCGGGTACGCGCGTCCGGCGCGGCAGTGGACCGGGTCCAGGTGGTCACGTTCACCGAGGGGGAGTGCGTGGAACTGCTTCACGAGGGCCCCTTCAGCGAGGAGAAGGCGTCGCTGGAGGTGATGGAGGCGTACATGGCCGAGCACGGGCTGACGCGCACCGGCCTGCACCACGAGATCTACCTGACCGATCCCACCGACCCCGAGCCCAGGACGATCCTCCGGCAGCCGGTCACCCGCCCCGCCGGGGAGCTCCCGCGAGAGGGCTGAGACACGGCTTTACGGGACGTGGAAACTGGTCCACGATCACTGCGAGGGGGTGCCGAAACGATCAGAAGGGAGCCCCATGCGGCTCGGCAGGCGATCCTTGGGGGCGGTTGTGCTCACCCTCGGATTTCTCACTTTGGCATTGTTCCTCTCAGCACTCGTGATCGGCCCGACCGGGGAGACGGCCCTCGCCTCCGTCCCCTTGGCGAAGGGCGCCGTGGCGAAGGGCGCCGCCGCGAAGGGCGCCGCGTACGCGATCGTGCCCGCGGCGGCCGACGACGCGCCGCCCACCCGGCCCGGCGGCCTGCGGCCCTGCCCGGTCCCGTTCGCCGCCAATCCGACCGGATACGCCTCCATCTGCTGGGCGGCCTCCTCGGACGACACCGGGATCGCCGGCTACGACCTGTACCGTCTCGACCCCGGCGGTTTCGTCCTGGCCGCGACCACGACCAGCACGGTCGGCGGCTTCTCCGGCGAGCTGAACCACCTGTACACGATGTACGTCGTGGCCAGGGACCTGGCCGGGCACCTCAGCCCGCCCTCCGCCCTGATCACGGTGCCCGCGCTGCTCGGGATGACCCCCAGCACCTCGCCGACCCCGCTGCCGGGCGACCACGTGCCGCCGTCCAAGCCGGCCGGGCTGCGTGACGCCTGCCTCCAGGACTACGCGGGCGTCACGTTCTGCTGGCAGCCGTCCACCGACAACGTGGCCGTGACGGCGTACGACGTCTACCGCGAGACCGCGACGTCGTACAGCAAGGTCGGCACGGTGGTCCCGCCGAGCACGAACTTCGCCGAACCCGGCCTGGTCGTCGGCCGGCGCTACACCTACGTCGTGGTCGCCAAGGACGCGGCCGACAACCTCAGCACGCCGTCCGACCCGCTGTCCGCGCTGGCCAGGGAAGGTCTGCCCAGCCCGACGCCGACGTCCGGCGCGGCGTGCTCGGTGTCGTACCGGGCGATGCCGGCGGGGTCGCGGCTGGACGCCGAGGTCACCGTGCGCAACACCGGCACGGAGGCGGTCGACGGGTGGACCCTGGCCGTCGGCTACCCGGCCTCGGCCGGCGTGCGTCTCGTCTCGGGCTGGTCCGCGAACTGGACCCAGGCCGGTACGGGGCCGGCCGGCACGAACAAGCAGTGGAACAAGGTCATCGGCGTCGGCTCGGCGGTCCAGGTCGGGTTCACCGCCGCGTACGGCGGCCCGCTGCCCGCGCCCGTGAGCTTCGCACTCAACGGGAAGACCTGCGCGGGCGGCTGACGCGCCGCGGAGATCACGCGCCGTCGTCGCCGAAGGGCAGCGGCAGGCGCAGGCCGAGCGTCGCGTAGATCTCCAGCTGGTCGTAGTAGAAATGCTGGCCGGCGACCAGGTCGTCGCGCAGGTGCGAGAACCAGCAGCCCCGCACGCTGATGTGGCCGCCCGGGGGGCCAGCAGCTCGCCCCCGACCGTCAGGTACGGGCCGGTGTGCGTGCCGGTCGCCGTCAGCTCCGTCGAACACCGCAGCACCGCGTCGAGGTCGTGGGCGTTGGCGGCGTCGAGCAGCCGGCGCACGACGTCGCCCGGCGATGGCGGCACCTGTTCCAGGCTGGCTACGTACCCGTGCCGGTACAGCTCACGGGCAAACCATCGCCACCGCCCGGAATACCTTTCCTGAAACGCGTCCGATGCCGGGCTCGGGACCAACGGCCCGGTCATGCGGGACCTCCTCCTCCGGTACGCCGCCGCCGCCCGTACGAGGGTGAAGGCAGAGAGCTTCGACCGGTGAAGGAGACGCGTGATGAGCACTCACATCGTCGTCGGCGTGGACGGGTCCGCCCCGGCGACCGAAGCGGTGGAATGGGCGGCCGCCGACGCCCGGCGGCGGGGCCTGGACCTGCGGATCGTGCACGTGTGCCCCGAGTGGTGGCACGGCGAGAACGTCGAGCACTGCGCCCGCGCCCTGGAGGCGGCCGCCGAGCGGGCCCGCGAGCGGGCCGGCGACGTCAAGGTGACCACGGAACTGCTCACCGGGAACGTCGTCGAGGAGCTGATCCGCGAGTCGGCGACCGCCGACAGCGTGGTCCTGGGCAGCCGGGGGCTCGGCGGGTTCGCCGGGATGGTGGTCGGGTCGGTGAGCGTCGGCGTGGCCGGGCACGCGGCCGGGCCGGTCGTCGTCGTCCGCACGGCCGCCACGGCCGGGCACGCCACGGTGGTGGTCGGCTACGACGGCTCCGACGACGCGCGGGCGGCCATGGAGTACGCCGTCGAGCAGGCCCGTTCCCGCGGGGCCCGCCTGCACGTGGTCTCGGCCTGGCAGGTGCCGGTGTTCTCGCCGTACGCCGTCGCGTACAACAGCCTGATCGAGGAGGCGGTGCGGCAGGCGCGCGAGGCCGCGCACGAGTGCGTCGTCCCCTGGCGGGCGGCCAACCCCGACCTGGTCATCACCGACGAGCAGCCGTGCGCGCACCCGGTCTCGGCCCTGATCCAGGCTGCCGGATCGGCCGACCTGGTCGTGGTCGGGTCGCGGGGCCGGGGCGGGTTCGCCGCCGCCGTGCTCGGCTCGGTCAGCCAGGGCGTGCTGCACCACGTGACCTGCCCGGTCGCGGTGGTCCGCCCCCGGACGGAGGAGCGGTCATGAACGGCTCGCCGACCGCCGGACAGGTGATGAGCCGCGTGCTGGTGGCCGTCCGGCCGGACGAGTCGCCGCTGATGGCCTGGGAGCTGATGCGCCGGGCCGGGGTGCACCACCTGCCGGTCGTCGACGGGCGGCACCTGGTGGGCATCCTGACCCGTGAGCGGCTGGCCGCGTCCTGGTCCGGCGGGCCGCAGGAGCAGGCCGGGCGCGAGGTGCGCGACCTGCTCGCGGGCGTCCGTACGCCCAGGGTCGGGCCCGGCACCTCGCTGAGCCGGGTCGCGGCCGTCATGCTCGACGCCGACGTGGACGCGGTGCCCGTGTTGTCCAGGGAGGGCCTGGTCGGCCTGATCACCGCCCGGGACGTCCTGTCGGTGGTCGCCGGGCGGCTCAAGCCGCGACACGAGCCGAGCGAAGTGGTGACCGGGATGTTCCACCTCGAACCGGTCCTGCCGGAACGGCGGGAGCCGGCCCGGCCGTCCAGGAGCTGGCGGGAGGCGTGACATGAAGGCGCTGGTGGTCTACGAATCCATGTACGGCAACACCGAGAAGATCGCCCAGGCCGTGGCCGAAGGGCTGGCCACCCGGATGCGGGCCGAGGTGGCGGAGGTCGGCTCGGCCCCCGCCCACGTGGGCGGCGACGTCGCGCTGCTGGTGGCGGGCGGCCCGACGCACGTCTTCTCCATGAGCAGGGCCTCCACCCGCGAATCGGCTGCCCAGCAGGCCACCGGCCCGCTGGTCTCCCGGAGCCGGGGCGTACGCGAATGGCTGGCCACGCTGAGCACGTCGTCGGCCGGGCTCTGCTCGGCGGCGTTCGACACCCGCGTGGCCAGGCCCCGCCTGCCGGGCTCGGCCGGTGCCGCGGTCGCCAAGCGGCTTCGCCGCCTCGGCGTCCGGCAGGTCGTGCCGCCGCAGAGCTTCTACGTGACCGGCACCCAGGGGCCGCTCGCGGCGGGGGAGCTGGAACGGGCCAGGCAGTGGGGCGAGAGCCTGGCCGCGTCGTTCCCGGTCCCGGCGTCCTGACGGCCCACGAAGCGGCGCCCGGCGGTCATCCCGCCGGGCGCCGCTTCGTCGTCAGGCCGCCGCCGGGCTGGGGGACGGGTGCAGGATCCGGTCCAGGCGGGCGGCGGCGTACCCGAGCGTGGACAGCGCGATGACGATCAGCAGGTCGCCCGGCGGCAGCGGCTCGGTGCCGAGCAGTTCGCGCAGCGGCGGCAGGTAGAGCCCGGCCAGTTGCAGGACGAGCGCGCCGGCCACGGCGAGCGGCAACATCGGGTTGGCCAGCGAGCGCGGCCGGGTCCGGGTGCCGAGCGCCACGCCGAGCTGGGTGGCGCCGAGGGCGAAGAAGGCCATGCTCTGCCACGCCCGCCCGGTCATCGAGGCCCAGACGGCCACGCCCAGGGTGACGGCGGTGAGCACGACGGCGATGCGGAGCACCCGCTGCCACAACCCCGCCCCCATGATGCTCTGGCCGGGCGGCCGGGGCGGGCCTGACATGGTTCCCGGCACGGTGGGCTCCCCGCCCAGCGCCACGCCGGGCAGGCCGTGGGTGAGCAGGTTGATCCACAGGATCTGGGCGGGCAGCAGCGGGAGCGGAAGCCCGACGAACGGCCCCAGCACCATCACCGCGATCTCGGCCGCGCCGCCCGACAGGCCGTAGACCAGGAAACGGCGGATGTTGGCGTAGACCCGGCGGCCCTCCTCGACGGCCGCGACGACGGTGTCCAGGTTGTCGTCGGCCAGCACCAGGTCGGCGGCCTGCCGGGCGACCTCCGTGCCGCGTTTGCCCATGGCCACCCCGATGTCGGCGCGGCGCAGGGCGGGGCCGTCGTTGACGCCGTCGCCGGTCATCGCCAGGACCTCGCCGCGATCCCGCAGGCCCTGGATGATGTCGAGCTTCTGCTCCGGCGTGGCCCGCGCGTACACGCCGGCCGGCTCCCCGTCGAGCGCGCCGGGCTCGCGGCAGTCGACGACCCGGTCGCCGGCCTCGACGATGCCCAGGTCGGCGGCGACGGCGCGGGCGGTGCCGGGATGGTCCCCGGTGATGAGCACGGGCCTGATGCCGGCCCGCCTGCAGTCGGCCACGGCCGCCGCCGCGGCGGGACGCGGCGGGTCCAGGATCGCGACCAGCCCGAGCAGCGACAACCCGCTCTCCCGTACGGGGGACGGGACGGCGTCCAGGTCGGCGCTGGCCACGGCCAGGACGCGGTAACCGTCGCGGGCGTACCGGTCGGCCTGGGCGGCGGCGCGGGTCAGCAGCGCCGGGTCGTCGGTCAGCACGGCCGGGTCCAGCAGCGCCTCGGGAGCGCCCTTGCAGAGCAGCCGGACACCGCCTTCTGGCAGGAGATGCACCGTGCTCATCCGCTTGCGGCCGCTGTCGAACGGCAGCTCGGCGGCCCTCGGGAAACGTGCCTGGAGGCCCTGGCGGTCGAGGCCGAGCCGGGCGGCGGCGGCCAGCAGGGCCGCCTCGGTCGGGTCGCCCAGCGCCGTCCACTCCTCGCCGGCCTCCTGCGGCGGGCGCAGCCGCGCGTCGTTGCACAACGTCGCGGCCGTCAGCAGCGCGGCGAACGCCTCCGGGCCCGCGCCGCCGGCGACCTCGCCGTCGGGCGCGTAGCCGGAACCGGTGACCGTGGCCTCCGCCGCCGGGGTCCACAGGCGCCGGGCGACCATCCGGCCCTCGGTGAGGGTGCCCGTCTTGTCGGTGGCGAGCACGGTCACCGAGCCCAGCGTCTCGACGGCGGGCAGGTTGCGTACGAGCGCGTCCCGCGCGGCCATCCGGCGGGCGCCGAGGGCCAGGCTCAAGGTCACGACCGCGGGCAGCGACTCGGGCACGGCGGCCACCACCAGGCTGATCGCGGTCACCACCATCAGCTCGACCGGCTGGCCGCGTACCAGGCCCAGCGTCAGGACCAGCGCCGACAGCAGCACCGCGACGGCGGCCAGCATCCGTCCGACCCCCACCAGGCGGCGCTGCAACGGCGTGAGCCCGGCCCCCTTGACCATGAGGGCGGCGATCCGGCCGCTCGCGCTCGCCGCGCCGATCGCGGTGACGACCGCCCGGCCCCTGCCCCGCGCCACGACCGTGCCGGAGGAGACGGCCGCGCCCTCGGCCTTGTCCACGGGTACGGACTCGCCGGTCAGCGCCGACTCGTCGACCAGCAGCGCCGCCGACTCCACCACCTCGGCGTCGGCCGGGACGATGTCGCCCTCGGCGAGCACCAGCAGATCCCCGGCCACGACGTCGCCCGCCGGGATCTGCCGCTGGTGACCGTCGCGCACCACGCGGGCCTCGGGGGTGGCGAGCTCGGCCAGGGCCGCGATGGCGCGGTCGGCGCGTACCTCCTGGGCCACGCCGACGGCCGTGTTGACCACGATCACCAGCGCGATCACGGCGGCGTCGGTCCAGTCGCCGGTGGAGACCGTCAGCGCCGCCGCGATGAGCAGCACGATGATGAGCGGGTCGCGGAGCTGCATGACGACGCGCCGCCACAGCGGGGTGGGCGGCTTGCGCGGGAGCAGGTTGGGGCCGTCCCGCTCCAGGCGCGCGGCGGCCTCGGCCGACGACAGACCGGGAGACGATGGCGTCACGTGGGTGTCCTTCCTGCCCGCCGTGGTCTTCAGGTCGGCGGAGTCGATACGTGGGTCTCAGGACTTAGTCTTGGCGAACGGCGCGGCCGTAAACAGGGACGGCGACGCCGCCCGCCCGCTCCAGCCTGTCGGCCCCGGCCCGTACGGCATCAGGGGCGAAAGTCACGAAAGGCGGGACCTTCGGCCGCTCCGCGCACGGGTACGGCGGGTCGAGGATGAGGGCATGGACGATCGTCGTGTCATGGTCGGGATCGACGGCACCGGTGACTGCGAGGCCGCGCTGCTGTGGGCCGCCGAGGAGGCGGACCGCCGCGGTGCGCGGCTGGTCGTGGTGCACGCCTGGGAGCCCCGGACCGAGCACAGGGCGCCCTACGCGCGTCATCCGGCGGAGCCGGCGGGACTTGAGGAGGCCTGCGCGGGGGTCGTGCTCGATCGCGCGCTCGCCCTGGCCCGGGAGCGGATCCCCGGCGTCGCCGCCGAGGGACGGCTCGTACGGGGACGGCCCGAGGCGGCACTCGCGGAGCGGGCACGCGGGGCCGGCCTGCTGGTGCTCGGCTCCGCCGCGCGGCGCGCGGGGGACGGCAGGCTCGGCGCGGTGTTGCTGACGTGCCTGCGCCTGCAGCCGTGCCCGGTGGTCGTGGTGCCGGCGGCGGGGCCGGGCGGCGTCCGGCCGGCCGGCGCCGACCTCGCCCTGGCCCACTGAGGGGCCCACTGAGAGGGCGCTGAGGGGCCGCCGAGGGTTCTCCGGAAGCGCCGCGCGCCGCCCGGGAAGGCGGTGCGACGCGGGCGCGGACGTCGTCCTGCTACGACTCGGCCGTGACGGCGGCGGCCAGCCGGCGTACCTGCTCCTCCAGTTCGTCGACCCGCTGTTTCAGGGCCAGCAGCTCGGCTTCGAGCGCCGGTGACTGCATGAGCACACGTCCACCGATCACGACGGTTCACCCCTTCGTCTCTTCCGGGACAAGCACCATCGTGCGCCTCCGGACGCGCTTCGGCCAGCGGCGAACGTCCCGGGCCCGGGGGACGACAGCACCCCACCGGGCAGGGTCCTTCGGCCCTGTCCCTGAACGACCTCCGGCCCTGCGAGGAACGGGGGCCGGTGGGGTCCCCTGGGAGGTGACGAAGGAGGCAACATCATGATCGTTGTAGGAGTCGACGGCTCGGTGGCCGCGCGGGCGGCCGTCGTGTGGGCCGCCAACGACGCCTTCCGCCTGCGGACGCCGTTGCGGATCGTGCACGCCGTGGACCGGACGCCGTACCAGATCCACCGGTTCGCCACGGCCTGGATGCCCGACATGCTGATGGACGAGGGACAGCGGATCCTGCGCGAGGCCGAGGCGCTGGCCCACGAGCGTCAGCCGTCCGTCGAGGTGACGACTCTGGACGTCGAGGGCGTGCCCGCGACGGTCCTGCGCGCGCAGGAGAAGGAGGCCACCGAGATCGTGCTCGGCAGCCGCGGCCCCAGCGGGTTCGCCGGCGCGCTGCTGGGCTCGGTCAGCACGAACGTCGCCGGGCACGCCCGCTGCCCCGTCGTGGTCGTACGCGGCGAGCACCAGCAGGTGCGCGGGCAGGTCGTGGCCGGGGTGGACGACTCGCCGGAGTGCGAGCCCGCCCTCGCCCACGCCTTCGAGCAGGCCAGGCTGCGGGGCGCCACGCTGCGGGTGCTGCACGCCTGGCAGCTGCCGGTGCACGCGTTCGCGCCGGAGGCCGCCTACGACCTGGACGAGGTCCGCGCCGCCCAGCACCAGGTCGTCGCCGAGCGGGTGAACGGGTTCGCCGCCGACTACCCGGAGGTGAACGTCCTGCGGGAGGCCCCGACGGCCCATCCGGTGGACGCGCTCACGGCGGCGTCCGACGAGGCCGACCTGCTGGTCGTGGGCTCGCACGGGCGCGGCGGCCTGGGGTCGGCGCTGCTCGGCTCGGTCAGCCGCGGCGTGCTGCACCACGCCCGCTGCCCGGTGGCGGTCGTCCGTGCGCGGGACTGACGCCGCGCGGGACCCTCTGCCCCCCGAGGACGGGACCAAGGGCCCTAGGGAACGCGCACAGCTCAGGAAATCATCGTCGTCATGACCACGTTGCAGCACATCGACGCCTACTGGCGTGCGGCGAACTACCTGTCCGTCGGGCAGATCTACCTGCTGGACAACCCGCTGCTCACCGAGCCGCTGCGCCCCGAGCACGTCAAGCCGCGCCTGCTCGGCCACTGGGGCACCACCCCGGGACTCAACTTCTGCTTCGCCCACCTCAACCGGATCATCGCCGAACGCCGGCAGGACATGATCTACATCGCGGGCCCGGGACACGGCGGGCCCGCCGCGGTCGCGCACGCCTGGCTGGAGGGCTCGTACTCCGAGAAGTACCCCGAGGTCTCGCAGGACGCCGAGGGCATGCGGCGGTTGTTCCGCCAGTTCTCCTTCCCCGGCGGCATCCCCAGCCACGTCGCGCCGGAGACGCCGGGGTCCATCCACGAGGGCGGCGAGCTGGGCTACTCGCTCGCGCACGCGTTCGGCGCGGCCTTCGACAACCCGCGGCTCGTGGTGGCCTGCGTCGTCGGCGACGGCGAGGCCGAGACGGGCCCGCTGGCCGCGAGCTGGCACTCCAACAAGCTGCTCGACCCCTACCGGGACGGCGTCGTCCTGCCGATCCTGCACCTGAACGGCTACAAGATCGCCAACCCGACCGTGCTGGCCCGCATCCCCGAGCAGGAGCTGCTCAAGCTCATGGAGGGGTACGGCTACCGTCCCCACCTGGTCGGCCCGTCGCACGAGGAGATGGCCGCCACTCTCGACACCGTCTTCGACGAGATCGCCGCCTACAAGGAGGGGCGCGTGGACCGCCTCCCCATGATCGTCCTGCGGACGCCGAAGGGCTGGACCGGGCCGCGCGAGGTGGACGGCAAGCCGGTCGAGGGCACCTGGCGGGCCCACCAGGTGCCGCTGTCCGGCGTCCGCGACAACCCCGAGCACCTGGCCATGCTGGAGGAGTGGATGCGCTCGTACCGGCCGGAGGAGTTGTTCGACGCCGACGGCCGTCCGGCGCCCGCCCTATGGGGGACGGTCCCCGACGGGCCGCTGCGGATGAGCGCGAGCCCGCACGCCAACGGCGGCGAGCTGCTGCGCCCGCTGGCCCTGCCGGACTTCCGCGACTACGCGGTCGAGGTCAAGTCGCCCGCGACGCGC
This sequence comes from Nonomuraea sp. WAC 01424, assembly GCF_003947315.1. NCBI lineage: Bacteria > Bacillati > Actinomycetota > Actinomycetes > Streptosporangiales > Streptosporangiaceae > Nonomuraea > Nonomuraea sp. WAC 01424. The sequence continues at coordinate 37,630 of NZ_QHHZ01000011.1, forward strand.
TCCACCGAGCCCACCCGGGTGCTGGGGACGTTCCTGCGCGACGTGATCGCCGCCAACCCGCACAACTTCCGGCTGATGGGCCCCGACGAGACCGCCTCCAACCGGCTGTCGGACGTGTTCGAGGTGACCGACCGCGCGTGGGAGGCCGAGATCCTGCCCACGGACGAGAACCTGGCCCCCGGCGGCCGGGTGATGGAGGTGCTGAGCGAGCACCTGTGCCAGGGCTGGCTGGAGGGCTACCTGCTGACCGGCCGCCACGGGCTGTTCAACTGCTACGAAGCCTTCATCCACATCATCGACGCCATGTTCAACCAGCACGCCAAGTGGCTGCAGTCGTCGAAGCGGATCCCCTGGCGGCGGCCCGTCGCCTCCCTCAACTACCTGCTCTCCTCCCACGTCTGGCGGCAGGACCACAACGGCTTCAGCCACCAGGACCCCGGCTTCCTCGACGTCGTGGTCAACAAGAAGGCCGAGGTCGTACGGGTCTACCTGCCGCCGGACGCCAACACGCTGCTGTCGGTGGCCGACCATTGCCTGCGTTCGCGTGACTACGTCAACGTGATCGTCGCGGGCAAGCAGCCGGTGCTCGACCTGTTCACCATGGACGAGGCCGTCGCCCACTGCACCCGCGGCCTCGGCGTCCTGCACTGGGCGTCCACGGACGAGGGCAGCGAGCCGGACGTCGTACTGGCCTGCGCCGGCGACGTGCCCACCCTGGAGACGCTGGCCGCCGCGGCCATCCTGCGCGAACACCTGCCCGAACTGAAGGTACGGGTCGTCAACGTCGTCGACCTGATGCGCCTCCAGCCGCCGTCGGAGCACCCCCACGGCCTGCCGGACGCCGAGTTCGACACCCTGTTCACCACCGACAGACCGGTCGTCTTCAACTTCCACGGCTACCCCTCGCTGATCCACCGCCTCACCTACCGCCGTCACGGCCACCACAACCTCCACGTACGGGGGTTCAAGGAGGAGGGCACCACGACGACGCCGTTCGACATGGCGATGCTCAACGACATCGACCGCTACCACCTGGTCATGGACGTGATCGACCGGGTCCCCGGGCTGGGCGCCACCCAGGCGCACCTGCGCCAGCGGATGGCCGACGCCCGGCTCCAGGCGCGCGCGTACACCCGCGAGCACGGCGAGGACGCGCCCGGCACGCGCGACTGGACCTGGTGACCTCGATGAGCTCCGGCACCCGGACCGGATGACAGTTGTCATCAGCCACCGGTGATTTCGGGGTCCGCGTCGGACATGTCCGCTTCTGTGAAGATTGAACCATGACGAAGAACACCTGCCTCGGCGCGGCCCTCGCCGTTGCCCTCCTCGCCAAGAAGTCCCAGGACCAGGGGTAGTCACGGCGGGGGGCCGCGTGGGTGGGGGCGTTTACGTGGTGAGGGCGGGCGGGTAGGCCAGTCATCGGCCGTCAGGTGTGCGCGGCGTGGCTGGTCGGAGGGGGTTTTCGGTCCGGCCGGCGCGGCACGGCGACGCCGGCGGCCTTCAGGGGGGAGCGGTGCCCTAGGGGCGGGCCCGCCGCGCGGTGAGGGGGGCTGATGGAGCCGACGGAGCATGCCGCATTCAGCCTGCGCAGCCAGGCATGGTGGGACAACGCGGGCAACCCGGAGATGACGGCCCTGTACCTCGAACGTTTTCTCAACTTCGGCCTGACCCCGGATGAACTCCAGTCCGGCCGGCCGATCATCGGCATCGCCCAGACGGGCAGCGACCTCGTCCCGTGCAACCGCCACCACCTGGCCCTCGCCGACCGGGTCAGGGACGGGATCCGCGACGGCGGCGGCATCCCGCTGGAGTTCCCCGTCCATCCGCTCCAGGAGACCGGCAAACGCCCGACCGCCGCGCTGGACCGCAACCTCGCCTACCTCGGACTGGTCGAGGTCCTGTACGGATATCCGCTCGACGGCGTCGTCCTGACGACGGGCTGCGACAAGACCACGCCCGCCTGCCTGGCCGCAGCGGCGACCGTGAACATCCCGGCGATCGTCCTGTCCGGCGGGCCGATGCTCAACGGCTACCACCAGGGCGAGCGCATGGCCGCCTCGGGCTCGGGGCTGGTGATCTGGCAGTCGAAGCGGCTGCTCGCCACCGGGGAGATCGACTACGCCGAGTTCATGGCGCGGGTGGCGGCCTCCGCGCCCAGCGTCGGCCACTGCAACACGATGGGCACCGCGCTGTCGATGAACAGCCTGGCCGAGGCACTGGGCATGTCGCTGCCGGGCTGCGCGGCGATCCCGGCCCCGTACCGGCGGCGGGCGCAGATGGCCTACGACACCGGCCGCCGGGCGGTCGACCTCGTACGCGAGGACCTCACCCCGCGCAAGATCATGACCATGGCGGCCTTCGAGAACACGATCGTGGTCGCCTCGGCCATCGCCGCCTCCACGAACGTGCCCATCCACGTCAACGCCATCGCGCGGCACGTCGGGGTGCCGCTGACCATCCAGGACTGGCAGCGGGTCGGGGGCGACGTACCGGTGCTGGCGAACGTCGCCCCGGCAGGCGAGTTCCTCGGCGAGGACTTCTACCGCGCCGGCGGGGTGCCCGCGGTCATGCGGTCGCTGCTGGCGGCCGGGCGCCTGCACGGCGACGCCGTCACCGTCTCCGGCCATACCGTGGCCGAGAACCTGGCCGGCGGCCCGGCCGCCGATCCGGTGGTCATCCGTCCCTTCGACGACCCGGTCGCCGCGCGCGGCGGGCTGCTCATCATGACGGGCAACCTGTTCGACTCCGCGGTCATGAAGACCTCGGTCCTCACCGACGACGCCCGCGCGGTCGCCGACTACCGCGCCGTCGTCTTCGACGGGCCCGAGGACTACCACGCCCGCATCGACGACCCCGAGCTCGACCTGGACGAGGGCTGCATCCTCGTCATCCGCTACACCGGGCCCATCGGCTACCCGGGCTCGGCCGAGGTGGTGAACATGGAGGTGCCCGCCGCGCTGCTCCGGCGGGGTGTCAGCACGCTGCCCACGCTCGGCGACGGCCGGCAGAGCGGCACCTCGGACGCGCCGTCCATCCTCAACGCCAGCCCCGAGGCCGCGGCCGGCGGCAACCTCGCCATCCTGCGCACCGGCGACCGCATCCGCGTCGACCTCGGCAACGCCCGCGTGGACGTGCTGCTGACCGACGAGGAGATCGCCGAACGCTGGGCCGCCCACACGCCTCCGGCGCTGGAGAACCAGACTCCGTGGCAGGAGATCTACCGCGCGACCGTCGGGCAGCTCGACAGCGGCGGCTGCCTGGAGCTGGCGCTGTCGTACCAGGATCTCGTCCACACCAAGGGGATTCCCCGTGACTCGCACTGACGCCAGAGGCACCATCATGATCGCCGACTCCGACTTCGGCGACGTGGACATCGAACGCGCGATCATCGAGGGCGCCGGCTTCGACCTCCGCGCCGAACAGTGCAAGAGCGAGGAGGAGGTGATCGAGAAGGGGCGGGACGCCGACGGCGTCCTGACCCAGTACGCCGAGGTCGGCACCCGCGCGATCGAGGCGTTCACCCGCTGCCGGGTGATCGCCCGCTACGGCACGGGCGTGGACATCGTCGACGTGGACGCCGCCACCCAGCGCGGCATCCAGGTCACGAACGCGCCGAACGAGTGGTGCGCCGACGAGGTCGCCGACCACGCCGTCGCCCTCTGGCTGGCCACGGCCCGCAAGATCTGCGAGTACGACCGGGCGACCCGGCGGGGCCTGTGGCAGTGGCAGACCGGGCAGCCGATCTGGCGGCTGCGCGGACGGGTGTTCGGGCTGCTGTCCTTCGGCGCGATCGCCCAGCTCATCGCCGAGCGCGCGCGGGCGTTCGGCGTCCAGGTGTGGGCGCACGACCCGTACCTGGACGACGCCGCGATCCGGGAGCACCAGGTGCGGCCGGTATCGTTCGACGAACTCGTGGAGGGCGCCGACTACCTCGTGATCCAGGCGCCCCTCACCCCGGCGACGCACCACACCTTCGACCGCGCGACGCTGCGCCGGATGAAGCCGACCGCCGTCCTGGTCAACACCGCGCGCGGCCCGATCGTCGAGGACGCGGCCCTCCACCAGGCGCTCGCCGAAGGGTGGATCGCCGGGGCGGCCCTGGACGACCTGGAGGAGGAGCCCGCGAAACAGCGCGGCTGGCAGCCGCGCAACCCCCTGTTCACGCTGCCCAACGTGATCGTCACCCCGCACGCCGCCTACTACTCCGAGCAGGCCGTCGCGACCGTGCGGCGCTTCGCCGCCGAGGAGGCCGTACGGGTCCTGACCGGGCAGGGCGCCCGCAGCCCGGTCAACGACGTACGGGCCCGGCTGTCGCGCTGAGTGAAGCTACCCGGCTCACCAGGTCTTGCCGGCCTGCTCCCGGATGGTGTGGTTGATGCGGTTGTAGAAGTTCGTCAGCGCGATCTCCAGGATGAGCGCGTTCAATTGCTCCTCGGTGTGGTGGTCGGCGGCGGCCTGCCAGATCTCGTCGGTCACGCCGGGGGCGCCGTCCTGGATGCGGGTGGCGGCCTCGGTCAGCGCGAGCGCCGCCCGTTCGGCGTCGGTGAAGAACGGCGTCTCGCGCCAGGCGGCCACCGAGTGCAGCCGTTCGTCGCTCTCCCCGGCCTTGCTCGCGGCGGCGACCGAGGCGTACACACAGGGGCTGCAGCCGTTGATCTGGCTGGCCCGCAGGTGGACCAGCGACAACAGCCGCCCGTCGACGCCCCCGGCGGCGATGGCCTTGTTCAGATGCTTGATCGCGGTGTAGATGTCGGCGTTCGGCGCGCTGGTCAGACGGACCGGCATGGTCTTCTCCATCATGGTCGGTTACCCGGGCCCGGCCGGGCCCGTCATCATCCATGACGGAGTGGAACCGAGAAAGGTAACAGCATGTCCGGAACCAGCCCGGGGGATCCGACGGCCGAGGCGTTCGAGGCCCAGCGCGGCCGGCTGCACGCGGTCGCCTACCGGATGCTCGGCTCGCACGCCGACGCCGAGGACGCGGTCCAGGAGGCGTGGCTGCGGTTGTCCCGCCACGACCCGGAGGAGATCGGCAACCTGGCCGGCTGGCTGACCACGGTGGTCGGCCGGATCAGCCTGGACGTCCTCCGATCGCGCAAGGCCCGCCCGGAGGCGTCCTACGACGACCGGCTGCCCGAGTTCACGGTGATCCTCGACGACGCCCCGGCCCCCGACGAGGAGGTGGCGCTGGCCGACGCGGTCGGGCTGGCGCTGCTGACCGTGCTCGACTCGCTCGGGCCGGGGGAGCGGCTGGCGTTCGTGCTCCACGACCTGTTCGGGGTGCCGTTCGACGAGATCGGCACGATCCTCGGCAGGTCCGGCGACGCCGCCAAGATGCTGGCCAGCCGCGCCCGCCGCAAGGTACGGGCCACGGAACGGCCGGCCGCCGGCGGCCCGGAGCAGCGGGCGGTGGTCCAGGCGTTCCTGGCGGCGGCGCGCGACGGCGACTTCGAGGGGCTGCTGCGCGTCCTCGACCCCGACGTGCGGCTGACCGTCGAGGCTCCCAACGGCACGACGGTCGTCCTCGGCGCCACGCAGATCGCCTCCGGCGCGCGGGTGGCCTCCGGTGGGGCGACGCGCGGGCGGGCGGCCCTGGTCAACGGCCTGCCGGGTTTCGTCGCCTGGCACGAGGACGGCACCCCGCTCTCGGTCCTCGCCTTCACCATCGTGGACGGCCGGATCACCGCCATCACGGCCGTGGTGGACCCGGCCCGGCTCGCCGCCCTGGCCCTGCCGTCCCCGCAACGGGAGGCGGGCGGCCCGGCGGACGGCGCGTGAGGGACGCCGGTCACCGCCTTCGCCGGGTGCCCTGTCAGGTGCTGCCGACGGGCTGGTGACCGCCGTTCTCCTCGCGGGCGGTGGGCACCACGTGCTCTTCGGCGTCCTTGTGCCGGTTCACCCAGAGGTGGACCAGCGCGCCGGCGAACAACACGATCGAGGTCCACTGGTTGATCCGCAGCCCGAGCAGCGTCACCGCGTGGTCCACCCCGCCCACGGGGTCGATGCGCAGCCCCTCGATCCAGAAGCGTCCCAGGGTGTAGCCGGCGACGTACAGGGCGAACAGGCGTCCGTGGCGCAGCGTGAACCGCCTGCCGGCCAGGATCAGGGCGAAGCCGAGCGCCACGTCCCACAGGGACTCGTACAGGAAGGCCGGGTGGTAGAGCGTGCCCGGCACGCCGCCGTGGGCCTGGTCGATCTCCAGGCCCCACGGCAGGGTGGTCGGGCTGCCGTACAGCTCCTGGTTGAACCAGTTGCCCCAGCGGGCGATCGCCTGGCCGAACGCGATGCCGGGCGCGATCGTGTCGGCCACGGCGCCGAGGGACAGGCCACGGCGGCGGCAGGCCAGCCACACGCCCACGCCGCCCAGGGCGACCGCGCCCCAGATGCCGAGCCCGCCCTCCCAGACGAACAGCGCCTGGTACGGCTCCTTGATCGCACGCGGGCCGAAGTAGGTCTGCCAGTCGACGATGACGTGGTAGAGGCGTCCGCCGACCAGCCCGAAGATCACTGCGGGGACCGCGATATCGCCGATCACGCCCTTCTCGCCGCCGCGGGCGCGCCAGCGGCGTTCGCTCAGCCAGACGCCGAAGCCGATGGCGACGATGAAGCACAGGGCGTAGGCCCGGATCGGGATGATTCCGAGATGCCAGACCCCCTGGACGGGGCTGGGAATCGAGGCGAGGGGCATGCCGGTGAGGCTAGCCAACGACAGGCCGCCCGGCCGCTTTCGTGATCCGATCGCGAGCATCCCTCGACGTGCCGCAGACGGGCCGGGCACGCTCGCCGGTCAGCGGGCGCGCACCACCGCCACGGTGCAGTGCGCGTGGTGCAGGACGCCGCGGGTGACCGAGCCGAGGACGATCGCTTCGAGGCCGGTCCTGCCGTGCGAACCGACGACCAGCAGGGCGGCCCGCTCGCCGGCGGCGGCCAGTGTCCTGACGGGGTGGCCGCACTGGACGTCCGCGATCACCTTGACCTGGGGGTGCCGTTCGCGCCAGGGGTCGAGCTGTTCCCTGGCGACGTGCAGGTGGCTCTCCCGCAGGGCCTCGATGTCGCACGAGAAGTCGGGCGCCAGCGCGAACGGCAGCGGCCAGGCGTGCACCGCCCGGAGCGCGGCACCGCGCAGTTCGGCCTGGCGGAAGGCGTAGGCCAGGGCGGGCTCGCTGGCGATGGAGCCGTCGATGCCGACCGCCACCTCGTCCTGCGCGGCGGCGGCGTCCCCGTCCCGGACGACGACCACCGGGCCGGGCGCCTGGCCGGCGACGTTCATGCTGACCGAGCCGAGCACGGCCCCGGCGAAGCCGCCCACCCCCTTGCGGCCGACCACCAGTTCGGCGGCCTCGCCCGCCTGCTCCCGCAGGGCGACCGCCGGCTTGCCGACCAGCAGCCGGGTGCTCACCTCGACCGTGGGCCGGCGTTCGCGGACGATCTCCTCGGCCCTGGCCAGGGACGCCCTGGCCCGCTCGGCCACCGAGTTCTCCCATTCAAGCGCGGCGATCTGCGGCACCTGGTACGGCCAGGTCTCCACCACGCACACGGGCCGCAGCGCCGCCCCCATCCTGAAGGCGTCGTCGGCCGCCCACGCCACCGCGTCGAACCCGGCCGCCGACCCGTCCACACCCACCACGACCAGCTCGGACATCGCATCTACCTCCCCCTCTCATTCAGCCGGTCGGCAGGTGAGCGGACAGGATGACAAGTTCCAAAACTTGGAGAAGATTGGCGGCCCGGGGACCCGGCCGCCCGGCGTCCCCGCGCGTCTTTCGGGAACTTGGGGATTTTTCGCCCAATCCTGGCTTTGGGGTGGGCAGGGCCGAGGAAGGTCCACCGAGGGCGCTGTCGTACGGGGGAGACACCATGGCCGGGCTGATCGTTGCGGGGGCGGACGGTTCGGCTCCCGGTGCCGCGGCGGTCGACTGGGCGGCCGACGACGCCGCGCGTACGGGCGCCGAGCTGCTGATCGTGCACGGCCTGGACCGGCAGCCGTACAGCAGCACCCGCTTCCCCGACTTCGGGCAGGGGAACTACCTGCTGATGGGCGCGGCCAAGGTGCTGGAGGCGGCGGAGGCGGCCGTACGCGCCCGGCAGCCGTCGGTACGGGTGCGGGCCGAGATCGTCGAGGGGACGCCCGCGGCCGTCCTCCAGGACCAGGCGCGGCGGGCGGACGAGGTGGTCATCGGCAACCGGGGGATGGGCGGGTTCGCCGGGGCCCTGCTCGGCTCGGTGACCATGCAGGTGGCCGGGCAGGCCCGGTGTCCCGTGGTGGTCGTGCGCGCCGAGCCGCCCGAGCCGGTCGGCGAGATCGGGATCGGGATCGACGACTCCGGCACCTGCGAACCGGCGATCGGCTACGCCTTCGAGCAGGCCAGGCTGCGGGGCGCCACACTGCGCCTGATCCACGCCTGGCAGCTGCCCGTGCACGCCTTCGCCCCGGAGATCTCCTTCGACCTGGACGAGGTCCGTGCCGGGCAGCGCGAGGTGATCCAGTCCCGTACCGTCGGGTGGCGGGAGCGGTATCCGGACGTGAACGTGGTCGAGGACGTCCAGAGCGCTCATCCCGTCGAGGCGCTCACCGGCGTCCCGAGCGACCTGATCGTGGTCGGCTCCCACGGGCGGGGCGCGTTCGGCGCGCTGCTCCTCGGGTCGGTCAGCAGAGGCGTGCTCCACCACGCGCAGTGCCCGGTCGCGGTGGTCCGCCCGCCCGAGCACCGCGACGGCTAGGGACGCCGCTCCAGCGACGATGGGACCCGGGCACCGCGACGGCTAGGGACGCCGCTCCAGTGACGGTGGGACGGAGTCCGACGGGCCGGCGGGCTGCCCGGTGCGTCCCGCCGCGTCGTAGATCTTGACCCACCTGATCGCCGGGAACTGCTTGAGCGTCGGCCTGATCTGGTCGGCGACGGTGAAGGCCGACCCGCCGCCGGAGACCGGCCCGGTCAGATAGACCCTGGCGATCCCGTCCGCGACGGTCAGTTTGCTGAAGCCGGTGGCCTTGGAGGCCGCGAACCGCAGCCCCCGACCGCGATCGGCCTGCGTCGGGCCGGCGAACAGTCGCAGCAGCGCGCCGGCGGCGGTGGCCGGCGGGATCACCGGGCGCGTCACGGCCGCCGTCCGCGGCCCGCGCCCGGCCGTGTCGAGGAAGTAGGCACGCGCGGGCACGGTCCGGTAGGACGTGATCAGGTCCACGACGACCCTGCTCGGACGGGTGAGCGTACGGACCCGGAACGGCACGCGCCGGGCGAGGCCGGCGCCGAACGTGAGCGTGGCCTCGAAGTCGCCGGTGTTGACGACCTGGACGAGGCCGGGCAGCGCGTAGGTACGGCGGGCGGGACCGTAGGTGGCCCGGCCGTCGCGGTCGTGGCCGTCGGCCCGGTCGAAGCTGATCTGGAGTACGGCGTCACCGGCCACGGCGACCGGTTCCCCGGAGCCGTCGGCGATCAGCCGGGACACGTAGCGGACGTCGCGCCGGGCCGGGAGCGGGCCGCGGAACTCGAAGACCAGCCGGTCCAGGCCGGACTGATGGGCGGCCCGGACATCCACGAGGACGGGAACGGCGGCCCGCCGGACGGCCTGCGCCGGTAACGCAGGCAGGACGGCGACGCAGACCGCCGCCACGACGGCGACGAGAGGACGGATCGGGAGCATGGTCATCAACTCTCTTCCAATGGGAGCTCCTGATCCCAGACTGGCCCCTGCGACCGCCCGGCGACACCGCCGGACGTCCCCGAAAAAGGTCCTCAGAGGCCGTGGACGCGGCGACCGGTGATCTGGTGGGGTACGACGCGGATGTACAGATGGCGTTCCCCGCCCGCCCAGGGCGTGACGCCGGCGTCGGCCAGCTTGGCCACCTCGTCCTCGGGCACGTGGTGGGCGGGCCCCTGGACGAGCACGCTCCAGCCCTCCTTCCGCGCCTCGTCGATCCGGTCCACCTGGAAGCCGATCTTGATGTCCACGCCTTCGAGCCCGCTGCGCAGGTCCTGGTCCATGGGCCCGCCGCGGGCGGTGCGGAACAGGACGGCGCCGTCGTGCAGCTTGTAGTTGACGGGCAGCACCGTGGGCCCGTGCGAGCCGCTGAACGCGATCCGGCCGATGCCTCCCGGCGCGATCAGCCGCAGGCACTCCTCGGGGTCGAGGTTCTCAAGGACCGGCTCGTCCGGGCCGGGACCGGTGCCCGGCGGGCGGTCGCGGCCGCCGCCCAGCAGGTCCTGCGGGGTCGTCTCAAGGGCGGTGGCCAGGCGGATCACCGTGTTCCTGTCGGGGGTGCCCAGATGGCCCTCCAGGTACGCGACATAGCCGGGGGACATGTCGGCCCGCTCCGCGAGCTGGTCGACCGTGAGGCCGAGCCGGTCGCGGTGATAGGTCACCCGGCGTCCGAAGTCACCACTGTTCGTCATGATCATCTCCTTCTCCGTGAGGACGAGGCCGGCGCCCCCCGGCAGGGGGACGCCGTCGACCCGCGTGCTCGCGTGGTCGGCTTCGACGGTGATCAGGCGGCCGCGGAAGCGGATCGGCAACGACAGCGTGCCGAGCCGTCCGGGCAGCAGGGGATCGAGATAGAGGCCGTCCGGGCGCAGGTCCAGGCCCAGATAGCAGCGTTGCAGCATGTCCACGGTGCCGGCCATGGCGCCCAGGTGGATGCCCTCGGCGGTGGTGCCGCCCTGGACGTCGCGCACGTCGCCGAGCAGCGCCTCGGCGAAGAACTGCCACGAGCGCGCCCGGTCGCAGCGCGACAACACCCAGGCGTGGACGACGGCGCTGAGGGTGGACCCGTGGCTGGTGCGGTCGAGGTAGTAGCCGATCGTCCGGGGGATCAGGGCGGGGTCGGCCGGGTAGCCGAGCCCTTCCAGGATCTCCAGCAGCTCGCCCGCGGTGAGCAGGTAGCACAACATCAGCGTGTCGGCCTGCTTGGAGGCCTTGTAGCGGTTGACGTCGTCGCCGTCGGCCTCCAGGGCCCGGTCCAGGCGGCGCACGCCTTCGTACCGTTGCCAGTCGAGCTCGGCCAGGCCGTCGTAGCCGGTGAACTGGCTGATGACGCCCTCGTGGAAGTCGACCCGCATGCGCCGGGTGATGTCCTCCCAGCGGGCCGCCTCCTCGGGGCCGGCCACGCCGAGCTGGAGGGCGTGCCGCAGCAGCCACACGGTCATGACGTTGGTGTAGGCGTTGTTGGACAGGCCCGGTTCGGCGGCGCCGGGGTAGGCGGTGTGGTACTCGTCCGGGCCCATGACGCCGCGGATCTCGTACCGGCCGGAGCCGGGGTCGGGCACGGCCAGCGAGGCGAAGAAGCGGGCGATGGCGATCAGCAGGTCGGCGCACCACGACGGCATGGAACCGGTGGCCAGGTGGTACTGCCAGACGTTGTAGGCGATGGCCAGGCCCACGTGGCGCTGGAGGTGGGAGACGTCCGGCAGCCAGCGTCCCGAGTCGGGGTTGAGATGGTAGGTCTGGGTCTCCTCGCGGCCGTCGCTGCCGCTCTGCCAGGGGAACATCGCGCCGTCGTACCCGGCCGCGCGGGCCGCCGCCAGCGCTTCGGGCAGGCGGCGCCAGCGGTAGCGCAGCAGGCCGTGGGAGATCTCGGGGAAACGCAGGTTGAGCCAGGGCAGGACGAACAGCTCGTCCCAGAACACGTGCCCCCGGTACGCCTCGCCGTGCAGGCCCCGCGCGGGCACGCCGGCGTCGAGGTCGGCGGTGTGCGGGGAGAGGGTCTGGAGCAGGTGGAAGATGTGCAGGTGGACGATCTGCGACAACTCCGGGCCGTCCACGTCCAGGCAGGCCCGCTCCCACAGCCGTTCCCAGGCCGCGGTGTGCGCGTCCAGCAGGTCGCCGAAGCCGGGGGCCGTACGCGCCCGCCGTAGCGCGGCCGAGAGCGGGTCGTGCACGGCGGGGTCGCGCGAGGTCAGCAGCGCGACGACCTTCGTGAGCGTCACCGGCACGCTCTCCACGACGTCCAGCACGTGCTCGGTGGCGACCAGACCGGGCTCCTCGGCACGGGAACCCGGGGCGGACGTGTCGACGCGCGCGGCGAGGGCGACCGTGACGCGGGAGGAGCGGGTGGCCGCGGTGAGCCAGGTCAGCCCGTCCCGGCCGCCGGTCGCGTGCTCCGTCAGGTGGTCGCCGCGCAGGTCGCGGTAGCGTTCGACGCCGTCGTTGGTGACCCGTCCGTCCAGGGCGGCGCGGACGCGGAGCGGGCCCGACCAGTTCTCCGCCGTGAACGTCGTCTCCAGGGCGGCCAGCGTGGGATCGGCCATGGAGACCAGGCGGCGCTGGCACACCCGGGTGACGCGGCCCTGGCCGTCCCGCCAGCGCAGGTCGCGCAGCAGCACGCCGCGGCGCAGGTCGAGCTCCTGGGTGTAGTGCAGCAGTTCGGCCAGCTCCGGCGCGAACCAGTCCGAGCCGGGCGTGGCGAACGTCAGCGGCAGCCAGTCGGGCAGGTTGACCAGGTCCTCGTTGACGACCGTACGACCCGCCACGTCGGAGGCCAGACGGTCGTAGCAGCCCGCGTGGTAGGTGCCGGGCGTGCGGATCCGGCCCTCGGGCGTGGCGCCCCGGGTGGCGAACCGGCCGTTGCCGAGCGTGCACAGCGCCTCGCGCAGTCTCGCCGAGGCGGGGTCGAAGCCCTCGTACGAGAGCGTCCACGGATTCATCCCGTCCCCTGTCGGGGCGGGTCGAAGGCGGCCATACCGGTGACGCTACCCACGTGCCATCCGCGCAGACAGGGTCCTTCGGCCCTTGAGGCGCCGGGATCAGGTGAAGCTCTGGAAAAGAGGACAATGGCCTGAAAGGACAGGACTTCCTACCCACGCTGACGGGCGGCCGACGCGCCCATGCTGGTACGGAAGGTTGAAGAGAGGAGCGCGTCCGGTGCGCTGGAACGAGATGTCGAACAGGCAGCGGAGCTGGCTGGCGGTGCTGGCTTCGGTGGAGCTCGCGGCCACGACGGCCGCGGCGGTCGACCTGTGGCGCCGTCCGAAGGGGGACGTACGCGGGCGGAAGGGACTGTGGTGGCTCGGCATCTTCGTCCAGCCGTTCGGCCCGGTCGCCTACCTGCTGTGGGGACGACGCCGCCGCCCGGATGCGTTTCCGCAGATGTAAGGGCGGGTCTGCGTCACTGGGCGGCCCGGATGTGATGCGCTGACCTCATCGTCTCCTGGAGGTGGACCATGACCACGCGCTCGCCGAAGCAGGCGCTGGACGCGGCGGTGGAGGCCGGTCGATTGGCTCCTTCCGTGCACAACACCCAGCCCTGGACCTTCGCCGTCACCGGCGAGGAGATCGGCCTGAAGGCCGACACCGCGCGCAAGCTCGCGGTGAGCGACGCCGCCGGCCGGGAACTGCTGATCAGTTGCGGCGCCGCGCTGTTCACGATGCGCACCGCGATGCGCTGTCAGGGGTACGAGCCCGTCGTCCGGATCCTGCCCGATCCCGACCGGCCCGGCCTGCTGGCGACGATCAGGCCGGGGGCGGAGAGCGAGCCCGACGAGCCCACCCGGGTGCTCGGCGGCGAGATCGAGCGGCGCCACACCCACCGGGCGGGGTTCGCCGACGTCCCGGTCCCCGATCAGCTCGTCGAGTCGCTGGTCAGGGCGGCCATGAGCGAGGGCGGCAAGCTGACGCCCGTACGCTCCCTGGAGGCGGTGGACGTGCTCGCCGCGCTCACCCGGGCGGCGCAGGGCGTCCAGACGCAGGACCAGAAGTTCAGCCTGGAGATCGTACGCTGGTCCAGGCCGCGCGGCAGCGCCCGCGCCGACGGGATGCCGGCCGACGAGCAGCCGCGCGAGTCCGCGCCGGCGGAGTCGGTCTTCCAGCAGCGCCGCTACTCCTGGCGGCACGGCTGGAGCGCGCCGAGCGGCCGGGACGAGGCGGCGACCGGGGTCGTGGCCGTCATGACCACGCGCGACGACGGCCGGGCGGAATGGCTCGCCACCGGGCAGGCGCTGCAACACGTCCTGCTGCACGCCTCCGCGCACGGCGTCAGCGCCGCCTTCCACACCCAGGCGCTGGAGATGGACCTGCTGCGCGAGTTCCTGCGCCAGGAGCTCTTCTCCGGCGAGTACCCGCAGATGATCATGCGGCTCGGCGTCGCCCCGGACGGCGAGGAGACGCCGCGCCGCCCGCTCTCCGACGTCCTGGAGTGACGACGTCGTGGAGCGATGAGGACCAAGGTCCTTCGGCCACGGGCCGTACGACACTGAGCGCGGCCCTCCCCGGACGATGAGATGGAGGTGAGAGCAGGACGCAGGACCCAGCGGAAAGGAAGGCCCGCCATGGCCACCACCGTTCACACCCCCGTGATGGGCGTCGCCGCCGTCGCCAAGGCGGCGCACACCCCGGTCGACTACGTCTGGGCCGCCGCCCGGATCGCGATCGGCTGGATCTTCCTGTGGGCGTTCCTGGACAAGACGTTCGGCTGGGGCTTCGCCACCCCCGCCGCCAAGGCCTGGATCAACGGCGGCAGCCCGACGACCGGCTTCCTCAAGGGCACCGGCGAGAACGCGCTCGGCGGCCTGTTCGGCGCCCTGGCCGGCCAGGCATGGGTGGACTGGCTGTTCATGACCGGCCTGGCCGGCATCGGCCTGGCGCTGGTCCTGGGCGTCGGCACCCGGATCGCCGCGGTCACCGGCACCCTGATGCTGGCCCTGATGTGGGCCGCCGAACTGCCCCTGGCCACCAACCCCTTCCTCGACGAGCACATCATCTACGCCATCGTCCTCGTCGGCCTGGCCCTGACCGGCGCCGGCACCACCCTCGGGCTCGGCAACCTGCCGATCGTCCGCCGCAACGCCTGGCTCAGGTAACCGCCCAGGCCACGGGCCCGTCTCCCGCGCGGGGGGCGGGCCCTCGGCATGTCCGCACTCCTAGAATCCGCAGGTATGGGAACCGACAGGCTGCGTCGCAAGCCGTACGAGAAGGAACTTCTCCGCCTGCAGGCGGAACTCGTCAACCTTCAGGAGTGGGTGCGGTCCGAGGGCCGGCGGGTCGTGGTGATCTTCGAGGGGCGCGACGCCGCGGGCAAGGGCAGCACGATCAAGCGGGTCGCCGAGTACCTGAACCCGCGCGTGGCCCGGATCGCCGCGCTGCCCGTGCCGACCGGGCGGGAACGGTCGCAGTGGTACTTCCAGCGGTACGTCGAGCACCTGCCCGCCGCCGGGGAGATCGTGTTGTTCGACCGGAGCTGGTACAACCGGGCCGGGGTCGAGCGGGTGATGGGATTCTGCACGCAGGAGGAGTACACGCGGTTCCTGCACCAGTGCCCGATCTTCGAGAGGCTGCTGGTCGAGGACGGGATCCTGCTGCGCAAATACTGGTTCTCGGTCAGCGACGACGAGCAGGAGCGCCGCTTCCGCGACCGGCTGGAGGACCCGATGCGCCGGTGGAAGTTGTCGGAGATGGACCTGGAGTCGATCACCAGGTGGGAGGAGTACTCCCGGGCCAAGGACGAGATGCTGGTGCACACCGACATCCCCGAGGCCCCCTGGTACGAGGTGGAGAGCGAGGACAAACGGCGGGCCAGGATCAACATGATCTCCCACCTGCTGTCCACGATCCCCTACCGCCAGGTGCGGCGGCCGCCGCTGGAGATCCCCGAGCGACCGCCCGCCACCGGCTACCGGCGCCCGCCGCGCCGCCCCGAGTCGTCCGTGCCCGACGTGACCGCCGAGCTCTGACCGCCGGTCGTAAGGGGTCGGTCTAAGGGGCCGGCCCGCGCGGCGGGTCAGCCGGCCGTGTGCGCGAGGACGGCGGCGGCCAGCTCTTCGTGCGTCTCGGGCGGCAGGGTGTGTCCCATGCCCGCCACGATCATCAGCCGCGCCCCCGGGATCTGCTCGGCGATCACCGCGCCGTGCCCCGGCTTGACCGGCTCGTGGCTGCCCTCGATGACCAGCGAGGGCGCCTTGACCTGGTGCAGCACGCCCACCGGCTCGAAGTCGGGGTTGCCGCCCGCGGCCAGCCGGTGGTTGGCCGCCGCCGACAGGTCGCGGGCCCGGTCGAAGATGCGCTCCTGCGCCCGGCGGGCCGCGTCCTCGTCGAAGGGCAGCCCGGTGCCGTGCAGCACACGCTGCTCGGCGATCATGCCGTCGATCACCGCGCGCCGGTCCTGCGGCGGCGGGGCGGCCATCAGGGCGCGGTAGAAGTCCACGAACTCCGGCGCCGGCTCCGGCAGGCTGCCCTCGGGCTGCGGCTGTCCCAGCAGCGCCCGCATGAGCACCTGGCCCTCGCCCCCGCCGAGCGGCGAGGAGGCGATGACGGTCAGCGAACGCACCCGCTCCGGCCGTTCCACGGCCACGAACTGGCCGAGCAGCCCGCCCGCCGAGTGGCCGACCAGGTGGGCGCTCTCCAGGCCGTGGGCGTCCAGCACGCGGTAGACGTCGTCCTTGATGTCGTCCCACGTGTACGGATGGGCCTCGAAGTCCACGGTGTCCGACATGCCGGTGTCGCGGTGGTCGTACCGGATGACCCGGCGGCCTCCGGCGGTCAGGCGGCCGACGAACTCGTCCGGCCACAGGACGCCCTGCGACATCGAACCCATGATCAACAGGATCGGCGTGTCGTTCTCGGCGCCGAACTCTTCGCTCCAGATGTTCACGTTTTGCATGCCTCAGATCATGCCGTCGCCGGTTACGGGCGCCTTCTGTAGAACTACTAGCCGCGCCAGATCCGTACGGGAGCCGATGCCCAGCTTCGGATAGATCTTGTACAGGTGGTACTCGACCGTGCGCGGGCTCAGGAAGAGCTGGGCGGCGATCTGCTTGCTGGACAACCCGTCGGCGACCAGGCCCGCGATGCGCAACTCCTGCGGGGTCAGCGCGTCGAGCACGGCCGCGGGCGGCGCCTGCCCGCTCTCGCCCGCCGCCCGCAGCTCCTCCTGCGCGCGCCGCGCCCACGGCCGCGCGCCCGCCCGTTCGAACGTCTCCCACGCCGTCCGCAGGTGCGCCCGCGCCTCGCCGGGCCGCTGACCGCGGCGCAGCCGCTCGCCCAGCAGCAGGGCGGTCCTGGCCGCCTCGAAGGGGTTGGTGTGCAGGCGCAGCGCCTCGCCGAAGGCGTCCTCGCCGGCGCCGGCCAGGCCCCGGCAGCGGGCCAGCAGCGCGCGCGACTCGGGCGTCGCGGCGTGCTCCGCCCATCGTTCGTACGCCTCCAGTGCCGCCAGGGCGCCCGCCTCGTCGCCCGCGCCCACGGCGGCCTCGACGCGGTCGGGGGCCGTACGCCCCGCCACGGCCGGATGCCCGGCGCCCGGCCCCGCCGCCGCGATGGCGGTGAAGCGGTCGTGCGCCGCCGCGTACCGGCCGAGGCACAGGTCGAGCAGCGCCAGCGCGTACGCGGCCACCCCCGCCCGCAACCCCACCCGGTGCGGGAGGGCGATGGCCAGCGCCTCGCGGGCCTGCCGCTCACAGGGCTCCTGCTCGCCGCGCAGCGCCGCCAGCACCGCCAGGTTGGCCAGGTGGGCGGCCACCGTGTTCGTGTACCCGGCCTCGCGGGCCAGCTCCAGGCCCTCCTCGGAGATGGCCTGGCTGCGTGCCAGCCGTCCGGCCAGGCGTTCGGCGGTGGCCACGAACTCCAGCACCACGGGGAGCTGCCCGGCCATCCCCGACACCCTGGCCACCCGGCCGGCCCGGTCGGTCATCTCGCCGGCCAGGTCCGACTCGCCGAGCTGGCTGGCCGCGGCCGTCGCCCACAGATAGCCCGCCGCGTCCTCCAGCTCGCCGCTCCTGGCCAGCGCGCGCCGCAGCAGGGCCGGGCCCGCGGGGTCGCCGTCCAGGGTGAGGCCGATCCCGGCCACGGTGTCGCGCAGGAAGCCCTCGGGGTGCGCGGCGGCCCGGCGGCCCAGCTCGACGACGGCCGCCGTGTCGCCGACGTACGCGGCCGCCTCCGAGGCGTCGGCCAGCATGTCCAGGCTCTCGCCGGCCGCGAGGACACGTACGGCCTCGGCGGCGTTGCCCGAGTTCAGCTCGAAGCGGCCCCGGAGCCGGGCGATCTCCATGGCGAGGACGGCGTCCGCGCCGGCGTGTTCGCGGGCCTCGGCCAGCAGCGACTC
Source organism: Nonomuraea sp. WAC 01424 (assembly GCF_003947315.1). NCBI lineage: Bacteria > Bacillati > Actinomycetota > Actinomycetes > Streptosporangiales > Streptosporangiaceae > Nonomuraea > Nonomuraea sp. WAC 01424. The sequence continues at coordinate 55,658 of NZ_QHHZ01000011.1, forward strand.
CGCCTGACCCGGACGGCCGCCGAGCCAGGCCGCGACGGCGGCGTCCTTCAGTCGTACGGCGCGGTCGCGCGGGCCGGGGGTCAGTTCGGCGGCCCTGGCCAGGGCGGTGGCGGCGGCGCCGTACCCGCCGCGGTCGCGGGCCCGTCCGGCGGCGGCCACCAACTCGGCGGCGACCCGCTCGTCCTGGCCCATCGCCGCGCCGGCCAGGTGCCAGGCGCGGCGGTCGTCCGCGGTCAGCTCGGCGAGGACGGCGTGCACGCGGCGGATCTCGGCCGGCGCGGCCGCCTCGTGCACCGCCGACCGGACCAGCGGATGCCTGAACCGCACCCCGGCCCCCACCACCTCGACCAACCCCACCTCCTCCAACTCCGCCACAGCCCTCCGCGCCCCCTCCGCCGGATCCGCCGCAACCGCCCCGGCCTCCTCCCCACCCTCCGGCCCGGCCGCATCGTGCGAGGCCGGGGTTGGGGTGAGGAGGTGGGTGGTGGCGTGCAGGATTGTGGTGAGGTCGGTTTCGGCGGTGGCGATCAGGGCGGCCAGGCGGGCGGGGGCGGACAGCGCGGCGACGCGGTCGCCGAACAGCCGGGCGCCGCCGGGCAGCGGGTCGGGCAGCGGTTCGCGTCCGGCGAGCTGGGCGGGTGTCAGGCGGGCGGCGATCTCGCCCAGGGCCAGCGGGTTCGCGCCGGTCAGCGTGACCAGCTCCCGCCGCACCCGTACGGGCAGCGCGCCGTGCCGCGACTCCAGCAGCTCGGCCGCGGCGGGCTCGGCCAGGCCGCGTACGTCCACCGTCAGCGGCACGCCCTTGACCGGAGCGTCACCGCGTACGGCGAGCAGCATCGCGACGCGTTCGGTGCCCAGCCGCCTGGCGGCGAACAGCAGCGCGTCCGCCGAGGCCCGGTCGACCCACTGGAAGTCGTCGACCACGCACACCAGCCCGTCCGGCGCGGCGGCCTCGGCCAGCAGCGAGAGCGCGCCCGCCGCCACCAGGAACCGATCACCGGCCCCGCCCGCGGCCAGCCCCAGGGCCGCGCCGACGGCGAGGCGCTGCGGCTCGGGCAGCGCGCCGAGCGAGCCGGTCACCGGCCACAACACCTGGTGCAGCGCCGCGAACGCGAGGTCGGACTCGGACTCGACGCCGGTGGTCCGCAACACCCGCATCCCGCCGGCCCGCGCGCACGCCGCGTCGAGCAGGGCGGTCTTGCCCGCCCCCGCCTCGCCCCGCAACACCGCCGCGCCGGCGAGGCCCTCGCGGGCCCGCGCGATCACCTGGTCTATTGCGCTGATTTCCGCCGATCTGCCGTAGAGCACAACACCACACTCTAGGAGGCCTCCAGGCGCTCCCGTCCCGCCGAGCCGGACGAGCGTACGTCAGCCCCGCGTCAGGGCCGAGATCACCTGTTCGGCCGTGGTGACCTCGGGGAACTGCACGAGCCACCAGGTCGCGCCCGCCGCCTCGTACGGGCCGGCGTCCTCCGCGCGTACGGCCAGATCGGCGAGCACGCGCGGATCGGCCAGTTCGCCGAACGGCGGCAGGTACAACCCGCGGCGCATCACAGCAGCCCCTTCAGATGCGGCGCGGTACGGCTGCGCGGGCTGGCCGCGACCCGCGCCGGCGTTCCGGCCGCGACGACGGTGCCGCCGGCCGAACCGCCGCCGGGCCCGAGGTCGATGACGTGGCCGGCGGTCGCCACCACGCGCATGTCGTGCTCGGCGACCACGACCGTGCCGCCGCCGCCGACCAGGTCGTGCAGCCGGTCCATGAGCACGTCGGTGTCGTGCGGATGCAGTCCGGTGGACGGCTCGTCCAGCAGGTAGATCGTGGACTCGGCCCGGCGGCCCTGCAACTCGGCGGACAGCTTGATGCGCTGGGCCTCGCCGCCGGACAGCTCGGTGGCCGGCTGGCCCAGCCGCAGATAGCCGAGCCCGACGTCGTGCAGCGTCTCCAGCGGGCGGCGGACGGCGGGGACGTCGCCGAAGAAGCCGGTGGCCTCGTCGACCGTCATCGCCAGGACCTCGGCGACCGTCCGGTCGCGGTAGGTCACCCGCAGGGTGTCGGGGTTGTAGCGGGCGCCGCCGCAGTCGGGGCAGGGCGCGTACGTCGTGGGCAGGAAGAGCAGCTCGACCGCCACGTAGCCGTCGCCCTGGCAGGTCTCGCAGCGTCCGCCCGCCACGTTGAAGGAGAAGCGCGCGGGGCCGTACCCGTGGGCGCGGGCGCCGTCCGTGGCGGCGAACAGCTTGCGTACGGTGTCGAACAGCCCGGTGTAGGTGGCCAGGTTGGAACGCGGGGTGCGGCCGATGGGCTGCTGGTTGACCCACACCACCCGCCGGTCCGCGGCGGCTGCCTCGGCGATCGCCTCCAGCAGGCTGCTCTTGCCCGAGCCCGAGACCCCGGTGACCGCGGTGAAGACGCCGAGTGGTACGTCCACGTCCACGCCGCGCAGGTTGTTGCGGGTCAGGCCGCGCAGTTCCAGCAGGCCCGACGGGCGGTGGGCCGGGCGTTCCGGCACGACGGCGGCGAACAGGTAGCGGCGGGTCACCGATCCTTCGACCTCGCGCAGCCCGGCGACCGGCCCGCTGTACAGGACGCGCCCGCCGTCGCCGCCCGCCCCGGGGCCCACGTCGACCAGCCAGTCGGCCTGGAGTACGACGTCCATGTCGTGCTCGACGAGGCAGACGGTGTTGCCGCCGTCGCGCAGGCGGCGCAGGAGCTCCGACAGCGCGGCGCAGTCGGCGGGGTGGAGGCCGGCCGAGGGTTCGTCCAGTACGTACACGACGCCGAACAGGCCGGCGCGGAGCTGGGTCGCCAGCCGGATGCGCTGCAGCTCGCCGCTGGACAGGGTCGGCGCGGGCCGGGCGACGCTCAGGTAGCCGAGCCCCAGCTCGTCCAGCACCTCGATGCGGTCGAGGATGTCGCTCGCGAGCGCCCCCGCGGGGCCCGGCTCGCCCCTGGACGGGCCCAGCACGCCGGCCAGCTCGCTCATCGGCAGCGAGGCCAGCTCGACGACGGTCCTGCCCGCGTACGTGACCGCCAGCGCCTCGGGACGCAGCCGCCGTCCTCCGCACGTCGGGCAGGTGCGGCGGGTCATGAACCGCTCGGCCCGCCGGCGGCTCTTCTCGCTGGCCGAGGAGGCGTACGCCTTGAGCACCAGCCGCCGCGCGCTGGCGTATTTGCCCTGGTAGGGGCGGTGGATCCGGCCGGCCTCGCGCACCGGGTGAACCGTGACGACCGGCTCGTCCTCGGTGAACAGGATCCAGTCCCGCTGCTCCTGGGGCAGGCTTCGCCAGGGCCGGTGGATGTCGTAGCCCAGCGTCGCCAGGATGTCGCGCTGGTTCTTGCCCTGCCAGGCGCCCGGCCACGAGGCGATCGCGCCCTCCGCGATGCTCAGCGCCGGATCGGGGACCAGCGACTCCTCGGTGACCTCGTGCAGCACGCCCTGCCCCTGGCACTCCGGGCACGCGCCCGCGACCGTGTTGGGGGAGAAGGCGTCCGAGTCCAGGCGCGGCGCGCCCGCGGGGTAGTCGCCGGCGCGCGACATCAGCATCCGCAGCGAGTTGGACACCCTGCTCAGCGTGCCGACCGTGGAGCGTGCGGACGGCGTCGAGCGCCGCTGGCCGAGCGCGACCGCGGGCGGCAGGCCGGTGATGTCGTCCACGTCGGGCATGGGCAGTTGTTGCAGCAGCCGCCGCGCGTAGGGGGCGACCGACTCCAGGTAACGATGTTGCGACTCGGCGAAGATCGTGCCGAACGCCAGCGACGACTTGCCCGACCCCGAGATCCCCGTGAACGCCACGAGCGCGTCGCGCGGGATCGCGACGTCCACGTCCCGCAGGTTGTGCACCCGCGCGCCGCGCACCCGGATGCCGCTGACCACATCGTCTTCCACTCTGCGCAATCTACCCATCGCCCGCCGTACGCCCCCCGGCCGGTACGGGATGAGAGGGACAGGTACCAGGGGATGACCCGGTTCTCCTACTCCAGTCGGATGGTCTTGTCGGGTGAAGTGACCGATGATCAAACCCCCGACGATTGGAATCGCGATGCGAAGACCAGTCCTGATCCTCACCCTCTTAGCGGCCCTGGCGGCCCCGCTCGCGCCGGTCCCCGCGGCCGCCGCGACACCGTCCCAGGCCGTCAGGTGGGCGCCGTGCGCGGAGGATCCCGCGGTCGACTGCGGGACGCTGACCGTGCCGATCGACTGGAACAACCTGGGCGCCGGGACGTTCGAACTGGCCCTCGCCCGCCGCAGGGCGAGCGACCCGGCCGCCCGCATCGGATCGCTGGTGATCAACCCCGGCGGCCCCGGCGGCTCGGGCGTGACCAGCGTCCTGAACAACTGGCTCAGCTTCACCCCCCAGATCACCAGCCGCTTCGACATAGTCGGCTTCGACCCGCGCGGCGTGGCCCGCAGCCACCCGATCACCTGCTCGCTGGAGCTCGCCCAGCAGGCGCCCGACCCGCTGTCGATCAAGGACCAGGCCGGCTGGGACGCCCTGCTCGCCTTCAACAAGCGCTACGGCGACGACTGCCGCCGGCGCACCGGCCCGCTGTTCGACAACGTCCACACCGGGTACGTGATCCGCGACCTCGACGCCCTGCGCGCCGCGCTCGGCGACGACAAACTGACGTACTACGGCGTCTCGTACGGCACGCTGATCGGCCAGCTGTACGCCGAGCGTTACCCGCGCCGCGTCCGGGCCCTCGCGCTGGACAGCAACATGGACCACAGCCTCGGCACCCAGGCGTTCCTGGAGACCGAGACGTGGACCTCGCAGGACTCCTTCGACGAGTTCGTGTCCTGGTGCGAGCGGACCGCGTCGTGCGCGCTGCACGGCCGGGACCTGCGCGCGGTCTGGCACGACCTGCTGGGCCGGGCAGAACGCGGCGAGCTGACCTTCCCCGGGCAGCCGGGCGTCGTGCTGCGCAAGCTCGACCTGATCGGAGTGGCGTTCAGCGCGTTCTACGGCCCCGCCTGGAGCGAGCTGGCCGACCTGCTGGCCGCCATGGAGAGCGGCGCCCAGGTGGCGAGCCCGCTGCTCGCGCCGCCTGTGAAGGCGGCGGGGGAGACCGTCAACGACGCGACGTTCGTGTTCTGCCAGGACTACGCGCTGCCGGTCCGCGGCTACCGGGAATGGGACCGGCTGCTGCGCCGGTCGGCGGCCATCGCGCCGGACATGCTGGTCAGCGCCGCGGCGCACCCGCTCACGCTGGCCTGCCAGGGCGCGGCCACGCCCAACCCGCAACACCGGCTGAAGCTGGACGGCTCGCCGGGGGTGCTGCTCGGCAACGCGCTGCACGACCCGGCCGCCCCGTACACGTGGGCGACCGGCACCGCGCGGCAGGCCGGGCGGGCGGCCCGCCTGCTCACGTACGAGGGGTGGGGGCACGGCATCTACGGCCGCGGCGACTGCCCGACGGATGCCTTCGACCGCTACCTGCTCTCCCGTGACCTGCCCGCCAAGGGCACCCGCTGCCCGGCGGTCCCGCCCGCCGAGGTGACGCTCAAGCGCCTCCAGCCCTTCCCGGGCCCGCTGCCCGGCCGTCCCGGCTGGACGTCCGCACTGCGGTGACGTACGGCGGCGCGGCCCGCGGACGCCTTCCGCGGGCCGCGCCGTCCGGTGAACGGGCTGGGTCTGGCGTGGCGGCTATATCCCAGTGATAGGTGCGATTCGCTACTTCTCGGACGACCGAAGGCATGCATACCGTGACAGAACCCCCCAACTCCTGGAGGAGGATCCGTGTCAAGGTCTCTCCGGCATGTGCTTTCCGTCGTCCTCGCCCTCTCCTTCCTGCTGGTCACCTCCCCGGCCCAGGCCGCCGTCCTGGTCAGGGTCGTACGGTACGACGCCTCCCGCGCGGCCGAGTTCGTCAGCGTGGTCAACCAGGCGGCCCAGGTCTGGAACGCCAACGTGGTGAACGTCCGGCTGGTGCAGGGCACGCCCGCCAGCTTCGTCGTCCTGGCCGACAACAACTGGCCGAGGACACTGCCCACCAGCCTCGGCCGCGGCACGATCTGGATGGGCCGACAGGCGGTCAACCAGGGCTACTACCCGCTCCGGATCGCCACCCACGAGATCGGCCACATCCTGGGCCTGCCCGACCGGCGCACCGGGTTGTGCAGTGACCTGATGTCCGGCTCCAGCGCCCCCGTGAGCTGCACGAACGCCAACCCCAGCACGGCCGAACGGGCCGAGGTGGACCGCAACTTCGCCGGCAGCACCCCGGCGGTGGAGTTCGGCCGCGTGCACGAGAACCGCTGACCCGCGACCGCCGGCCGTCCCCGGCCCCGGCGGCCACGGGCGGGACGGCGGCGGCGACGGCGGCGGCGACGGGGTTGGCCGAACGGCGTTGATCGTATTGTCTGGGGGCATCGCCCCCGACGTGAGGATCAGAGCATGCCTCGTCCGAGAGCCGTCCTGCCAGTCCTCGCCGCCGCCGCCTCGATCCTGCTGATCAGCGGGTCCGCGGAGGCGGCGGCGGACGTGCCGTTACCCTCGGCGATCTTCCGCGCCACGCACAACAGCTATTCGGGCAATATCTCCGGCGCCAGGAACTCGATCGCCTACCAGCTCGACCACGGCATCCGCTTCATCGAGCTCGACATCCACGACAACGGCTACGCCACCGCCCTCGACTACTCCGTCGGCCACGACGCGCCCGGCGACGAGGTCGACCACGCGGGCAACCCGGTCTCGAACCTCCTGCGCGACTGGCTCGCGGTCATCGACGCCTGGTCCGCGGCACATCCCACGGCCGCCCCGATCGTCGTCGCCCTCGACATCAAGGACGACCTGACCGACAACCCCTCCTACGCCGCGGGCAACCTGGCCGCGCTCAACCAGAAACTCGTCTCCGCCTTCGGGCCCCGGCTGTTCCGGGCCGAGGACTACCCGGCCACCCCGCCGACCGTGGACGCGCTGCGCGGCCGCGTGCTCCCCGTGATCTCCGGCGACGGCGTGACCCGCACCCTGTACAAACGCGACATCGGCTCCAACCCGGCCGTGGCGGCCAACAACCGCGGCCAGGTCGTGGAGGTGCACGACTCGGGCGACGGCGTGCTGTGGTACTGGACCGGCACGTACGGCGCCGACGGCCGGGTGAGCTGGCTGCGCCACGGCCGCTACGACAACGGCGTGACCCCGGCCGTCGCCCTCTCCGACAACGGCGACCTGGTCGAGGTCCACCAGTCCCAGAACGCCACCACCCTCTGGTACCGCGTGGGACGCCTCGGCGCCGACGGCGAGATCACCTGGTCCGCCAGCCGCCAGTACGACAACGGCGTCCTGCCGACCGTCCGCTTCACCGACGCGGGCGGGACCCGGCTCCGCGAGATCCACCGCAGCCAGAGCAACAACCAGAACTGGCAGTGGACCGGCGCGCTCGACGGCGGCGCGATGACCGTCGCGTGGAGCGGCAACGCCAAGACCTCCGACGCCCGCTACGACAAGACCACCTCGGCCGGCGGTACGCCCCGCGTGCACGTGTGGACCGGCGCCGACGGCCCGACCCCGGCCAGGACGCTGCGGGTGGACACCGACGCGGTCACCGGCGACCGCATCCGCTACCGGCAGGTCGCCTTCGACGAGTTCCAGCGGGGCGACAGCGCGGAGCTCCAGCAGGGTGCGCTGTTCTACGCGGCACCCGCCGGGGAGTCGGCGTTCATCACCTCGGCACGGCAGGCCGGACGGCTCGTACGCGGCTGGGACTTCGACTCGGCGGGCCAGGCGACCGACCCGCCGGCCAGCTACCTGGCGACCAACCACCCGTACGACACCTGGTACCGGGACCTCCTGACGCGGGCCGGGGCCGTCGAATGACCGCCGGCCGCGCCGCGAACCCGGGAACGAGGCCCCGCTGACAGCCTGACTGTCACAATCCGGGACGCCGCCCTGTCTCAGTGCCGGAACACGAGCGACAGGAGCGAGATCTTGGCGGCAGCCGGCATCAGGGTTCGGATCAGGATGAGCGCACGTCCGATCGACGAGCCGAACCGCGTCTCCAGCCAGTTGGAGCTGCTGTTCGACCTCACCTTCGTGGTCGCGGTCGCGGCGGCCGGCGCCGGGCTCGCCCACGAGATCGGCGAAGGACACGCATTGAGCGGGATCGTCCCGTTCCTTCAGGTGTTCTTCGCGATCTGGTGGGCGTGGATGAACTTCACCTGGTTCGCGTCGTCGTACGACACCGACGACGTCGCCTACCGGCTGCTGACCATGCTGCAGATGGCCGGCGTGCTCGTCCTCGCGGCAGGCGTGCCGGCCGCGAGCGAGCACGCCGACTTCAGGGTCGTCACCCTCGGGTACGTCGTCATGCGGATCGGGCTCGTCGTCCAATGGGTGCGGGCCGGGGTCGAGGACCGGGCGCGGCGGCGTACCGCGCTGCGATACGCCGGCGGCGTCACCGTCCTCACGGCGGGCTGGCTCCTCCACTCGCTGGTCGCGCCCGTGGGCGCCGAGCTGCCGCTCTTCGTCGTCCTGGCGGCCCTGGAACTGGCAGTGCCCGGGTGGGCGGAGCGGGCCGGGCCCACCACGTGGCACCCCCACCACATCGCCGAGCGCTACGGCCTGTTCACGATCATCCTGCTCGGCGAGAGCGTGCTCGCGGCGTCCAGGGGAGTCGCGGCGGCGGTCGGGACAAGCGGGATCAGCGGCCGATTCGTGGTGATCGCGGTGTCCGGCCTCGTGGTGCTGTTCGCCCTGTGGTGGCTGTACTTCCTGGTGGAGGCCGGTGACGGGCTCAGCGACCGCCGCGATCGCTCGTACCTGTGGGGGTACGGCCACTACGGCGTCTTCGCGGCCCTGGCCGCGCTCGGCGCCGGGCTTGAGGTCGCGGTCGAGCAGAGCGGACGCGCCGCCGGGCCCCTCACGGCCGGATCTCTCGGCGCCGGGTCTCTTGCCGTCGGGTACGCCGTCGCGGTCCCGGTCGGCGTGTTCCTCGTCCTGCTCGGGACGGTGCACGCGCTGGTCGTGGCGGAGCCCGTGATCCGTCCCGTCCTGCTGACGGTCAGCGCCGTGGTCGTCCTGACGTTGCCGCTCGCGGCGCCCTGGATCGGCGTGCACGGCGTGGTCGCGGCGATCGCGGCGACCTGCGTGTCGTCGGCCGGGCTCACGGTCGCCCTGAACGCCGGTCAGGCCGGTCGGGGGCGGACCCGGTCGCGGTTCTCGCGTACGACGGTGAACCCCGCCGACCGGTAGAGCGCCACCGCGGCCTCGTTCGAGGACGGCGTCGCGACGGCGACCGCGCTCGCGCCCAGACGGGTCAGGGCCGCGCACGTGCCCAGCACGGCGTCGCGCCCGTGGCCGTGCCCGCGATGATCCGGATGCGTGCCGACCGGCTCCAGCAGCCCGCACCGGCCCACACCTGCGAACCAGCCGGTCGCGGCGGCCGCGGGCGCCCCCGACGACGTACGCACGAGCGCCTCCACGGCCATCCCGCCCGCCGGTGACCGTTTCATCGTGTCCCAGAGGCTGACGCTGAACGTGGATCCCGCGAAGGCCGACCGCTGCACCAGCGCCCGGTCGGCCGCGGTGGCCGCGCCGACCGGCTCGGCGCGGCTCGACACCGGCCGCGGGGCCCACGACATGACGAGCCAGGACTCCTCCCGATCGTGCTCCCACCCGGGCACGGGCAGGCCGTCGCACCAGTCCTGGCCGGGTTCGAGCAGTTCGTCGGCGTCGGCCGCCAGCGCCCCGAGGTCGGCCCCCGGCGCGGCGGTCACCCGCAGCACCGGACCGTCGAGGAAACCGGCCGCCACCGGCAGCTCGTCCTCGGTCCAGAGCAGGACGGCCGCGTCGTCGTACCGCAGGTGCCAGCCCACGTCCCCGGGATGCACGCCGCCGGCCGGGGCGTCGGGCGGCGTCCACTCGCGCAGCGCGCGCAGCGCCGGGCCGGTCCCGGCGGAGGTCAGGCGGTGCCGTACGAGCGAGATCATGCACGGCAGACTAACCAGCCCCCCACACCGTCACCAAAGGGTTTACGCGCTCGCCCGTACGGGAGGAACCGATGCGGCACGCTCCCCACCTCGACACCTCCGGCAGGACTGGGCCGGCGTTCGGGGTGCGGTGGGGTCAGGCGTTCGGCGCGGGGGCGGGTGGGGCCAGTTCGTCCGCGCGGCGGAGGTCCTTCGGGCGGCCCAGGGCGCGGCGCATCCGGACCAGGTCCTCGCGGGAGACGTAGTGGACCGCCAGCCCGCTCGGGCTCACGGCGGTGACCGCGCGGTCGAAGCACTCCCGGACCGGCAGGCCGCCCCAGGGGAGCGCCGGGGTGCAGCAGTCGCCACCGGCCCCCGGCGAGGTGAACGGCACCTTGGGCCGGAGGAAGGACTCCGGGCGGAGGGGCAGCGGCTCGCCCGTCTCGCCGGTGAGCCGGGCGCCGACGGAGGCGAACGCGGCGGCCAAGGCGGGGGCGTGGGCGGGGGTGCCGTCCCAGAGCACGTCCAGGTCGCCGGTCAGTTCGGTGGAGCCGTGCATGATGCCGGCGACCTGCCCGATCACCACGACCCGGACGCCGTGCCGCTGGAAGGCTCCGAGCAAGGGGAACGGGTCGAACCCTAGGGCGCCGTCCGTGTCGATCGTGCCGGCGTCGTCGTCGGCGTCCTTGTGGGACAGGCCGGTGGGGGGCCGTTCATGTGCCAGCTCGCGGATGCGGCGGGCGGCGGCGCTGAGGCGTTCCAAGGGGTCGTCGGTCATCTGATCATGCAACCACCGCTCGTGCCCGCGGCGCACGCGCCCTTCTCGTACGTGTTAAATTGGCCGTATGACCAACTTGGCCGATCGACCAAATTCGGCGCGAGGGGACCGCCGCCGCGAGCAACTGGTGGAGACCGGCGTCGCGCTGCTGCGCGAGCATGGGTGGCCCGGCGTCACCACGCGCGCCGTGGCCGATCGGGCCGGCACCAACCCCGGCCTGATCCACTACCACTTCGGCGGGCTGCCCGGCCTGCACGAGGCGATCTTCCGCCGGGCCACCGACCTCGTCGTCACCCCGCTGGTCACCGAGTTGCTGAACGCCGAGGACGAGCGCGCGGCGCTGACCCTGATGCGCGCCATGCCGGACCGCACGGCGGCCGACGAGCCGACGACCCGGCTGGCGGCCGAGCTGATCGTGGGCGCCACCCGCGATCCCGCCCTGGGCATGGTGCTGCGCGACGAGCTCCGCCGGGCCCGCGGCCTGATCGCCACCCGCCTGGCGAGCCTGCGTCCCGGCTGGACGGCCGCCCGGCTGGACGGCGTCGCCACGCTCGTCACCGCCGCGATCGACGGCCTGATGTTGCACTACATGATCGATCCCGACCTTCCCGTCGACGCGGCGCTGTCGGCGGTGGAGGACCTGCTGGAGGAGGGCGGCTCGTGCGGGTCCTGATCTGCGGGGCCGGCATCGCCGGTCTCACGCCGGCGTACTGGCTGCGGCGGCGCGGCTTCGAGCCCGTGGTCGTCGAACGCGCGCCGCACGGCCGGCTCGGCGGCTACGGCGTCGACTTCTTCGGCACCGGCCACGACGTCGCCGCCCGCATGGGCATCCTCGGCGCCCTCGCGCCCCACCGGCTGCCGATCGACTCGGTCGAGTTCGTGGACGCCTCCGGCCGTCCCGGTGCCCGGCTGACGGAGGCGCTGCTCGACCGGGTCATCCGGGGCCCGCACCTGTCGTTGATGCACACCACCATCGAAGGCGCCCTCCTCGACGCCGTCGCCGGTGACGTCGAGGGCTGGTCTTCGGCCCCGAACCGCGTTTCGCCCGTCACCTCGGCTGCCGCCTGGCCTCCTTCCCGGTCCCCGACCGGTACGGCTGGGGCCGGGTCCGCGCCCACTACACCGAGCCCGGCCGGCAGGCCGTCGTCTACCCCACCGGCGAGCCGGGCCGGCTGGTCGCCCTGCTCCTGTTCAGATCGCCGTACGGGGGAGTGTGCCGCGCGCCGAACGCCTGGACCTGCTCCGCTCCCGCTTCGGCGGCATGGGATGGATCACCGGGTCGCTGCTGGCCGAGGTGCTGGCGGGCGGGGGCGGTCACGAGCGCGCGTTCGCCCGCTACGAGTCGCGGATGCGGCCGGAGGTGACGCGGCGGCAGCGCAACGCCGCGCTGTTCGCCAGGTCGCTCGTGCCCGGCGGCCGGGCCGGGCTGGTCGCGCAGGGCCTGGTGAACCGGCTGATCATGCGCGAGACGTTCGCGCCGCTGTTGCGCAGGCAGTTCGGCGCGGGGAGCATCCTGCCCCCGCCCGCCGGCCTCGGAAGGGACCGATGACCATGGAGATCGTCAACCGGCCGGACCCGCCGGCCGGGCTGCGCCGGCGGTTGTGGCGCCTGCCCATCCTGCTCTACCGGCTGGGCCTCGGACCGCTGCTGGGAGGCCGCGTCATGCTGCTCACCCACACCGGACGCGTCTCGGGCCTGCCCCGCCGGGCGGTCATCGAGGTCGTCCGGCACGACGGCCACGGCTACGTGGCCGCCTCCGGCTTCGGCCCCAAGGCCGACTGGTACCGCAACGTCATGGCCACCCCGCGGGTGACCGTCCAGGTGGGGGGCCGCCGTCTCCGGGCGACCGCCGTGCCGCTCGAGGCCGCCGAGGGCGCGGAGATCATGGCCCGGTACGCGCCCCGCCACCCGGCCGCCGCCCGCCGCCTCTGCCGGATCATGGGGTTCGCCGTGGACGGCAGCGTGGCGGACTACCGCGAGGTCGGCAGGCACATCCCGTTCGTGCGTTTCATCCCGGGTGATGCCCCTTCTTCGTGAGCCGCCCGTGGTGGACCTCAGGACGCGGCGAAGCCGTCCAGCGCCTTGAGTATCTCGTCGCGGTAGGTGCCGCTGCCGGTGTGCCCGGAGTCCTCCACGACCACCAGGCGCGCCTCGGGCCACGCCTGGGCCAGGTCCCAGGCGTACTCCAGGGGCGCGCCGAGGTCGAAGCGGCCGTGCAGGAGCACGCCGGGGATGCCCGCCAGCTTGTACGCCTCCCGCAGCAGCACACCCTCCTCCAGCCAGGCGTCGTTGGAGAAGTAGTGGGCGCAGACGCGGACCAGCGCCGCCAGCCGGTCCGGCGGCCGGTCGCTGTAGGCGTTGGGCTTGCCGTTCACCTCCAGCGAGATGACCGTGTCCTCCCACGCCGTCCAGTCGTGGGCGGCCTTGACGCGGACCGCCGGGTCGGGGTCGGCCATCAGACCCCCGTAGGCGCTCAGCACCTCGCGCAGGCTGCCGCGATCGGCCTCGGGCACCCCCTCGCGGAAGCGCCGCCGCTGCTCGGGGAAGAAGCGGCCGACGCCGTCGTACAGCCAGTCGATCTCCGAATGGCGGGTCATGGTGACGCCGGTGACGACGATCTCCGAGACCCGCTCCGGATGGGCCTCGGCGTAGGCCAGGATCAGCGTCGAGCCCCAGGAGCCGCCGTACAGCAGCCAGCGCTCGACGCCCAGGTGCTCGCGCAGCCGTTCCATGTCGGCCACCAGGTGGTGGGTGGTGTTGGCGGACAGATCGGTGGCCGGGTCGGCGGCGTGCGGCCGGCTGCGGCCGCAGTTGCGCTGGTCGAACAGGATGACCCGGTAGCGCTCCGGGTCGAAGCTGCGCCGCTGGCCGGGCGTGCAGCCCGACCCGGGCCCGCCGTGCACGACCAGGGCGGGTTTGCCGTCGGGGTTGCCGCACGCCTCCCAGTAGACGAGGTTGCCGTCGCCGACGTCGAGCAGGCCATGATCATAGGGTTCGATCTCGGGATACATCCGGCCACCGTACTAGCGTCGCCGACGGCCCCGGACCGGCCTCGTGCGGCGCGGTCACGGCCGCGCGGAGGGGAACAGGATCGCGCTGAGCAGGTAGGGGGCGCGGCCGGGCTCGGGGGTGTTGGCCAGCCGGTCGCGCAACACCGTGAGCAGGTCGGCCAGCATCGCGTCGAGCTCATCCGGGCTGAGCCACAGGGTGCCCTGCCGGTAGGAGACCGAGTCGGCGACCGGGTCGGCGACCTCGCGGCGCAGGTAGGCGTCGAACTCGGCGATCAGGACGGCCATGGCCGCGGCGAATCCCCGGCGGTGGTCGTCGAGCGACATCGCGGCGGCCGCGCCGGCCTCGATCGCGGGACGGTCCTGGCGCAGCCGGTAGCGGCGCTCGGTGGCGCCGCGTCCGCGCTGCTCGCCGTCCACCTCCAGGAAGCCGCCCTCGGTGAGGTGGGCGACCTGGCGGTACATCGTGATCTTCGGAACCTCGGGCATGCGGGCGCACAGTTGCGCGATCGTCATCGTGTCCGCCGCGGCCACGGCGTGCACGATGCGCAGCCGTACCGGGTGCAGGAGTTGCTCCACAGGGTCCATGGCCTAACGATTTCATATGAGATACCGTTATCCAAAATGAAAACGTAGGGGGTCGTCATGCGGGAGACGCAGGGGCGGGCGGTGCCGGTGAACGGCGGGCACGTCTACGTCGAGGAATTCGGGCAGGGGCCGTACCAGGTGGTCTTCGAGGCGGGCGGGGGGTGTGGCCGTACCTGCTGGGACCGGTTGACGCCGCTGCTGGCCGAGACGGTCGGGCTGGTCACCTACGACCGCGCCGGGCGGGCGCGCAGCGGCCGGGTCGCCGGGCTGGACATCGACGACCTGGCGGCCGACCTGGTCGCGATGACCGAGGCCGTCGTGCCGGGGGAGTTCGTGCTCGTGGCGCACAGCATGGGCGGGCTGGTCGCGCGCCGCGCCGCCGGGCGCTTGGGGTCCCGGCTGCGGGGTCTGCTGCTGGCCGACGTCCTGCCGGAGACCTCGCCGGTGTACGACACGTGGGACGCGACCACCGAGCGGATCGACCGCATGCTGGCGGTCTCGCAGACGCTCAGCCGGTTCCGCCCGGTGGCGCGGCTGTTCAGCGGGAACGTCCGGCGGCTGTACTCGGCCGACACCTACCGGACCATGCTCACCGAGGACTTCACCCCCGCCGGGGTCGCCCAGACCCGCCGGGAGATCCGGGCGGTGGCCGCCGCCGTACCGAGGTTCCGCGCCGAGCCGCCCCCGCTCCCGGAGTGCCCGACGATCGTGTTGTCGGTCGAGCGCGCCGCGAAGGGCCGGGAGCGGCAGCACGCCGAGAACCGCGAGCACCAGCGCCGCTACGCCGAGAGCCTGCCCGACGGGCGCCACGAGGACGTCGCCTCGGGACACCTAGTCCAGGCCGAGCGGCCGGAGCTGGTCGCCGACCGGATAGAGCGGCTGCTCAACCGCACTCCCTGACCTCCTCGGGAGCAACGCCGCCGGGCGCCGTACGTCCCGGCCGCGGACGCGCGGGGGCGGCGGTGAGGCGTCTGTCCGCCACGGCGACCACCGCGGCGACCAGCACGAGCGCCGCCCCGGCGGCCAGCAGCGGCCGGGGCCCCAGGACGAGCGCCGCCCCTGCGCCGGCCGCCCCCACCGAGGACAACCCCATCTTGAGCCCCGCGATCGACACGAAGACCTGCGCCCGCGCCCCGGGCGGCGAGTACGCCGACCGCGCGGCCAGGCTCGCCGCGAACAGCGGCGCGTTGGCGAACCCGGCCAGCCCGAACGCCGCCACGGCCACCGGGTAGACGGGCGACAGCGCGCACAGGGCCAGCGCCACGGCCAGGATCACCACGTGCCGGACCGTCAGCCGCTCCGGCTCTCCCCGCAGCGGGAACGCGGTCACCGCCAGCGAGCCGGCCAGGTTGCCCAGGCCGTACACGGCGGCCAGCGCGGCGCCGGCCGCCTCCCCGTGGCCGAGCCGGGCGCCGAACTCGACCGCCACCACGGTCAGCCCCCCGGCGGTGACGGCGGTGAGCAGCGTCGCGACCAGCACCCGCCGCAACGGCCCGAGCGTGACCATGAGCCCCAGCGCCTGGCGCACCGTCAGTACGCCTTCGCCCCGGCGCCCCTCCCGAGAGGCGACCGTCTCGCCCGGCAGGCCCGGTTTCCTGGGGTCCGATTCGCCGGGCAAGGTCGGTTTCCTGGGGTCGTCCGGCAACGTCAGTACGACGGCGCCCGCCACCACGGTGGCCACCCCAAGGCCGAGTACGGCCGACAGTGGGTCGGCCACCGCCGCCAGCCCGGCGACCAGGGCCGGACCGGCCGTGCCGCCCACCCCGTACGTGACCGCGTCCCAGTCCTCGGCCCGCCCGCGTGCCATCCGCGCACGTACGGCGATCTCCGGCAGCCGGCTGCTCAGCCCGCCCGTCACCATGGGACCGCCGGCCCCCGCGAGCAGGAGCAACGCGCCCACCACGGGCAGCGGCGCGACCCCCATGAGCGCCGCGCCGGCCGCCAGCGCCGCCCCGTGCAGCACGAACACCCCGGCGAGCAGCCGCCGCCCGTCGGCGGAGCGGTCCAACTGGCGGGCCAGCCACGGGCCGAGCAGGTGCGGCACGGTCAGCAGCGCCACGAACAGCCCACCGGCCGCGGCCCCCTGGGGGAGGCGCCGGACCGCGAGCAGGACCAGGCCCACGGTCGCGCCGCCGTCCACGCAGCGGACCAGCGTCGCCGCGCCGACGTAGCGGACCACGGGCCAGCCGGCGAAGGGAAGGTCTGTGAGTGTGCGGGGCAAGGGTCAGCCGTCCGCGCGGGCGGCGGCGGCACGTGGCCCGCGTTCCGAGGAGACCGGTCAAGAGGGTCCGGCCGGTCGTGCGGGTGGGGCGGGCTCAGGAGTGGCCGGTGAGGGCGCGGCGGACACGATCCACCAGCCCGGCCCACGGCGTCCCGGAAGAGCCCGGAGTGCCGGGTGTGGTGGGGTGTGGCTGGTCCGGTACGGCGTGCCTGGCCCGTACGGCCTCGGCGCCCAGCTCCAGCAGCCGCTCCCGCGGGCAGGACTCCCGTACGAGGGGGAAGATGTCCGTTCGGCCGGTCATCCCCGCCAGCTCCGTGAACATGCGCTCGATCTCGCGGTGATCGGCGATCAGCACGTCGATCAGGTCCTGCCGCTCCTCCACGCCATGCCCCCCGCCGGCTCGTTCCCCTGTGGTTACGCACTGTGACAGTGCCCGGTGCGGGCGGCGCAAACCTGGCCGCCCCACCGAGCCCTGCGCGTACGTCGCTCCGGGACGGTCAGTTGGCGTCGATGAACCGCTGGGCGAGGGTCCTGCCCAGCGTGACGGCCTGGTTGTGGTTCTCGGCGGCGGAGACCTTCGTGCCCGAGCCGGTGAACACGATGTACGTGACACCGGCGTCGGTGCCGCCGTTGCTCGGGTCCGGGTTGATGCCCAGGTCGGCGGCGGTGCGGTAGGAAGCCTCGCCGATGATCCCCGACGGGCCGGTGTCACCCATGACCGCGTACTCCACCTGGCCGTTGTAGACGACGGCCACCACCGTCCCGCAGCCGATGCCCTTGGTCCGGTAGTCCCAGATCGAGCTGGGGCTCGGCACCACCACGTACGGGAGCTGCGCCGCGTTCAGCGGCGTGTCGGACGTGGTGTGGCAGAACGTGTCGGCCTGGAAGCAGCAGTCGGTGCTCTCGTTGCACTGCGTGGTGCGCACGCCGTCGCAGTCGATGTCCATGTCGCCCTTCCAGAACACGCCGCCGGTCTTGCCGCACACCGCGACGGTCCCGGAGGAGACGTCGGAGTCGGTCTTGTACGTGCCGTTGGAGATCTGAGCGCACGAGGTGACCTTGGCGAGGAGCTGGTCGGCGGTCGGCCCGGAGGTGCCGCCGGCCGCGGTACCGGTGACGGCGGCGCTGTGCCCCGACTCGTTGCCCGCCGCGTCCAGCGCGGTGATCGTGTACGTGTGCGCGGACCCCGAGGCCAGCCCGCCCACGGTCGCGCCGGCGGTCGGCGAGGTCGCCACCACGGTGGTGCCCTCGTAGACGCGGTAGCCGGTGACGCCCACGTTGTCGGTGGAGTCGGTCCAGGCCAGCGAGATGCTGCTCGCCGACACGCCGGTCACCCGCGGGCCCGCCGGGACGGTGGGCGCCTGGCCGTCCGCGCCGCCGGCGCCGCTGACCGACAGCCGGTCCACGTTCGGGCCGCCGTCGGCGCCGGTGCCGGTCGCGCGGACGGTGTTGACGCCGGCGTTCAGGGTCACGGTGGCGCGGCCGTCGGCCCAGGTGTCCCAGCTCCCGGTGCCGGGGAAGGCCAGGCCGGGTACGGCGGTGACGCCGTTGACGGCGATGTCCATCGGGCGGGTGACGGCGGTGCCGTTGGCGTAGCGGAAGGTCAGCGTGTGGCTGCCGGCCTCGGCGACGTTGACCGACCATTCGATCGAGCCGCCGGCGGCGTTGACGTAGTCCACGAACCCGGTGCCGGTGTAGCCGGTGTGGTTGGTGGCGACGGCGGCCTGCGCGAGCGTCGCCGCCTCGGCCTGGTACTCGGTGGCGGGCGCGTCGGCGGTCGTGGCCTCCAGGTAGTCGAGGTTGGGGTTGCCTCCGGCGGAGGCGGCGGTGACCCGGATCGTGTTGTCGCCCGCGCGCAGCGTGGCGGTGAGGGTGGAGGTCGCCCAGGTGTCCCAGTTCGCGGTGGCGCCGAACGAGCGCCCGGCCGACACGACCGCGCCGTTGACAGAGACGTCGGCGACCCGGGCCGAGCCGGTGCCGTTGGCGTACCTGAGGGCCAGGGTGGCGGTCCCGGCCGCGGGGGCGTTGACGGTCCACTCCGTGTACGGGCCCGCCGCGTTGGCGCTGTTGACGAACCCGGTGCCGGAGAACCCGGTGTGATTGGCCTCGACGGCGCCCTGGACGTTGGTGGCGTTCTCGGCCTCGTAGCGCACGGTCGCCGCGCGGGCGGGCAGCGCCACCAGGGCGGAGACGGCCAGGCAGGCGGCGGCGACCGGGACGAGGGCGCGTAAGCGGGATGGGAGCACGGTCCTACCTCGGGGGGTGTCGAAGGGGCAGGTCAGGGGTGCCGGCGGCCGCGCGACGGCGCGGCCGCCGGTGGCCTCACTGGATGGCGGAACGCCGGATCGTGTCGGCGCTCCCGTCGCCGTTGTTGTCGGAGTTGGTCGAGCCGAACCAGATCGCGGCGGCGTTCGGCACCTTCTCGACCGCGCGCAGCCGGCCGTACGTGCCGTTGAAGTAGGAGTTGACCGTCGAGACGTTCTCGCCGTTCAGCACGATGCGCCACAGTCGTTGCCCGCGCAGCGCCGCCATGAAGATCGTGTTGTTGACGATCGCGATGCCGCTCGGCGAGGCCTCGGCGACGCCCCAGGTGTACTTGGGGTTGGTCATGCCCGAGGTGGTGCAGGTGCCCTCGCAGGTGGGCCAGCCGTAGTTCTTGCCGGGCTGGATCAGGTTGAGCTCGTCGCGCGAGGAGTTGCCCAGCTCCGAGGACCACAGGCGGCCGGCCGAGTCCCAGGCCAGGCCCTGCGGGTTGCGGTGGCCGTAGCTGTAGACGCGGGTGCCGAACGGGTTGCCGGGCGCCGCCGCGCCGGTCCTGGTGATGCGCAGGATCTTGCCGTTGAGCGAGTTCAGGTTGGGCGCGTTGGCGGACTGCTGGGCGTCGCCGGTGGTGGCGTACAGGTAGCCGTCGGGGCCGAACCTGATGCGGCCGCCGTTGTGGTACCGGTTCTTGTCGATGCCCTGGAGGATCGAGGTGTAGCCGCTGAGCGTGCTGCCGTTGAAGTTCATCCTGGCGATGCGGTTGCCCTCGGCGGCGGTGTGCATGAAGAACACCTCCTGGTCGGTCGTGCCGTTCCAGGTGGGGGAGAGGTCCAGGCCCATGAGGCCGCCCTCGCCGTCGGTGGTCTGCACGTTCGGCACGGTGCCGACCTGCGTCTTGACGCCCGCCGGGGTCACCTTGAACACCTTGAACGTGTCCCGCTCGGTGACCAGCGCGTACGAGCCGTCCGGCGCCCAGGAGACGTCCCAGGGCACGTCCCAGCCGCCCGCGACACTGGCGGGCGTCTGCGGCACGGTCCCGCAGGTCCCCGTGGTGAACGAGGCCGAGGCCGCGCTCGGCGCGGAGAGCTGCCCGGCGGTGTCCCGGGCGACGACGTCGAGCTGGTACGTGCGGGCGCACTCCAGCGGCACGCTCGCGGTGGTGGCGGGCGGGGCGCCGGTGACGGTGGCCAGCACGGTGCCGGAGGCGTGGTCGCGGACCAGGTAGGCGCGTACGCCGCCGTCGTCGGTGGAGGCGGCCCACGTGACGGTCGCCGACGTGGGCTGGACGCCGCTGACGGCGGGCTGACCCGGCTGCGACGGCGGGTCGTCCGGCGGCGCGGGCAGCGTGTGGCAGGCGGCCTCCGGGCTGCTCAGCGAGACGTTGCCGGAGGCGTCGCGGGCGAACACCGAGAGCTGGTACCCGAAGTCCGGGCTCAGCCCGGTCAGCGTGGCGGGCGGCGCGGGGGCGGTGGCGATGAGCTGGCCCTGCTGGTAGATGTCGTAGGCGGCGACGCCGATGTCGTCGGTGGAGGGCGGCCAGTCCAGTTTCAGGCTGTTGTGGGTGATCTGGCTGCACACCGGCTGGCCGGGCGCGGTCGGCTTCTGGGTGTCGCCCGGTCCGCTGACGCGCAGCCGGTCGAGGTTGGGGCCGCCGTTCGCGGTGGTCGCGGTGGCCCGTACGGTGTTGGCGCCCGCGTTCAGGGTGGCGGTGAGCGTGACCTCGTTCCAGGTGGTCCACGCGCCGGTGCCGGGGAAGGAGCGGGTGCTCGCCGTGCCGTTCACGGAGACGCTCATCGGCCGGTCGATCGTGGTGCCGTTGGCGAAGCGCAACGCCAGGCTCTGCGGGCCGGTGGCCGCCGCGCTGACCTGGAACTCGACGTACGAGCCGAGCGCGTTGTCGTAGTTGACGAACCCGGAGCCGGTGTAGCCGGCGTGGTTGGACTCCACGACGCCCTGCGCGATCGTGGCCGTCTCGGCCTGGTAGTCGGTGTAGCCGCTGACCTTGACCTCGGCGTCGAGGTAGTCCCAGTTGGGGTTGCCGCCGGCCGTGGCCGCGGTGACCCTGATCGTGTTGGGGCCCGCCTTGAACTGCGCGGTCATCGTGACCGTGGCCCAGGTGTCCCAGTCGGCGGTGGGGGCGAAGGCCCGCGAGGCGGCCAGGACCGAGCCGTTGACGGCGATGTCGGCCGGCCGGTCGGCGGCGGTGCCGTTGGCGTAGCGCAGGGCCAGCGTGGCGGTGCCGGCGGCGGGCGCGTCGACGGTCCATTCGACGTACGAGCCGGCGACGTTGTCGCCGTTGACGAAGCCGGTGCCCGAGTAGCCGGTGTGGTTGGACTCGACGGCTCCCTGCGAGACCGTGGCGTTCTCGGCCTCGTACCGGGTGGGCGCGGCGCCGGCGGGCCCGGCGGGTACGGCCAGTGCGGCGGCGACCAGCACGAGGACGCATAACCGGGACTTCCACAGGTTCATCGGGTGGCTCCTGGGGGGTGAGCGGCTTTTCATCGTGTTCCCACAAGGAGCCACACCCGTCAACAAGTTGCCGATCTTGGAACGATCCAAGTTTAGGAAACTTTCCTAACTCTCAACTCGGAAGAGGTAGGAAGACATCCGATGTGCAAAGGACGCTGGACAGGCATTTGCCGGAGATGTATGCCTGAGACAGGGATGAGATCGGATCTGTGTTCGCCGCCGTACGACAGGAGGGCAAACCGTGCCGCTCAGAAACCGACATCGTACGGCGGGCCGGTTCGGCACGCCCCCTTCACACGGCGGCCTCCCGGCACGACGATCGGAGGCCGGAACCCTGCCCTGACGAGGAGGCGCGATGGCGCATCTCTGGCGCGGCTGGTGCTCGCTGCGCCCCGGCCTCCTGCTGTACGGCGGGACCATCGGCACGAACCAGCTCCACGCCCACCACGCCGTCCACCTGATCGTCGCCGCGGAGCCCTTCACCATGGCCGACGCCCGCGGCCGCCGGCTGACCACCCTGGCCGCGGTCGTCCCGCCCGACACCGGCCACACCCTCCTCGCGGGAGCGCGCGGGGCCCTGCTGGCGCAGCTCGAACCGGGCGGCTCGGCGGGCCGCGCCCTGCTCGCCCGTTCGGGCGCCGGCCCCGACGCGCCGACCTGGGGTCAGCCTTTCACGGACGCGGCCACGCCCCCGTTCGCCGACCCCGCCGAGGCCGCGCACGCCCTGAAGCTCGTCGAGCACTGGACCGGCCGCCCCGGCCCGGCGGAGGTTCCGGCGCACCCGGCGGTGGAACGGGCGGTGGCCGTCATCCCCGCGCTGCTGCGCTCGGGACCGGTGCGCCTCGACACGCTCGCGGCGGCGGTGCACCTGTCGCCGAGCCGGCTGGCGCACCTGTTCAGCGCGCACGTGGGGATCCCGCTGCGCCCCTACGTACGCTGGCGGCGCGTCCAGCACGCGATCGCGCTGGTGGCCGCCGGTGAGACGCTGACGGACGCCGCCCACAGCGCCGGGTTCACCGACGGGCCGCACTTCACCCGGGTCTTCAGGCGCACGTTCGGGACCGCGCCCTCCACGCTGGCCGCCGCCGTCGAATGGCTGCCCTGAGAACGGCACGTTCGTACAAGCCCTGACGGCTCCGGCCCCGCATCCTTGGGGGCGTACGCCCAGTGCCCCGAGGAGAAGGCCGCGATGCTCAATCTGTCGATCATTCTGGAGGACAGCGCCCGCAACACCCCGGACCGCACCGCGCTGGTCCTCGGCGACCTGCGCCTGCCGTACTCCATGGTGGACTCCGTCGCCAACCAGGTCGCCGCCCTGCTGGCGGCACGGGGGATCGGCAGGGGCGACAAGGTCGCGCTGCTCTGCCCGAACCTGCCCTACTTCCCCTTCGTCTACTTCGGCATCCTCAAGGCGGGGGCGGCGGTGGTGCCGCTCAACGTGCTGCTGCGCCCGCGCGAGATCGCCTACCACCTGACCGACAGCGACAGCAGGGCGTTCTTCTGCTTCGAGGGCTCGGCCGAGCTGCCCATGGGCGCGCGGGGGCGGGAGGCGTACGACGCCGCCGAGGGCTGCGAGCACTTCTTCGTCCTGCCCGCCACGCCCCTGGCCACCGAGTCGGAGCACGGCGAGTCGTTCTGGGCGGCGCTGGAGGGCATGCCGGCGCGGTTCGAGACCGTGCCGACCGCGCCGGACGACACCGCGGCCGTCCTCTACACCTCCGGCACCACCGGCCGGCCCAAGGGCGCCGAGCTCACCCACCTGAACCTCCTGGTCAACACCATGGTCAGCGACGAGATGTTCCCCGCCGACCCCGAGGGCGACGTCGCGCTCGCCGTGCTGCCGCTCTTCCACTCCTTCGGCCAGGTCGCGGTGATGAACGTGAGCGTGCGCCGCCGTGCCACGCTGGTGCTCCAGCCGCGCTTCGAGGCCGGCGCGGCGCTGGAGCTGATGCGCGGCGAGAAGGTGACCATGTTCGCC
The DNA here is from genome assembly GCF_003947315.1 of Nonomuraea sp. WAC 01424. Taxonomy (NCBI): domain Bacteria; kingdom Bacillati; phylum Actinomycetota; class Actinomycetes; order Streptosporangiales; family Streptosporangiaceae; genus Nonomuraea; species Nonomuraea sp. WAC 01424. The sequence continues at coordinate 78,867 of NZ_QHHZ01000011.1, forward strand.
GGGGTGCCGACGATGTTCTGGGCGCTGCTGTCGGAGCTGCGCGCCGGCGGCGCGGCGCCGCCCCCGGCGTCGCCGGTGGCGGTGTCGGGCGGGGCCGCCTGCCCGGTCGAGGTGCTCAAGGACTTCGAGGCCGCCTTCGGCGTCCCGATCCTGGAGGGGTACGGCCTGTCGGAGACCTCCCCGGTGGCCTGCTTCAACCGGCCGGGCCGGCCCACCAGGCCCGGGACCATCGGCCTTCCGGTCTGGGGCGTGGAGATGCGCCTGGTGGACGGCGACGGGAACGTCATCGAGGGCGGGGGCCCCGGTGAGATCGCCGTTCGCGGCCACAACGTCATGAAGGGCTACTACGGGCGCCCCGAGGAGACCGAGGAGGTCCTGCGGGACGGCTGGTTCCTCACCGGCGACCTCGCCACCCGCGACGAGGACGGCTACTACGCCGTCGTCGACCGCACCAAGGACATGATCATCCGGGGCGGGTTCAACGTCTACCCGCGCGAGCTGGAGGAGGTGCTGATGACGCATCCGTCCGTGTCGCTGGCGGCGGTGGTCGGCGTCCCGCACGCCTCGCACGGCGAGGAGATCAAGGCGTACGTCATCCCGGCGCCGGGGGCGGCGGCGAGCGAGGACGAGCTCATCGCCTGGTGCCGGGAGAACATGGCGGCCTACAAATACCCGCGGCTGATCGAGTTCCGCGAGAGCCTGCCGATGACGGTCACCGGCAAGATCCTCAAGCGCGAGCTGCGCTGACCGCCCGGCCCCCTCGCGGCCCGGACGCGGTCACCGTGCGGCGCGGTCGTTCGGCTGCGGGGGGAAGCGGAGGACCCAGCGGCGCTGCCACGGGGTCTCGACCGCCCGGTGATGGTGGTGCTCGCGCGTCCAGGCGACGGCGTCGCCCGCGACGACGCCGGCCAGGACGGCGAGGCAGGCGACGACCGTGCCGGTGCGGCCCACCCCTCCGCCGCAGGCGACCTCCACGGCCGCGCCCTCCCGCGCCTTGCGGTGCAGCTCACGGACCTGCCGTACGGCCGCGTCGCGGTAGCGGGGCAGCAGGAAGTCGGGCCAGTCGATCCAGGCGTGCGGCCACCGCAGCCCGTCCTCGTGGCGGCGGGCGAGCCGCGCGGAGCCGAGATAGAGGCCGAAGTCCGGCAGCGGTCCCGCCGGCAGCGGGTTCCGCAGGCCCCGGCCGCGGATCCAGGAGCCGTCCGGGAGCCGGAAGGCGCCCAGGAGCGGCGGCTCGCCCGTCATGTCGTCCATCGGACCTTCCATGGGGAACAACTCCTCGTGATCTCTGTGACGTCCCGCCGCCGGAGGCCCTGTCGTCAGCTTCCGGTCCCGCAGAACACCTTGACGGCGATGCCCATGATCTCCTGTGTGGACGGGTTCCGCGTCGAGGGGTTGAGCGACAGCGTCAGCGACTTGCCCGAGTCCGAGCGGAACGCGAACGTCAGGTACCCGATCAGCTCCCCGCTGTGCCCCCACACCGTGCCGCACGGCAGCGCGTACGCCTGGAGCCCGAGGCCGTAGCCGAACCCGGCGCCCGTCTCGACGGTCGTGCGCATGGCCTTCAGCGACTCGGCGCTGGTCAGCCTGCCGCCGAGCAGGGCGGACATGAACCGTTCCAGGTCGCCGGCGGTCGAGATCATCTCTCCCGCGGCCCAGTCGAGCGAGGGGTTCATCCGGGTGGCGTCCACGAGCTCGGGCATCGCCTCGTACCCCTTGGCGTGCGGGGACGGCAGCCCTGCCCGGTCGCCCGGGACCACCGTGTGGCGCAGTCCCAGCGGGCGCAGGATCCGGCTCCTGACCTCCGCGCCGTACGTGTGGCCGGTCAGCTTCTCCACCAGCAGCCCGAGCACCACGTAGTTGGTGTTGGAGTAGTGCCACGCGCCGTCGTCGGGCAGCTTCTTGGCGAAGGCCACCTTGAGCAGCTCGCGCGGCTGGTAGGAGCGGAAACGGGCCTCGCCGCGCCAGCGGTTGGTCGAGTAGCCGGGCTCGCTCATGTAGTCGTACAGGTGGCTGGTGTGGTTGAGCAGGCGGCGGACCGTGACCTGCCCGCCGTCGGGGACCAGGCCGGGCAGGTGCCGGTCGATCGGGTCGTCGAGCTTCAGCTTGCCCTCGTCCACGAGCTGGAGCACCACCGTGGCCACGAAGGTCTTGGTCACGCTGCCGATCCGGAAGTACCCGTTGGGGGAGGGACGGCCGCCGCGCTCGATGTCGCGCACGCCCGCCGAGCCGGTCCAGGTGCGCCCGCCGTCGGTCACCCGCGCCACCGCCGCCGTGGCGCCCTTGGTCGCCACGATCTTGTCCAGGTCGGGGCCCACGCCGGCGCCCTGGCCACCCATCGCGATCGTCGCCGCCATCAGCACGTTCATCATCGTCTGCGTCATGTGGACAACGCTAGGGAGATCGACTTCGCGGCGTAATGCGGTGCGCCGTCCACCCGGGCTGCGGAAAACCACAGCCCGGGGGTGCGGGGGTGGTCCCTACCGCGAGTTGACCGGCTGGCGTACTGACCTCGACATATCCCCGCAGATAGCGTTATTTCGTCTTAATCGCCTATAAAAAGGGATAAATCAGTTGTTTGGGAAGAAAACGCTTCGTCGTGTCGTCACCCGCTCCGCCGTCGTCGTCCTGGCCGCCGCGGCCTGCCTGGCCGTCACCGCCGGGAGCGCCGGAGCGATCGTCAACGGCAGGAAGGCCGGCGAGGCGTACCCGTTCATGGCCACGATCCCGATCTCGGCCCCGGCCCTGGGGCTCACGGACGGTGTGTGCGGAGCGGCGCTGATCGACCCGCAGTGGGTGGTGACCGCGGCCCACTGCCTGGACATGGAGATCGGCTCGATCCCGAAGGGAACCGTACGCGTCGGCAGCGACGAGCGGACCTCCGGAGGCGCCGAACGCAGGATCGCCCAGGCCGTCCTGCACCCGCGCTACGACCAGCACACGCCCAACAGGAACGACATCGCGCTGGTCCGCCTGGACCGTCCCGTCGACCAGAAGCCTGTCACGATCGCCGCGCGGCCGGGCCGGCCCGGCACCCCCACCCGGATCCTCGGCTTCGGCATCACCGAGTTCAGCCAGAACCCGGCCGACTGGAAGATGTCCCCCCGGCTCAACGAGCTCGACACCCGCAGGGGCACGAAGTCCGAGTGCGGCCCGGGGTACGCGAGCCGTACCCGGCTCTGCACGGTCAGCCGCGTGCCCAAGGCGATGGCCTGCAACGGGGACTCCGGCGGGCCGCAGGTCCAGCGTGGCAGGGGCGGCCGGTGGGAGCTCATCGGCGTCACCTCGGGGCCCGGCGCCAAGAGCCCGTCCTGCGGGGAAGGGCCGGGCCTCTACACCAGCGTGCCCGCCTACGCGGACTGGATCCGTACGACGATGCGCGCGTACGGCTGAGCGTGCGGGGTCCGGCCGCGGGTTGAGGCTTCGCCGTCCGTAGGCCCAGCCCGGCCCGTGGGAGGCGGCGAAAAGCTTCCGGGAACAGTTCAACGACAGCCTTGAAGTCATGAGTGCTGACCACCACGAAAGTCCCGGTCCCGCGACGCCCGGTTCGCGAGGAGCGCCCGGGGCCGTCGAGCCCGCCACCTGGCGGGAACTGCTGGGCCGGGAGCATCTCGGGGCCGCCGTCGTCCTGGCCGGGGGAGTGCTCGCCGGCGCGATCAACATCTATCTGGCGGCGAGCCTGCTGCCGACCGCGGTGGCCGATCTCGGCGGCGCGAGCTTCTACGCCTGGAACATGACGGTCTACCTGGTCGCCATGGTGGTCGCGACGATGCTCACCGGCCGGGCGTTGTCCCTGTGGGGGCACGTCGGCTCCTACCTCGCCGGGTTCGGCACGTTCGCCGTGGGCTCGCTGGCCTGCGCGGCGAGCCCGGTGATGGCGGTGCTGCTGGTCTCGCGGGGGGTTCAGGGGCTCGGGGCGGGGTTGTTGTCGGGGCTGGGGTTCGCCGTTATCCGGTCGGCCCTGCCGTCCCGGCTCTGGACGCGCGGCACCGCGCTCATGTCGGCGATGTACGGCGTCGGCAACTTCGCCGGTCCGGCGCTCGGCGGGTTGTTCGCCCAGTTCGGGGCCTGGCGGCCGGCGTTCGTCGCGATGGCGGTGCTCGGGGTGGGCTGCGGCGCGCTCGTCCCCCGCGTCCTGCCTCGCGCGGAACCTGCCGCACGTGTCGGGGGCGGGCGGGGGTCCGTGCCGGTCGGGGCGTTGTCGCTGGTGACGGCGGCCGCGGGGGCGGTGAGCGTGGCGGGGATCGTGACCGGCACGCTCGCCAAGGCGGCCGTCATCGGCGTGGCGCTGCTGCTGATGGGCGGGTTCGTCCTCCAGGAGCGGCGCGGCGGGTCCAGGATCCTGCCGCGGGCGACGTACCAGCGGGGGTCGTCGTTGAAGTGGGTCTACCTGACGATCGGGGTGCTGACCTTCGGGGTCGCGGTCGAGTCGTTCCTGCCGCTGTTCGGCCAGCGGCTGGCCGGGCTGCCGCCGCTGGTCGCCGGGTTCTTCGCGGCGGCCGTCTCGCTCGGCTGGTCGGTGACCCAGATCGCCGGCTCGTCGGTGACCGGGCACGGCGCGGTACGGCGGCTGCGGGTGCTCGGCCCGGTGCTGCTGGCGGCCGGGCTCCTCGTCCAGGGGCTGTTGCAGCGCGCGGACACCCCGGGGTGGCTGGTGCTGGTCTGGGTGCCGGTGTTGTTCGCCGCCGGGGCGGGGATCGGGCTGGCGTACCCGCACCTGTCCGTGGCGGCGATGTCCAGCACCCGGGATCCGGAGGAGGGCGGACGGGCGGCGGCGGCGATCGCCACCGTGACGAGCCTGTCCATCGCGTTCGGCACGGCGATCGCCGGGATCCTGGTCAACCTCGGCGGCGGCTCGATGCTCGACGCGGCCAGGTACGTGCTCTTCGGCTTCGCGGCCATCTGCGCGACCGGCGCCCTCACCGCCCACGCCGCCAACCGCTCGAACCGGGCGGAATCCATCGCGGCCACCCCGCTCCCGCAGGACCGGTGACCCCGCCGCGTTGGACTCTCCCATTGTGGGAGGGGTCATGCTGGTCCCGGCGGTCGGACCGGCCCGCGGCTCCGCGCCCGCCGCCCTACCCCGCAACCGAGGAGAACGACGCATGACCATCGTGGACGGCATCGACGCACGCGGCTTGGCGCACTGCGAGACGACGACCCTGGGCGTGCTGCTGCGGCACCAGGGGCTCGATCTGTCCGAGCCGATGTTGTTCGGGCTCGGCGCGGGCCTGTCGTTCGTCTACTGGGACGCCAAGGCCATGGACTTCCCGTTCATGGGCGGGCGCGTCAAGCCGTTCGAGCTCACCAGGAACCTGGCCGCCAGGCTGGGGCTGACTCTGCTGGTGGAGGAGACCGGCTCGGCGCGCAAGGCGTGGCAGAACGTGGCCGCGCGCATCGACGCCGGGCAGCCGGTCGGCCTCCAGCTCGACTCCTACCACCTGGATTACTTCGGGACGAAGGTGCACTTCGGCGGCCACGTCGTCGCCATGTACGGCTACGACGAGCAGCAGGCGTACCTCGTGGACACCGCCCCACAGGGTGGCGCGGTCCGCACGAGCCTGTCCGGGCTGGCGGCGGCGAGGGCGGAACGCGGCCCGATGACCGCCAGGAACCGTTCCTTCGCCGTCACCCTGCCGGACGGCCCGCCCGCCTGGCAGGAGCGGGTCGTCCCGGCGATCAGGGCCTGCGCCGAGGGCTTCCTCGCCGCGCCCATCGCCAACCTGGGCCATCGCGGCATCGACAAGGCCGCCCGCCTGGTGCCCGGCTGGCTGCTCCGGGCGCAGGAACCGGCCCGGGACCTGCGGCAGGCCGCCCTCCTCATGGAGCGGGGCGGCACCGGCGGCGCGCTGTTCCGCGCCCTGTACCGCGACTTCCTCGCCGAGTGCGCCGACCTCGTGGACCACGACCGCCTGCGCACCGGCCACCGGCTGTACGCCGAGGCCGCCACCCTGTGGACCGACGTGGCCGCCCTGATCGCGAAGGCCGGCGAGGGCCAGGACCCGGCCTACCTGGAACAGGCCGGAGCCGTCCTGCGCGACCTCGCCCGCCTCGAACGGGACGCCATGCTCGCGCTGCGCGACCTGTGACCCCGATCGGCAGCGGCCTGTGACCCCGATCAGTACGGCCGCACCACGGCCCGGTCGACGTACATGAGGCTGCCCGCCTGACGGGCCGGGAGATCGTCGAGCACGGCCTCGGCGGCCCGCCGCCCGGAGACCAGCGCCCCCTGGAGGGAGCCGGTGTCGCGGTGGTCGCCGCACACGTACAGGCCGGCGCGCAGCCGGACCGGCCGGCGCAGCGGGTACGGCGCCCGCATCGCGGGCAGCGCCGCCGGCACCGGGTACGTGGCCACGTGCTCCCAGCCGGAGGTGTCGCCGTAGATCTCGTCGAGGCGCCGCCGGACCGGGCCCTCGTCGGTGGTCAGGCCGAGGACCGACGTGGACACCAGCGCCCGCCCGTCGGCGGAGTACTCGGGGGCCGCGTCCGTGAGGACCAGCGTGTCGGTGACGGCCCCGGTGGCGTCGATGATCTGGATCGGCTCGCGTACGGGCGAGCGGGGAGCGGCGTGGTAGAAGGTGGTCACCGCGCGCATCGGCGGCACGTCGATCTCGCTCAGCAGTTCGCCCGCCACCCGCGGGTCGGCGGCCACCACGACGGCGGGGGCCTCGACCGTGGCGCCGTCCGCGAGCCGCACGCCGTCGGGTGAGACCTCGGTGACCCGGGCGCCCAGGGTGACGGCGCCCAGCGGCAGCCGGTCGGCGAGCTGCTCCGGGATACGGCCCATGCCGAGCGCGGGCAGGCCGATGGTGCCGCGCGCGAACGACCGCCAGAACAGGTGGAAGATCCGGCTGGAGGTCTCCAGGTCGCGTTCGAGGAGCACTCCGGCCAGGAAGGGACGCATCAGGCACTCGATCATCCTGTCGGACATGCCCCAGGCCCGCAGCTCGTCGTCGGCGCGCCGGTCCGGCCCGCCGCGCAGCGCGGAGGCGGGAAGGAGCAGGTCGCGCGCGGTGAGGGCGGCCAGCACGGCGTCGTCGCGCGGCGTGCCGAGACCGGTCAGCAGCCCGCTCAGCGCGTGCAGGGGGTGCCGCCACGGCAACATCACCCTGGCCTTGGCCCCGGCGGCCCCTTGGACGATCACGCCCGAGGCGAGCGGGCGCAGGTCGAGCGCGTCGAGATCGAGCACCCGTCGGGCCTCGGGATAGGCGGTGTTGAACACCTGGTATCCGCGTTCCAGCCGGAAGCCGTCGACGATGTCGGTGCGCACCCGGCCGCCGACGCCGTCGGACGCCTCCAGCACCCGTACCGGCACCCCGGCCTCGTGCAGTCGCACGGCGCAGGCCAGGCCCGCCATTCCGGCCCCCACGACGATGACGGCCCGCGTTCCCCGATTGTCCATGTCAGGGCACTACCCGTGATCTCGCCGCTCAGACACCGGCCAGTCCGTAGGGCGGCGAAGGGGGCGAGCGGGCGCGTACGGTACTCCCAGAGGAACCGTGAATCCGGCGCCCTCGTTCGTCTCAGGGGATGTGTTCTTCCGCGCGGCGCAGGGGTGTGAGGATGCTCAGGGTTCCGCTCAAAGGGTCGTTCCGCTACATCCACGAGCCGTTGCGGCACGACGAGCAGTCGATGCCGCTGCTGGGCAACGCGAAACTCATCGACGAGCTCGACCAGCGGCTGCGCTGGTCGAGCGGGGGCACGTTCCTCATCACCGGGTTCCGGGGCGTGGGCAAGAGCACGGTCGTCATGCGCGCGGTGGAGGAGATCTCCGCCGCCCGGCCCAGGGACGAGCTCGTCGTGCCCATCGCGCTCAACGTGGCCCGCCCGATGACCCCGGACCAGCTGCTCTTCGCCGTGGTCAGGCGGACCTACGAGGCGCTGCACGACCGGCGGGTGCTGCAACGCCTCGACGCGAGCGCGCGGCGCGCGCTGCTGCTCGCGCACGTGCGGACCTCGTTCGGGCTCAAGCAGACGCAGTCGGACGGCTCCGAGCGTACGGCGACGTTCAACGTGGGCATGGGCCCGGCGGCCAAGAAGCTGACCGGCCCGGCCGGGTGGTTGTCCCCGAGCGCGGGCCTGTCCGGCAAACGCACCCGTTCGCTGGCGCTGGAGGCTTCGTACCTGACCTATTCGGACACCGACGTCGAGCATGACCTGGCCCGCATCATCGGCCTGCTCGCCAGGCCGGCGACCCCCCGGCGGCGCTGGCGCCCGTGGTCGCGCGCGACGCGGCGGGTGCATCTGATCATCGTGCTCGACGAGGTGGACAAGCTCACCGCCGACCCCTCCGGGCTCGACGAGATCGAGAAACTGCTGGGCAGCCTCAAGAACACGCTCACCACGCAGGGCGCGCACTTCCTCGTGGTGGCCGGTCCCGATCTGCACGACCACGTCGTCCGGGACACCAGCCGGGGCAACAGCGTCTACGAGAGCGTCTTCGCCTGGCGCTGCTACGTCCCCTGCTCGTGGGAGGCGCCCGGCCGCCTGCTGGAGGCGGTGCTCGACGACCGGCCGGCCGAGTTCGAGCAACTGGCCCGCTACCTGCGTTTCAAGGCGCGCGGGATCCCACGCCGGCTGCTCCAGGAGTTCGGCGAGCTGGTCCGGTGGGAGGGCGACCGGCCGTTCCTGGTCATCGACGACCAGGACGCGCAGCGCGTCGCGTTCTACGCCCGGCTGGAGGAGCTGCTGGAGCGCTTCTTCCTGGACAGCGGCCGGGACCGGCTCTTCCAGCTGCCGATCGACGAGGACCGGTGGCGGCTCACGGGCTACTACATCGTCGACTGGATCCTGAAGAAGCAGGGCGACTCGTTCACCGCGATGGACATCGTCGGCTCGGCGGATCAGCCCGAGCTCGATCCCCTGCTGCACGTCGGCCGCGCCAGCGTCGACCGGCTGCTGCTGCACCTGGAGGCGCACGGGGTGCTGAGCGTGGCCCGCGATCCCGGCCGGCCGGACGCGACGAACTACGGGGGCGATCCGGACGCGGGGCTGGTGTCGTACAAGCTGGCGGACGGGCTGACGCAGGCCCTGCTCGGCATCGCCCTGGGCAACGAGGGCGAGCGGGCCGCGCTCGACGTGTCGCTGCGCGTCCCCGCCGGGGACGTCACGCTGGTCCGTACGCCGGACGCGCGACCCGCGCCCCTGGTCGAGTCCGTGTTGCGGACCATCGGCGACCGTTACGAGCTGGTCGAGCTCATCGGCGAGGGCGGCCAGAGCACCGTCTACCGCGGACGGGACGTCGTGCTCGCCCGCGACGTGGCCGTGAAGGTGCCGCGCCGCTTCCACTTCGGCAACGCCGAAGGGGTGGAGCGGATGCGCAGGGAGGCCGCCATCGCCATCCGGCTCGACCACCCCAGGATCGTCCGCACCTACGACGTCGCCGGCGACGACGAGGGCCGGCCCATCCTGGTGATGGAACTGGTCGAAGGGCGTACGCTCAACGAGGTCGTGCGCCGGCTGGGGCCGCTGGAGCCCGCGGACGTCGTCCGGCTGGGCCCGCAGCTCGCGCAGGCGCTCGGCTACCTGGAGAGCCGCGGGGTCAGCCGCATCGACCTCAAGCCGTCCAACATCATGATGAAACCGTCGAAGGACGCGGTCATCGTGGACTTCGGCATCGCCAAGAGCACGGGCGCGGCCGAGATCACCGACCCGGGGACCGCCGGCGTCGGGACGCCCGCGTACATGTCGCCCGAGGCGCTGCGGAACCTGGCGGTGGACATCAGGTCCGACATCTACTCACTGGGCGTCATCCTCTACTACTCGCTGACCGGGCAGTCCCCGTACCCGAGCGGGAAGAACATCCCCGCGGTCATCGCGGCGATCCTGGGAAGGAGGCTCGACCTGTCGCCGCTGGCCGACCTCCCGCACCTCCAGGAGATCGTGGCCAAGGCGATGGCGGCCGAGCCGGAGGAACGTTTCCGGCGTCCCGCCGACCTGCTGGCCGCGCTGGCGGGCACCCCGGAGGGCCGCTCGCTCGACCTGGCGGAGACGTCCGGTCCCGTCCGGCCGCGGTCCGCGGAGGAGACCACGCCGCTGCCCGACGTGCCCGCGGACGACGCGCAGGTCTACGGCGTCGACTGCGACAACGGGCACTTCAACGACCCCCGGCTGGTCGCGTGCGCGGTGTGCGGGGTCGCCCTGGCGCGGCGCGGGCCGGTGCCGTACAAGGGGGCCCGGCCGCCGCTCGGGACGCTCGTCCTCGACGACGGGACGTCGTTCCCGCTCGACGCGACGTACCTGATCGGGCGCGCGCCGGAGACGGCGCCCGAGGTCGCGGCGGGCGAGGCCCGCGCGGTCACGGTGACCGACCAGGAGGGTACGGTCTCGCGCCGCCACCTGCGGGTGAAGCCGGACGGCTGGGACGTCAACGTGATCGACCTGGGCTCGGCCCACGGCACGCACGTGCGCTTCCCGGACGAGGCCGCGGCGAAGGAGATCCCGCCGAACGAGCCGGTGACGCTCCGGCCCGGCAGCACGGTCACCCTGGGCCGGTCACGCCGGCTGCGCCTGAAGAACGACCGGCCGGACCCACCGCCGGCCCCGGACACCGATCCACTGGACGACGGCCCGCTGAAGGACGGCTCACGGAAGGACGGTTCACCGGATGACGGCCCGCTGAAGGGCGGCCCGCTGAGGGACGGCCTGCGCGCGGGCCACCTCGGCCACTACCGGCTCGTCCGGCTCCTCGGCGAGGGCGGCACCGGCCTGGTCTACCTCGCCGCCGACCCCCGGTCCGGCAGGCAGGTGGCCATCAAGGCGCTGCGCCCCGAGGTCGCCGGGGACAAGCTCGCCCGGCAGCGCCTGGCCCGGGAGGTCTCGGTGATGCGCCAGGTCCGCCACGAGTTCGTGGCCGAGGTCCTCGACGTGGACCTGACCGACGACCCGCCCTACATCGTGACCCGGTACGTCCCCGGCAGGTCCCTGGACGTCACCGTCAAGGAGGACGGCCCGCTGGAGCTCGGCCCGCTGCTGCGCGTGGCCAGAGGCGTGGCCGAGGCCGGCGCGGCCATGCACGGCGCAGGGGTCATCCACCGCGACCTGAAGCCCACCAACGTGGTCCTGCTGGACGGCGCCCCCGTCGTGATCGACTTCGGCATCGCCCAGGCCATGGACTCCACCAGGCTCACCGGCACGGGCATGTTCATCGGCACGCCCGGCTACGTCGCCCCCGAGATCATCGAGGGCGCCAAGGCAGGACCGGCGGTCGACGTGCACGCCTGGGCGGCCACGCTCCTGTACGCGGCCACCGGCCGGCCGCCGTTCGGCAAGGGGCCGTTCGAGATGATCTTCTACAACATCACGGCGGGGAAGGCCAACGTCGGAGAGGCTCCGGCGTTGCTGCGCCCGCTCCTGACGGCCGCCCTCGTCAGGAACCCCGCCGAGCGGCCGACGGCCGCCCGGCTGGTCGAACGGCTGTCGCAGCTCGAACAGGACCTGACCTGACCCCCGGCCGCGGTGTCCCTACGCCCAGCCGTAGACCGACCTGATGCCCGCCGCGACCTCGTTGACCAGCGCCGCGTCGCTGCCGTTGGCCAGGACGGCGTAGCCCGCGCCGAGCTCCGGATAACCCTTGAACACCGACCTGAAGCCGTAGTTGGAGCCGTCGTGGGTGTAGGAGAAGTTCTGGGTGCCGGAGCCGGCGATGAACAGCCCGCGGCCCATGCCCGGCTGCGGCCCCTGGGTGAGCAGCGTACGCGCCGACGTGCGGCTGAGCGGGCCGGCGATGTCGCCGGTCGCGGTCCAGGCCCGGTTCAGGTACGACACCAGGCGGCACAGGTCGAGCACGTTCGTGTACAGGCCCGCCGCGGCCGACTCGGGGTAGCGGTTGCGGGCGCCCGGGATCACCGCCCCGGCGGCGGTGTGGCCGGAGGCCAGCTCGAAGGAGGGCGAGAGCGCGTACGAGCTGGTCGTCATCCCGAGCGGGGTCAGCACCTCCTGGCGCATGTAGTCGGCCAGCGGCATGCCGGCCGTCTCCTCGACCATGCGCTGGAGCAGCACGTACCCGGCTCCCGAGTAGTGGTACTCGGCGCCCGGCTCGGTGGTCAGCTCGATCTTGGGGGAGTTGCCCTCGCCGTTCATGACCTCCAGCAGTGACGGCACCGTGGCCGAGGCCGCGTACCCGGCGAAGCCGCCGCCGCCGGCGTCGAAGCCGGAGCAGGCCCCGGCGGGCGAGGTCGAGCCGCGCCCGATCACCCCGGCCCGGTGCGTCAGGAGCTGGTCGACGGTGGGCGCGGCCGACGACGGGACACACGAGCGGCTCGGCAACGTCCAGCCGAGCAGCGGACGGACGTCGTCGGTGAGCGCGATCTTGCGCGTCTGCAGCAGGCGCAGCACGCCCACCGCGGCCACGGCCTTGCTGACGGAGGCCGCCTGGAATGCGCTCTCCGGATGCGCGGCGGCTGCGCCGCCGGCCGCCAGCCGCCCGTAGCCGGTGGACCAGGCGATCTTGTTGCCGACGACCACCGCGACCGCCACACCCGGCGTCTTGTACGCGCTCATCCGCTGCCAGATGGTCGAGCCGCCGACCGCGTTCTCGAACTGCCGCACCCGGTCGGCGGGCAGCGCGGGCACCTTGCCCCGGCTGCACAGCGCCCAGCCGCCGCCAGGGGCGAAGGCCACGTTGTGCAACTGCCAGCCGCCGCCGGCCAGGGCGTTCATCTTCTTGAAGGCGGCGTCGTCGATGCCGCGCGCGAAGAACTCGTCCTGCGCGACCACGGTCCAGCCGCCCGCCTTCGGGAAGGCGACGCGGGTCACCCGGCGGCCGCCCTGGGTCAGGTTGCGCATCATCTGGTAACACTCGTCGTCCACGCCGTTCGCCTGGAAGGCGTTGGCGGCGACGACCACCCAGCGGTCCCCGCCGGCGGGCGGGAAGGCCACGTCCACGACCTGCTGCCCGGCGGTGTAGTAGGCCTTGACGCGGGTGAGGCACGCCTCCGGCAGGCCGCGCGCCGACACGCCGCGATCGGTGGTGATCACCCAGCGGTCGCCGCCCGCCGGGGGGAAGGCGATCGCGTTGATCTTCCGGCCCGCCTTGAGCAGCGCTCCCAACTCCGTGTAGCAGGCGTCGGGGATGCCGCGGGCGAAGTAACGCCCGTCCTGCGTGACCATGACCCAGCCGCCGGACGGGGTGAAGGCCAGCGCCGTGACGCCGTAGGGGGCCAGCTCGATCAGCTTCGCGTGTGCCTCGGCCGTCAGGCCCGAGTCCGCGGACGGGTAGGCCGCCGCCAGCGCGGGCGTGGCCGGCACGGCGGCGGCCGCCAGTCCGGCCACGCCGGTCAGCGTGAGAAAACGTCTCCTGTCCACAGGACTCCTCGCTCAAAAGACGGGCGAAACAGGATGGATCTTGGCAGAGATGCTCACCAAGGACCAACCGCCGGCCAGGCCGGGGGTGTACCTGGATACACCCCGAGCCGGTTGGCAGGTGCAGTGCCCGCGGCCCCGCCGGGCGGGATCGTCGTCCTGCAGGTACTGGACCTGTCGACTGGACGAAAGACCTGGCGACCGGACGAAAGCGTGATCACATGGTTCTGACAGAACGTGGGACGGCCCGGGGCGTGGTGGCGCCCGCGGCGGTGTTCAGCGCCGTCGCCTTCGTGGCGGCGGGGGCGCTGGGCGTGGCCCAGGCGGCCACCCCGATCCCGGCCGAGGTCATCCAGCTCACCCAGTTCGGGCCGGCCCTGGGTGTCGTCGTCGTGGCGGTGTTGTGGCCGGGGCTCGCCCGTACGGTGTTGTCCGGCGCCGTGGGCCGCGGCCGGGTGGGCGCCACCGGGCCGCTGCTGCTCGCCACGGCCGCGCTGATCCTGGTGCTCGGCGCGGGCGCGTACGGGCTGCTGACCGGCGACGTGCGCTTCACCGCGCCCGGGGCGTTGAGCAGCCCGTTCGCGTTGATCGTGGTCGCGCAGTTCATCGGGGCGTGCGCGGAGGAGATCGGCTGGCGGTGCCTGCTGCAGCCGCTGCTGCGCCGCCGGCTCGGCCCACTGGCCACGTCGATCACGGTGGGCGTGTTGTGGGGGGTGTGGCACGTGCCGGTGTTCGGACAGTCACCGGCGTACGCTGGCGCGTTCCTGCTGGCGACGGTGTCCATGTCGGTCGTGATGGGGCTGGCGCTGGAACGGGTGCGGGCCCACCGGCTGCTGCTCAGTGGCGGTTTCCACACGCTGATCAACCTCGGCCTGCTGCTGTTCATGGACGAGGAGAGCGGCGCGGTGGCGCCGATCACGGCGTTCGGCGTGTCGTGCCTGGTGGCGGCGCTGATCTGGGTATGGAGGGCACCGGCTAGAATCCACCTCCGATGAGGGGGAAAAGCACACTGGCCGCCGTGGCGCGCTGCCAGCTCGCGGGGCTGCTCGCCGTGGCGGCGCAGGCGGTCGGATCACTCGTCGTCCTGGCTCTCGTTCTGCTGCCGGTCGGCGCCGGGCTCTGGCTGCTCGCGCCGGCCGCGACGAGGCTGCGGTCGTTGTCGGACCGTTCCCGCGACCGCGCCCTCCGGTGGACGGGCACGCTCGTCGCCCCGTCGGAGCCGCTCGCCGGTGACCGCTCGTGGAGCAGGCGCAGGCGGGCCGGGGCGATCCTGGCCGCGGAGGGGTTCTGGCGGGACCTGGTCTGGGCGTGGCTGGAGCCGTGGATCGGCGGGGGCCTCGTCGCGATCCCGCTCGCCTTCCTCTGGTACGGCGCGTTCGGCGTGCTGGTGCATCCGTTCGTGTGGCGGCTGCTCGGCGACGGCAACTGGTACGCGTTCATCCCGGTGAGCGACACGCCGACGATGCTGGCGTCCGCCGTCCTGGGGGCCGTCTTCGTGGTCGCCGGGCTCCTCCTCGCACCGCCGATCCTGCGCCTGCACGCCCGCTGGACCCGGCTGGTGTTGTCGCCGGCGAGCCGTATCGAGCTGACCCGGCGGATCGCCCACCTGACCGACACCCGGGCCCAGGTGCTCGACGTGCAGGCGGCCGAGCTGCGGCGGATCGAACGCGACCTGCACGACGGCGCCCAGGCCCGGCTCGTCTCCCTCGGCCTGACCCTGGACACCGCCACCCGGCTCCTCGACAGCGACCCGGCGGCGGCCCGCCTGCTGCTGCTGGAGGTGGGCGAGACGTCCGCGCGCGCCCTGGAGGACCTGCGCAACCTGGTACGCGGCATCCACCCGCCGGTCCTGGCTGACCGGGGGCTCGGTGACGCCGTCCGGTCGCTGGCGCTGGACAGCCACCTGGACGTGCACGTCGAGGTAGGGTTGACCGGCCGCCTGCCCTCACCGGTCGAGTCGGCGGCCTACTTCGCGGTGGGTGAGCTGCTGGCCAACTCGGCCAAGCACGCCGCCGCGCGGACGGTCGCCGTCGTCATCGGCCACGACGGGCGGCGCCTGCGCGTCACAGTCACCGACGACGGCCAGGGTGGTGCCGACCCCGCCAAGGGCACCGGCCTGCGCGGGCTCCGGCGCCGCCTGGAGTCCTTCGACGGCGTGCTCACCCTGCACAGCCCGCCCGGCGGGCCGACCACTGCGACCCTGGAGATCCCGTGCGCGTTGTCCTCGCCGAAGACCTCTTCCTCCTGAGGGACGGGCTGACCAGGACGCTGCGTGAGCACGGCTACGAGGTGGTGGCGTCGGTCGACAACGGGCCGTCCCTGCTGCGCGCGCTGCTGGAGGAGAAGCCGGACGTCGCCGTGGTCGACGTACGGCTCCCGCCCTCCTACACCGACGAAGGCCTCCAGGCCGCGCTGGAGGCCCGCCGCCGGCGGCCCGGCCTGCCCATCCTGGTGCTCTCCCAGTACGTCGACCAGCTCTACGCCAACGAACTGCTGGCCGGCGGCGACGGCGCGGTCGGCTACCTGCTCAAGGACCGGGTCACCAACACCGAGCAGTTCGTCGACGCCGTAGGCCGGGTCGCGGCGGGCGGCACGGTGATGGACCCGCAGGTCATCACCAAGCTGCTGTCCCGCAGCCAGGCGCGCGGCATGATCGACAGCCTGACCCCGCGCGAGCTCGACGTGCTGGAGATGATGGCCGAGGGCCGCTCCAACGTCGCCATCGCCGCCACCCTGCACTTCAGCGAGAGCGCGGTCGCCAAGCACACCGCGAGCATCTTCGCCAAGCTCCGGATCGCCCCCTCCACGGACGACAACCGCCGGGTCCTGGCGGTCCTGGCCTACCTCAAGCGCTGACGCCCGCACGCAGCCCGCCGCGCCCGGATTGACTTCGAGCGCGCGCGAATCCCTAGCGTCGCGCCATGACGACAACACTGATCACCGGTGCGAACAAGGGCCTCGGCTTCGAGACGGCCCGAAGGCTCGTGGCCGCGGGCCACACCGTGTACGTGGGAAGCCGTGACGCCGGGCGAGGACGACGGGCCGCCGAGCGGCTGGGCGCGCGGGCCGTGCCGCTCGACGTCACCGACGACGACTCCGTGGCGGCCGCGGCCCGTGCCGTCGAGGCCGATGGAGGGCTGGACGTGCTGGTCAACAACGCCGGCGTCCAGGTGGAGATGGGGGACGGTCACGTGGTCGGCGCGCCCGACGTGACGGCCGACATGATGCGCCGGACGTTCGAGACGAACGTCTTCGGCATGGTGCGCGTGCTGCACGCGTTCCTGCCGCTGCTGCGGCGGTCCGGCGCGCCGGTCGTCGTCAACGTCAGCAGCGGCCTGGCCTCGCTCAGCCGCATGACCGACCCCGCCGCCACCGGGTACGCCTACCCGGGCGTCGCGTACCCGGCGTCGAAGGCGGCCGTCAACATGGTCACCGTCCAGTACGCGAAGGCGTTCCCCCGGATGCGGATCAACGCGGTGGAACCCGGCTTCACCCGTACCGATTTGAACGGCAACAGCGGCCACCAGACCGTCGGGCAGGGCGCCGAGATCATCGTCCGCATGGCGCTGACCGGCCCCGACGGTCCCACCGGCGGCTACTTCGACGCCGAGGGCGCCCTCGGCTGGTAGCCCCGGCCGCCTGACCTGGGGGTCAGGCGCGGGCGGTGGGGAATCGGCGGAGAGTCGGGCTGAGCGTGGTCGCGGTCGCCACGAGGGCGAGCGCGGCGGCGCAGGCCAGGATGCCGCCGGTCCCCACCGTGACCAGCGCCCCGCCGAGCAGCGGCCCGAGCGCCGCCGCCCCGCCGCCGCACAACCCGGTGATGCCCGTCAGCCGGCCGCGCAGCGCGTCCGGGGTGACGGTGATCTGGTACGTCAGGATCGTGGTGTTGGCCACGGGGACGAAGAAGGCGGCGCAGCCGAGCAGCAACCCGAGCGGCAGCCCGCTCGGCACGACCGCCATCAGCGCCGTCAGCGCGGCGGTGACCCACGAGAAGCCCACGATCACGACCGGCGCGGGCAGCGCGGCGTGCAGCCGGTCGGCCAGCGCGTCGCCGTGCAGCCCGCCCGCCCCCATGCAGGCCATGCTCAGCCCGATCACCCCGGCGCCCACCTGGTCCTCGTGGGACGTCGCCAGCACGATGATGATCAGGGCGGTGAAGACCAGGTTGGACAGCAACATCCACAGCAGCGTCGTCCTGATGACCCGCCGCCCCAGCACCCACCGGAGCCCGGCCACCAGGTCACCGCCCGGCCCCCGGGCCTCCTCCCCGGCCGCCGGTTCCGGACGCGCGGGCAGCCGCAGGAAGAGCAGCGCGACGGAGGAGAACGCGAGCATGACGGCGTCCACCACGAACGGGATCGCCCGCTGAACGGCGAACAGGAAACCGGCCAGCGCCGGCCCCACGAGGGTCGCGATGAACGGCCGCGCGGTGTTGGCCGCCACCGCCCGCGACAGCTGCGAGGCGGGCACCACCTGCGGCAGCGCGGCCTGCTCGGCCGGCTCGAACGCGGCCCCGAGCAGGCCGTCGAGCAGCGCCACCAGCAGGATGTGCGGGAAGGAGTAGGCGTCCAGCCACACGGCGGCGGCGACGGAGGCCATGGCCAGCGCCCGCCCGGTCTGGCAGATCAGCAGGGTGCGCCTGCGGTCCCAGCGGTCGGCGATCACCCCGGCCGGAAGGTTGGCGATCATGTGACCGGCCGCCACCACCGACGAGGCCAGCCCTGCCTCCAGTGCGGAGCCGGACATGGCCAGGATCAGCAGGGGGATCGCGATGAAGTTGATCTCGTTGCCCAGCTCGGAGAGGAACTGCCCGCTCCACAGCGTGGCGTAGCTCCTGTTGCGCGACAGCGGGGCCGGCTCGGGCTCGACGGCGGAATCCTTCATGGTCGACGTGTTCCTCCCGTTCAGGACTCCGGCGGCAGGCGGCGGGCCAGCCGTCCGGTCACTTGGATCAGGCCGATCCGGCCGCCGCCGCCGAAGCCGCCGCCGAAGCCGCCGCCGAAGCCGCCGCCGAAGCCGCCGCCGAAGCCGCCGAGGTTGAAGCCGTTGCCGCCGGGGGCGTCGGCGATGAACCGGCCGGCGTGCGCGGTGCGGCCGTGGGGCGGCGGCTCGCCGACGGCGAACACCAGGCCGGGGAAACACGTGATCGCGCCCGTGGACCGCAGGCTCAGGCGTCCCGCGCCGTCCTCGGCCACCTCGAACCTGGCCGCGCCGTTCGCGTACGTCCCCGCGCAGCCCGGCGGACCCGGCACGGGCGGACCGAGGGCGGCCAGCGGGCGGTGGTCGCCCACCTCGACGCCCACCCCGGCGCCCGCCGCCGCCAGCCGGTCCACCAGGTCGCGCCACACGGCCAGGCCGGTGTTCGCGTTCGTGGTCAGGGCGACGACCGTGCCGCTGACGGGATCGGCACGCAGGTGGCACGAGGTGCCCTCACCCGTGCCGTCATGGCCGAACCACTCCACGCCGTCGCGGCGGTGGATCGCCCAGCCGAGTCCCCACCCGTCCGCCATGCCGTACGGGCCGATCGCGGCGCCGGCCAGCCGGTCCACGCGCATCCGCAGCAGCGTGTCCGCGCCGAGCAGGGCGGGCAGGGACGGGTCGCCCAGGTGCAGGCGGGCGAAGGTGACCAGGTCGGCGGCGCTGAGCGCCAGCGCGCCGTCCGGCGCCTCGACGGGCGACTCCTCCTCGGCCACCGCCACCACCACGTCCCGGGACGGGTGCACGCTGTGGCCGGTCACCGCCCGCCGGGCCGTCGGCGGGCCCGCCACGTACGCGGGCGTGATCTCCAGCGGGGCCAGCAGCAGGTCCTCGACCGCCTCCCACCAGGTCATCCCGGTGACGGACTCGATCAGGTGACCGGCCAGGACGTACCCGGCGTTGGAGTAGGAGAACGCGGGGACGATGCCGGGCCAGGCGGGCCCGCAGTGCCCCTCGGCCCACGCCCGCCTGCTGGGCGCGCGGTCGGCGTCCTCGGCGTTGGCGGCCAGGCCGGCGGTGTGGCTGAGCAGCCGGCCCAGGGTGAGGTCCGCGGCGTACGGGCCCAGCTCGGGCAGCGATCCTGCGAGCGGCGTGCCGAAGCCCACGTCACCGTCGTCGGCCAGCATGGCGGCCAGCGTCGCGGTGAACGGCTTCGTCAGCGACCCGAGCGGGAACGCGGTGCCGGCCGTCACCGGCGGGCCGCCGGGGGTCTGGACGCCGTACTCGGCGGTCGTCGTCCGGCCGTCGCGATGGACGGCGAGCTGGGCGCCGGGGACGCGGTGCCCGCGCGACAACTCGGCCAGCAGGCCCGGCAGGTCGAGGCGGTCCATGTCAGCCCTCCCCGCCGGAGCCGGAGCCGGAGCCGGGGCCGGGGTTGGGGTCGAAGCCGGAGCCGGGGCCGGTGGCGTGGCGGGGGCCCGGGTGGCGGGCCAGCGAGCGCAGGCAGGTCAGGAAGTCCGCCATGAGCCGGTCCACCGTGGCCCGGTCGTGCACGTTCCGCGAGTGGTACCAGTCGAACGACAACCGGCCGTCCCGGATCGCGCCCACGACCTCCAGCAGGTGGTCGGCCCGCTCCAGCGGGCTCTGCTCGCGGCCGATCGGGTCGTGGAAGGCGTGCAGGAGGCCGCCACCAGGGCCACCAGGGCCGCCGGGGCCGCCGGCCGTGTCCGCCTGCCCGTGGTAGTTGAAGGCCACCTGCGGGACGGCCCGCGACGACAACTCCGCCCCCGCGGATCCCGGCGGGCCGAGATGGCGCAGCAGGCCGTAGCCGAGCCCGTTGCCGGGGATCGCGCGAAGCTGCTCGCGTACCGACCGGACGATCTTCACCCAGTCGTCGCCGCCGGGCAGCGTGAGGGCCGCCGGGTACTCCGTGGTGAACCAGCCGACGGTCCTGCTCAGGTCGAGGTCGTCGAACAGGTGCTCGCGACCGTGGCCCTCCATGTCGATCATCACCCGCTCGTCGCCGCTCCACCGGCTGAGGGTCCAGGCCAGGGCCGTGACCAGCAGCTCGTGGAGCCGTACGCGGAAGGCGGCGGGGGCGGCGCGGACCAGCGCGCGGGTCTCCTCCTCCGACAGCGCGCCGGGCACGACGGCGACCGAGCCGACCAGGTTGTCGCCGTCGCGGTCCACCGGCAGCGGCGGCGGCTCCGGCAGCCCGGTCCAGTACGCGGCCTCCCGGCCCGGCCCGTCGCCCGCGGCGTACCCGGCCAGCCTGGTCGCCCACGTGCCGAACGGCGAGGAGGCGGGGCCGAGGTCGATCGGCTCGCCGCCGGCCGCCTGCCGGTACGCGATCTCCAGGTCCTCGGTCAGGACCCGCCAGGAGACGGCGTCCACGACCAGGTGGTGGGCGGTGAGGTACAACCACGGCCGGCGGCCGGGGCCGGTGTCGAACAGCAGGGCCCGGCACAGGGGGCCGTGGGCGAGGTCGAACCCGGCGTCCGCGGCGGCGGCCCGTTCGTCCATGGCCGCCCGCAGGTCGGCGTCCGCGTCCAGGTGCGTCAGGTCGTGCCGGGTCAGCGGCACCCGCGCGGCGTCGGCGGGGGCGATGTGCTGCCGCCATTCGCCGCTGTCCCGTTCGAAGCGGGACCGCAGCGCGTCGTGGCGCCGCGCCAGCGCGGCGAGTGCGGCCCGCAGGGCCTCCTCGTCCACCGGGCCGGTCAGCTCGGCCAGCATGGACTGGTTGTAGTGGTGCGGGGCGACCCGGTGACCGGCCAGGAACGCCCGCTGCACCGGCGTCAACGGCACCGGCCCACCGGCGTCCCCACCGGCCCCGAGAACGGCCCCGGCGGCCCCGGCGCCCGTGGAGGCGGGGGCGGCCCTGGCCACCGGGGCCAGCTCGGCGATCGTCTGGTTCAAGAAGAGGTCCTTGGTGGTGACGCCGATCCCGGCGCGCCTGGCCCTCGCGACCATCTGCATGCTGAGGATGGAGTCGCCGCCCAGGTCGAAGAAGTTGTCCTCGACCCCGAACGCCCCCGGCTCGACGCCCAGGACCTCCGCCCACACCTCCACCAGCGCCGACTCCACGCCGTCGCGCGGCGCGAGCCGCCCGCCCGCGCCCGCGTCCACGGCGGTGGCGGACGGCTGCGGCAGGGCCCGCCGATCCACCTTGCCGCTGCTGGTCAGCGGCAGCTCGTCCAGCGTCACGAAGAAGTGCGGCACCATGTAGCCGGGAAGGCGGCCGCGGGCGAACTCGCGCAGCGCGGCGGTCTCCGGCGCGGCCCCGGCCACCGGCACGACGTACGCGGCGATCCGCGGCACGCCCTGCCCGTCCCCGAGCACCACGACGGTCGCCCGCGCCACCTCCGGGTGTTCGCCGAGCACCGCCTCGATCTCGCCGGGCTCGATCCGGAACCCGCGCACCTTCACCTGGTCGTCGGTCCTGCCGAGGTACTCAAGCATCCCGTCGGGACGCCACCGGGCCAGGTCCCCGGTGCGGTACATGCGCCCGCCCGCCTCCTCGAACGGCCCGGCGACGAACCGTTCGGCGGTGAGCGCGGGCCGGCCGAGGTAACCGCGGCCGAGCTGGTCACCGGCGAGGTACAGCTCCCCGGCCACGCCCACGGGGACCGGCCGCAGCCCCCCGTCCAGCACGTACGCCCGGGTGTTGCGCATCGGCCTGCCCACGATGGGCCGTTCGCTGTCGGACAGGCGGCAGTACAGGGTGTCCACGGTGCACTCGGTCGGCCCGTAGTAGTTGTAACCGGCGGTGTCCGGGGCCGTACGCAGGTCGCGCCAGAGCGCCTCGCCCACCGCCTCGCCGCCCAGCATGACCACCGCCGGCCGGTGCCGTTCCCCGGTGAGCAGGCCGAGCGGCACGAGCTGCTCGGCGTAGGACGGCGTCAGGTCCAGCACGTCGATCCGGTGCCGGTCGATGTAGGACAGCAGCGCCTCCGGGTCGCGCCGCGTGAGGTCGTCGATCACGTGCAGCTCGTGGCCGTCGGCCAGCCACAACACGCCCTCCAGCGAGGTGTCGAAGCTGAACGCCGCGGTGAGCCCCGCCCTGAGCCGCCCGCCGCCCGCCTCGGGACGGATGAGACCGGCCCGGTGGTCGAGGAACAGGTTGGCCAGCCCGCGGTGTTCGAGCACCACGCCCTTGGGCCGGCCGGTCGAGCCGGAGGTGTAGATCACGTACGCCGGGTGCCCGGGGAGCGGCGCGGGCCAGTCCGGCGGGCCGTCGGGCTGCCCGTCGAGCAGCGCGGGATCGTCCAGCATGATCAGCTCACCGGGCACGGGCGGGCCGAACGCCGCCTCCCGGTCGGTCAGGACGATCACCGGCGCGGCGTCGTCCAGCATGAACGACAACCGTTCGTCCGGCAGGTCGGGATCCAGCGGCAGGAAGGCGGCCCCGGCCTTGAGCACCGCCAGCAGGGCCACGACGGTCCGGTCGCCGCGCGAGCAGGCCAGCCCCACCAGCGTCTCGGGACGGGCCCCGCGCGCCCGGAGCAGCCGCGCCAGGCGGTCGGCGCGGGCGTCCAGCTCGGCGAAGGTGAGCGTACGGTCGCGGAAGGACAGCGCGGGCAGGGCGGCGTCGGCGCGGGCCCGTTCGGCGAACAGGTCGGCGAACAGCGCGGACGACGCCGGGGCGCGCGTGGCGTTCCAGCCGGTCAGGACCTGCTCCCGTTCGGCGTCCGTCATGATCGGCAGGTCGGCCAGGAGGGCGCCGGGGTCGGCCGCGACGGCGTCGAGCAAGGTCGTCAGGTGGCCGGCCAGCCGTTCGGCGGTGGAATGGTCGAACAGCGCGGTGCTGTAGCCGATGGCCGCCGTCAGCCGGCCGCCGTGCTCGTGGAAGTCGAACGTCAGGTCGTGGCTGACCTGGTCGGAGACGGCCGCCAGCGGCGCGGCGCGCAGGCCCGGCAGGTCCGGGTCGGCCGACGGCGTGTTGTCCAGCACCACCATGACGTCCACCAGCGGGTTCCTGCTCGGGTCCCGCTCCGGCCGGAGCAGCTCGACCAGCCGCTCGAACGGCACGTCCTCGTGCTCGAACGCCTCCAGCACGGTCGAACGCACCTCGGCCAGGAACGCGGCGAACGACGACGAGCCGTCGACCGTGGACCTGAGCACGACGGTGTTGACGAAGAACCCGACCAGCCCCTCCAGCTCTGCCCGGCCGCGTCCGGAGGTCGCCGTGCCGACGGCGACGTCCCGCTGTCCGCAGATCCGGGACAGCAGGAGCTGCGTCACGGCGGTCAGGACCATGAACAGCGTGGCGTCGTGCCCGCGGGCCAGCGCCTTGAGCCGGTCCAGCGTCCCCGGCGCGACGTCGAGCAGCCGCATCGCGCCGTCGGCCACCCGTACCGGCGGGCGGGGCCGGTCGACCGGCAGCGCGAGCGGCGTGAGGCCGGCCAGCCGGCGTTCCCAGTAGGCGGGGTCGGACGGGTGCCGGCGCTGCCAGGAGGCGAAGTCGGCGTACCGCAGCGGGAGCGGCGGCAGCTCGGCCCGCTCGCCCCGCAGCGCGGCGGCGTAGCAGGCGCCCAGCTCGGCGCCGAGCACGCCCATCGACCAGCCGTCGGTCGCGATGTGGTGCATGACCAGCGCGAGCGCGTGCTCGCCGGCGTCCAGCCGTACCAGCGTGGCCCGCAGCACGGGCCCGCGCCGCAGGTCGAACGGCCGGGACGCGGCCCGCTCCACGGTCTCCCGCATCGCCCGTTCGGGATCGCCGTCGCCGGACACGTCGGTCACCGGCAGGGGCACCGGCCCGGGAGGCAGGATGGTCTGCGTGCCGCGGCCGTCCACGTCGCCGTAGACCGTGCGCAGCGCCTCGTGCCGCTCCACCAGCCGGTCGAGCGCGGTACGCAGCGCCGCCACGTCCAGCTCGCCGGACAGGCGCAGCCCGTACACGGTGTTGTACTCCGAGCCGCCGGGCTCGAACTCGCTGAGGAACCACAACCGCTGCTGGGCGAAGGACAGCGGCAGGCCCTCCTCGCCCGCGACCCGTTCGACGGCGTCGGGCACGGGCGCGGCGGTGAGCGTGCCCGCGAAGGCGGCGATGGTCGGGGTGTCGAAGAGCTGGCGCGGCGAGGGCGCCGCGCCGAGCGCCGCGCGCACCCGCGAGATCACCCGGATGCTGAGGACGGAGTCGCCGCCGAGGTCGAAGAAGTCGTCCTCGACGCCCACGTCCGCCACGTCCAGGCCCAGCACCTCGGCCCAGATCCCGGCCAGCAGCGACTCGGTGTCGTCGCGCGGGGCGACCCGGGGCACGGCCGCGTCGAGCGGCCCGTCGGGCACGGGCAGCGCCCGCCGGTCGAGGGTGCCGCCCGCGGTCAGCGGCAGGGCGTCCAGCATGGCGAACGCCGACGGCACCGCCTGCGCGGGCACGTGCGCGGCCATGAACGCGCGCAGCTCGGCCGGACCTGGGACGTCCTCGCCGGCCGGCACGACGTAGCCGACCAGCCGCGTGCGCCCGGCCTCGTCCCGGTGCCCGGCCGCAGCGGCGGCGGCCACCCCGGGATGGCGGGCCAGCGCGGCCTCCACCTCGCCCAGCTCCACGCGGAACCCGCGGACCTTGATCTGGTCGTCGGCCCGCCCGACGATCTCCAGCTCGCCGTCCGCCCGGCGGCGGCCCAGGTCGCCGGTACGGTACACACGCTCCCCGGAGGCGTCGCGCACGAACCGGCTCGCGGTCAGCTCGGGACGCCCCCAGTAACCGCGCGCGACCCCGTCGCCCGCGACGCAGATCTCGCCGGTCACGCCCACGGGCACCGGACGCAGCCCGGCGTCGAGCACGTGCACGCGGGTGTTGGCGAACGGCCGCCCGATCGGCGCGTACGCCCCCTGCCCCATGGGCGCCGCGCCGAGCTGGAACACGGTCGAGTCCACGGTGGTCTCCGTCGCGCCGTAGGCGTTGACTGCGATCGTCCCGGGCCCGAGGCGGGCGAGCACCCGTCCGGCCTCGGCCACCGGCCAGCCCTCCGAGCCGACCATCAGCACCCGCAGCGCCTCCGGCCGAAGGCCCGCGCGCTCCAGTTCCTCGGTCACCGCCGCCGCCAGCGACGGCACGGTCACCATGAGGTGCGCGCCGCTGCTCACCAGCAGCTCGGCCATGGCACGGGGGTCGCCGACGCGGTCGGCCGGGCAGATCACCATCTCGCCGCCGAACATCGCCGACAGCAGGAAGTCGCCGAAGAACAGGTCGACCGACTGGCTGGAGACCGCCAGGCAGCGCGGCCGGGTCCCGGCCAGGCCGTAGCGGGCGTCCCAGGCGTGGGTCATGTGGTGGACGTTGCGGTGCTCGACCATCACGCCCTTCGGCCGTCCCGTCGAGCCCGAGGTGAAGATCACGTACGCCAGGTCGTCCGGCCCGACGTCCACGTGCGGCGGCCGGGCGGGGGCGGCGGCGAGGGCGGGATCGTCCAGCAGGACGGCCCGCGTCCCGCCCAGCCGGTCGAGCAGCGCCGTACGGGTGACGACGAGCGGGGCGGCGCAGTCGGCCAGCATGGATTCCAGCAGGGCAGGCGGGTAGTCCGGGTCGAGCGGCACGAACGCCGCCCCCGACTTGAGCACGCCGAGCAGCGCGGCCACGGCGTCCACACCGCGTTCGACGCAGACGCCGACCAGCGTGCCCGGCCGCGCGCCGCGCTCGATCAGCAGGTGCGCCAGCCGGTCGGCCCGCCCGTCCAGCTCGGCGAACGTCAGGCTGTCGGTGCCGCAGCTCACGGCGGTGTCGCCGGGGGTGCGCGCGGCCTGCTCGGCGAACAGCTCGTGCACCGGGCGGGCGGCGGGGAAACGCGCCGCGGTGTCGTTCCAGGCGGCGAGCTGCCCGCGTTCGGCGGCGGTGAGCACCGGCAGGTCCGCCGTCCGCCGGGCGGTGCCGTCGGCGAGGGCGTCGAGCAGGGTCTCCAGGTGGCCCAGCAACCGGGCCGCGGTGGCCTCGTCGAGCAGCGCCGGGTCGTAGTCGGCGGCGATGGTCAGCTCGTCGCCCGCGTGCACGGTGATCATGAGCGGGTAGTTGCTGCGCTCGTCGCCGAGGTGTTCCAGCACCCGTACGCCGTGCCCGTCGCGACGGCCCTCCGGGTAGTTCTCGAACACCAGCACGCTGTCGAACAGAGGCACGCCGCCCGGCAGCTCGCCGCACCGGTGGACCTGGGCGGGGGACAGGTAGTCGTACTGGCGGCACTCGGCCTGGTGGTCCTGGAGCCGGCGCAGCCAGCCGAACACCTCGGCCTCGCCGTCCACCTCGACCCGGACGGGCAGCATGTTGATGAACAGCCCCACGATCGACCCGGCGTCCCGCAGACCGGCGGGGCGGCCGGAGACGGTGGCGCCGAAGCACACCTCGCGCTCTCCGGCGTAGCGCGACAGCAGGATCGCCCACGCGCCCTGGAGCAGCGTGTTCACCGTCAGCCGCGCGTTCCTGGCCCGCTCGTACAGGCGGGCGGAACGGTCGGTGGGCAGGCTCACCCGTACGGCCGCGGTGGAACGCGACCGGTGCGCCCGCGCCGGAGGCCGGTCGTACGGGATCGGCGTCGGCGCGGCGAACCCGGCCAGCTCCCGCCGCCAGTGCTCCTCGGCCGCCGCCACATCCTGCAGCCCGAGCCATTCCAGATAGTCCCGGTACGGCCTGCGCACCGGGGCCGGACGGCCCGCGTACCGCTCGAACACCTGGGTCAGCACCTGCGCCGCGCTCCAGCCGTCCACCAGGACGTGGTGCGCGGTCCAGAAGACCCGTACCCGGGTGTCGGTCAGGCGGGCGACGACCAGCCGGGCCAGCGGCGCGGTGGCCAGGTCGAGGCGCCGTTCGGCGCGGCGCGCCCACAGCCGTTCGGTCTCGGCCCGCCGCCCGGCCTCCGGCAGCCCGCGCCAGTCGTGCCGCTCGACCGGGAGGCGCACGCCGCGCCGCACGACCTGTACGGGCTCGGGCACGTCCTGCCAGACGATCGCCGTGCGCAGCGCCGGGATCTCGTCGGTGACCTCCTGCCAGGCCCGCACCAGGCGTTCCGGGTCGTCCACGCCGTCGAGCAGGAGGCTGAAGTGCGAGGCGTAGGTGTCGGCGGCGGGGTCGGCCAGCGAGTGGAACAGCAGGCCGCCCTGCAACGGCGTGAGCGGGTAGACGTCCTCGACCGAGCGGCCGTCACCCGCGACGCGGTCCACGGCGGCCTGGTCGAGCCGGGCCAGCGGGAAGTCGGACGGGGTGCAACCGCCCGCGCCGGGCTCCGCGCAGTGCTCGACGATCTCCGCCAGCGCCGCCGTCATCCGTTCGGCCAGGGCCGCCACGGTCGCCTCCCGATGCCGCCGGCCCGAGTACGACCAGCGCATCTCCAGCCGGTCACCGCGCACCACCGCGTTGACCTCCAGCAGGTGGACGCGCTCCTGCCGCGGGTCGCGCTCGGCGCCCTCGGGAGTCGGCAGCATGCCGCGCGACTCCATCCGGCCCAGGTAGTTGAAGGCGACCTCGGGCTGCCGGTCGTCGCGCAGCTCGGCGCCCGCCGGGGACAGGTGGCGCAGCGCGCCGTACCCGAGTCCGCGCAGCGGGACCGCCCTGACCTGCTCCTTGACGGATCGGAGCAGGTCGCCCCAGCCGCCGTCCGGGAGCTCCAGCACCAGGGGGGAGACGGTGGTGAACCAGCCGACCGTACGTGACAGGTCCACCTCGGGGAACAGCTCCTCGCGGCCGTGCCCCTCCAGCTCGACCAGGACGCGGGCGCCGCCCGCCCAGCCGGCCAGCACCCGGCCGAGCGCGCCGAGCAACACCTCGTCGATGCGCGTCCGGTAGACCTCCGGCACCTCGCGCAGCAGCCGGCGGGTGAGCCCGGCGTCCAGCGTGGCCGTCACCGTACGCAGGTCGCCGGCGACGTTCGCGCCCCCGTCGTCGTCCACGGGCAGCGGGGGGACCCCGGAGGCCAGCTCACGTACCCGCCGCCAGTGGGGCAGCTCGTGGTCGAAGCCGCCGGACGCCGCGTGGTCGCCCAGCCGCAGCGCCCACTCGCGGAACGACGTGGAACGCGGGCCCAGCCGGATCGGCTCCCCGGCCGCGGCCTGGCGGCAGGCGATCTCCAGGTCCGACAGCAGCACCCGCCACGACACGCCGTCCACGACCAGGTGGTGGGCGGCCAGGAACAACCGCCGGGGGCCGTCGCCGGTGAACAGCAGGGCCTTGATCAGCGGCCCGCGGTCGAGCGCGAACGAGGTCTGCGCCTCCACGGCCGCGCGGTGGGCGTACCCGGCGCGCTCGTCCTCGGGCACGCCGGACAGGTCGACGCGGCGCAGCACCCGGCCGTGCTCGGCGGCGGCGTTGTGCTGCCGCCACCCGGCGCCGTCCCGCTCCAGCCGCAGGCGTAGCGCGTCGTGCCGCTCGACCAGGGCCGTCAGCGCCGCCTCGACGGCGTCGTCGCCGGCTTCTGCGGGCGGTTCCAGCGCTATCGCCTGGTTGAACCGGGGCAGGCTGCCGGCCAGGTTCTCCAGGAACCAGTGCTGGATCGGCGTGAGCGGCACGTCGCCGCTCACCGGGCCGTCCTCGGCCTCCCGCGCGCCCGGCGGCTCGTCGGGCAGGTCGGCGGGCAGCTCGGCGGCCAGGTCGGCGACGGTCTGGCGGAGGAACATCAGGCGCGGGGTCAGCGCCAGCCCCGCCGCCTGCGCCCCCGCGACGACCTGGAGCCCGAGGATGGAGTCGCCGCCCAGGTCGAAGAAGTTGTCGTGCACGCCCACCCGCTCGACGCCCAGCACCCGCGCCCACACCTCGGCGAGCGCGCGTTCGGCCGGTGTGCGCGGCTCGGCGTACTCCTCGCCGCTGTGGCGGGCGCCGGTCGGCGCGGGCAGGGCCCGCCGGTCCACCTTGCCGCTGTGCGTGAGCGGCAGGGCGGCCAGGATCACGAACGCCGTCGGCACCATGTGCTCGGGCAGCCGCCGCCGCAGGGCCTCGCGCAGCTCCGCGGGGTCCGCGCCGCCCTCGGCCGGTACGACGTACCCCACCAGCCGCCTGGTCCCGTTCGCGTCCTCCTTGACCGCGGCGGCGGCGGCGACCACGCAGGGCTGCTCCGACAGCGCGGCCTCGACCTCGCCCGGCTCGATCCGGAACCCGCGCAGCTTGACCTGGTCGTCGGTGCGGCCCGCGTGCTCCAGCCGCCCGTTCGCCAGCCAGCGGGCCCGGTCGCCGGTGCGGTACATGCGCGTGCCCGGCGGCCCGTACGGGTCGGCCACGAACCGCTCGCCGGTCAGGCCGGGCCGGTTCAGATACCCCCTGGCCAGGCGCGTACCGCCGAGGTACAGCTCGCCCGGCACGCCGATGGGCGCGGGCCTGAGCCGCTCGTCCAGCACGTACGCCCGGATGCTCGGGAACGGCCGCCCGATGGGGACCGGCCCCGGGTCGGCGTCCGCCGGGGCCAGCGGCTCGCTCAGCGTGGCGCCGACCATGGTCTCCGTGGGCCCGTAGCCGTTGAACACCCGCCGCCCCGGCGACCAGGCGCGCACCAGCTCCGGCGGGCACGTCTCGCCCGCCACCACGACGACCGCGCCGCGCGGGACGCCGTCCTCGGGCAGCGTCGCGAGCGCGGTGGGCGGCAGCGTGACGTGGGTGACCCGCTCGCGGGCGATCAGCCCGGCCAGCGGCGCGCCCGGCGGGCGTTCGTCGTCGGCGGCGACCACGAGCGTGCCCCCGGACAGCAGGGCGAGCACCAGCTCCCAGAACGCGCCGTCGAAGGAGAGCGAGGCGAACTGGAGCACCCGCGCGCCCGGCCCGGCGTCCATGCGCTCGCGCTGGACGCGCACCATGTCGTGCACGCCCTCGTGCGTGACCACCACGGCCTTGGGCCGGCCGGTCGAGCCGGAGGTGTAGATCACGTAGGCGGGATTGTCCGGCCGCGCGGCCGGGGCGCCACCGGACGGTCCGGCGGGCGCCGGGGCGTCCGGCTCGACGAACGGCAGGCCGGCGGGCAGCGCGGACGCGCTCTCCCGGGTGGCCACCGCCAGCACCGGACGGGTGTCGCCGACCATGGCCGCGATCCGGCCGGCCGGCTGCCCCACGTCCACCGGCAGGTACGCGGCCCCGGACTTGAGCACCGCCAGCACCGCCACGACCATGTCGATCGACCGGGGCAGCGCCACCGCGACGTACCGCTCCGGCCCCGCGCCCCTGGCGGTCAGCAGCCGGGCCAGCCGGTCGGCGCGCTCGTCCAGCTCGCCGTAGGTGAGCGAACGGCCGCCGCACACCACGGCTTGGGCCCGCGGCCGGGCCGCCACCTGCTCGGCGAACAGCCGCGTCACCGTCAGCGTCTCCGGCCCGGCGCCGGTCCCGGGCCACAACGAGGTCAGCAGCCGGTGCTCGGTCCGGCCGAGCAGCGGGATCCCGGCCAGCGGCCGGGCGGGCGCCGCCGCGATCCCGGCGAGCAGGCGCACCAGGTGGGCGGTCATCCGCTCGGCGGTGTCCGGGCCGTACAGGCTCGTGTTGTAGGCCAGGCTTCCGGCCAGGGCGCCGTCCCGTTCGGTGAAGTCGAACGACAGGTCCATGCTCGCGGCCAGTACGGGCGGCGGCAGCTCGGTGACCCGCAGGCCGGGGAAGGCGGCCGTGCCGGGCGGCAGGTTGCGCAGGTTGACCGCCACCTCCGTCAGCGGCGGGCGGCTCGGGTCGCGTTCCGGGCGCAGCGCCTCCACCAGCCGCTGGAACGGCACCCGGTCGTGGGCGAACGCGTCCAGCACCGTCGTGCGCGTACGGCCCAGCAGCTCCTCGAACGGGTGCGACTCGTCCACCTCGCCGCGCAGCACCAGCGTGTTGACGAAGAAGCCGACCAGGTTCTCCGTCTCGACCCGGTCCCGGCCGGAGACGACGGTGGCCACGGCCACGTCCGGACGGCCGGTGTAGCGGGCCAGCAGCGTGTGCACCGCAGCGACCAGCGTCATGAAGAGCGTGGCGCCGGCCCGCTCGCCGATCTCCCGCAGCCGCCCGGCGACGTCCGCCGGCACCTCGAACGCGCACGCCGCTCCGGCGGAGCTCCTGACCGGCGGGCGCGGCCGGTCCGTCGGCAGGTCCATGGGGGCCAGCCGGTCCAGCCTGCGCCGCCAGTACGCGAGCTGCTCCTCGGCCTGCGGCCCCGAGGCCCGCTCCCGCTGCCAGGCGCTGACGTCGGCGTAGCTCACCGGCAGCGGCGGCAGGCCGGCGGGCGGGCCGCCGGCGGCGGCGGCGTACAGGGCGGCCAGATCGTCGAGCAGCACCCGCGAGGACCAGCCGTCGGTGACGATGTGGTGGGCGTGGGCGGTCAGCACGTGCTCGCGCGGGCCGAGCCGGATCAGCCGGGCCCGGAACACCGGCCCCACGCGCAGGTCCACGGGCCGGCGGGCCTCCTCCTCCAGCAGGCGGTCCAGTTCGCCGGGACGCTCCGACAGGTCCGTCAGCGGCAGCGGCATCTCGGCGGCCGGCATGATCCGCTGCGTGCCGCGCCCGTCCAGGGACCCGAACGTCGTGCGCAGGGTCTCGTGCCGGGCCACCACCCGGGTGAGCGCGGTCCGCAGCGCGGGCACGTCCAGGTCGCCCCTCAGCCGTACGGCCAGCGGCACCAGGTAGTCCACGGCGTCCGGGTCCAGCTCGTACATGAACCAGAGCCGCTCCTGGGCGGGGGAGAGCGGGACCGGGCCGGTGGTGTCCGTACGCGGGATCGGGTCGGCGGCCGACCGGCCGGACAGTCTCCGCAGCATCTGGTCACGGAGGTGTTCCGGCAGTGCCGCGATCCGCTCGTCCCGCTGGGAAGAGATATGCATCGGGGTGTCTCCAAGCCCTCCGGTTGACGGTCGGCCGCCCGCGCCTGGATAACGTTTCGATGAACTGCGGTAAGCGCGCGGCCCGGCCCTCGCGGGCGTCGTCCGAGGCCGCCCGCCGCCTCCTCTTGATGTTGTCAACGGCCGCCCGGCCGCTCCAGAGCATTGAACCGACGGCTAAAGAACCAGCTCAGAGGCCGGTACGGGCAGCGGGTGCGGAGTTGGTTAGGCCGGCGGCCCAAGGGGCAGAGCAAGCACGACGTTGTCACGGTCGAAGCGGATGCGACACGATCGTGATCGGATGTCGATGCTGAATTGTTAGCCCTGGAGAGGTATGACTCCCGCCGGCAAGAAGTTCAGGCTCATGCGGCGTCGCTGCGCGGAGATCGCCCGCCGATTACCGATGCCGCGGCCCTATCGCGTCAGAACGCTCTGCGACCTGGTCGCCGCCGAGCGGGGGCGTCCCATCCGGCTCCTGGAGCTGCCCGGCGACGACGAGATGCTGGGCGCCTGGCTGGCCACCGAGGCGACCGACCTGATCTTCTACAAGCCCGACACGACGCCGCCGCACCAGGACCACATCATCCTGCACGAGCTGAGCCACGTGATCTGCGGCCACTACCCCGAGGCCGACCCGAAGGCACAGCGGCACGTGTTGTTCCCCAGCCTCAACCCCGCCCTCGTCCGCCGCGTGCTCAGGCGTTCGATCTACGGGTCGGAGGAGGAGCAGGAGGCCGAGCTGCTCGCCTCGCTCATCTGGCAGCGGGCCTGCCGCGAGTCGCGCCCGCGGGCGTCGGACGTCCGGCGTGTGGACGCCGCGCTCACCGGGACCGTGGACGCGCTCCACGGCGGGGTGTCCGGCCTCGCCCGTGGGTGAGTGGCTGCGGCTCAACGGCCCCGCGGTGCTGGCCTGCGCGCTGACCGCGTACCGGCTGGCCGCCGTGCGCTCCTGGGCGCGCGACCCGGCCGGGCGGGCGGTGTTCGTCATCCTGGCTGCGATCGCCGCCTCGACGACGGTCAACACGCCCTGGGCCTACGACGCCGTCTGGCGGCTGACCGGCGTGCCGAACCTGGCCAGGCTGGTGTCCCACGCGTTCATGCTGGCCGTGGCCTGGTCGGTCGGGACGTTCGTACGGCAGGTCGGCCAGCCGCCGGAGGGGCCGCGCCGCCGTACGTGGGGGGAGGCCGCCTGGCCGGCGCTCGTGCTGCTCGGCATGTGCCTGACCTTCGCCCTGGCCCGTACGCCGGTCAACAGCCCGCGCTTCGCCGTCCGGTACGGGGACACGCCGGGCGTGCTCGAATACTGGCTCGTCTTCCTGTGCTACCTCGTGCCGGTGTTGTGCCACGCCACCTGGTTCGCCCTGCGTGAGGCCCGCCAGACGGAGAACCGGGCGGTGGGCGCGGGACTGCGGCTGATCGCCGTGGGCGCGTCCCTGACCGTGCTCTACCACCTGCACAAGGCGGCCTACTTCGCCTGCCGGCGGGTCGGCGCCGACTACCCCGACCTGCTGCGGGCGCCCCTGGACATGCTGCTGGTGCCGCTCGGCGTGCTCGCGGTGCTGCTCGGCCTGGCCCTGCCGTCGTGGTGGCCCGCGCGGCTGCGCTGGTTCCGCGACTTCCGGCTGCACCTGCGGCTGCGTCCGCTGTGGCGGGCGCTCTACCGGGCCAGCCCGGACATCGCGCTGCTGGCCCCGGCCCCCTTCCTGACCGAGCTGGTCACCTTCCGCGACCTGGACCTGCGGTTGTACCGGCGGTTCGTGGAGATCCGGGACGGCCGGATCGCTCTGGAGCCGTACCTGGACGCGCGCGTGACGGACGCGGCCCGGCGGGAGGGCGCGCGGTCCGGCCTGCGCGGGCAGCGGCTGGAGGCGTTCGCCGAGGCCGCCGCGGTGGACGCGGCCATCCGCGCCCGCGCCCGCGGCCTGCCGCCCGACGGCGGCGCCGGGACGGCGGCCGTGCCCGGCGGCGTCGACCTGAGCAGCGACGCCGCCTTCCTCGGCCTCGTCTCGCGCGCCTACCGGCGGCTGGGCGCGCGCTGAGCCGCCGTCACGACCGGTGGACCGCCTCTTCCAGGGAGTCCAGGATCCTGTCCTGCACCACCTCCGACAGCCCGGCGACGGTCGGCGTCAGGAAGATGTCGCGCGGCGACAGCTCGACGCCGAAGGCCGGTCCCACCCGCGACGTCACCCGCAGGCTGGTGATCGAGTCGCCGCCCAGCGCGAAGAAGTCGTCGTGCACGCCCACCCGGTCCAGGCCGAGCACCTGCTCCCAGATGCGGCCGAGCGCCTCCTCGGTCGGGTTGCGCGGCGCGACGTACGACTCCGCCTTCTCCCGTGGCGGGGCGGGCTCCGGCAGGGCGGCGCGGTCCACCTTGCCGTTGGCGTTCAGCGGCAGCCGGTCCAGGGACACGAACGCCGCGGGCACCATGTACGCGGGCAGCCGCGCGCCCAGGCTCGCGGCCAGCTCCTCGTGCGAGGGCGCGGGCCCGCCGGCCGCCGGCACCACGTACGCCGCCAGCGTCCGGCGTCCGGCGGTGTCCTGCCTGGCCATGGCGACGGCCTCGGCGACCCCGGGATGCGCCAGGAGCGCGGCCTCCACCTCGCCCGTCTCGATCCGGAAGCCCCGGATCTTGACCTGGCCGTCCACCCGGCCGAGGAACTCCAGATCGCCCTCGGGCGTCCAGCGGACCCGGTCCCCGGTGCGGTAGAGCCGCCCGCCGCCGCCGAACGGGTCGGCCACGAAGCGTTCGGCGGTCAGCGCCGGCCTGCCGAGATAGCCCCTGGCCAGGCCGGAGCCCGCCAGGTACAGCTCGCGCGGCGCGCCGACGGGCACGGGCGCCAGGGCGGCGTCCAGCACGTAGGCGCGGGTGTTGTCCATGGGACGGCCGATCGGCGCCCGTCCGGTCCGGACGATCTCGGGGGTCATCTCCCGGGTTGTGACGAATGTGGTGGTCTCGGTGGGTCCGTACCCGTTGTGGAACGTGGTCCCGGGGCAGCGGCCGATCACCCGCGCGAGCGCCTGCGGCGAGGCCGCCTCGCCGCCCGTCCACACCTCGCGCAGCCCGGCGAAGCACTCGGGCAGCTCCTCGGCGAACAGGTTGAACAGCGCCGCCGTGAGGAACATCCCCGTGACGCCGTGCTCGGCCGCCAGCGCCCGCAGCCGCCGCGCGTCCAGGTCGCCGGGCGCGACCACCACCTCGCCGCCCGCCAGCAGCGGCACCCACATCTCGTACGTGGCCGCGTCGAAGGCGTGCGGAGAGTGGAACAACACCCGGTCGTGCCCGCCGCCGCGCCAGCGGTGGTCCCAGGCCAGGCTCACCACGTCCTCGTGGGTGACCGCGACGCCCTTGGGCAACCCGGTCGAGCCCGAGGTGTACATGACGTACGCCAGCGAGCCCGGCAACGAGCAGGGCCGGGCGGCGGGATCAGGCACGGGCAGGTCGCCGTCCACCTCGACGGCGGGCAGGCCCAGGTCCGCGGCGCGCCCGGCCAGCGACCGGTCGGTCAGCACCGCGACCGCGCCCGTGTCCCGCAGGATCCACCGCATGCGTTCGGCCGGGAAGTCCGGATGCAGCGGCACGTACGCGCCGCCCGCCCTGAGCACGGCCAGCATCGACACCAGCGCGTCCGGCGAGCGTCCCTGCAACACCGCCACCCGCGACTCGGCGCGCACGCCGAGCCCGGCCAGCACCCCCGCCAGCTCCCCGGCACGGCGGTCGAGCTCCCCGTACGTCAGCTCCGCGCCGCCGCCGCGCACCGCCACCGCGCCGGGCATCTCCCGCGCCCGCTCGGCGAACAGCTCGTGGACCGTCCGGCGCGGGTAGTCGCGCGCGGTGTCGTTCCACTCCGTCAGCGTCAGCCGCCGCTCCCGCGCGCTCACCGCGCTCAGCGACCCCACGGTCCCGCCGGGGTCCGCGGCGAGCTGCCCGAGCAGCGCCGACAGGCCCTCGCCGAGCCGCCGCACGGTCGCGGCGTCGAACAGCTCCTCGTCGTGGAGCAGGACGAACGACAGCTCCTCGCCCGGGTAGACGACGAGGCCGAGCGGGTAGCCGTTCGCCTCGGCGGCGTCCACGTCCCGCAGGCGCGGGCCGGGGGCGGCGTAGTCGATCGGGTAGTTCTCGAAGACCACGATGTTGTCGAACAGCGCCGTCCCCGGCGGCACGTCGCTCCACGCGCGGATCCGGGTGAGCGAGGCCGCCTCGTGCTCCCGCGCCCCGGCCTGCGACTCCTGGAGCTCGCGCAACCAGGGCAGCAGCGGGCGGGAGCCGTCCACGTGGACGTGGACGGGGAGCGTCTGGATGAAGATGCCGATCATGGACTCGGCGCCGTCCAGGTCCTCGGGGCGGCCCGACACCGTGGCGCCGAAGCACACCCGCGGCTCGCCACTGTGCCGGGACAGCAGGATCGACCACGCGCCCTGGACCAGCGTGTTGAGCGTCAGGCCGGCCGCCGCGGCCCGGTCGGCCAGCCGCCGGGTCAGGTCGGGCGGCAGGGCGGCGCGGACCCGTCCGGCCGCCTTGGGACGGTGTTCCCTGCCGGGCGGCCGGTCGTAGGGCAGCGGCGTCGGGGCGGTGAGCCCGGCCAGCGCCTCCCGCCAGTACGTCTCGTCCGCGGCGAGGTCGCGGCCGGCCAGCCACTCCACGTAGTCGCGGAAGGGGCGGCGCGGCTCGGGCGCGCCGCCGTCGCCCTCTCCGGAGAGCCGGGCGTACGCGGCCAGCACGTCGCGCAGCAGCCGGTGCACGCTCCAGCCGTCCAGCAGGATGTGGTGCAGGGTCCACACGACGCGCACGGTGTCGTCGTCCAGCCGGATGACCGCCAGCCTGGACGGCGGCGCGGCCGTCAGGTCCAGGCCCTCGGCCCGGTCCGCGGCGAGGAGGGCGGCCAGCGCGGCCCGCCGTTCGTCCTCGGGCAGGCGGCGCCAGTCGTGCCGGACGACCGGCAGGCTGGCCCGCCCGTGCACGATCTGCACGGGATGGTCCAGGCCCTCCCAGACCAGGGACGTGCGCAGCACGGGCGTCCGGTCCACGACCGACTGCCACGCCCGCGCCAGCGTCCCGGGGTCGGTGACGCCGTCGAGCAGCATGCCGAACTGGGCCACGTACAGGTCGTCGCCGGCCGCCAGGCACTCGTAGAGCATGCCGGCCTGGCCGGGGGTGAGCGGGTAGACGTCGGCGATGTCGGTCACGTCGCGTCCGTCGGCGATCAGCCGGTCCAGGCTCGCCTGGTCCAGCCCCGCCAGCGGGTAGTCCGACGGGGTACGCCCGCCCGCGCCCGGCTCGGCGCAGTGGCGTACCAGCCGGGTCACGTTCGCGGCGAACCCGTCCGCGAGCCGGGCGACGGTCGCCTCGTCGTGCAGGTCGGCCGAGTACTCCCAGGTCACCTCCAGGCGGCCGGCGCGCACCGCGGCGACGACGTCCAGGAGATGCGGCCGGACGTCGCCGGGGTCCTGGAACAGGCCGATGGGCGCGACGTCCCGGTAGAGGTCGCCCAGAGGCGGGTCGAACCGGCCGAGGTAGTTGAAGCAGACGCCGGGGTGGCAATCGGGCGCGGTGCCGCGCAGGTGACGCAGCACGCCGTACCCGAAGCCGCGGCCGGGGACGGTCCTGACCTGCTCCTTGACGCTCTTCAACAGCTCGCCCCAGCCGCCGCCGCCGTCGTCGCCGCCGTCGGGCAGGCGCAGGGCCAGCGGGAAGTAGGTGGTGAACCAGCCGATCGTGCGGGACAGGTCGGTGCCGGGGAAGATCTCCTCCCGGCCGTGGCCCTCGGTGGCCAGCAGCAGGTCCGTACGCCCGGTCCAGTCGCCCAGGGTGCGGGCCAGCGCGGCCAGCAGCACCTCGTTGACCTCCGTACGGTAGACGCCGGGGACGTCGCGCAGCAGGGCGCGGGTGGTCTCCTCGTCCAGCGACACCGTCGTACGCCGTCCCGACGCCACGAGGTTGGCCCCCTCGCGGTCCAGCGGGACGTCCAGGGCGCCGGTCGCTCCGGTCGCTCCGGTCGCTCCGGTCGAGGTGCGGGCCGCCCGGGTCCAGTGGGGGAGTTCGCCGTCGAAGGCGCCGGCGGCGGCGTGGGCGGCCAGGGCGCGGGACCAGCTCACGCAGGAGGCGGTCTCCGCGCCCAGGTCGACGGGCTCGCCGCGGACGGCCTGCCCGTACGCGGTGTGCAGGTCCTGGAGCAGCACCCGCCAGGACACGCCGTCCACGACGAGGTGGTGCGCGGTGAGCAGCAGCCGAGGCGCGCCGGAGCCGGTGAACAACACCGCGGCGAACACGGGCCCGCGCTCGGCGTCGATGCCACGCTGCACGGCCTCGCTCTCGCGCGCGATCACGCCTCGCGCGTCGCCTTCGTCGGTCTCGTCGTCGAGATGGACGTGGCGCAGGACGTTCCCGGCCGGTGGCGGGGTGACGTGCTGGGATCGTTCGCCGTCGTGCCGGGTGAAGTGTGTCCGCAGCGCGGCGTGCCGGGTGACCAGGGCGGACACCGCCACGCCCAGCGCCCGTACGTCCACGTCCGCCGCCAGCTCGGCCTCCACGTACTGGTGGAACGTCCCCGGCACGGTGAACCGGTCGTACAGGAAACGCTGGATCGGCGTCAGCGGGGCGGGCCCGCCGTCGGCGGCATCCTCGGCGGCGGGGTTCGCGGGCTGCTCGGCCCGCCGCACGTACGGCGCCAGGGCCGCCACGGTCTGCCGCCGGAACAGGTCGCGCGCGGTGAGCCGCAGCCCGGCGCGCTGCGCCCTGGACACGACCTGGATGGCCAGGATCGAGTCGCCGCCCAGCGTGAAGAAGGAGTCCTCGGCCCCCACACGCTCGACGCCCAGCACCTCGCCCCAGATCGCGGCCAGCTCCCGTTGCACGGGCCCCGAGGGCGCGACGTAGGCCGCCGTTCCCGCCCGCGCGCCGGGTTCGGGCAGCGCCGCCCGGTCCACCTTGCCCCGCTCGGTCAGCGGGAACGCGGGCAGCACCATGATCACGGCGGGGATCATGTGGTCGGGCAGTGACCCGGCCAGGAAGGCGCGCAGCGCGGCGGCGTCGGGTTCGGCGTCGCCCGCCGGGGTGACGTACCCGTTGAGGCGGTCGCGTCCTGGGGAGGCCAGCACGACCGCGCCGCCCACCGAGGGGTGGCGCTGGAGGGCGGCCTCGATCTCGCCCGGCTCCACCCGGAAACCGCGGATCTTCACCTGGTCGTCGCTCCGCCCCAGGTACTCCAGCTCGCCGCCAGGCAGCCGCCGGACCAGGTCCCCGGTCCGGTACATCCGTCCGCCTGGAGGGCCGAACGGGTCGGCGACGAAGCGCTCGGCGGTGAGGCCGGGCCGGTTCAGGTAGCCCCTGGCCAGCCCGGGCCCCGCCAGATACAACTCGCCGGGCACGCCCTCCGGGACCGGGTTGGCATAGGCGTCCAGGACGTACCCGGCGCTGCCGGTCAGCGGGCGGCCGATCGGCGGCAGCCCCTCGCCCTCCCGGCTCACGTCCCCGGCGGTGGCCACGACGGTGGCTTCGGTGGGCCCGTAGTTGTTGACCAGCCGGAACGGGACGCCGGGCCGAGGCCGGCGGCGCAGCACGTCGCCGCCCGTCAGGACGGTACGCAGCGCCGTCCCGTCGATCGCGGGCAGGTCGAGCACGGTCTCCAGCCGGGGCGTCGGCAGGAAGCAGATCGTGGTGCCCATGGCGGTGAACCAGGCCACCAGCTCGTCCGGGTCGTCGAGCGCGTCCTGGCCGGGGAAGGCGACGCGGGCCCCCGCGCACAGGTAGGGCCAGACCTCCCACACGGCGGCGTCGAACCCGAGCGAGGCCACCTGGGACGCCCGGTCCCGGGGCACCACCCCGAACGCCGCCACGTGCCAGGCGCACAGGTCGGCCAGGCCGCGGTGCTCGATCATGACACCCTTGGGACGGCCTGTGGAGCCGGAGGTGTAGATGATGTATGCCAGGTCGCCCGGCTCCGCCACGCAATCGGGCCCGGCGCCGGCGCGGTCGCTCGCTTCCATGTCGCCGGGGTGTACGACGGGCAGCCCCTCGTGGTCCTCGTCGGCCAGCAGGATCGGCGCGCCGGTGTCGGCCATCACGTACGCCAGCCGCTCGGCCGGGATGCCGGGGTCGAGCGGCACGTACGCGCCGCCCGCCTTGAGCACGCCGAGGGCGGCGGTCACCATGTCCGGGCCGCGTTCCATGCACACCACCACGGGCACGCCCCGGCCCACGCCGAGGCCGCGCAGCCGGTGCGCCAGCCGGTCGGCGCGCCGGTCGAGGTCGGCGTAGGTGCGGGTGCCGCCGTCCCACTCCAGCGCGACGGCGTCGGGCGCGACCCGCGCCCACTCACTCACCTGCACATGCACCGGCCGCCCGGCCCGCCCGCCGCCGCGACCGGCAGCGGGAACGGCGGGCCCGGTCAGCACGGGGGCGGTCCGGGGAGTGGGGGGCAGGGGGAGGCGGGCCAGGGGGCGGTCCGGGGTCGCGGTCACCGCTTCCAGCAGCGCGATCAGGTGCGCGGCCATCCGCTCGGCGGTCGCGGCCTCGAACAGGTCGGTGCTGTACTCGATCATCGCGTCGAGCGCGCCGCCGTCCTCGCGTTCGACGAACTCCAGCGTGACGTCGAAGATCGAGGACACGTGCGGCAGCCCGTACGGCTCGGTGCGCGCCCCGGCGAAGCGCGGCGTCTTCGGCGGCGCGTTCTGCAACGCCACCATGGCCTGCACCAGGGGCGTCCTGCTGGGATCGCGTTCGGCGTCCAGCTCGCGCACCAGCCGGTCGAAGGGCACGTCCCGGTTGGCGAACGCGTTCAGCACGGTCTCCCGCACCGCGCCCAGGAACTCGGCGAACGTGGCGCGCTCGTCCACGGTGGAGCGCAGCACCAGGGTGTTGATGAAGCAGCCGATGAGCGGTTCGAGCTCGGGCAGGTCGCGTCCGGAGACGGGGGTGCCGACCGAGACGTCCCGCTGGCCGGCGTACCTGGACAGGAGCACCTGGCAGGCCGCGACCAGCACCATGAACGGCGTCGCCCCGGTACGCGCGGCGAGGTCCCCGAGCGCGGAGGCCAGCTCCGCCGGGACGGTGAAGCGGTGCGCGGCCCCCGCCGAGCTGCGTACGGCCGGGCGCGGCCGGTCGGCGGGCAGGTCGAGCGGGGTGATCCCGTCGAGCCGGCGACGCCAGTGGTCGAGCTGGTCCGCCAGGCTGTCGTCGGTCCAGCGGTCGCGCTGCCAGGCGGCGTAGTCGGCGTACCGGACGGGCAGCGGCGCAAGGGTGGCCCGGTGGCCGTGGCGGGCGGCGTCGTAGAGCAGGCCCAGTTCGTCGGCCAGGACGCGCATGGACACGGCGTCGATCACCGAGTGGTGCAGGCTCAGCACCAGCAGGTGCTCCTCGGCGGCCAGGCGCAGCACGGCCAGGCGCAGCACGGGGCCGTGGGCCAGGTCGAAGGGCCGGGTCACCTCGTGCCGCAACATGCGGTCCAGCTCCTCGCCGGGCAGGCCGGCGACGTCGGTGACGGTCAGCGGCACCTCGACGTCCGCGTGCACCTTCTGTACGGGTTCGGCCCGCGTGGGGTCGGCGCCGCCGTCCTCGATCGTCGTGCGCAGCGGCTCGTGCCGGGCGATGAGCTCGCCGAGCGCGGTGCGCAGCGCCTCGGGGTCGAACGGCCCGTTCAGCCGGTAGCCGAACCGGACGTTGTACTCGGTGCCGCCGGGGTCGTGCGCGTGGAAGAACCAGAAACGCCGCTGGGCGTAGGAGAGCGGCGCGTCGTGTCCGGGCGGAAGCGGGGTGACGACGTCCGTGCCCGCGTCGCCCGCCTCGTCGCGGCTCTCGGCGCGCCCCTCGTTTCGCACTCCGTCCCGAACCCCGTCCCGATTCCCGGCGTGGTTCTCGTCGCCGTTCTCGGCGTGGTTCTCGTCCGGTTTCAGGGAGGCGGCCAGGGCGGCCACCGTGCGTTCGCGGAAGATCGCCCGGGGGGACAGGCTCGTGCCGAGCGCGGCACGGATGCGCGGCACCACGCGGAAGGCCAGCAGGGAGTTGCCGCCGATGGCGAAGAAGTCGTCGGTCACGCCCACCCGGTCCAGGCCCAGCACCTCGGCCCACAACTCGGCGATCACCCGTTCCTTGTGATCGCCGGGAGGCGTGTAGCCGGTGGCGCCCTGGGGGCCCGTGGCGGGCAGGGCGGCGCGGTCCACCTTGCCGCTGGCCGCGAGAGGGAGCCGGTCGAGGGGCTGGAACACCGAAGGGATCATGTACTCGGGCAGGTCCCGCGCGAGGAACGCCCGCAATTGCTCGGGCGACGGCCCAGCCGCCCCCTCAAGAGACGCACCGCCCGGAGCGCCCGAGGGCGCCTCGGCAGGGACGGCCGTGGGTGCCTCGGAGG
This sequence comes from Nonomuraea sp. WAC 01424, assembly GCF_003947315.1. NCBI lineage: Bacteria > Bacillati > Actinomycetota > Actinomycetes > Streptosporangiales > Streptosporangiaceae > Nonomuraea > Nonomuraea sp. WAC 01424. The sequence goes on from NZ_QHHZ01000011.1 coordinate 121,169, forward strand.
TGGTGGCGGGCTGGGGGATGGGCCGGGTAATGGGCCGGGTGATGGGGACGATGTGGGCCACCAGGCGGTCGCCGTCGGCGACGACCGCGGCGGCGGCCACGCGCGGATGCCGGGTCAGGGCGGCCTCGATCTCGCCGGGCTCGATCCGGTGCCCGCCGAGCTTGACCTGGTCGTCCGCCCGTCCGAGGTATTCGAGCTCCCCGTCCGGCAGCAGGCGGACCACGTCCCCGGTGCGGTACATGCGCTCGCCGTCCGTCCCGTACGGGTCGGCGACGAACCGTTCGGCGGTGCCGCCGGGACGCCCCCGGTACCCGCGGGCCACCCCGGCGCCCGCGACGTACAACTCGCCCCGTTCACCCGGCGGGACGGGCCGCAGCCGGGCGTCGAGGACGTAGGCCCGCGACCCGGACATGGGCCGGCCGATCGGCACCGCGCCGCCGGGCGTGCCGTCGCCGGGTTCGAGGCGGAAGGCCACGCAGCCGACCGTGGTCTCCGTGGGGCCGTACTCGTTGACCACCGTCACGCCGGGACGGTCTGCGCGCCAGCGGCCGATCGCGTCGCCGTGCAGCGCCTCGCCGCCGATCACCAGCTCGCCGCGCTCCGGGGAGGCGTCCGGCGACCCGTCCTCCAGCAGCGGCAGGTGGCTCGGGGTGATCTTCAGGAAGGACGGCCGGACGCCGCCCGGCTCGTCGAGCGTGCCCGCGTGGACGCGCCCGCCCGCGACGAGCGGCCCCCACAGCGTGGTCACCGACAGGTCGAACGAGATCGACGAGTGCAGCAGCGCCGTGCCCGCCAGCCCCGGGTAGTCCCGCAGGCAGCAGGCCAGGTAGGCGGCGAGCTGCCGGCGTTCGACGAGCACCCCCTTGGGACGGCCGGTGGAGCCGGAGGTGTAGATCGCGTACGCCAGGTCCGCCGGACGGCCCGGGGAAGCGGGCGGCGCGTCGGCGAACGGCGCGGGATCGTCGTCCACGCACACCACCCGCGCCGCGGTCACGGGCAGCCGCTCGCGCAGCGCCCGCTGGGTGACGACGACGGGCGCGCCCGCGTCGTCGATCACGACGGCGAGGCGGCTCGCCGGCACGCCGGGATCCAGCGGCAGGTACGCCGCGCCCGCCTTGAGCACGCCGAGCAGCGCCACGACCAGGTCGAGACCGCGCTCGGCGTAGACGGCGACGAGCGTGTCCGGGCCGGCCCCGAGCCCGCGCAGGCGATGGGCGAACCCGTTCGCGCGCGTGTCGAGCTCCCGGTAGGCGAGCGAGCCCGCGGCCGAGGAGACGGCGGTCGCGCCGGGAGCCAGCCGGACCCGCTCGGCGAACAGATCGAGGACGTCACGTGTCGAGTTGTCCATCACCCGGTGCTCCTAGCCTCAGTAGATGACGCGGGACCGCGCGTCCAGCCGGAACTCGCGCGACTTACGAAGATCCCTGGCCACGTTCAGCCGGCGCAGCCACCGGTCCGTCCCGTCGAACCGGGCGCGGAAGGGCTTGCGCCCGTGCACGGCCTTGTAGTTGTCGATGACGCAGATGTCGCCGGGTTCGAGCACGATCCCGGTCATGGCCGCGTCCACGGTCGCGGCGAGGGCGGCGAGCGCTTTCTCCTCGTCCTCTCCCTGTATTCCTTGCATATAGTGCGGATCGACGCAGAGATACGGGTCGTCCGGGGCGCCGAAAAGCACCGGCATCGGCTTCGGATCGGTCAGCGCGCTTTCGACCTGGCGATAACTGCGGCGTTTCAGGTCGGCCACCCTCGGGTCGTCGTCCCGGTCCGGGGCGCGATTCTCGGGACGGTGCGAGTCGTCCGGGAGAATGAGAAATCGGTGCTCCCGGAGCAAGGCTTCTGTGGCCTCGTCGAGATGTATCGAACCAACCTCGGCGAAGGTCGTCTCCACCTTGTCGGGATTACGCAGGCAGAACAGCCCGAGATAATCCGTGCGGAGCGGGTGGAAGGCGTCCTCGGTGTGCCAGACCAGCGTTTCCGCGCTGCTCCAGCCGATTTGCTCGCGTTCGAAGCCGCGCATCGGGAAAACGTCGTGCATGATGCGTCCGTCCTGCTGCGTCACCCAGCCGATCGGCTCGCCCAACAGGCTCATGACCAGGTAGAACGCGATGTCCAGCGACAGTGTCGGCGACGGCGTGGGCCGCGATTTCCAGTCCTCGGGAGTGGGGCCGAGCGCGGCGTCGTCCACCGGCAGGCCGGAGATCACCAGCAGGCCCGACGGCTCGGCCAGGCGAAAATCGTGCAACTCCGCGCGGAGGCGTCTCGGCAGCTCGTCGGCATAAACCCGGCCGATTTCCTGGAATTTCGCGGACTCGACTCCCGGATGCTGCCGGGCGAGCTCGCCCGCCAGCTCCGTGATCGCGGTCACCTCGTCTTTCCGCAGTTCGAAAGTCGACACAACTCGCTCCCTTCCTCGGCGACACCCGTCCGGTCAAGGTTCGGTCGTCGGAGGGCCGGAGCTCAATGTGTTTGAGCCTCAAGCTAAACAGGGCAGTCACGAAGCCGGTGTGCTAGCGTCGAAAAGGTATCAGCGAGCGTCCCGTGCCGGTGTCGGCCCCCGGGCGGAAGCGCCGCGCAAGTGAAATTCGCCGACGACCCGGCTCCTGGTCGGCGCTTCCCACGACGTCATTGACAGCGGAGGAGGACCCGGTGCGCCGATCACGTCTGGCAAGGATCACGAGTGCGGCGGCTCATCTGCAGGTGTTCGCCATCGCGGGGATCAGCGCGGTGTTGCTGATCAGGACCTGGCTGGCGAGCACGGGCTACCCGAAGCTCGGCGCCGGCGACCTGCACATCGCGCACGTCCTGTGGGGCGGCCTGCTGATGGCGGTCGGGCTCGGCCTCACCCTCGCCTTCCTCGGCGAGCGGGCCAGGACGTGGGGCGCGCTGCTCGGCGGAGCCGGGTTCGGCACGTTCCTCGACGAGGTCGGCAAGTTCGTCACCGAGCGCAACGACTACTTCTACCGGCCCGCCGCCGGCATCATCTACCTGGTCTTCGCCGTCCTCGTGGTGCTGGCCCAGTGGCTCAAGGGCCGCACCGGCTACACCGGCGCCGAGCGGACCGCCAACGCGCTGCACGCCGCCCTCGTCGGCGTCACCTCCGGGCTGACGATCGAGCAGCGGCGCGGCGCGATCCGCCTGGTCCAGGACTCCGGCGACCCGCTCGACGCGGCCACGGTCCGCCTGCTCGGCATGGTGCCCTCCAGCGAACCGCCCCGCTTCCCCGCCGTGCGCGCCGCCCTGGCCTGGCTGGAGCGGTTGTGCCGGCGGCCGGTCGTGGTGGTGCTCGCCGTGGTCTACCTCGCCGTACGGGCCCCGCTGCCCCTGGTCGGCCTGGCCCTGGAGAGCTCGTACGACTCCCTCGGCCAGGAACGGGAGTGGGGAGCGGTGATCGGCCTGGCGGCGTCCGCGGCGGTGACGGTGCTGCTCAGCCTGTGGGGCGCGGCCCGGTTACGGTGGAACCGGCCGGCCGCCTTCCAGGCGCTCTACCTCGCGCTCCTGGTCGACATCCTGTTCGGCCAGGTGTTCACGTTCATCGTGAACCAGTTCTCGGCGGTGCCGGGGCTGGTCGCGGACCTGCTGGTGCTGGCCGTGCTCGGCACGACGAACCGGCACCTGCGCAGAACCGCCCCGGCCCGCGACGCCGCCCGCGGGCCGGGGGCGCGGGCCGGGAACGAGGACCGGGACGGCTGAGGTTTCCGGAGCTACGGCTGTGACGGCTCCGCCATGGCGACCGCGATCCGCCGCGGCCCCGTGTACGGCTCCCGCCCGTGCGAGGTGAGCATGTTGTCGATGACGAGCAGGTCGTCGGCCGCGTAGTCGAAGCGGCGGGAGGCCGCCCGGTAACACTTGCGCAGGTGGTCGGTGACATCATCGGGGATGGCGCCGCCGTCGCCGTAGTAGGTGTTGCTCGGCAGCCCGTCCTGCCCGCACATCTCCAGCAGCCCCTCGCGTACGGCCTCGGGCAACGTCGTGACGTGGAAGAACGTGGCGTGGTTGAACCAGACGGGCTCGCCGGTGACCGGATGCCGGTGCACCGCCGCGCGTACGGCCTCGGTGCGCAGCCGTCCGTCCCCGAGCCAGGTCGCCCGTACGCCGTTGCGCTCGCAGTACGCGGTGACCTCGTCCCGGTCGGAGGTGTTGAACGCCTCCGACCACGGCATGCCGAGCTCGTCGTCGTAGGTGCGCACGACCATCCAGCCGCGCCGCTCGAACTCCTCGCGCACCGCCGGGTCGAGGGTGTCGTGCACCTCCCGGGTGGAGGCCAGGGGCGTGGCCCCCTGCGACTCCGGCGGCCGCATGCAGTGGAAGAACAGCACCATGGGCCAGACGGCCTGGTAGGAGTTCTCGTTGTGGAGGAAGATCTCCTCCTCGGGCGGGTAGTCGGTCGAGGTGTAGACGTTGCCCTTGATCACGCTGCGCGGCGACGACCGTTCGGTGTAGGCCAGCGGCGTCCCGGAGAACGCGCGTACGGCGGCGTCGAACCCCTCGGCGCCGCCCACGTCGAAGCCGCGGAACAGCAGCGCCCCGTGGCTGGTCAGGCTCTCGCGCAGCGGGCGCTGCCCGGCCCTGATCCGGTCCTGGACGGGCTCGCCGGCACCCTCGATGATCAGCACGGCTCACTCCTCCATCGCCGCGATGAGGCTCTTGGGCCGCATGTCGGTCCAGTTCTCGTTGATGTAGCCGAGCGCGCGCTCCCGGTCGGTCTCGGGCAGCGCGACCGCCCATCCGGCCGGCACGTCCACGAAGGCCGGCCAGAGCGAGTGTTGTCCCTCGTCGTTGACGAGCACCAGGTAGATGCCCTCGGGGTCCTCGAAGGGGTTCGTGCTCATCGTTCGTCCTCCAGGGAAGGTCAGTTGCGTTGTGAGATGAGGTGGCCGCCGCCGCGCAGCAGCGCCATGCCCAGCGACGTCAGCGTGTGCAGGGCCGTGTTGCGGTTGCGGGCGGTGGTGATGAGCCCGGCCTTGCGCAGCACGGTGGCGTGCTTGCTGGCGCCGGCCAGGGAGATGCCGAGCCGCTCGGACAGCGCGCCGGTGGTGCAGCTGTCCATGAGCGCCTGCATGGCCGCGGCCCGGGTGTGCCCGACGAGCGCGCCGAGCGCCTCGTCGTCGGCCATGGGCTCGGCCACCAGGTCCGACAGCACGGCCGGCGTCCAGGGGACCGAGACCACGAGCGCGGGCAGCCCGGTCTCGTGCTCCCTGTCCAGGAACAGGCAGTGCCTGACCTGGAGGAAGAACGAGGGACTGAGCAGCAGGCCCCTGCCGTCGAGGTACACGTCGCGGTCCTCGTCGTGCGGGACCTCCAGGACCGGCGGGTTCCAGACCAGCTTCGGGTGCAGGGTGTCCAGCAGGCACTCGACGCCGTTGGTGATCGTGATACGCCCGAACGTCTCCCGTTCGAGCTCCAGGTAGGCACGCACCCGCCCCCAGTACGGCAGCACCGCGGCCCGGCAGAACGCCAGCACGGTGGCGGTCGCCCACGGGACGGCGGCGTCCCCGGCGCGGAAGCCGGACTCGCCGGGTGAGCGGTCGAGCAGTCCGAGCAGTTCGCCGAGCGGCCGGCGCTCGCGGGCCAGCCGATCCACCTGGCCGGCCGTGCCGTTCATGCGTTCGCGCACGTCCCTGCGCCACTCGCCGTGGACCGCGCCGCCGCTTCTGGCGAACAGGTCGAGGGCGAAGACGCTCTCGGTCACCGGGCCCAGCGTCGCCGCCATGCGCAGGCGTGCCAGGTCTTCGACCGTGAAATGAATCCGCAGCACCGCGGCTCCCATTTCGCATTTTCCGGGTTCGTCGATCACGCCGCGGCGCGGGGAAAATGCGCACGACGCGGTGGCCGCGTGAATCAGGGCGGCTTGGGCGAGGAGGGGCGTCCGCGGTGGGAGCCCCCAGTTTTGCTCAAGCTAACTCGGAGGCAGTTGGGAAGTCAACTGGCGTTGGTGGATCAAGAAATTTGCATCTACGCCAGTTGATGACCGCCTGTGGGCAACCGTGAACGCCCTGCACAGGGCCGCATGCCGAGCTGCCGGGCCGCGCCGCCGCCACCCGTCTGACCGCCCTGTTTAGCTCCGGCGTCAATGAGCTGGAAATCGACCGGGACCGTCCGGCACGCTCGGAAAAGGGCGGTCGGAGCACTGCCCAATCCTTTTTCCGGTTCTTCCGACGCGCGTTTCCCAACGCCATGGACAAGGGCTCAAGAATGGTAAAGAACGTCGTCATCGTGGGCGGCGGCACCTCGGGCTGGATGACCGCCGCATATCTCCGGGCGGCATTCGGCGACCGAATCGCCGTCACTCTGGTCGAGTCGAAGAACATCGCGACGATCGGCGTGGGAGAGGCCACGTTCAGTACGATCCGCCACTTCTTCGACTATCTCGGGCTGGACGAGCGGGAGTGGATGCCCGAGTGTCACGCCACGTACAAGCTGGGGATCCGGTTCGAGAACTGGCGCGCCCCGGGCCACCACTTCTACCACCCGTTCGAACGCCTGCGCGTCGTGGACGGCTTCCCCCTCACCGACTGGTGGCTCGGCACCCGCCCCGGCGGTGACTTCGACCGCGACTGCTTCGTCATCAGCTGGCTGTGCGAGGCCAAGCGCTCGCCCCGCTACCTGTCGGGCGAGCTGTTCGAGCAGGACTTCACCGAGAACCCCGACGAGCGCGCCTACCGCACCACCCTCACCGAGCAGAACACCCAGTTCCCCTACGCCTACCACTTCGACGCCGCGCTGCTGGCCTCCTACCTCACCCGGTTCGGCACCGAGCGCGGCGTCCGGCACGTCCTGGACGACGTCGTGGACGTCCGGCTGGACGAGCGCGGCTGGATCGACCACGTGCTCACCAAGGAGCACGGCGAGCTGGCCGGCGACCTGTTCATCGACTGCACAGGCTTCCGCGGCATGCTGCTGAACAAGGCGCTGTCCGTCCCCTTCGTCTCCTACCAGGAGAGCCTGCCCAACGACCGGGCGGTGGCGCTGCGCGTGCCCGCCGACATGGCCGCCCGGGGCCTGCGCCCCTGCACCACCGCCACCGCCATGGACGCCGGCTGGATCTGGACCATCCCCCTGTACGGCCGCGTCGGCACCGGCTACGTCTACGCCGGCGACTACTGCACCCCCGAGGAGGCCGAACGCACCCTGCGCGAGTTCGTCGGCCCCGAGGCGGACGACCTGGAGGCCAACCACATCCGCATGCGGATCGGCCGCAGCGAGCGTTCCTGGGTGAACAACTGCGTGGCCGTCGGCCTGTCCAGCGGCTTCGTCGAGCCCCTGGAGTCGACCGGCCTGTTCTTCATCCAGAACGCCATCGAGCAACTGGTCAAGCATTTCCCCGCCGACCGCTGGGACGACCGGCTGCGCGAGTCGTACAACCGCCAGGTCGCCAACGTCATGGACGGCGTGCGCGAGTTCCTCGCGCTGCACTACCACGCCGCCGCCCGCTCCGACAACGACTACTGGAAGGACGCCGCCACCCGGCCCGTCCCCGACGGGCTGGCCGAACGCCTTGAGCTGTGGCAGGCGCGCCTGCCCGACAGCGAGACGGTCTTCCCGCACTACCACGGCTTCGAGTCCTACTCCTATATCGCCATGCTGCTCGGGCTCGGCGGCGTCCCGGTGCAGGCCCCGCCCGCGCTGCGGCACTTCGACCACGGCCGCGCGGAACGCGAGCTGCGGCTCGTCCGCGAGCAGGCCGAGGCGCTGGTCGCCAACCTGCCCAGCCAGTACGAGTACATCGCCGCACTCAACGGCGACACGCTGCCCGGACGGCGACCCGAGCTGAGCCGGACACGATGATCCCGGCCGAGGGACCGGCGCGGATCGCCCTGTTCGGCGTCGTGCTCGCGGCGGTCCTCCTCCTCGCCTGGGCAGGGCGGCTGCTGGCCGGAGCACTGCGCCAGCCGGCCGTGATCGGCGAGGTGGCGCTCGGGATGGCGGCGGGCCCGCTGGTCGTGGCCGTGGCCGGTCCCGGCGCCGCGCGGGCGCTGCCCCTCGACTGGCTGAGCTGGTGCGGGCACGCCGGCCTGGTGCTCTACCTGGTCGGCGTGATCCACGAGCTGCGCCTGGCCGCGCCTCTCGTACGCGGCCGGGCGGTGGGCTGGACCGCGGCGGGCGCGCTCGCCGTCCCGATGCTGGCCGGATCCGCCGTGGCCGTGTGGGCGCTGGCCGGGGACGAGCCCGGCCTGCGCGGCACGGCCCCGGCGTCCGCGCTGGTCGTGTTCCTGGCGGTGTCGCTGTCGGTCACCGCCGTCCCCGTCCTGGCGCGGATCCTGTCCGAACGCGACCTGGTCGGCACCCGGGCGGGCGTGTTGTCGATGACGGTCGCCACGGTCACCGACGCGGTGGCCTGGCTGCTGGTCGCGCTGGCCGTGAGCCTGGCGACCGGCGGCCTCGGGAACGTGGCCGTGCTCACCGCCGTCACCGCCGCGGCCCTGACGGGGGCGGTCGCGGTACGGCGGGCGCTGGGCACGGCCCCGCTGCTGCGCCTGCCCGCCCGCGTCCCTCGGGCCGCGGCGGTGCTCCTCGCCGTGTGGGCGCTGGCCGCCGCGGCGGCGATGCGCTCGTGGGGGCTGACCGAGATCCTGGGCGCGGCCCTCGCCGCCCTCGCCCTGCCCCTGACGGCCCCGGCTCCCGCCGACGGGCCCGCCAGGGGCGGCGGCGAGGATCCGTGGGCGCGGCCCGTACGGCTCGTCGCGGGCGCCGGGCGGCTGCTCGTCCCGGTGTTCTTCGTGGTCACCGGGTTCACCGTGTTCGCCGAGCCGTTCGCGGTCGCCCCCTGGGCGGCGATCGTCCTGGTCACGCTGCTCGGCATGGCGGGCAAGGTCGGGGGCGCGTACGCGGGGGCCCGTCTCGGCGGCGAGCCGCCCGGGATGGCGCTCCGCCTGGGCGTGCTGCTCAACACCCGGGGCCTGACCGAGCTGGTCGTGCTGCAGATCGGCCACGAGGCCGGGATCCTCACCCCGGCCATGTTCCTCGCGCTCGCCGTCATGGCGCTGGTGACCACGGCGGCGACCGGCCCGTCGTACGCCCTCCTCCAGCGGCCGCGACGGCCGCGCGGGACGGCCCCGGTACCCGTCGCACAGAACGGAGGCTTGCGATGACGGATCTCCCGCTGGTGGAGGCCCTGCCCATGACGCCGACGGTCGACCCCGACCGATTCCGGTCGCTGATGTCCACCTTCCCGAGCGGCGTCGCCGTCGTGACCGTGACGGACCCCGACGGCAGCCCGCGCGGCATGACCTGTTCGTCGGTGTGCAGCGTCACCCTCGACCCGCCGACGCTGCTGGTCTGCGCCCGCAGCCTCAGCCCCACGCTGCACGCCATGCTCAAGACCGCGCAGTTCACCGTGAACCTGCTGCACGCCCACGCCCGCGACACCGCCGAACTGTTCGCCTCGGGCGCCACCGACCGCTTCGACCGGGTCCGCTGGTCCGCCCGCCCCGCCTACGGCGGGCCGCACCTGGTGGAGGAGTCCCACTCCGTCGCCGACTGCCGGGTCGCGCGGACCGTGGAGGCCGGCGACCACGTCGTGGTCTTCGGCGAGGTGTACGGCATCGAGCGGTGCGCGCCGGCCGTACCCCTCCTGTACGGCCTGCGCGCCTACTCGTCCTGGCGTCCGGGGACCGAGCCGTCATGACCGGCTCAGAAGGTGCCCGTCCACCGCAACCGCTGCCACGTCCGCTCCCACGGCAGGCGCGGCCCCCGGCACACCAGCAGCTCCTTGCCCTCCTCGAAGTGCGGGACGTCGAAGGTGAGCCGCCCGCGCGCCTCGCACTGTCCGAACAGCGCCGAGAACGACGCCCGGTCCACCCCGACCGCGACGACCACGTCCACGTCGTCGGCCGGACGCCCGAAGTCGGCGTAGGAGTTCTGGGCGCTGTAGGTCCTGGGCAGTCCGTACGCGCCGCCGTACCGGGCCAGGGCCCCGGCCTCGCCGTAGTTCTGGGCGTACACGACGGCCCGCCGCCGTTCGTCCGCCGGCAGCGCGCGGTGGACGGCGGACACCTGCGCGGCCAGGTCCGGCCAGCCGGTCTCCCCGAACTGCTCCTCGCCGAGCACGGCCAGCACCGGGTTCCCGGCGTACGTCGCGATGGGCAGGACCGGCAGCACCATGAGCGCCGCGAGCACCCCGTTGAGCACCGCCGCCACCCCCAGCCACAGGCGGCGGCCGAGCGTCGCAGCCCGCACGCACCCGGCCGCCACCAGCACGGTCAGCAGCCCCTCGGTGTAGCGGGGCTCGGCCCCGAGCAGCATCAGCAGCGGCGCCACGACGAGGTACGCCGCCGCCACCAGCCGGTACGGCCGCCACTCGGCCCGCCGGAGCAGGGCCACCAGCCCGATCAGCCAGACCGGCGTGAGGAAGGGCCCGATCATGAGCACCTGACCCACCAGGAAGTTGACGGCGCCCGCCGGCCCGGCCGACATCTCACCGGCCATCGTGAACTGCGGCCAGCCGTGCGCGGCCTGCCAGACGAGCCCGGGCGAGGCGATCAGCAGCGCGACCCCGACGCCGCCCAGGAGCCACCCACTGCGCAGCACGCGCCGCGGCCCGGCGACGAGCAGCCCCGCCGCGAGGGCCACGATCAGCAGCACGACCAGGTACTTGGCCAGCAGCCCCACGCCGACGACCGCGCCCACGGCGAGCCACAGCCGCTCGTCGCCGGTCCGCAGGACGCGGATCACCAGCCAGCACGCCGTGATCCACACCAGGTGGTCGACGGCGGTCGGGTGCAGCACGTGCCCGGCGGCGAGCGTGGCCAGCGTGGCGGCGCAGACGCACGCGGTCAGCACCTGGAGCCGGCGTCCGGCGCCGAGTTCGCCTGCGATGAGCCCGGTGACCAGCACCGACACGGCGGTCAGCAGCGCCGGCACGACCCGGATCGCGGTCAGCGAGTCGCCGAACAGCACGATCTGCAGCCGGGCCAGCAGGGGGACGAGCAGCGGCTGGTCGACGTACCCCCACGCGAGGTGCTCGCCGGCGACCCGGAAATAGAGCTCGTCGACGTAGTAGCCGGGGCCGCCGGCGAACGCCAGAAAAACCACGACGACGGCGACGGTGACCACGGAAAGGCCGATGACGGCCCTTTCCTGAGATGTTTCCGCCCGTGGCGGAGCAATAGCTGCGACGGTGTCCACGAAAACCCCTTCCAGCGTTTGTGGAGGTGTAACCGCTGGTCGCAGCCTCCCATCGAGTCGATGAAGACACAACGGAATTGACTCGTCCGGAAAACACACAGCTCGTCGGCGGAGTCCTTCGCCATGCATTGACGGAAACGAATTGCGCGACTTATTTTGCGTCCGGGTATCCCACTCCAAAACGCACGTGAGGTGAATGTGATGCAGGAACTCCAGGCGATCAATCTCACCGAATTCGAATGTCTGGCGCTGAACAGCCCGCTGAACCTCGCCGACGGGCACGCCCGGCAGGCGCTCACCGCGAGCCAGGCGCGGATCATCGACGACCTGCCCAACCTGTTCGCCAAGGCCGCCGCGCGGGCTCCCGAGGAGGTGGAGCTCGACGCCTGCCGCGCGTACCTGGGCCTGCTCGGCCAGCACAGCCACCCGGTCGGCGAGAGCCGCGTGTTCGCCTGCTACTCCTCCTCGGTGGCCATGGAGATCTTCGCCAGGGCCCTGGCCCAGAAGGGCGACGCGGTCGCGCTGATCCACCCGACGTTCGACAACATCCCCGACATCCTGCGCGGCGTGGGCCTGAACCTGCTGCCCCTGGAGGAGGACGTCCTGCACGGCGGCGACCTGCCCCGCGCCCTGCTCGACGCGGTGAGCTGCGTCTTCGTCACCACGCCCAACAACCCCACCGGCCGCGTCGTGACGGAGGAACGGCTGCGCGCCCTGGCCGCCCAGTGCGCCGAGCACGACGTCGTCCTGACGCTGGACACCTCCTTCCGCGGCTTCGACACCCGGGCCCACTTCGACCACTACCGGGTGCTGGAGGACAGCGGCTGCCGCTGGGTCGTCATCGAGGACACCGGCAAGTTGTGGCCCACGCTGGAGCTGAAGATCGGCTGGCTGGTGACCTCGGCCGAGCCGGGCCTGCCGGTCGCCAAGGTCTACTCCGACATCCTGCTCGGCGCCTCGCCGCTCGTACTGGCGCTGGTGCAGCGCTTCGCCGAGGACGCCGCCGACGGCGGCCTGCCCGACCTGCACCGCTTCATCGCCGGCAACCGCGCGCTGGTGCGGCGCTCGCTCACCGGCCTGCCGGACGTCGACTTCCCCGACCCCGGCAGCCGGGCCAGCGTCGAACGGGTCCGACTCGCGCGGCGTTCGTCGCTGGAGGTGTGGTCGGCGCTGCGCGAGCACAACGTGTACATGTTGCCCTGCCAGAAGTTCCACTGGGCGAACCCGTCCGAGGGCGACCACATGCTCCGCGTGGCGCTCGCCCGGCCGGCCGCCTCGCTCGACGAGGCGACCCGGGCCCTCCGCCTCGTCCTGTCCTCCCGATGAACCCCACCCCCGCCCTGTCCCCGGCGCGGGGGCGGGCCGGGCCCGGGTCGCACGCGCTGCGGTGGGAGCCGGGCGTCGTGCAGTCGGTGGCGCCGCCCGGCACGACCGACCTCGGCCCCGGCTACCTCGGCCCCGGCCTGCTGCCCGTGGACCTGCTGGCGGAGGCGTACACCGAGGCCATGAGCGTCTACGGCGCGGCCGCCCTGGCCTACGGCGACGACCGCGGCGCCCTCCCCCTGCGCACGGCACTCGCCTCCCGCCCCGACGCAACAGACGGGCCGGACGGTGTGGTGGTCACCGCGGGCACCTCGCAGGCGCTTCACCTGCTCGCCACCGCCCTGGCCCGCCCGGGGGACGCGGTGCTCGTCGAGGAGTCCTGCTACGACCTGGGCAGGCTCATCCTCACCGACTGCGGCCTGCGGCCGTACGGGGTGCCCGGCGACGCCTCGGGCATGGACCCGCGCGCCCTCGACGCCGCCCTGGCCCGCACCCGCCCGGCCTTCGTCTACCTCAACCCCACCTTCCACAACCCGACCGGCCGCGTCATGCCCCTGGCCCGCCGCCGCGAGCTGCTGGCCGTCGCCCGCCGCCACGCGACGACCGCCGTCGAGGACGACGCCTACGCCGACCTGCGCCTCGACGGCGACACCGGGCCCCCCGCCCTGGCCGCCCTGGACGGGCACCGGGGGGTGATCAGGCTGGGCACGTTCTCCAAGTCGCTGGCCCCCGGGCTGCGGCTGGGCTGGCTGACGGCCGAGCCCGCCGTGGCCGACCGGCTGGCCGCCCACGGCGTGTTCCAGAGCGGCGGCTGCCCGAACCACACCACCTCGCTCGCCGTGAGCACCCTGCTGGAGCGGGGCCGCTACGACCAGCACCTGACCTGGCTGCGCGAACGGCTGCGCGAACGGCGCGACGCGCTGGTGGACGCCCTGGCGGCGCGGCTGGACGACGGTTTCGTCCTCGACCGGCCGGCCGGCGGCCTGTTCGTGTGGGTGCGCGCCGACCGCCGCGAAGCCGCCCTGGTCGCCGCGGCCCGGCGCGCGGGCGTCCTGGTCGCCGCCGGGTCCCGCTTCACCCCCGGCCCCGTCCCCGGTTCGGCGGCTCGCGGTGGCGGGGTGGCGGGCGCCGTGCGGCTCGCGTACGGCCTCAACGAGCCGGACGAGCTGGCCGCGGCCGCGGAACGACTGGCGGCGGCCTGGAACCCGATCCCCCGCGAGACCCCGATCCCTCCTGCCCCCGAAGGACCCACCACATGACCGCCCCCACCGACACCCCCACCGACACCCCCACCGACACCCCCACCGACACCCCCAACGACACCCCCACCGACACCGCCCCCGCCCGTACCGCGCCCCCGCACGGCTACACGCTCCCTCTCTCGCCCTCGGGGCGTTCGGCGATGGTCACGCCGCCGCCCTGGCACTTCTCCGGCGACGTCGTCATGGCCGACTACCGCGTGGACCCCGAGGCCGCCGCCCGCTTCCTGCCTCCGGAGCTGACCCTCGGCCCCGACCCGGGAGCCGCCGCCGCGGTCTTCGCCGAGTGGCAGTGGTGCTCCGACGACGGCGCCGAACTGGCCGACCCCGCCCGCTGCCGGTTCGCCGAGTTCCTGATCCTGCTCGCCTGCGAGTACCGCGGCCGCCCCCTGGCCCGCTGCCCGTACGCCTGGGTGGACGAGCCGGTGCCCCTGGTACGTGGCTGGATCCAGGGCATGCCCAAGCAGTTCGGCCAGGTGCACCAGATCAGGCCGGCCCAGGTCGGGAAGGCGGGGCCCAGGCTCGCCCCCGGAGGCCGCTTCGACGCCGCGCTGTCGGCGGGCGGCAGGCGGGTCGCCGAGGCGGCCGTGACCGTCGAGGGCCGCGTCGACGGGCCGCCGTTCCTGCACACCGTCCCGCTCGTGCACACGCGGTTGTTCCCGGCCTGGTTACCGGGGGAGGAGCCGGTGACGCGGCTGGTGACCTCGGAGGTGAGCGACGTGGAGTTCTCCGAGATCTGGACGGGACGGGCCGAGCTGCGCTTCCCCGACCTGCCGGACGCCGACCTCGCCGGACTGGCGCCGGTCGAGGTGGGACGGGGGTACGTGTTCTCGTACGCGGAGACGCTGCACCACGGCCGGGAACTGGAGCCCGCATAACTGTCGTTAACGGAACGCCATTCGGTCGTCAACTGAAGTTAATTCCTCTGGTATGCTGGCGGCAGCATCCCCTTCTCCCCCCAGCCGCCTCCGTCCATCCGGCAGAGGAAGTATGCCCGACACCCCACCCGAGGGACGCCGCACGCTGGCGTCGAAGCTGGACCACCTGTTCCGCACGGTCCATCCGCGAGAGGGCGGCGAATACAGTTTCGAGGACGTCGCCGACGCGCTGCGGGCGGCGGGCGGGCCCACCATCTCGGGCACGTACATCTGGCAGCTCCGCAAGGGGCTGCGCGACAACCCCACCAAGCGCCACCTCGAAGCGCTCGCGGGATTCTTCGGCGTCCCGCCCGCCTACTTCTTCGACGACGAGGCGGCCGAGCGCATCGACGCCGAGTTGTCGCTGCTCGCCGCCATGCGCGATGCCTCCGTACGCGGCATCGCGCTGCGCGCGGCCGGCCTCTCGCCCAAGTCCCTGACCGCGATCAGGGAGATGATCGAGCGCGTACGCGAGCTCGAAGGGCTGCCCAACGCGGCCGAGGGTGACGCCGCCGAAGGGTGACCCCAGCGGGACCTTTGGCGGCGTACCGGGCAAACCATGACCGAATGGCAGTTGTCCTGTCCTGGTTTGTACTCGAATACTCGGTTTCAGGGAGAGGGGGACCGAGATGTTCACCTGTCAGATGCTTGCTGCCACCTTCATGCCGGTCAGCGGCGCGGATCTCCCTCCGCGCGCCCAGGAGTGCGACGACCCGTTCTGCCCGGACGGCACCTGCCCGCAGAACACCTGCCCCGGGAACACCTGCCCGGAGGGCACCTGCCCCGACGGTACGCAGTGCGAGGACTTCACCTGCCCTTCGGGGACCTGCGCCGACTCCGGCTGCCACGACGCCAGCTTCTGCGAGGGCGACACCTGCGGCGGCCTGCTGACCTGCCCGGGGACGACCTGCCCCGGCGGCGACTCGTGCGAGTCCGCCACCTGCGGCGGCGGCCCGTCCTGCGACATGGCGAGCTGCCACGGCGACAGCTGCGGGAACACCGACTGCATCGGCGTCACCGACCCCGGTCCGGGCTGCGTTGCGGGCGGCACGTGCGCCGACACCGGGGAGTGCCTCAACACCAACGGGTGTGACGACACGTTCCTGTGCGCCGACACCGCCAAGTGCGTCAACACCGAGCCGATCTTCGTGACCTCGGAGGGCGACAGCCTGACCTGCGACGTGAACCTCCGAGCGCTGCACGAGCGCATCGACGCCCTGCTCGCGGCGCCCTCCTGATGGACGCCCGACCGCTCGGCCACGTCTCGCGGGACGTGCTCCTGACCGCGGCGGCCATCGCGCCCGGCGGCGACAGCGAGGCCACGGCCGGATACCTGTACCACGCCAACTGGCTCCCGGTGACGCCCGCCTGGCTCGCCCGCTTCCCCGACGAGGACGCCGTGACCCGGTACGTCGTCGGCGAACGCGCCGCGCGCGTCCTGGACAGCCGCTGGCTGCGCTCCCAGGACGCGAGCTGGAACCACTGGCGGGCGGTCCGCCGCGGCCGGCTCGCCGGGCCGTACAAGGTGTACGTCAGCGTGCTGCCGGGGGCGCTGCCCGCGGCGTTCGAACGCTGCGTGCATGTGCTGGCCGACCACCGCGCGCACAGCTTCAAGCTGGCCCGGCACCCGCGCGGCCTGCCGCGCCCAGACCGCTTCGTGATCTACTGCGCGACCCGCGAGGAGACCCGGGAGCTGGCGGCGGCGCTGGCCGGGGCGCTGGCCGGGCAGCCGGCCCAGGGCGTGCCGTTCACGCACGCCCCGCGTCACCCCGCGGTGTCGTGGGCCTGCGACCCGCCGCCCGACGCGGCCGGCTACGGGCCGAGCTGGCGCAAGTGGGTGACCCGCAAGCTGGCCGCCCACCTGCACGCCTCCGACGCGCCCGACGCCGGGGGAAGGGTCGAGTACGCCTGCCTCCGGCTGCGCGAGGACGGCGTGGACACCGGCACCTGGTCGCCGGGGCCCGGCCTGTGGAGCCTCGGATGACCGATGAGCTGTTCGCGCTGCCGCCCGAGGTCATGTTGTTCCCGGCGGACCGGCTCGCCTCGACCGTGCAGGCCAAACTGGACATCAGGGCCGGTCAGCACTGCCTCACCAAACCCTCGGGCCGCCAGACCACGATGCTGGTGAGCGCCGAGACCGCGGCGCTGGTGGAGCTGTTCCGGCAGCCGATGTCCCTGACCGAGGCGGTCGTGACCTTCGGCGTACGGCACCGGGCCGACCCGCACCTCGTCCTCGACGACGCCTTCCCGGTCGTCCGCGAGCTGATCGGCGCGGGGTTCCTCGTCCCGGCGGCCGGCGTGGGCGGCGCGTCCGGCGACGTGCCCGACCGGGTGGGGGACTACGCCGTCCGGCGGCTCGTCCAGCGGCTCCCCGACCTCACGGTCGTGCGGGCGCACGCCCCGGACGGGACCGAGGTCGCGATCAAGCTGCCCTCCGACCCGTTCGACGAGAACAGCCGCTCGGCGCTCCGGCACGAGGCCGCGGTCCTCAGGCTCGCCCAGGGTTGCCGCGTCCCGGCGCTGGCCGGTGACGACACCGGGGAGGAACGGCCGTTCCTGGCGCTCGGCTGGGTCGAGGGCGCGAGCGTGACCGAGCACGCCGCGCGTGTCCGCCGGCCGTGGGACCCGTCCTGGCCCGCGGCGGCGCTCGCCCTGGCCGGCGCGATCCTCGACGCCTACGCCGGGCTGCACGCGCGCGGCATCGTGCACGCCGACGTGCACCCGAGGAACGTCCTGGTGTCCGCCGCCGGGGACGTGACGCTCATCGACCTCGGCCTGGCCCGCGTGCCCGGCGACCCCGGGTTGTCGCAGGGGCGGCGCGGCGGCGTCCTGCCCTACTGCGAGCCGGAGTGGGCCGTTGCGCGGCGGCGCCGTATGGCCGCGCCGCCCGCGACGTTCGCGGGGGAGCAGTACGCGGTCGGCGCCCTGCTCTACCAGGTCTTCACCGGCCACCACTACGTGGAGGCCACGGCGGGCGCGGGCGCCCTGCTCGCGCGGATCGCCGAGGACGACCCGGCGCCCTTCAGCACGCACGGCGTCCCGGCCTGGCCGGCCGTGGAGGGCGTCCTGGCCCGGATGCTGGCCAAACGGCCGCAGGACCGGTTCCCGTCGATGGCCGCCGCCGGCTCGGCGCTCAAGGACGCGGGCGGTCCCCGCCGGTCAGCCGCTTCTCCGGGCGCCGGCCTGCTGCGGGAGACCACCGAACGGCTCGGCCGTCCCGGCGGCCCGGTGGACACGGGCCTGACGGCCGCGCCACGGGTGTCGGTGAACTACGGCGCGGCCGGGATCGCGTACTTCTTCTACCGGCTGGCCGCGATCAGCGGGGAGCCGCGGCACCTGGACACCGCGCGGCGGTGGCTGGCCTGGGCCGCCAGGCAGGCCGGCGACCGGCACGCCTTCCACGCCGCCGAGCTCGGCATCCTGCCCGACAAGGTGGGCCGCGTGTCGATCTACCACTCGCCGGCGGGCACCGCGTGCGTCGACGCGCTCGTGGCCAACGCGATGGGCGACCGGCGGCGGGCCGTGCACGCGGTCGGGGCCTTCGTCACCGCCTCGCTGCTGCCGTGCCACACCCTCGACCTGACCCTCGGCCGCGCGGGCACCGTGCTCGGCGCGGCGATGCTCGCCGAGGCGCTCCAGGGGACCGGCGTACCGGACCGTTGCGGGCTGGCCGGTCTGGCCGACCAGACGCTCGCCTCCATCCTGCGCCGGTTGCCCCCGTCGGTGACGGACGACGCCGGGCTCCGCTACCGCGGCGTCGCCCACGGCTGGGCGGGCATCCTGTACGCCGCCCTGCGCTGGTACGCGGCGACCGGGACCCAGGTCCCCGACGTGGTCCGCGACCGCCTCGACGAGCTGGCCGCGCTCGGCCGCACCCGCGACGGCCGCACCACCTGGCAGGGCCCCCACGACATCCCCATGACCGGCTGGTGCCACGGCCCCTCCGGATACGTGCACCTCTGGGCCACGGCCGCGGCCGTGGGGGGCGAGGACGCGTACGCCGGGCACGCGCTGCGGGCCGCCCGCGCCTGTGCCCCGGCACACGTACGGATCCCGACCCTGTGCTGCGGGCTGGCCGGGCAGGCGTACGCCATGCTGGCCGCCCACCGGTTGTCGGGCGAGCCGTGCTGGCTGGCCGCCGCCCACAGGCTGGCCGGCGCGGCGACCCGCGAGGCGGGCGGCGGCGACAGCCTGCCGAACAGCCTCTGGAAGGGCGACCTCGGCGTGGCGCTGCTGATCGGCGACCTCGACCGCCCGGACCTGGCCTGCATGCCGCTGTTCGGCCACGAGGGCTGGCCCGGCGGCGGCCGCCCGTAGCCGCCCGTAGCCGGGCGGGCCCGTCAGTGGCCGCGTCTGGGCGTGCCCGAGATGATCAGCTCCTTGAAGCCGGTGAGGAAGGTCGATCGCACCCGGACCGGTTCGGCGGCCACCGCGACGTCGGCGAACGTCGCGAAGAGCGTGGCGAAGAACAGCCGCAGGGTCAGCCGGGCCAGGTGGGATCCGGCGCAGTGGTAGGGCTCGTCGCCGAAGGCGAGGTGGCGGTTGGGCGTACGTTCCGGGTCGAAGGCGTCCGGGTCGGGAAAGGCGGCGGCGTCGCGGTTCGCCGAGCCGATCCAGGCGACCACCGGCTCGCCCGCCGGGACGTCGACGCCCGACAACCGCACCGGCCGGGTCGTGTGCCGCATGAAGTGGCTGCCGGGCGAAGCCCAGCGCAGCGCCTCCTCGACTCCGGTGCGCAGCAGGTCGGGCCGGTCGGCCCAGGCGCGGTAGGAGCCGGCGCGGGCCAGCTCGTACACCGTCGAGCTCGCCGCGTCCGGCAGGGTCACGCTCGCGCCGAGCAGCAGGTCGCGGCAGCCGGCGACGGCCGTTTCCGGGTCCATCCGGCCGCCGGCGTCGGACACCATCAGGCTTACCAGGTCCACGCCCGGCGTGCGGGCGCGCTCCCGTACCAGGGGGAGGAAGTAGGCGGACAACTCGCGGTGGGCCCGGCGCGGCGTCCCTGGCGCGGCGTCGCCGATCCGGTGGCCGGGGTCGTCCTCGGCGCCGGCCGCCATGGCCAGGCCGGACAGGTACGGCCAGTCGGCGCGGGGCAGCCCCAGCAGCGGCCCGGCCAGCGCCAGCGGCAACCCCCGGACGGCCGCCGCCAGGTCGAACGACTGCTCGTCCAGCCCGGGGGCCAGCGCGGCGGTGATCGCCGCGATCAGGGACGGCTCGTAGCTCCCGGCCGGACGCATGCCCATGACCTTCCGCAGCGCCGCGCGCGTCCGGTCGGGCCCGGTCGGGCCGGTGGCGGCGGGCCCCGGTCCGGCGGCCGGGTTGCCGTGGCCGGGCGAGGTTCCCCGCTCGCCGGTGAAGGACGGGTGGTCGCGCAGGACGCGGTCCACGTCCGCGTACCTGGTGACCGACCAGAAGCCCCGCTCGTGGCGGTGCACCGGGTCGTGCTCGCGCCACCACCGCCAGGCCGCGTACTGACCGCCCGCCTCGAACAGGCCGGGGTCGGCGAGGTCACGCATGGTTCGGGGGAGCCGGCGAGCCGGCCGGCCCGAGGTCGTCCCGCGACGTGCCAGTGGTCATCACAGCTCCGTGTCGAGGTGGGGTCGCCGATCGGACACAGTCTCGTCGGCCCGTGTTGAGTTCTCGTTGAGAAGACGTTGACCACCCCGGGTCGCGGGGAAAAGCTTGACGCGCCCGGTGTCGTCGTTCCATAGTGGGCCGGTCAACTCCATTTGATCTCCCGGAGGCTTTCAGCGGAAATTATGTTAGCGATAACACGGTAACTCTCCTCTCGTGTGGTCGCAGGTCAGCGGGCACAAGCGATCGACGCCCTTTTGTTCGCCGATGGCCCATGTCCGCATTTCCCTGGCGATTCACGGCGCCCCCCAAGAAAGGCAGAGGTCCATTCATGATCGCCCGGTCCGGATTACGTCGTCTCCATAAAGCGGGCGCGGCCGTCGTGCTCGTCGCCGGTCTGCTGGCCGCCGGTCACGCGCCCGCGCGGGCCGCCGCCCAGCAGTCGTGCGACCTCTACGCCGCCGGCGGCACCCCCTGCGTGGCGGCCCACAGCACGACCCGCGCCCTGTACGCCGCCTACAACGGCCCGCTCTACCAGGTCCGCCGCACCTCCGACAACGCCACCCGCGACATCGGCCTCCTGAGCGCGGGCGGTTACGCCGACGCCGCCGCCCAGGACTCGTTCTGCGCCGGCGTGACGTGCCTCATCACGGTCGTCTACGACCAGTCCGGCCGGGGCAACCACCTCACCCAGGCGCCCCCGGGCGGGTACGACAACCTCGCCCTCGCCACCGCGGCGCCCACCCTGGTCAACGGCCACAAGGCGTACGGCGTCCGCGTGACCCCCGGCACCGGCTACCGCGACAACACCACCAACGGCGTCGCCAAGGGCGACCAGCCCGAAGGCATGTACGCCGTCTTCGACGGCACCCACCACAACGGCGGCTGCTGCTTCGACTACGGCAACGCCGAGACCAACAGCCGCGACAACGGCAACGGCACGATGGAGGCCGTCTACTTCGGCGACATCAAGGTCTGGGGCTACGGCACCGGCAACGGCCCCTGGGTCATGGCCGACCTGGAGAACGGCCTGTTCTCCGGCGTGAACCCGGGCTACAACGCGGGCGACTCCAGCGTCAGCCACCGCTACCTGACCGTCGTCGTCAAGGGCGAGCCGAACCACTGGGCGATCCGGGCCGGGAACGCGCAGTCGGGCGCCCTGTCCACCTACTACGACGGCCCCCGCCCCAACGCCCCCGGCTACAACCCCATGAAGAAGGAGGGCGCGATCATCCTCGGCATCGGCGGCGACAACAGCAACGGCTCCGCGGGCACCTTCTACGAAGGCGTCATGACCTCCGGCTACCCGTCGAACGCCACCGAGAACGCCGTACAGGCGAACATCGTCGCGGCCGGTTACGCGACGACGGGCGGCGGCCCCGCCGACGGGACGCTCACCCCCGGCGCGTCGGTCTCACTGCGCGCGACTACGGCCTGCTGCACCACCCGCTACCTGCGCCACCAGAACGACCAGGTCGTCACGTCGGTGATCGGCTCGGGCAGCTCGTCGCTGGACAGGAGCGACGCCACGTGGATCGTCCGCAACGGCCTGGCCGCCTCCTCGTGCGTGTCGTTCGAGTCGAGGAACTACCCGGGCGACTACCTGCGGCACCAGAACTACCAGCGCCACCGGCAGCACAACGACGGCGGCACGCTGTTCGCCGCGGACGCCACCTTCTGCCCGCAGCCGGGCAGGAGCGGCCAGGGCACCTCGTTCGCCTCCGCGAACTTCCCCGACTGGTTCCTGCGCCACTACGACAACACCGTCCACCTCGCCGCGAACGGCGGCTCGCACGTCTTCGACAGCGCCACCTCCTGGGCCGCCGACGTGAGCTGGGCCGTCGGCCTCCCCTGGGGCTAGTTCTGCCAGCCATCCCCGACTTGCGCGACCTGCGACGTCACTGGTGCTGTGTCCGGCTCGGCGCCTGCGGGCCAGTGAACGAAGGCGCGGAAGGCGGGGCTGGTGTCGATCAGGTCGTCGTAGCTGCCGGTGGCGGTGATCCGGCCCTCGGCCAGGACCAGGATCCGGTGGGCGGTGGGTTCGTCCATGAGTAGCAGTCGGGGGCGGGGCAGCACCGCGCGGGCGATGGCCACGCGCTGGCGTTCGCCGCCGGACAGCAGAACGCCGTGCTCGCCGACCGGTGTGTCCAGACCGCCGGGGAGCCGGTCGAGGGTGGAGCGAAGACCGGCCAGGTCGATGACGCGGGCGATGTCGTTGTCGTCGGCGTCGGGGGCGGCGTAGACGATGTTGTCGCGCAGGGTGCCGTGGAGCAGCGGACAGTCCTGTTCGACCAGGCCGATGCGGGCGCGGCAGGCGTACCGGCCGATTTGGTCGGCGGGGATGCCGTCGAACAGGATGATGCCCTGGTCGGGGTCGTGGAAGCGGCCGGCCAGAGAGAAGATGGTGGACTTGCCCGCGCCGGAAGCGCCGACCAGGGCGATGTGACCGCGCTGCGGGACGGCCTGGACCGGTTGTAGCCGATGAACGCGTTGCTGAGCGAGCTCGGCAAGAAGATCGCCGAACGGTGGTTGTCACTGCTGGTGCTGCCCGCTGCTCTGTTCCTGGCCGTCGGGCTCGCCGCTCGCACACTGGGCCACGCCCACGCCCTGAACCTCGACTGGCTCACCGCCGAGATCGGCGCGCGGCCCTGGCCCGCGCCGCCACCCTGGGCGGCTGGGCGCTGCTCTACCTCCCCCTGACGATCTGGTGGTGGCCCGCCCTGTCCACGGCGACGGTTCTGGCCATGGTGTCCAAGCACCGCGTCAGAAGCGCCGCCGACGCCTACGCGACCCTCGTCGAAGCCAGTGTCCGCCTGCACGTCGCGGGCCTGGCCGACCACCTGGGCATCGACCACTCTGGCCGGCCCACCACCGACCTCGGCGCGACGGTCACCCGCCTCCTCACCAGCAGCCGGCCCACCGCCACCCCCCACCGTGACGGTGCCGCCGCCCTGATCGGGTAAGCAACAGTTCTTGAGTTGAGGGCGCTGGCTCCTCCTCACTGTGCACGCTTGCTGCCTGCGCCCCCCGGCCAGCCACAAGCCTCGCAGCCTCAGAGCTCGTTCTGCATCCAGTACTCGATGGTGTGCTTGCGCCCCTTGAGGCTGAAGACCGGCCTGTAGTTCGTGCCCTTCTTGGCCTTGATCTTCAGGTAGTGCTTCCGGCCGTTGCCGCAGGAGAACCAGCTCGAATGCCCCGCCGGCCAGTCCACGTCACCGGTGATGACCCGTCGCAGATCGGCCGCGATCTTGGTTTTGTCGCCGCCGTCCCAGCAGCGGAAGACAACCTGCAGCGTCTTGGACTTGGACTTGTACTTCCGGCTGACCGACCAGAACTTGGTAGGGGTGTGGGAGTCGTGGCCAATGGTGATCCAGCGGCCCAGGGCCTGGGCCGGCGCCCGCAGACCGACCGCGGCGGCCGCGTCCACGGAATGGGCGCCCACTGTTGCTTGGGCCGCGCTCGCGGGCGCCGGGAAGGCTACGAGACCCAACGTAAGTGCTGCCGCACAGGCCAGGCCGGTTAGCGGGACCTTGATCGCGTGGGTGATACGCATAGCTGCTCTCCTCAGTGGATCGAAGTTGTAACGCGTCGAACGTCACACCGAGTCTGAGACCCGCCAGGTTGAGGATTCGTTGAAGGCTTGTTGATCGGGTAGACGGCGTCCCCTTCCCGAGCGTGGCCCCAACCGTCAAGTAGACCGATCTCGGCGGCACCTGGCCCCGGCGCCGCCTCACCACCCTCGCCGCAGCAGCCCGCGCCGACAGGCTCGCCGAGACCCTTGTGCACCACCGCTACCCGCCGGGGAGGCGGCGCAGGTCATGCCGACCAGCCTCGGGAACGTCCTCAAGGCCACCGAGAGCTACCCCGCCTGCGCTACGGCGTCGACACCGTCCTTGGTGGGCCGTGGGCGGAGCGGCCACCATTCGGCCCGGCGGTGGCCGACCACTTGCCGGCGATCAGCGAGGCGGTGGCCTGGCCCTACTCCAGCGACCCGGCCATATCAAGATCAGGCCGAGTTCGAGCGACTACGTGTTCACCGCCACCGGATGAGATCATCCAATCCATGGGCGCCATTGGATCCATGAGTGATCGCGATCTGCAGACGATCAAGGAATGCCTGCACGCCGCCGTCGACGGCCCGTTCTTCCCCGACTGGGAGTTCCAGACCCTCATGGGCTTCAGCCGCGAAGAAGTATCCGCGATCGCCCAGGCATGGCCGCACACCGATGACCCTGGCGAGCAAGACGATGCTGTCAACAACGTGCTGAACATGCTGCTCGGCTACCCTCACGGGCAATGGAGCAGCTGGCCCGAATACTCCTCCGCCACCCCTCAAGACATCGCCCGGCTCCTGGCTCGCTGGCGAGGCGACGACGGATTCGACAGCACTCCCGAAGGCACCTTCGACCGGCTGCGCTAGCCACAGGAACGCCCCAGAACCTTCTGGTTCGGGGCGCTCGACAGCCGACGTGCCGGGGCCCGGTCGTCAGCTGTCGGTCTGGCCGCCTCCATGGCGCCCAGCCGCCGCACGAACAGGGCGCAGATCCATCGAGTTCTGACCTGCGGTGATATGCCAAGAACTCAGATGACCACGGGAGCTGAAGCTCCAGGTTCTGCCAGGTCCGTGCGTGTAGCGAGGTAGGCGTAGCAAGGAGCTGGCTACCGAGGCCGGCAGGTCAGCGGCGAGGGTGAGCAGCGCGGGGTTGCGGACCGGTTGAGCGGGCAGCCTCGCCGCACGAAGCTTGCGCGACAAGGTGGCCGCACTCGCAGCAGCGCCGAGCGGCCTCACCCAAGGGTCCTGGCCAAGGTCACCCGCGGGCGGCGCGCGGCCGGTCGCCAGCCGGCGGCCAAGGCGGGTATCCCGCGTCTGGAGCGCGCGTATGTGATCGCGGAGCTCCGCCCGCACGACCGGCGGCGCCTCATCTCCCTCTAGGGGGCGGGCGGGGCTTCTTCGTGTTCCTCTGATCGCTACGCGCGCCGCCAGCGCGCCAGCTCACCGCCTTTCGGACTGCACCTCATCAACGTGCCCGCGTTCGTCCGGCCGAGCGCCCGCCCTGGGGCGCAGAACGCCCCAGGGCGGACGCCGCCCCTGATGGACGGCTGGGCCGCCTTGTGGGTCTTCTTAGGGATGGGGCGTGGAGCGTGCGTACGTGCAACCATGCGTGGCGTCTTCGCCTTCGGCGACGGGGTGGACTTAGGGGTCGCTGTGGTGCTCGCCAAGGTGGCAGGGGTCACTGTGCGCGTGGGCGTGCTGGTCGGCGTCGGCGTAGCCATGGTGGCTCCGCAGCCTGCCGTGAGCGCGAGGGTGACAGCGGCTACGAGGAGACGAGAGCGCATCAATGGCCCTTCAGGGGAGTACTGACAGGCGGCGGCCCACAGGATGAGACGCCAGCATGTGACTATTGGTTGCCCTCTCGTTGCTACGCGTTGATGCTCTGGGTGCAAGGAGCCTGCCCCGCAATGGAGGGCGGCTCGTTCGCAGCTCGTCGTCGGACCTGCCTTCATCCAGCGTGGGCGGCCGTTCTGGTGGCGGAACCTGAGACGGAACTGGGCGACACCTGATCGGAGATTGCGCAGATTTCTCCGGCCGTGGTGAGTGATAGTGGCGGGGTGGGCGGCGAGAAGCACCAGGAGCAGGAGGCTGGGTCCGAGCGGATGCGGGCCGGGGTGCGGGCCCGGGTTGCGCGTCTGGCCCGACGCGCTGCCACACTGCCCCGATCGCCGAATCCGGCGTCGGTTGAGGCGCAGACCCCTGATGTTGGTCCCGAGCGCGGATCGGCAGTTATGGGCGGCGGGCGGCGCTGACGATCAGCTTTGGGTAGTGCGGGTATACCGCCGGACGGTGATCTCAGTCGATCGGCTCGCGATGCACCCACTCGACGAGATCGTCGGACGCGAGCGCCCGCACGCGCGCGGCGTACCGGGCGAGGTCGGCGTCGTCGAGGAGGTCGCGCCACTGGCCGCTCGTGCCGCGGCTGAAGAACGCGGCGGGATCGATCCAGTGCTCCGGACCGCCGGCGGGGACGGTCGTGTCGGCCCTGCTGCGCATCGACTCGAACGTCGCCGCCTGGGCCAGGCGGGGCCATCGGTGCTCGTCGACGTCGATGCCGAGGCGGGTGGCCATCTGCCGCATCTGCCCCTCCAGGTCGGCCTTTAGGTCGTCGTAGTGCACGTACACGACGTCGAGATCGTCGGCGGCGTCCCGGAACGTCTGCAGGTGCTCTACAGTGCGCCGCAGCGACGACCCGACCTGCGTCGATGGCGTCTCGTCGTCGACCCACTGCCAGAAGCGGTCCCGCTCGCCGTCGGGGCGCGGCCGCGGTGGCCGCAATGGTCCGAGCTCGATACCGTCGATCGCGGCCGCCCGTTTGCGTTGGCGGAGGAACGCGCCGATGTCGGTGTTATCGATATGGTGGTCGATCGACAGCCCCACGTCGCGCGGGTCCCGCCCGACGCAGATGTACGTGACCGTCGGATCGTTGGGTATCCCGTCGAGCGGCGTGTGGGTCTTGATGAACCGGCGGTGCGTCTGGGCTTCCAGGTCCGCGAACACGTCTGTGCGGGCGCGAGTCACCATGTCGATCCACGGCGAGAGCGTGTCCAACGGGAGCGGAAGCTCCGGTTCCTGCAGTATGAGCAGGGCGCAGATCATCTGCGTCCACGTCGTCCCGCACTTTGGCGGGGTGCTGATGATGATGTCGCCGGGGCGGAGCTCGAAGCCGTCCCAGCGGTTGCTGTCGTACATACTCGTCTCGTAGCGGCGCACGGCCGTCATCCTTGCAGCGGATCCGATCCCGTGAGGCCCAGATGATTCACCCCACGACATCCTGCCGAGGGCTCAAGACTGAGGTTCCGAAGGGCGTCGCGCAACAGTACGTAGCGCAGCACCCGCCCATGATGTCCGATCTCGAACCCTCCGCGAGGGCATCATGAAGGCCAGAGGATGAGCGCCGAACGGCGGCTACGCGCGTCTACGTTGGACGCCAATCACGCTAGGTAATCACGTTGCCGCCACCGGGCAGCTCGGTATGGCCGCTCCCGGACAGATCCGGCTGGCCGTCGTGAGCCCAGGTCAGCGATCCATTGCCGCCTGCCGTCGGGGTGCGGTCAGAACTGGCAAACATCAACTTCGCTGAAGCTCGGGGTGGGTCGCCACTCACGAACAAGTGCGGTCGGTAGTTGCAAGCAAAACCACCTGGCCGTGGACGGCAGCGCCGGCACCTGGCACACCCGGATCGTCGTCAGCGCCACGGGCACTTGGTGGCGTCCCTACGTGCCGCACTGCCCCGGCATCGGAGACTTCCGCGGTGAGCAGTTGCACACCGCCGGCTACCGCGGCCCCGAGCCCTTCCACGGCCGCCGGGTGCTGGTCGTGGGCGGCGGCAACTCCGCTGCGCCCGCCCCGGCTGCTGCCCGACGAGATCGACGGCCGCGCCCTGTTCGACCTGGCCACCCGTCGCCACCAGGCAGCCCTGGCCGGGCAGGACGCCGAGGGCGTCGGCGACTTGGGCGACATCGTCGCCGTCGCGCCCGTGCGCGAGGCCCGCGACCGGGGTGTGCTCAAGGCCGAGCCCATGTTCTCCCGCATCACTCCTGACGGCGTGGCGTGGGCCGACGGCAGCACGGCGGCGTGCGACGTGATCGTGTGGTGCACGGGCTTCCGTCCCGCCCTGGCTCACCTGGCCCCGCTACGGCTGCGCGGCCCCGGCGGCGTGATCGCCACCGACGGCACCCGCGCCCTGGCCGAACCGCGCCTGCACCTGCTCGGCTACGGCGACTGGACCGGCCCCGCCTCGGCCGGCCTCATCTGCGCCGGTCGCACGGCCCGGCAACTGGCCGCGGAGATCACCGCCCAGCTCTAAGCGCAGGCGCCGGCATCACCAACTCCCTTGCTTTGACTGCCGTCTATCTTGACGGGCGTCTAAACAACATGAGATCGTGACTCCTGATTCGACATACGTCTAAGTGTTGACGGTCTCGACCTCACACCTGGTCTCGGCCTCACACCCACAGAAGGGAAACCACCATGACCGCGAACCAGACCAGCGGCGGCTTCATCGGCGACCTGGCAGAGGCATTCACACCGCCCGCCGCAGGAGGTTGCTGTGGAGCTCCTGCCGCCACCTCCGCCTCCCCGGCCGGTGAGACGGCCCAGCAGGTAGAGGTAGCCGCCACCGCCTGTTGCGGAAGTACGGCCGCCGCGCAGGAGGCCGCCCAGGTCGGCTGCTGCGGATGACCTCCACCATGCCGGACATCCCTCAGGCGCCCGGCCTGGCCGCCGTCGTGGAGCGGGTGTCGGCGGTGCGGATGCTGGCCACGGTGCACGAGCTGGCCCGCGACCACTACGCCGGGCGGCGCGTGGGCACGCCCGGAGGCCGCGCCGCCGCCGCATGGCTCGCCGAGCGGCTGCGCGAGCTGGGCGCCGAGGTCGAACTCGACTCCTTCCCCGTCGCCGACGTGCGGGAGCTGTATGCCACCCCGGTGCTCGAATGGAACGCAGGCGGCCAAGCGCTGCGCCTGGAGCACCGCCGGGACTTCGTCGAGCACCTCGCCACCGCCGAGTCGCCGGACCCGCACATCGCGCCGCTGGCCGCCGCCTCCGAGGCCGACCTGCACGGCCGATGGGTGCTGGCCCGGGCCGGAGACTGGGCGCAGGCGTGCGAACGAGCCGAGGCCCACGGCGCAGCCGGAGTACTGACCGCGCGCGGCACCGACCCCGAGGGATGGATGCCCAAGATGATCGCCGGACCGGCCACCCGCACCGTCCCGATCATCGCTCTGCGCACCGACCTGCACGCCCGCCTGGCCGACGCGCTGGCCGCCGGCAAGGTGCAGGTGACCGGGTCGATGCCGCTCCGGCAGATCTCCACGGACGGCCACAACGTCCACGCCCGCTTGCCCGCCTTCTCCCACGCCGGGGGCGCGAGGACCGGGCCGCGGGTACTGCTGACCGCGCACTACGACGGCGTCGGCGATGACCCCGACCAGCGCATGCCCGCAGCCGCCGACAACGCCTCCGGAGTGGCCGCCGTCCTGGAGGCCGCCCGTGTCCTGACGGTTGCTCCGGCCATCCGGGCCGAGCTGTCGGTGGCCTTCCTGGACGCCGAGGAGACCGGGGCATGGGGATCGGCCCACCACGCGCCCGCCCTGCCGTCCGACACGCTGGTGATCAACCTCGACGGTGCCGCGCAACTGCACCAGGCCGCCTCAGTCGAGGCCGGCGGCCCCGCCCATACCCTGCTGGCCACCCTGGACCAGGCCGCCCGCCTGGTCGGCGTGCCGCTGCGGGCCGGCGCGATGGCGTCTGACAACCGCCGCTACGCCGCCGCCGGCCTGGCCGCGATCGGCATCGGCATGGGCATGCCCGGCTACCAGACCCCCGCCGAAACCCCCGACCGCGTCCAGCCGGACACCCTCGTGGCGGCGGCGCGGCTGCTGGTCGCCGCCGTGGGGATGCTGGCTGCCCAGACCTCGGTCTGAGCACCTCACGATGCATGTGCCGTCGATCCCGTTGAGACTCGGTGCGAAGACGGTCATGACCGCGAACGGCTTGTCAGGCGGCCGCCGGGTGCAGAAGGACGGACTTCCTCGTGCTGCTGCCTCATGCTGCTGCCGGTCAGGAGGCGAGGAAGTCGAAGTGAAAACCGATGAGGAACAGCGCCAGCGCAATCCAGCGCAGCGCATGAGCAGGACGTGCACGATCAAGAAGGGTGGCGAGGGTGTCGAACACGCCCATCGCCAGAAATACGAAGAGAAGGGCGGGTATCGCCAGGGTGCCCAGGAGGAAGGCACCGATCCAGATGCCGAGTCCGCGTTTGAAGGACCAGTGATCCCTGCTCGTGATTCGGTGGACAAGCACAGCCATGGCCGCCACGACAGTCCACAGAAGAAGAGCTGACGCTGCCGTCCAGCGGGGGAGGAATGGATCAGTGGAGGTAAGGCTGAGCACCAGCATGTAGCTGACGAAGACCACCCAGGCCAAGGCTGCGGTAGCCATGACTACGGTGCCCAGGATGGGGCTTCGCCAAGAATGATGCTCGAAGACGCGTCGGCGAGCCCGTCGCCCCACGGCTCGCAATGATTCGGGTCCGATCAGGTCGAGCACGACGGTCAGGGCGGCGAAGAACTGGAGTGCTTTACCGGCGCGCCCCCAGATGTACAGGGGGTGTCCCCACAGAGTGGCGCCGACGAGTTGATGGCCATGGAGCCAGCGCATCCACAGCTCCCAAAGATCCCCCACGTGCGCATCATGTTGGTTGTGTGACGTGGCGTCGAGTGGGACGGAGAATCAGCCACATATGGAAGGGATGCGTAAAAGGCGACTTTGTCAGAGACGCTCTCAGCGCTTCACTGGAAGGAGGGGGAGCCCCGCCACTGCTCTGCGGGCGGGCATGACATGGCGCGGCAATGCCGGCTTGGTCGACTCACCACCGACGCGGATGCCTTCCACGTCAAGGCCGACCTGAAGTCCTGACGGACGGAAAGGCTCCTCCCATGATCAGTACACCTCCAGATCACTGGGCCGACGTCCATCTGTCCTACCACCAGATCCAGCTCCGAGACCCCGACGAGGGCGGACCGGTGCCGGTAGAAGGCCACGGCAACGGGCTGATCGTGATGGATGACGAACCCGACGGCGCGACGATCTTCACCGGCATCGCGATCGGCGTCGTCGACGTTGAGGTGCAGCTGACGAATGAGCCTCCGGGTATCGATCTGGACAACTGGGAGGAGATCGTCGAGGTCTCCATCGAATCCACTTCAGGATCACTGATCGTGTGCGGGCTCGATGGGGATCTCCCCGACCTGCCGGACCTCACCCACCACGGCGAAGGCTTCTACCGGCTACGGGTGCACGCTCGCGGAAGAGACACCGACCCGGACGGGGACGGCTCACCGCACGTCGGCCGGGCGTTCCCCGCCGCCGAAGGGGTAGCGGGCGCGGAAGTCGCTCTCGGCCTCGGCCATCGACATGAACGTGACGCCCCTGTGCCCGCGCATGTACGCGATGAGCCGTTCCAGCATCAGCAGCACCTGGGGACGCCCGCTGACGTCGGGATGCAGCGTGATCGGGAAGACCGCGTAGTCCAGCTCGCGGTAGACCCAGTCGAACTGGTCGCGCCACTGCTGTCCGAGGTCGCGCGGGCTGACGAAGCCGTGGCTGTTCGGCGAGCTCTTGATGAACATCATCGGCGGCAGGTCGTCCAGGTACCAGCTCGCGGCGAACTCCACCAGGTCCACCTCCTCGGCGTGCACCAGCGGCTTCATCCAGGTCGAGGCGTCCTGCTCGTAGTCGATGCGGGTCCACTGCTCGCCCTTGCGGGCGTAGAAGGGCAGGAAGTCGCGGTAGGACTGCGAGTGGTCGTAGCTGAAGCCGTAGCGCAGCAGCAGCTCGATGGTCCGGGCGGACATCTCCCACCACGGCGCGACGTAGCCGCGCGGCCGTACGCCGAGGACCCGGTCCAGCACCTCCAGGCTGTGGGCCAGGACGTCCTCCTCCTGCTGGGCCGACATCGAGACGGGATTCTCGTGCATGTAGCCGTGCGCGCCGACGTCGTGCCCGGCCTCGACGATCATCCGCATCTGGTCGGGGAACGACTCCGCGGAATGTCCGGGCACGAACCAGCTCGTCCTGATCCCCTCGCGGGCGAACAGGCGCAGCAACCTCGGGGTCCCGACCTCGGCGGCGAACACGCCCCGCTGGATGTCGTTGGGCGAGTCCTGGCCGCCGTACGAGCCGATCCAGCCCGCCACGGCGTCCACGTCCACACCCAGGCACACGTTGATGGCTTTCTCCATGGCCCGGCACGTACCCCCAGCGTGCGGGCCGTCACAGGTCCGGCTCGCCTACAGTGGCGGCGTGAACATCTGCGTCTTCTGCTCCGCCGCCGACCTCGACGACCGATACACCCGCCCGGCCCGCGAGTTCGCCGGGCTCATCGGCAAGGGCGGCCACACCCTGGTGTGGGGCGGCTCCGACTCCGGGCTGATGAAGGTCATGGCCGACGGCGTCCAGGAGGCCGGCGGCCGGCTGGTCGGCGTATCGGTCGAGTTCCTGGCACACAAGGCCAGGCCCGGCGCCGACGAGATGGTGATCACCCGTGACCTGGCCGAGCGCAAGGCCCAGCTCCTGGCCCGCGCGGACGGCTTCGTGATCACGGTCGGCGGCAGCGGCACTCTCGACGAGGCCACCGAGATCCTGGAGCTGCGCAAGCACGGCCTGCACACCAAGCCTGTCGTGCTGCTGAACACCGCCGGCTTCTACGACGGGCTGAAGCAGCAGTTCCAGCGTATGGAGGCGGAGGGATTCCTGCCGCTGCCCCTCACCGAGCTGGTGTTCTTCGCCGAGGAGGGCGTCGGGGCCATCGCGTACCTGGAGGAGCAGTCGGGCCTGGTGCCCCCTGTCGTCCAGGGCTGACGGCGGGGGCCGGGCCGGTAGGGTGGGTGCCATGGGGGCCGGCGACGTCGAGATCCGGATCCTGGGGCCGATCGAGGCCGTCGCCGGGGCGCGATCCGTACGATTAGGCGGCCCCCGCAGCCAGGCGGTGCTCGCGCTGCTGGCCGAGGCCCACGGCCGGGTGGTCTCCATCGACCGGCTGACCTCCCTGTGGGGGCACGACCCGCCCGCGTCCGTACGCAACCAGGTGATGATCGCCGTGAACGGTCTGCGCCGCGGCCTGCGGGACGCCGGCGCCGACCCCGGCGTCATCGAGACCGTGGGCTCGGGCTACCGGCTGAACGGCGGCCTGGTCGACGCGCGCCTGGCCGAGGAGAGCGTCGAGCTCGGCCGCCGGGCCGCGGCCGAGGGGCGCGCGGAGGAGGCCGGCGAGCTGTACGGCCGGGCGCTCGGCCTGTGGCGCGGCCCGGTCCTGGCCGGGCTCGACGCGCCGGACGTACGGGCCGTCGCGAGCCGCCTGGAGGAGCTGCGGCTGACCGTGCTCGAGGAGCGGGCCGAGCTGGAGCTGACGCTCGGCCGCCACCACGGGCTCGCCGCGGAGCTGCCGGCGCCCGTCGCCGAGCACCCGCTGCGCGAACGGCTGCGCGGGCAGCTCATGCTCGCCCTCTACCGCTGCGGACGCCGGGCCGAGGCGCTGCGGGTCTACCAGGACGGCAAGAGACTGCTGGCCGACGAACTCGGCCTCGACCCGGGCCCGGCGCTGCGCCGGCTCGAAGCCGACATCCTGGCCGACGCGCCCGCCATCGCGGCCCCCGGCGACGAGCCGGAGCCCCGTCCCGTCCCCGCCGAGCTGCCCCCCGACGTACGCGGCTTCACGGGCCGCGAACACGCTCTGGCCTGGCTGCACGACCTCGCCCCGCCCGCCGGTACGCAGGACGAGGGGGCCTCGGAGGTCAGGGTGGTGGCCGTCACCGGGGCGGCCGGGGTGGGCAAGAGCGCGCTCGCCGTACGCGCCGGGCACCGGCTGGCCGCCCGGTTCCCTGACGGGCAGCTCCACCTCGACCTGCGTGGCCACGCGGCCCAGCCGCCCGTGACGCCTTCGGCCGCGCTCGCCCGCCTGCTGGCCTCGCTGGGCGTGCGCCCCGAGCACATCCCGGCCGAGCAGGAGGCCGCCGCCGCCCTGTACCGCTCGCGCCTGTCCGGCCGGCGCGTGCTCGTCGTGCTCGACGACGCCCACACCGCCGACCAGGTGCGGCCCCTCCTCCCGGCGGCCTCCGGCTGCCTCGTGCTGGTCACCAGCCGCGACACCCTCACCGGGCTGGTCTCCTCACACGGCGCCCGGCTGCTGCCGCTCGGCGTCCTGGACGAGGCCGCCGGCCTCGACCTGCTGGGCTCGATCGCCGGGCACGACCGCGTGGCCGCCGAGCCCGCCCACGCCGCCGAGCTGATCCGCCTGTGCGCCCGCCTGCCGCTCGCCCTGCGCGTGGCGGCGGCGACCCTGGCCGCGCGCCCGCGCTGGTCCCTGGCCGAGTACGCGCGGGCCGTCGCCCTGGACGGGTTCGACGCCCTGCGCATCGACGGCGACCTGGCCGTGCGCTCGGCGCTCAGCCTGTCCTACGCCCGCCAGCCGCCCCCGGCGCGGCGCCTGTTCCGCCTGCTCGGCCTCCTGCCCGGCCAGGACGTCACCGCCGAGGCCGCCGCCGCGCTGGCCGGCGTCGAAACCGCCGAGGCCCGCCGGCTGCTCGACCGGCTCGCCGCCGCGAACCTGCTGGAGGAGCGCCGGGCACGCCGCTACACCTTCCACGACCTGCTGCGCCTGCTCGCCAAGGAACTGGCCGAACGGCAGGAGGAGCCCGCGGCCCGGCGGCAGGCCCTCGACCGCCTGACCCACTGGTACGCCACCTCCGCGGCCCGCGCCGCCGCGCTCGCCCACCCGTTCATCACCCGGCTGCCCCACGGCCCGGCGTACGAGCCGGCCCTCACCCCGGACGACCGGGCCGGCGCCGCGGCCTGGCTGCGGGACGAGCAGGCCAACCTGATCGCCACCGCCGTCCACGCCGCCGCGTACGGCCCCCGCCGCCACGCCTGGTCGCTGGCCGACTCCCTGCGCGGCCACTTCGTCCTCCACCCCGCCGTCGCCGACTGCTTCGTGACCGGCGAGGCGGCCCTTCGCGCCGCGTCCGCGGAACAGGACGAAGAGGGCCTGGCCGTCGCCCACCTCACCCTCGCGACCGCCCACCACCTGCGCTTCGACCTGGCCGAGGCCCGCACCGGCTACGTCGGGGCGGCCCGCCACTGCGAACGGGCCGGCTGGGCGCGCGGAGCCGCGGCGGCGCACAACAACGCCGCGGCGACCTGCCACGACCTGGGCGAGCTGCACCGCTCCATCGAGCACTTCCAGGTGGCGCTGAGCCTCAGCCGCGACGGCGGCGACCGGCAGGGCGAGGCCAAGGCGCTGGCCAACATGGGTGTCGTCGAGATCGAGCTCGGCGCCCTGGAGGCGGCCGAGGAACGGCTGCGGCGCGCGGTGGAGCTGCGGGAGAGCATGGGGGAGGCCCAGATCAGCGTCCCGCTCGGCGGGCTCGCCACCGTCCACCGGCTGCGGGGACGGCTGGCCGAGGCGGCGGAACTGGCCTGCGAGGCGCTGCGCTCCGACCGGGCCGCCGGCTCGCGGGCCGGGGAGTCGCGCAGCCTGACCGTCCTGGCCGAGGTGCGGCGCGACGAAGGGCTCCTGGATCAGGCCCTGGACGACGCGACGCGGGCGCGGCGGCTGGCCCGCGAGACCCATCACACCTACGCCTGGTGCGGCGCGGCCAACACGATCGGCACGATCCACCTGCTGGGCGGGGACGGCCGGCTGTCCCTGCTCGCCCACCAGGAGGCCCTGGACCACGCCGACAGCGCGGGCATCCAGTTCATGCGCGCCCGCGCCCTGATCGGCCTCGGCCGCGCCCGCCTCGGCCTGGGCGACCTCGACCGGGCCCTGAACGCCGCCGGACGGGCCCTGGAGATGGTGTGCTCCAGCGACTTCCGGCTCCTGCACGGTCCGGCGTTGTCGCTGCTGAGCGAGATCCACCTGCTCCAGGGGCGACGCTCCCTGGCCGCCGACTACGACCGGCAGGTCCGGCTGGTCTCCTGCTCGCCGGTCGCCCGGTGGCGCCTGGCCGCCGTCTGAGCAGCGGAAACGGTTCGCGGTGGATGGTGCGCGGGTAGGGTGGTAAGGAGGCTGTGACCGTCGGGGGAGGTCACGATGGGGGCTGACGACGGGCCTGGAGGTAGCGGGCTGGCGTTCGAGGTGCTGGATCCGGCGCCGGTCGGCGTGGCGGTCGCGCGCGGCCCCGATCACCTGCTGGTCTACACCAACGCCGTGTACCGGTCGCTGTTCGCCGACGAGCGTACCGGGATGCCGGTGGAGGAGGCGTTCGCGGAGTTCGTCCAGGTGCACTTCCGCGAGCAGTTCGACCGGGTCTACGCCACCGGCGAGCCGTTCGTCAGCACGGCGGAGCCGGAGTGCGTCGTCGGCGGGCAGGACAGCTCCGAGGAACGGTTCTTCACCTCCAGCCTGTCGCGGGTCGTCTTCGGGCCGGGCGACTACGGCGTGCTGGAAGTGGTGATCGAGGTGACCGAACAGGTCACCGCGGCGCGCCGGATCGAGGCCATCGCCGAGGAACGCCGCCGCATCCTGCGCCGCTACGAGAGCCTGATGCAGGTCAGCGCGCAGATCATCTGGGTGACCACCCGCGACGGCTACGTGCACGAGCCGAGCCCGAGCTGGGCGCGGATCACCGGGCAGCCGTGGGAGGAGTACCGCGGCGAGGGCTGGCTGCAGATGGTCCACCCCGAGGACCGGCCGGCGACGGTGAGGTCGTGGTCCCGGGCGGTCAGCAGGGCCACCGACGCCTGGGACCACGTCTACCGGCTGCACACCGCCGACGGCTCCTACCGGCACTTCCATCTTCGTGCCGTGCCCGTCTGCGAGAGCGGCCGGGTCCTGGAATGGGTGGGATCGTGCACCGACATCGAGGAGGAGTGGCAGGAGCAGCGGCGGCAGCGCCTGCTCGACAGCGCCGCCGCCGCCACGGCGCAGCTCTCCAGCCTGGAGGAGATGCTCGGCGCGCTGTCGGACGTCATCGTGCCCGAACTCGCCGACGGCTGCGGCGTCTACCTCATCACCGACCTGACCGGCGAGCGGCACGGCGCCGCGCCGTTCATCGTCGAGCGGCTGGCCACCGCCGTTCGCCGCGGCCTGGTGCCCTTGGCGCCGTACAGCGAGGAGCAGCTCGACGAGGGCAACGCCTTCGTGATGGCCGTACGCCGGCGGCGGCCCCTGCTGCAGACGTTCCCCGCCGGGTCGCCGCCGCCCGACCTGGCGCCGTCGGGCACACGTGCGTGGCTGACGGCCAACGGCGCCAACAGCATGCTGATCCTGCCTGTCGTGGTGGACGGGGCGGTCCCGGCCGTGGTGGGGGTGGTGTCGTGCGGGGATCGTCCCGCGATCAACCGGGCCGACATCACGCTGCTGGGCAACATGTTCGGCCACGCCCACGACGCCCTGAGCCGGGCCATCCGCTTCCAGCGCACCCAGCAGGTCGCGCTGGCCCTGCAGTACAGCCTGCTCGTCGAGCCGCCGCGCGTGCCGGGCCTGCGGATCGTGGCCCGGTACCAGGCCAGCCCGAGCGCGGCGGAGGTGGGCGGCGACTGGTACGACTCCTTCGTCCTGCCCGACGGCGTCCCCGTCATGGTCATCGGGGACGTGTCCGGGCACGATCTGTCGGCGGCCGTCCTGATGAGCCAGTTGCGCAACATGTTGCGGGCGCTGGCGATGGACCGCTGCGAGCCGCCGGGCGAGATCCTGACCCGGCTCAACGTCGCGATGGAGTCGTTGTCCTCCGACGACGTCACGGCCACGTGCGTGTTCGGCCGCGTGGAGGAGTGGAACGGCGGCCACCGGCTGCGGTACGCGGTGGCCGGCCATCCGCCGCCCCTGCTGGTCACCGCCCAGGGCCACGGACGTTTCCTGGAGGGCGCCGTCAGCCCGCTGCTCGGCCTCCCGGACGACGGGACCCGCGCCTCCGAGGCCGTGCCGCTGCCGCCGGGCAGCACGCTGCTGCTCTACACCGACGGCCTGGTCGAACGGTCGGGCGAGCACCTCGACCTCGGCCTCGGCCGCCTGCGCCGGGTCGCGGAGTCGCTGGCCGCCGAGCCGGTGGACACCTTCTGCGACCACCTGCTCAGCGCACTCCCCTTCACGGGCTTGGACGACATCGCCGTCATGGCCCTGCGCCTCCCGCCCGCCCCCTGAACCCGTCCCGCCGGGCACGTACTCAGCCGGTGGGCGGCCCGTTCGTGACGACGCACAGGTGGCGCAGTGCGTCGTGGGCCCGGTACGCCCGCCCGGAGTCCCCGGCCAGCAGCGCGGCGGCGGTCTCGCGGCCCATGGCCTGAAGAGCCGGTTCGCGCACCGCCATGGCGTACCCGGCGCTCCTGGCCATGCCGGCGAATACGCCGGACTGGTCGAAGGTGTCGGCGAACCCGAGCCCGGACACGACCGCCCCGGCCGCCGAGCAGGCGCGTACGGCCGGCAACGGCCCTCGCGGAGCCGCCTGGAGCTCGCGCTCCACGACCGCCCGGTCGACCGGCACCGACCCGCCGTCACTGGAGGCGAGCGCGGAGACGGACAGGTAGCCGAACAGGAGCATCCCGAGGACGGTGGGAACCAGCGAGAGCACGGCACTCAAGGGCCGGCCGACCGCGCCGTCCCACGGCCGCGCCCCCCACGGGCGGGGACCGGCGCCCGACAGCGCCTGCGCGCCGCCGCGCAGGGCGCTGCCCAGCCAGGCGGCGGCGGTGCCCGCGACGATCAGTACGGCGAACCCGACCGTGAAGATCGGCCCGCTGCGCGACAGGTCGAGGAATTCCGGCAGACGGGACAGGCAGGACCACATCCCCTCCGCCCCGCACGCCGCCGCCGACAGATGCGCGAAGACCAGCGGCACGATGCCGAAGACGGCCAGCAACATGAGCACCCCCGCGCCCGCCAGGGCCGGCGCGGTGCCGCCGCGCCCTCCGGCGACCAGGCCGAAGCAGAACGCCCCGGCCAGCGCCACGACCATCCCCACGACGAGGAGCGGGGCGAAGACACCGGCCAGGGTCCCCGCCGGGACGGCCCCGGTGAGCGGCACGCCGCCGAAGGTCGAGCGCAGCCAGCTGTAGAAGGGGATCATCACCCCGGCGTACACCAGGACGATCGCCAGCGCGGTGACGTTGACGGCCGGCAGCGGCAGGCGCGGTGCCGCCAGACGGCTCGGCGGCGCGTCGCGCCAGACGGCCGCGTGGGGCCTGGGCGGCAGGGCGCGGCGGACCGCCCAGCCGGCCGGCGCGGCGGCGCAGGCCAGCAGCACGCAGAGCTGCAACGTCGGATTGAACGCGGTGCTGAACAGGCCGAACCAGAGCAACCCCCAGTTGGTCGCGCTGCCGGTCATCCACGTGATGATGTCGAACCACAGGCTCAGCCACGCCCCGAAGATCAACGCCGACAACGCCGCCCCGGCCAGCGCCGCCGTACGGACCCGCCGGGCGAGCGGCAGCCACACGGACGCGCACAACAACGCCCACCTGAGCATGAGC
Source organism: Nonomuraea sp. WAC 01424 (assembly GCF_003947315.1). NCBI lineage: Bacteria > Bacillati > Actinomycetota > Actinomycetes > Streptosporangiales > Streptosporangiaceae > Nonomuraea > Nonomuraea sp. WAC 01424. The sequence goes on from NZ_QHHZ01000011.1 coordinate 160,387, forward strand.
TGGAACAGCACGGCGAGCAGCACGGCCAGCGCGGCGGCGATCACGGGGTTCCCGGCGAGGACCGTGGCCCACGAGCCGTCGGCGGTCACCAGCGGCGGCGCGACGAGCTGTCCGGTCACCACCCCGGCCGACAGTGCCAGCGCGGCGAGCAGCGTGGACGGCGGGCGGGTGTGGGTGGCCTGCGCGAGCAGCCCGGCCCGCCACACGGTGCCCGCGACCGCCCCGGTGGCCAGCGCCCCGAACAACACCCCCACGGCCAGGCGCTCCGGGGTGAACAGGGTGGCCGTGGTGTCCGGGAGGATCATCGTCACGAGGTTGACGCACGGTGAGTAGCCGAGCCCGAGCAGCATGCCGGCGGCCGCCGACTCCACCACGCCGATCCGGAAGAGCCGGGGCGCGCCGCGCAGGACGCCCGCCCGCTCCTCCTCGCCCGGATGGAACGACAACGGCCCCCGGTGCCACCGGCGCCGCCCGCCCTGCGGCCGCCGGGGACGCAGCGCGTCCAGGAGCGCACGCTCGCCGTCCGGCGTGGAGCCGGCGCGCAGGTCGGCGTAGTACTCCCTGGTCCTCAGCACCGAGGTACGGGCGAGCCACAGGAGAGCCAGCACGACGGCCAGCCGCCACGGCAGGAGGGGCAGCAGCGCGGGCGTGACGGCCGAGACCAGCAGCAGCGGCAGGGCGACGACCAGCAGGTACGACCACCAGATCGCGAACGCGAACGTGGTCAGGCCGACGTCCTTGTTGCGCAGGTGGGCCAGCTCATGGGCGAGTACGGCGTCGAGCGGCCCCGGATCGGTGTCGGCCCCGCGCAGCAGCCCGAGGTCGAGGATGATCCGGAACCGGGGACGGCGGCCGAACGCGCGTCCGCCCGCGCTCGCCCGCAGCGTCGCGACGTACACCTCGGTCCCCGAGGCGAGGGCCCGTACGGTGTCCTCGACGCGCCGCACCACGGCGGCCATGCCCTCGTCCACCGCGAGCTGGGCCAGCGGGCGCGGACGGGAGAGCATGACCAGGCGCGGGTGGAGCAGGTGGATGACGACGGCCACGGCGAGCAGCACGACCACCATGCCGACCAGCGCGACCCCGGTCCGCACCGACCCCCTCTGGACGCAGTCGACGTAGGAGGACACGAGCTCGCGGTCGGGCACCCGTCCCGCGCCGGACCGCGCGGCCAGGGCACAGGCGCCGGAGACGGTGTCCGGCCTGCCGGTGACGTACGGGTCGAGCAGCGTCAGGTACAGGTGGATCGAGCTGGTGACCGCGACCACGATCAGCAGCAGGAAGCGGGCCGTGGTCGCCGCCGGCAACGCGAACGGGTCCAGCCTCGGCGGGGGCGGGGCCGCGTACTGGAACGGTCCGACGGGGGCGCGCACGTCAGGGCCGGGGGTCGATGAGGGCCGCGGCGAGCAGGGTGCCCACCCGCTGAGCGGCCTCCTCGGGCAGGCCCGCCGCGCGGACGATGTCGGCCGCCTGACGGCCGATGGCCGCGGCGTCGACCGCGCTGACCCTGGGCAGCGGCGTACGCTCGGCCTGCGGGGCGACGGAGGAGGTCAGCGCCCTGCGGCGGCGCCGGTCCCGCCATCCGGCACGCAGCCGGTCGACCCGTTCGGTGGCCATGCCGGTCAGCACCTCGCAGGCCACGCCGTTGAGCAGGGTCAGGACCACGCCGAGGACGAGCTGCATCCCCTCGCCCGTGGCGAAGCCGGTGGGCTGGTCGCGTTCGCGGCCCCGGAGGGTGGCGCGGACCGCGCGCCGCCGGGCGGCCGGGTTGCCGAAGAAGTCGGCGCAGGCCAGCGGCAGGAATCGCACGTCCTCGGGGGCCACGTCGAGCAGGATCGTCCGGGCGGCCTCTTCGATGGTCGGCGCCGTGCCGAGAGGGCCGCCGGAGGGTGCTGGGGAGGCTGATTCGGGCATGGCTCCTCGCCTGACTTGAGCTGGATCCCCGAAACATCCCTATGAGAGCACATCTGCCGGTCCGTCGTCACGTGACTGCGGAATGCGAGCGACCTCTTTCGCGGCGGCCCTTCGGGAGGTTTTGCGCTGGGAGTGAAGGGGGGAGCCCGGCAGGGGCGGGTGGGCCAGGATGAGGGGATGCGGACACTTGTTCTGGGTGGCACGAAGTTCTTGTCCAGGGAGATCGCGCGTCAGGCCCGCGACCGCGGGCACGAGGTGGTGTGCGCGGCGCGCGGGCTCGCCGGGGACCCGCCGCCCGATGTCGAGTTCGTCCGGGTCGACCGGAGCGAGGACGGCTGGCTCGCGCCCCTGGAAGGATCGTTCGACCTGGTCGTCGACGTCGCCAGGCATCCGAGCGTGGTCCGGCGGGCGGTCGAGGAGCTGGCGGGGCGCGTGGGCCACTGGGCGTTCGTCTCCACGTGCAGCGTCTACGCCGACTTCGGCGAGGTCAACCAGAAGCTGCACGACCCGCTGCCGGCCGATGCCGACGAGAACGACCCGGAGAACTACGGGCCGGCCAAGGTGGCCTGCGAGCAGATCGTCGGCGACGGCGCGCTGCTGGTGCGGGCCGGGCTGATCGTCGGCCCCGAGGACCAGTCCGACCGGTTCACCTACTGGGTCGAGCGGCTGGCGCGCGGCGGGCCCGTGCTGGCTCCGGGCTCGCCCGCCGACTCCGTCCAGCTCGTCGACGTACGCGATCTGGCCGCCTGGACGCTCGACGCGGGACAGGCCGGGCTGGCCGGACCGTACGACGCGATCTCCATGCCCTTCGGCAGGGGCGAGCTGCTGGCGGGCATCGCCGAGGGCCTGGGGGTGGAGCCGGAGCTGGTCTGGGCCGATCAGGAGTTCCTGACCGAGCACAAGGTCGAGCCGTGGATGGGTCCGCGTTCGCTGCCGATGTGGTTGCCGCTGCCGGAATACGCCGGGTTCCTGGTCCGGGACACCTCCGCCACGCTGGCCGCCGGCCTGCGCATCCGCCCGGGCGCCGAGACCGCCCGCGACACGCTCACCTGGCTGCGCGACTCCGGCCACACGGTGAGCCGGTCCGGCCTCACGCCGGACGAGGAGGCCGAGCTGCTCCGCCTGCTCACCTGATCCCCGCCCGAGCCCCGGGGCCGTCGACCGGGCGCTGTTAAGGTGTTGAACGTGCCTAAAACGGACAAGGTGCGCCGTCGCTGAGAGCGGCGGCGCAAACCCCCGGTTCTCGCTGCCGCTCCTGACCTCTGGCCAGGGGCGCCGTCGTGGCGCTCGGAATCCTCTTGTCCCGGAGCGCACCCTTGTTCATCCTGTCCACCCGCCAACGCCGGCGGGTGCTCGCCGCCGAGCTCGTCTCCACCGCGGTGTTCCCGCTCGCCATCACCGGCGCTACGGCGGTCGTCCCGGAGGTGACCGCCCGGCTTCCCGGCCCGGACGCCCTCGGGCCGTGGGTCGTCCTCGCCTACAATGGGCTCTTCGCCGCCGCCCTCCTGCTGGCGGGCGCGACCGCTGACCGCACCGCCCGTACCGGGTTCTTCGCCGTGGGCAACGGCCTGGTCGCGGTCACCGGCGTGTTGTCGGCGTTCGCCCCTGACCTGCCGTCCCTGGTGGCGCTGCGGGTGCTCGCGGGCGTCGGCGCGGCCATGTGCGCCGCCGGCGGGTCGTCGATGATCCTCGCCGTCTACCCGCCGGAGGAACGGCGCCGCGTGTACGGCTACTCCGGCGCCGTACTGGGCGGCAGCCTGGCGCTGGGACCGGTCGTCGCCCAGGCTCTCATGGCCGTCGGAGGCTGGTCCCTGGTCTTCCTCGCGCCCGCGGCCGTCGCCGCCCTCGCGGCCCTGGCCACGTCCGGACTGCCGGGCCTGCGCGCCCCCGGGACGCCCGGCCGCTTCGACCTGGCCGGCGCCGTCCTGTTCGGGGTGACCGTCGCCGCCGCGGTGACCGCGCTCGGGCTGGGCCTCGGGGGCGGCGTCCCGTGGTGGGGGCCGGGCGGGCTGATCGCCGTGGCGGTCGCCGGCGCGGTCCTGCTGGTCCGCGTGGAACGGCGCGCCGCCGAGCCCGCCATCCCCGTGGACCTGCTGCGGATCCCCGCCTACCGGGCCTACGGGCTGGCCACGGGCGCCTTCATGGGGATGCTCGTCGTGGGGCTGACCGTGCTTCCGCAGCTCGGGGCCGTCCAGGGCATGGGCCCCGGCACGGCGGCGGTCATGCTCAGCCTGCTGACCGTGCCGTCCACGGTCCTGCCGCTGGTCGCCGCGCGGCTGGCCCGCCGGCTGGCGCGGGCGCAGGTGACCGTCGCCCTGTTCGCCTGCGCCGCCACCGCCGTCGTCCTGCAGCTCACCGAGCGGCCCGCCGCCCTGCTCGGGGCGGCCGCGGTCGTCGGTCTGTGCCTCGGCCTGACCGAAGGCGTCCCCGACGGGCAGGCTCTCGCGTACGTGCCCGCCCGGCGCGGCGGGGCGGGCGCGGCGCTGTTCAGCACGACGCGGATGAGCCTGGAGACGCTGGTCCTGGCCGCCGCCACCGGGGTGATGGCGGCCCTCGGACCCGCCGCGGGGCTGGCGGTCGCCGGGGCGACGTGCCTCGTCGCGGGCGTCGTCGTCAGTCGCGCCGTGCCCGGCGGCCGGACCACCCGGGGCCGCCCGGTCAGGCGGCGGACTCCTGGTGGTAGACCGCGTGCCACACCTCGTTCCTGATACGGGCGAACTCCGGCGACAGCCGGATCTCCTCCGTACGCGGGTAGGGCAGGTCCACCTCGACGACGCGGTGGATCCGGCCCGGCCGGGCGGCCATGACGACGACCTTGTTGGCGAGGTAGACCGCCTCGTCCACGTCGTGGGTGATGAACATGACCGTGCGCCGTTCCCTGCTCCAGGTGTCGAGGAGCTGGTCCTGCAACTGCACCCGGGTGAGCGCGTCGAGCGCGCCGAACGGCTCGTCCATGAGCAGCACCTGCGGGCCCACCGCGTACGCGCGGGCGATCGCGCAGCGCTGCTTCATCCCGCCCGACAACATCTTGGGCAGGGCGTCGGCGAAGTCCGTCAGGCCCACCAGGTCGATGGCGTGCTGGGCCCGCCGCCGGCGTTCGTCGGCGGGCAGGCCGGCCAGCTTGAGGCCGAACTCGACGTTCTTGCGCACGGTCAGCCACGGGAACAGCGCGTACTGCTGGAAAATCACGCCGCGTTCGGGGCCGGGCCCGGTCACCGGGACGCCGTCGAGCAGGATGCGCCCGCCGCCCGGCTCGGTCAGGCCCGCGGCCATGCTCATCAGCGTGCTCTTGCCGCAGCCCGACGGGCCGACGACCGTGACGAACTCGCGGTCGGCGATGTCCAGGTCGACCCGGTCGAGGGCGACGAACTCGGTGTCCTTGAGCGGGAACGTCTTGGAGACGGCCTCGAAGGAGATCTTGGGGGTCATCGGCGCTCCTGCCATCCGGTCAAACGGCGCTCGGCGAGCAGCAGCAGCCGGTCCATGACCAGGCCGAGCACGCCGATGCTGATCAGCCCGACGAAGATCGTGGGCAGGTCGTAGTAGAGCTGCGCCTGCTGCATGCGGTAGCCCAGCCCCTCCTGGGCGGCGATCAGCTCGGCGGCCACCAGCGTGCCCCACGCCGCGCCCAGCCCGATCCGCATGCCGACGATGATGAACGGCGTGGACGCCGGGACGATCACCTTCATGAAGATGGTCCGGTCGCCGGCGCCCAGCACCCTGGCCGCGTTGATCAGGGTCCGGTCGACGTCGAGGACGCCCTGGAAGGTGGAGACCACGCTCGACAGGAACGCCGCCAGGAAGATCACGAACACCTTCGGCGTCTCGCCGATGCCCATCAGCACGATGGCCAGCGGGATGATCGCCAGCGGCGGGATCGTCCGGAAGAACTGCACGTACGGCTCGATCAGCGCGCGGGCGGTGGCGTACCAGCCCATGAGGAAGCCGACCGGGACGGCCAGCGCGGTGCCGAGCGCGAAGCCGGTGAACACCCGGCGCAGGCTGGCCAGCAGGTCGGCGGGCAGGGTGCCGTCGGAGACGAGCGCGGCGGCGCGGGCCGCCACGTCGGCCGGGCTGGACAGGCCCTGGATGCCGGCCAGCGACAGCCCGCTCCAGGCGGCCAGGCCCGCCACGACGGCGGCCGCGTTGAGCACCAGCGCGCGGCGGGGGCGCGGCAGGCGCCGCCGGGGGGCCGGGGGAGGGTCGGTCACGGTCACGGCGGTCATGGTTCGGGGCTCGTCATCGTCGCAGGGATCCTTCCGGGCAGCGCTTGTCAGGGGTGGTCGGGGAGATCAGGGGGCGGACGGGCGGAGGTGGGCGGGGATCGAGGGCTCCTCGTGCACGAGGAGGGCGATGGCGCCCATGGCCGAGGCGTTCACCCCCAGGTCGGCCTGTGCGACGGCGATCTCGCGGGGGGAGCGGGGCAGGGCCAGCAGGGCGATCGCGTCCCGGATCGGGTCGAGGACGAGGGTGCCCAGGCCGGCCAGCTCGCCGCCCACCACGATCAGCGCGGGGTCGAGCTGGGCGACGGTGCCGGCCAGCACCCGGCCGAGGTCGGCCGCGGCCGAGACGATGACCTCGCACACGGCCGGCACCCGGTCCTGGGCGGCCGCGACCAGCGCGTCGAGGCCGGACAGCCGGATCCCGCGCGCGGCGCACGCCCTGAGCAGGCCCTGGCCGCCGATGCCGCCCTCCAGGCAGCCGCGGCTGCCGCAGTGGCAGGGCTCGCCGCCGGGGTCGAGGGAGACGTGGCCGATCTCGCCGCCGGCGCCGTGCGCGCCGCGCAGCAGCCGGCCCGCGACGATGAAGCCGCCGCCGACGCCGACCGACCAGCGTACGTAGACCATGTCGCGCACCGATCGGCCGACGCCCCACGTGGCCTCGGCCAGCGCGGCGAGCCTGGCGTTGTTGTCCACGGCCACCCGTACGCCGAACTCCTCGGCGACCCGCCTGGCCACCGGGAGGTAGCAGGCGGGGAGCGTACGCGGGATGCCCGGCAGGTCGAGGGGGGCCGGCGCGGGGGTCTCGTCCACGACGCCGACCAGGCCGAGGCCGACGGCCTCCAGCGCGCCGAGGCCGATACCGCGCTCGGCGGCGACCTCGTGGGCCAGCCGGATCGCCGCCTCGGCCTCCTCCAGGGGGGCCGCGTCCTCCGGCAGGGAGGCGGAGGCGGTGGCCACCACCTGGTGGGCGGCGTTGGCCACGGCCAGCCGTACCCGGCCCCGCCCCAGGTCGAGGCCGAGCAGCAGCCCGGCGGCCGGGTTGAGCGAGACGAGCGCGGCGGGCCGGCCGCGCCCGCGCGGCGCGTCGGGCACCGCGTCCGTCTCGATCACCGCGCCGCGGTCCATCAGGTCGGAGATGATCGCGAACAGCGTGCTGCGGGACAGTCCGGTGCGCTCGGTGAGCTGGCCCCGGCTCAGCGCGCCGGCCGCGCGCAGCGTGGTGAGCACGGCGTCCTCGTGCACCAGGCGCAGCCGCTGAAGCGCGTCAGTGGGTGACGACATGGGACCATGATGGTGGGCAGGGGAACAAGGTCAACTTTCCGGCCATCTCATCCGGCGGACGCCGACGCGTACAGGTCGGCGGTGAAGTACGTGGACGGGTCGGGCGAGTCCTGGAGCTTGCCCATCGTGACGAACAGGTCGGCCAGGCCCTTGTACCAGCCGCCCGCCGTGCCGTCCTTGGCCAGCTTGACCAGCTCGGGCGTCGGCAGGATCTTCGTCACCGCAGATGCGCCCTTGAACTGCTGCGGCGGCGCCTTGAGGAAGGTGGCGGTCAGGGTCTCGGCCTCGGCCGCGTGCCCGGCGACCCAGTCGTTGGCCTCCTGGAGCACCTTCACCACCTTGGTGACGGTGGCCGCGTCGTCGGCGACCAGCTCGTTGCGGGCGACGAACGAGCTGGGGAAGCTGAGCTTGGGGTAGTAGTCCTCGCTCTTGGTCAGCTCCACCAGGTCCGGCACGTTCTTCTTGATGGTGTCGATCAGCGGGTACCAGATGGCCGCCGCGTCGATCTGCTTGGCGCTGAAGGCGGTCACGACCGTGCTCGGGTCCATGTTGACCTTCTGCACGTCCTTGCCGGACAGGCCGGCCTCCTTCAGCGCCAGCTCCAGGATCATGTCGCCGGACGTGCCCTCGGGCACGCCGACCTTCTTGCCCTTCAGCTCCTTGATCGAGGTGACGCCGGACCCCGGATAGGTGATCACCCGGTCGGCCTGGCCGAGCATGTTCGGCGCGATGATCTTGGCCTTGCCGCTGGCCGCGAGCCAGGTGGCGCCGGAGCCGATGTAGCCGAAGTCGAGGTCGCCCGAGCCGAGCGCCTGGATCTGCAGCGGGCCGTTGGTGAACACCTTCAGGTCGGGCTCCAGCCCCTGCTTGGCCCACAGGCCCTGCTTGTCGGCCGCGGCGAGCGCGGCGGCGCCGGAGAAGTCGGCGATGTAGCCGAAGCGCACGCTCTTGGCTTCGGAACCCCCCTCGGAGGAGGAGCCGCAGGCGGCGGCGGGGAGGAGGACGGCCAGCGCCGCCAGGGCGCTGACCAGGGTGCGAGGACGCCTCATCGTGGGGTCCTTTCTCGTCTCACGGAGGGATCGGGGGGTGACGCGGGCGGTCTCATGCCACCTCGTCGGCGACGCCGTCAACGTCGGGGGCGCGGCCCTCGCCGATGTCGGCCATGTAACTCATCCAGGTGTAGGCCGGGTCGCCGCGGCGCAGCAGTTCCCGGTACAGCCGGACGGTCAGCTCGCGCCGGACCGCCGCGTAGGCGGGGGCGGCGTAGACGTTGCGCAGTTCGTGCGGGTCGGCGTCCAGGTCGTAGAGCTCGTGCACGCCTTCCGGGTTGAAGACCAGCTTGTGGCGGCGGTCCCGGAGCATGCGCTGGGAGTAGGGGAAGTGGTGGCCGTGGAACTCGGCGACCACCGAGTCCCGGCCTTCGGCGGGCTCGCCCCGCAGCAGCGGGAGCAGGCTCTCGCCATCGCAGGGCTGCTGCGGCGGCAGGCCCGCCAGGTCGAGGATGGTCGGGTTGAGGTCGATCAGGTTGGCGAACGCGTCCACGGTCTTGGCCGTCGTGCCGGGCACCCGGACGATGCCGGGGATGCGGTAGATGTCCTCGTACATGGCCGGGCCCTTGTCGTTCAGGCGGTGGGCGCCGGTGAACTCGCCGTGGTCGGCGGTGAAGACGACGGAGGTCTCGTCCCACAACGACAACTCCCGCAGGGCCGTCAGGAGCCGGCCGATCTGGTCGTCGATCATCGTCACGTAGCCCCAGTAGACGGCGATCAGCTTGCGCCAGGCGTCGGCGTCGAAGTGGTCGGCCGACCAGTACTCGGAGTAGCGGCGCTGCACCTCCGGCTTGCCGGCGAAGGTCTCGGCCATCGAGGCGGGCAGCGGCACCAGGTCGGGGTCGTACATGTCGTAGTAGTGGTCGGGGATGAGGTACGGCAGGTGGGGGCCGTACCAGTGGCAGGACAGCAGGAACGGGCGGCCGGTGCGGTGGAACTCGGCGGCGTAGCCTTCCAGCAGCTCCAGCGTGCGGTCGGCGAGGAACGCCTCGATCGTGGCCTCGGGGGGCTGCCGCAGCCGGCCGGCGATGAGGTGGCCGCGGCCGGTGCCGTTCGGGGCCTTGCCGAAGACCGGGTTGTCCACGGCGAAGGGCGGGTGGCCGTTCTCCTTCAGCCAGCGTTCGTAGGAGGGGTGGTCGAACGGGTTCAGGGCCCCGGGCAGGTGCTCGCCGTCCATGCCGTGGAACTCGGGCCCGCGTTCGCGGCCGATGTGCCACTTGCCGACGTGGCCCAGGTTGTAGCCGGCGGCCCGCAGCGGCGCGGCCAGGGTGGGGTGGTCGTCGGCGAGCTCGTCCCGGCCGCCGCCGTTGCGCTCGGGGTTGACCAGCAGGCCGTGCCGGAACGGGTGCAGTCCCGTGAACAGCGACGCGCGGGCCGGGGTGCAGATGGCGGTCGGCGTGTAGAACCGGTCGAAGCGCGTGCCCTCCGCCGCCAGGCCGTCCAGCGCGGGGGTGCGCACGACGGGATTGCCATAGCAGCCGAGGGTGTCCACCCGATGCTGGTCGGTCATCAGGAACAGGACGTTGCGGGGACTGGTCACTCGCTCTCCGATCGCTCATTTTTTCTTGAGGGTTTACGTTAAAAGAGGATCATGGACTCCGCAAGAGGTTGATGTGGGGGCGATGTCGCTTTTTATTTCCCATGCCTTGACGTAAATCCGTGAGGGTGATCACACTGTGCGATGACCACCCCCCTCCCCGAAGGAGTCCGATGCGCCGACATCTCGTGACCGCCGCGCTCGTGGCCTCGTTCCTCGTGCCGCTGTCGGGCGCGCTCGCCGCCGTCGCCGACGACGAACCCGTCAACCTGGCCCTCGCGGGCACCGCCACCGCCTCCAGCGTCGAGCTCGACCGCGCCGACTTCGTCGCCGCGCAGGTCAACGACGGGAACACCGCCACCCGCTGGTCCTCCAAGTACGCCGACGACAACTGGATCCAGGTACGGCTGGCCGCGCCCGCCAAGGTCGACCACGTGACCCTGCGCTGGCCGAACGCCTGCGCCCGCGACTTCGTCCTGCAGACCTCCGCCGACGGCGTGACCTGGACCGACGTGGCCTCGCTGCAACGCGACACCTGCCCGCGGACCGACGTCATCGACGTGGCGTCGCAGGCCCCCGTCTCCTACGTCCGCATGCAGGGACGCCAGCGCTGGTCCACCTACGGCTACTCCGTCTCGGAGTTCGAGATCTGGGACCGGCCGCCCGCGCCGCCCAAGCCCGTCCTGGGCCTGGTGCCGAAGCCGGTCGAGGTCCAGGAACAGGGCGGGACGCCGTACACGCTGCACAAGAACACCCGCGTCGTCGCGGCCGGACAGGACGCGCGGGCGCCCGCCGAGTACCTGGCCAGGGCCCTGCGCCCGGCCACCGGCCACCGCCTGCCGGTCGTCACCGCGGGCGAGGGCGTCGCGCCGATCGTCGTCGAGGTCGGCCCCGGCAAGGGGCCGGCCGGTCACGAGGACGAGGGCTACCGGCTCAGCGTGGCCCCCGGCCGGATCGCCATCGCCGCGAGCACGCCCAACGGCGCGCTCAACGGCGTCCAGACGCTACGCCAGCTCTTCCCACAGTGGGTGGAGTCCGGCTCGGCCGTGCCCGCGCGATGGACGGCGCCCGCGGTGACGATCACCGACTACCCGCGCTTCGCGCACCGGGGCATGATGCTCGACGTCGCCCGCAGCTTCTACCCGGTCGCCGAGGTGAAGGCCGCCGTCGACGCCGCCGCCCGGTTCAAGATCAACCGGTTGCACCTGCACCTGACCGACGACCAGGGCTGGCGCATCGCCGTCGGCGACCCGGCCACGAACCCCTCGGGCATCGACTACGGCCTGCTCACCCGCGTCGGCGGCGCCACCGCGATGACCGAGCGGGGCACCGAACCCGGCATCACCGGCTTCTACACCAAGGCCGACTACGCCGAGATCGTCCGTTACGCGGGGGAGAACGGCATGACCGTCATCCCCGAGATCGACCTGCCCGGCCACGGCGACTCGGCGCTGCACTCCGTCCCGCAGCTCAACACGGCGGGCGCGCAGCCGCGGCTCAAGCCGGGGGAGACCACCGTCCCGCACAACGGCACCGGCTCGGTCGGCTACTCCTCGCTGGACGCCGCCGCCCCGGTCACCTACGAGTTCGCCCAGCACGTGCTCGCCGAGATCGCCGCGATGACGCCCGGCCCGTACCTGCACATCGGCGGCGACGAGGCGCACGTCACGCCGCACGCCGACTACGTCAAGATGGTCGACGCGTTCACGGCCGCGGTGAAGGGCCTCGGCAAGACCGTCGTCGGCTGGAACGAGTACGCCGGCTCCGCCCTGCCCCAGGGCGACGCCGTCGTGCAGTTCTGGAACGGCAGCCTGGCCGCCGTCGCCAAGGCGGTCAACGAGCGCGGGGCCAAGGCGATCCTGTCCCCGGCGGCCAACACCTACGTCCCGCAGAAGCAGGATTCCCGGCAGCCGCAGGGTGGCACCTGGGCCTGCGGCGGCGTCTGCGGGCTGGACCGCCACTACAACTGGGACCCCGGCACGTACGTGCCCGGCGTCGCGGAGTCGTCCGTGCTGGGCGTGGAGTCGGCGTTGTGGGGCGAGTTCATCAGGCGGATCGGCCAGGCGCAGTACTACTCCTTCCCGCGCCTGATCGCGACCGCCGAGGTCGGCTGGACCCCGCAGAACCAGCGTGACTACGCCGGATTCAGCACCAGGTTGTCGGTGATCGGCGGGCGGCTGACGGTCGCGGGCGTCAACTTCTTCCCCACCGCCGACGTCCCGTGGCGGTTGCAGGTCCTCGGCCTGCCGGTCACCGTCCGCACCGGCCAGGCGACCGGGGCCACGTGGACGGTCACCGCGCCCGGCCACGCCGCGGACGGGCTCAAGGCGTCGATCGCCTGGAGCGACGGAGTGACGGAGGAGGTCACGCTGACCACGCCGCGCGCGGCGAGCATCCCGGACATGCGGGTCAACGACGCCTTCACCGCGCGGTCGGACCGCACGTTCGCCGGGCCCGGCCGGTACACCGGCACCCTGACCGTGCGCCCGACCGGCCTCGCGCCGGTGCAGGGGGCTCTGACGGTCACCGTGAAGGACTGAGCCGCGACGCGGGCCCCGGCCTTTGGGGCCCGCGTCCGGCGGGCCCGCCTCCCGTCCGGCTTTCAGCGGGACGGGAGGCGGCGGCCGGTGAAGGCCAAAAGGCGGCGGTGCGCGGGGTCGGCGGGGTCGGCCGGTACCTCGGGGCCGAACATGCCGGGCCGCCGGAAGGCGGCGAAATCCATGGCGAGCATGATCGTGAGGAGCTCGTCGCACGCGGCGTCGTCCGCGAGGGCTTCCTGGCCGGTGGCCAGGGCCAGGCCGGCGCCGTGGACGAGCACTTCGGTGAGGTGCACGAGCGCGGCCATCGGCCCCGGCAGCTCGCCGAACCCCAGGCGGACGGTCCCGTCCAGGGCTCCGGGGCGGTGCCAGGCGTCCCGGTCGAGGCTGTCGGCGAGGGCGAAGGCCGCCCGCGGGTCGTCGCCGAGCCAGTCGTCCTCGTGCGCCGCGCCGCCGTCGGTGCCGGTGAGCTCGGCGGCGAAGATGCGCATGCCGCCGACCAGGTGGTTGAGCTCGGTCCGTACGTCCCAGGCCGGGCAGAGGGTGGGGGCGGCGAGCCGGTCGCCGGTGAGGCCCTCGACGACGTGGCCGGTCATGGCGAGGGCGCGGTCGATCTGGTCGATCACCGAGGTCATCGTGGGGCTCCTTAGAGGGGGCTCGGCGGACGCGTCGGCGCCCAGGGTCTCGTCCCGCCTCTAAAGCAGGTCGTGACTGCGTTTACGGCGAGGACTCTAGGGCTCGATCCACCGCAAACGCAAGTCATGGCTGCGTTAGGGTTGGGGCATGGAGGAAGAGCGACAACCCGCCCGGCGTCCCGGCGGGCGCAGCGCCCGGGTCCGCACGGCGGTGCACCGGGCCGTCACCGACCTGATCGCCGAACGCGGCTTCGGCAACTACACCGTCGGCGAGGTCGCGGCCCGCGCGGGCGTGGCCGACACCAGCGTCTACCGGCGCTGGGGCACGCTTGAGGCCCTGACCATGGACGTCGCGATCACCGGGCTCACCACCACCTCGCCCGTCCCCGACACCGGCAGCCTGGACGGCGACCTGCGCGCCTACGCGGCCAACGTGGCCAGAGACGTCACCGGTCCCGACGGCCTGGCCGTGCTGCGCCTGGTCATCGCCCTGTCGTCGGCGGGCGACGACGGCGTACGGGCGCGCGAGGCGTTCCTCGCCGAACGCTCCCGCCAGCTCCAGGTCATGCTCGACCGGGCCCGCGACCGGGGCGAGCACCCTCCGGAGGTCCTCGACGTGGTCGATCACCTCTTGGCCCCGATGTACGTCCGCGTCCTGTTCGGAGCCGTTCCGCTGACCCCCGGCTACGTCGACGGCCTGACCGGGCGCCTGCTCGCGCGCACGCCCTGACGAGACGTGCCCCCTCGATGGACGGGTGTGGCGGTGGTGTGAAGGTTGGGGACGGGTACCGTGCAGGCGGCGCCACGGGCGGCGGAACGCGCCTAACGTCCAGAAACATGCAGACAGTGGACGTCCTGGTCGTGGGAGCGGGGCTGGCCGGGTTGAGCACGGCCCGCCTGCTGGCCCGGCGGGAGCTGAACGTCATGGTCGTCGACCGCCGCAGGTCGTTGTCGGCCGGCATCCGCACCACGGGCATCTTCGTACGCCGCACCCTCGACGACTTCGACCTGCCGGACCACCTGCTCGGGCCCGGCGTCCGGGACGTGCTGCTGTACCCGCCGTCGCGCCGCTCGCCGATCCGGCTCACCAGCGACCGGGACGAGTTCCGGGTGGCCGACATGGCGGCCGTCAACGAGCACGCCCGCCGGGCGGCGGAGTCGGCCGGGGCGCAGGTCATGCTGGGCGTGCGGTACGCCGGGACATCGGCGGGCGTCGTACGGCTGGAGGGCGCCGAGCCGGTGGCGGCCAGGTTCGTCGTGGGGGCGGACGGCGCCCGGTCGCGGGTGGCCCGCGATCTCGGCCTCGACGTCAACCGGCGCTTCCTGGTGGGCGCGGAGATCGTCCATCCGGTCGCGCCGGGCGGGGGCGTCCCGGCGTTCCACTGCGTGCTTGATCCGCGGGTGGCTCCGGGGTACCTGGGGTGGGTGGTCGACGACGGGCGGCACGCGCACGTCGGCGTCGCGGGCGATCCGGCGGCGATGCGGGCGGGCGTCCGCCACCTGCTGGACGCCTTCGCCGCCGACGCGCCCGGCCGTTCCGCGCCCGCCGGGCCGGTCGAGCGGCGGGGCGGTCCGATCCCGGTCGGCGGGGTGCTGCGGCGGCTGGCGTGCCCGTCCGGGCTGCTCGTCGGGGACGCGGCGGGCGCGGTGTCGCCGCTGACGGCCGGTGGGCTGGACCCCTGCCTGCGCATGTCCGAACTGGCCGCGGCGGTCGTCGCCGGGTTCCTGCGCACCGGTGACGAAGGGATGCTGGGGCGGTACGACGGGGCCGCGTTGCGGGCCCGGTTCCGGGGGCGGTTGTTGTTGCGGCGGGTGTTCGCCGGGGTGCGGTCGCCGCTGGCGGCGGAGGCGGCGGTGGCCGCGCTGCGCGGTCGCGCGGGCCGGGCGTTGGCGGCCCGGATCCTGTTCGGCGACGGCTCCTTCCCCGAGATCGAGCCCCGCCCCACGACCAGGACGCCCCTGCCCGGCTGACCCCCTGCCCGGCTGACCCCCTGCCCGGCTGACCCCCTGCCCGGCTGACCCGGTGTCTGGTTGGTCCGCCCGCCCGTGCCCGGGTGTGGCGCGACCCCGTGCGGTGGGCGCACGGGGTCGCGGAGTGCACGGTCACGGCCTACCGCGACGCCCGTGCAGGCGGGTCGTCACGGCCTGGTGCGACGCCCGTGCAGGCGGGCGGTCACGACCTGGCGTGGCCGTTGGTGCAGGTGGAGCGGGTGGTCACGGCTTGGTGTAGCCGCCGGTGTAGGCGCCGGATCCGCTGTAGGCGTGCACGCGGATGCGGTAGGTGCCCGCCGTCCCGTTGTAGGTCAGCGACTCGTCGGGCCCGGTGCCGCTGCTGCTGGCGACCGTGCTCCAGCCGAGGATGCCCTGCTTCTGCAGGTACAGGTCGAAGTCCACCCCGGTAGGCCCGTCGAGGCAGGCTCGGTGCGTCCCGGCGGCCGCCGTGTAGCCGGTGCTGTTCGGGTAGTACACGTTCTGCCCGCTGGTCAGGTTGCCGGAGAACGGCGTCGTGTAGCCGGTGCAGTTGCCCGGAGTGGTCCCGACCGTGATGCTCGCGCTGGTGGAGTTCGTGGCCCCGCCGTTGTCCGTCACGGTGAGGGTCACGGTGTAGGTCCCGGCGGCGGCGTAGGTGTGCGACACGGTCGCGCCGGTGCCCGAGGAGCTGTCGCCGAAGGTCCACGCGTACGAGGCGATGGTCCCGTCCGGGTCACTGGAGCCCGACCCGTTGAACGAGCACACCCGCGTGGTGTTGTCGCACGACTGGGTGAAGCTGGCGACCGGCGACTGGTTGCCGCCCGTGGTCGGCGGGTACTGCGTGGCGTCGTGCACGTCGAGCAGCCGTTCCTTGACCCCGTCGGTGGCGTCGTCGGTCCAGTTGAGGTTGCCCGTGGCCTTCAGCTTGTCCCGTACGGCCAGCGCCCCGGCCCGGTTGGTCGTCTTGTGCGTGCCGCTGGTCAGTACGGCCGCCGCGCCGGCGACGTGCGGGCTGGCCATCGAGGTGCCGCTGATGGTGTTGTAGCCGCCGTTCATCCACGTGGAGTAGATGCAGGTGCCCGGGGCCGCGACCTCGATGGTGGTGCCGTAGTTGGAGAACCAGGCGAGCGTGTCGTCGGTGTCGACGGCCCCGTCGGTCCGGCACGGGACGGTGATCGTGCCGGCCAGGCCGCCCGGCTGCCCGTCGAAGTCGGTCACGGCCGAGACGGTGACGACGTCGGGGTGGTTGGCCGGGAAGAACGTGGCGGCGTCGGACGAGCTGTTGCCCGCCGCCACGACCACGACGATGCCCGCGTTGGTGGCGTTCGTGATCGCGTTGCTGATCGCGGAGCTGGTGCAGCCCTCGCAGCCGAGGCTCAGGTTGATGACCTCGATCGTGCTCGCCCTGGCCACGACCCAGTCCAGGCCCGCCGCGATGCCGGCCAGCGTGCCGGAGCCCGCCGAGTTGAGCACCTTGACCGCGTGGATGCGGGCGCCGGGGGCGACGCCGACCGCGCCGATGGAGTTGTCGATGGCGCCGATCGTGCCGGCCACGTGGCTGCCGTGCCCGTTGTCGTCGTCACCGGTGCCCGAGCAGACGCCGCTGGTGCAGTTGGTGCTGGCCACCACGTTCAGGTCGGGGTGGTCGAGGTCGACACCGGTGTCGACGACCGCCGCGTCCACGTCCACACGGACGTCGTCGGTGCCGTCGATGTCGAGGTTGGCGTTCTGGTCGGCGAAGATGCGCTTGATGCCGGACGGCACGGTCTGGGCGAAGGCGTGCACCTCGTGGTCGGGCTCGACGGAGACCACGCCCGCCTCGCCCTTGAGCTTGGCGGCCTCGTCGGGGGTGAGGAGCGCGGTGTAGCCCTGGAAGGCGTACCGGTAGGTACCCACCAGCACACCCTTGTGCTCCGTGACCTGCTGCTGCGCCTCGTTCGCCACCTGAGCCCGCGACACGCCCGAGAGCTGGACGATGTAGCGCTGCTGGTCGGCGGCGGCCGGGGAGGTGGCCTCGGCGGCGGTGGCCCAGCCGGACAATGCCAGGCAGACGCCGGAGGCCAGGGCTAACAGGGTTGAGATTCGACGCATGGTGACGCCTTTCTCCGGGGGTGACATGAGCTGCGCTCATGCGGCTTGTGAGCGGAACATCGCATATGACAGCGAGTCAGGCAATACTGAAATATCTGTCATAGATCATCGCTTCGGTCGTCCCGACGAACGGACGTGGCATGCGTGATGGAATCGAACGAACGGGACGATCCCCGCCGGCTCTAAGGTCGTGTCGAATCGAGCCAGGGGGGACACCGGTGCCGGAGCTGGACGAGATCGGCGCGTGGTTGCGGCGCCGGCTGGCGGGGCTGCTCGCCGACAACCAGGTGCCCGGGGCCGCCGTGGCGGTCCACGCGGGCGGGGAGACGGTCGAGGTCGCCGCCGGGACGCTGAGCACGGCCACGGGCGTCGAGGCCACCCCCGACTCCCTCTTCCAGATCGGCTCGATCACCAAGGTGCTCACCGCCACGCTGGCCGTGCAACTGGCCGAGGAGGGCAGGCTCGACCTCGACGCGCCCGTACGGACCTATCTCCCGCGGTTCCGGATCGGCGACGACCGGGCCGCGCGGCGGATCACCACCCGGCAGCTCATGTGCCACGTCGCGGGCTTCGAGGGGGACGTCTTCACCGACACCGGCAAGGGCGACGACTGCGTCGAGAAGTACGTGGACGTCCTGCGCGAGGTGCCGCAGCTGTTCGAGCCGGGGGAGATGTTCTCCTACAACAACGCCGGCTACTGCGTACTGGGCCGGATCGTCGAGGTCGTGCGCGGGCGGCCGTTCGACGACTGCATGCGGGATCACCTGTTCACGCCCCTCGGCATGACCCACGCCGCCTGCGACCCGTACGAGGCGATCGTCCACCGCACGGCGGTCGGGCACGTGCAGCGGACGCCGGACGGCCCGTACGAGCCGACCCCGGTGTGGGCGCTGGCCCGCTCGAACGCGCCCGCCGGGTCGATGCTGGCGATGCGCCCGCGCGACCTGCTGGCCTTCGCCCGCATGCACCTCGCCGGCGGCACCGGCCCGGACGGCGTCCGCGTGCTGAGCGAGGAGGGCGTCAGCGCGATGCGGCGGCCGCAGGTCAGGCTGCCCGACATCGCCCAGGGCACCGCGTGGGGCCTGGGATGGGAGCTGTTCGACCTGCCCGGAGGCATGGTCGTCGGCCACGACGGCAGCACGATCGGCCAGTCGGCGTGCCTGCGCGCGGTGCCGGGACACGACGTGGCCGTGGTGATCGTCGCCAACGGCGGCCGGTCGCGGCCGGTGTTCGCCGAGATCGCCGGCCGCGTGCTGGGCGAGCTGGCCGGGATCGAGCTGCCCGCGCCGCCGGCGCCCGGCCCCGCCGTGTCGCCCGCGGACGCCTCCCGGTACGTCGGCACGTACACGTCGAGCACCTGCGAGACGGCCGTGACCAGGGACGAGACGGGCCGGGTGTGGTTGCTGCGCACGCCCGTCGGGATCACCGCCGAGCTGGACGAGGTGCCGTACCGCACGGAGCTGGTCGGCTGGCGCGGCGACGTGCTGCTCCCGCTCGAACCCGAGCGCGGCGTGCGCGCGCCGATCGCCTTCCTCGGCGACGACGGGACCGGCCGCGCCCAATACCTGCACGACGGCCGCGCCGACCGCCGCACCCCCGACTGAGCCCAAGCACCAGGACCATCCGCACCGGGGACGACCCGCCCGGTCAGCGCGCCGGGCGGGTCGTTCCCATGTCCGGCCCCCGCCCCCGACCCCCGCCGATCAGTTGGTACGCCCGGACGAACGCGGGCCCGAACGTTCGATGACCGCGACGAACACCGCAGGTGGCCCGGGTCCCACTATCGTCGGATGGATTTGGAGAGCGATCGCGTGCTGGCGATCCGGGATCTGTCGGTCGAGATCCGGCGCGGGGACAGGGTCGTCCGCCCGGTCTCGGACGTCGGTCTGGTGCTGAACCGCGGCGAGACCCTGGGGGTCGTCGGCGAGACCGGGTCCGGCAAGTCCATGACCGGTCTGGCGATCATGGGCATGCTCCCGGCCGGCGGCCGGGTGACCGGCGGCTCGATCGACTTCGGCGGCGAGGAACTGGTCGGGCTGCCCGCCGCCCGCTACCGGGCCCTGCGCGGCAACGAGATCGCGATGGTGTTCCAGGACTCGATGACGGCGCTGAACCCGACCCGGCGCATCGGCGAGCAGGTCGCCGAGCCGGTACGGCTGCACCACGGCGCGTCCAGGCGGGCCGCCCGCGAGCGCGCCGCGGAGGTGCTGGCCCTGGTCGGGCTGCCGCGCCCGGCCGAGCGGATGGACGACTACCCCCACCAGCTCTCGGGCGGCATGCGGCAGCGCGTGATGATCGCGATGGCCCTGGCCTGCGAGCCGCGGGTGGTCATCGCCGACGAGCCGACCACGGCCCTCGACGTGACCATCCAGGCCGAGATCCTCGACCTCCTCGACGACCTGCGGTCCCGGCTCGGCATGTCGATGATCCTCATCACGCACGACATGGGGGTGATCGCCCGGCACGCCGACCGCGTCGCCGTCATGTACGCCGGTCGCGTCGCCGAGACCGCCCCCACGCCCGTGCTGTTCGGCCGGACCCGCCACCGCTACACGCACGCCCTGCTCTCCTCGATCCCCTCGCTCACCCACGACAGGGACGAGCGGCTGTTCAGCATCCCCGGCGCGCCGCCCGACCTGACCGTGGCCACGCCCGGCTGCCCGTTCGCGCCGCGCTGCGAGGCCGCCACGGACCGGTGCCGGAAGGAGCGCCCGGCCGCCTCGGCGGAGGACGGCGGGCACGTCCACGCCTGCCACCATCCGGCCTCCGGCCCGGCCGACCTGGTCAGGAGCT
Organism: Nonomuraea sp. WAC 01424; assembly: GCF_003947315.1. Taxonomy (NCBI): domain Bacteria; kingdom Bacillati; phylum Actinomycetota; class Actinomycetes; order Streptosporangiales; family Streptosporangiaceae; genus Nonomuraea; species Nonomuraea sp. WAC 01424. Next base: position 180,418 of record NZ_QHHZ01000011.1, read on the forward strand.
GGTTCACGGCCCGCCCGGCCGCGCCCGCCGAGCGTCCCGCCGAGCCGCGGTTGCGCGTCGTGGACCTCAGGCGCGAGTACCCGGTGGGCGGCAGGGGCCTGTTCGGCGGACGCCGTACCCTCAAGGCGGTCTCGGGCGTGAGCTTCGAGGTGGCGGCAGGGGAGACGTTCGGGCTGGTGGGCGAGTCGGGCTGCGGCAAGTCCTCCCTGGGCAGGATGCTCGTGGCGCTCGACCGGCCCACGTCCGGTGAGGTGATCTTCGACGGCGAGCCGGTCAGCCGCATGAGCGCGCGGGCGCTCGGGGAGCGCCGCAGCCGGCTCCAGATGATGTTCCAGGACTCCGGCGCCGCCCTCGACCCCCGGATGCGCATCGGCACGATCCTGCGCGAACCCCTCGCGATCCAGGGCGCCGGCGGTCGCGCCCACCGGACCGCCCGCGCCCGCGAGCTGCTGCGGGACGTCGGCCTGCCCGAGAGCGTCTTGGAACGTTACCCCCACGAGCTGTCCGGCGGGCAGCGGCAGCGGGTGAACCTGGCCCGCGCGCTCGCCCTCGACCCGGCGGTGCTGGTCGCCGACGAGCCGGTCAGCGCGCTGGACGTGTCCATCCGCTCCCAGGTGCTCAACCTGATGCGCGGCATCCAGGCCGAACGCGGGCTCTCCAGCGTGGTGATCTCGCACGACCTCGCCGTCGTCCGGTACCTGGCCGATCGGGTCGGGGTCATGTACCTGGGCAAACTTGTCGAGACCGGCACCACCGAGGAGGTGTACGGCACCCCCGCCCACCCCTACACCGCCGGGCTGCTCGCGGCCGTCCCCGACGTGGACCCGCAGGCCCGGCTCCCGCGCGGCGCCCGGGTACGCGGCGAGCTGCCGAGCCCGATCGACCCGCCCAGCGGATGCCGGTTCCGCACCCGCTGCGCCCTCGCCGACGAGCTGTGCGCCCGGACCGAACCCCTCCCGCGGCCGGTCACCGGCACCCACCAGGTCGCCTGCCACCACCCGCTGCGGCCGCTCGAACCCGCGGGCATCTCACCGAAGGGGGTCTCCCAGTCATGACCTGGTACGTGGTCCGGCGGCTGTTGATCTCGGCCGTCGTCCTGCTCGGGATCTCCGCCGTGGTGTTCCTCATGCTGAACCTCGTCTCGGACAGCCCAGGCCGGGTCGTCCTGGGACAGCGCGCCTCGCCGGAGGCGGTCGCCGACTTCAACACCCGGCACGGCTTCGACCGCCCGGTCCTCGCCCAGTACGTCAGCTACCTGGGCCAGCTCGCCCACGCGGACCTGGGCAGGTCGTACAAGCTGAACGAGAACGTGGCGACCCTGCTCGGGCAGACCGCCGGCCGCAGCGCGATGTTGTCGGCGGCCGGACTGGCGGTGGCGCTGGTGATCGCCGTGCCGCTCGGCATCCTCCAGGCCGTCCGGCGCAACAGCCTGGCCGACCGGTTGCTCACGGCCGCTTCGTACGTGCTCTACGCGACGCCGTCGTTCCTGCTCGGGCTGATCCTGATCGCCGTCTTCAGCCAGGCGCTGCCCGTCTTCCCGGCAGAGGCGTCCCAGTCGCACTCGCCGTGGGTGGTCTTCACCGATCCGCGGGCCATGGCGCTGCCGGTCATCACGCTCGCCGCGGCCAGTGTCGCCGTCTTCGCGCAGTACCAGCGTTCCTCGGCCCTGGACCAGCTCGGCCAGGACTACATCAGGGTGGCGCGGGCCAAGGGCCTGCCGGAGCGGCTGATCCTGCTCCGCCACCTGCTGCGCAACGCCTGCCTGCCGCTGGTCACGCTGGTCGGCACGCTCATCCCCACGCTGCTGGCGGGCAACCTGATCGTCGAGTCGCTGTTCAACTATCCCGGCCTCGGCCTGCTGTTCCTCAACAGCCTGCAACGCGAGGACTATCCCGTGCTGCTCGCCTACACCCTCATCGGCGGTGTCCTGACCGTGGCCGGCAACTTCGTCGCCGACCTCGTGGTCGCGACCGCCGACCGCCGAATCGAGCTGAGGAAATGACCGCACAGAACCTGCACGCACGGCCCGGTGACGAGAGGGCCGGGACCGCTCCGGCGCGCAACCGCTTCCCGTCGCCGCGCATGCTCCGGCGCAGCCCGCTCGGGCTGGCGGGCGGCCTGCTCCTGCTGCTGATCTTCGGGTTCTGCTTCCTCGGGCCGCTGCTCCACCCCACCAACCAGGTCGACGTGGACCTGGTCAACGCGGCCCTGCCCCCCGGCCCCGGGCACCCCCTCGGCACGGACGCCAACGGGTTCGACGTGCTCGGGCGGCTGATGGCCGGCGGCCGGCTGTCCCTGCAGATCGGGCTGCTCGCCGCCCTGTTCGCCACCACGATCGGCACCCTCTACGGCGCCGTCGCCGGGCTGGCCGGGGGAGTGGTGGACGGGTTCCTGATGCGCCTGGTCGACGTCATGCTCTCGGTGCCGTTCCTGTTCTTCGTCCTGATCCTGTCGGCCCGCTTCCACGCCGACGCGCTGTCGCTGAGCCTGGTCATCGGCGGGTTCTCCTGGCTGGTCTCCGCCCGGCTGGTGCGCGGCGAGGTGCTGACCCTGCGGGTGCGGGAGTTCGTGCTGGCCGCGCGGGTCATGGGCGCCTCCCGGCGGCGGCTCATCCTCACCCACCTGATCCCGAACGCGCTCGGCGTGATCATCGTCAACATCACCTTCCAGGTCGCCGACGCGATCCTCGTCGTCGCCGCCCTGGGATTCCTGGGGTTCGGGCTGACGTACCCGACCGAGGACTGGGGGAGCCAGCTCGCCGGCGGCGTCGCCTACATCTCGGCCGACTACTGGTGGCTGATCTACCCGGTCGGCGGCTGCATCGTCCTCACGGTGCTGGCGCTCAACCTGCTCGCCGACGCCCTGCGCGACGCCGTCGGGCGGCGGGCCGACTGAGCCCGCCCCTCTGCCCTCTTCGCGCACTTCCACCCCACATGTAGGGAGCCTGTCATGACGCACGTGTCCGGAAAGCAGCGAGCACGCCTGGCGGTGGTGCTCGCCGTCGCGGTGGTGACGGCCGCCACCGCGTGCACCGGCGGCGGGGGCGCCGCGAAGGACGCCGCCGCCGGCTACGCCAGCCAGCCGGCGCAGTCGGGCAAGCCCAAGGACGGCGGCGCGGTCACGGTCGCGCTCACCCCCGGACTCAGCCCGAACTACATCTACCCCTACCCGCCGGCCTCGGCCAACGGGACGGTCATCGCCCGCGGCCTGATGTGGCGCTCCCTCTACCGGCCCAGCGGCGAGGGTGACCAGGTCGCCGACGCCGAGCTGAGCCTGGCCGAGCCCCCCGCCTACAGCCCCGACCGCAAGACCGTGACGATCAAGATGAAGGACTACAAGTGGTCCGACGGCACCCCGGTCACGGCCGAGGACGTCGTCTTCTCCCTCACCCTGCTCAAGGCGGCGCTCGCGGAGAGCCCGGCCAACTGGAGCTTCTACACGCCCGGCCAGTTCCCCGACGGGGTCACCGCCAAGGCCGCCAAGCCGGACACGCTGACCCTCGCGCTGGAGACCGCGTACAACCCGTCGTACCTGATGTCCATGCTCACGCTGCTGTACGTGATGCCGTCCAAGGCGTGGAACGTCGACCGCGCCGGCGGGCCGCACCTGGACTACACCGAGCCGAAGAACGCCAAGGCGATCTACAAGTACCTCACGAAGGAGTCGGAGTCCCAGTCCACGTTCGCCACGAACCCGCTGTGGCAGGTGGTCAACGGGCCGTTCCGGCTCAAGAGCTTCGACCCGACGACGGGGTCGTTCTCGCTTGCGCCCAACGAGTCCTACAGCGGGCCCGGCGAGTCGCGGCTCGACCAGGTCGACTTCAAGGCGTTCACCTCCGCCTCGGCGGTGCTCAACCAGTTCAAGGCCGGTAACCTCACCGTCGGCACGCTGGACTCCAGCTTCATCGCCCAGATCGGCGCGCTGAAGGCGAAGGGGTTCAACGTCTACGGCGCGCCCGCGCCCGCCCGGTTCGACGCGTTGACCATCAACTTCGGCAACACGGTGAACGGCTTCGACAAGATCATCGCCCAGCCGTACGTCCGGCAGGCCCTCCAACAGCTCATCGACCAGCCGGGCTACATCGCCGGCCGGGGCATCTACAACGGCGCCGGGTCGCCGAACTACAGCACGGCGGGCAGCGGCTCGCCGTACCCGCCCGCGTTCGGCGGGACGCCGCCGTACCCGCACGACCCGGCGGCGGCGGAGAAGCTGCTCACCGCCAACGGCTGGCAGGTCACGCCGAACGGCGCCACCACCTGCGTACGCCCCGGCGACGGGCCGGGCGAGTGCGGCGCCGGCATCCCGCGCGGCCAGAAGATCAGCTTCACCCTGGCCTCCGCGAACACCCCCGCCTACGTCGGCGCCCGGGACGTCGCCTTCGCCTCGGCGGCCAAGAAGCTCGGCATCGAGGTCAAGATCGTGACCAAGTCCCTCACCTACATGTACAGCAACTACGGCAACACCTTCGCGCCCGCGAGCAAGAACGAGTGGGCGATGCAGGACTACGGGCCGCTCTACCTGGCGGCCGGTTACCCCAGCAGCAACACCGTGTTCAACACCAAGGGCAGCTTCAACCTGGGCAGCTACGGCAACGCCGAGGTGGACCGGCTGATCGACGCCTCCACGTTCGGGGCCGACACCAAGGCCCTGTCGGCCGAGGTGACCCGGATCGCCGAGGACCTGCCCGTGTTGTTCTTCCCGACCCCCCACACCCTGGTCGTGTGGAAGGACACGCTGTCCGGCCCGCAGTCGTCGTTCCGGGCCCTGCTCAGCTACCTGTACACGCCCGAGCTCTGGTACTACCACGCATGATCCGGGAAGCGTTCGCCCGGCCGCTGCGCCACCTCGACCCGGAGGCCGCCGACCTCGACGACGCCCGTACGGTGCGGGATCTGGTCGGGGACGCGCGGGTGGTGGCCGTCGGCGAGGGGGCGCACAACGTGCCGGAGTTCTACCGGCTCAAGGACCGGCTGTTCCGCATCCTCGTCCGCGAGCTGGGGTTCACGGCCTTCGTGATGGAGTCCGGCTTCGCCGAGGGGCTGGCCGTGGACGCCTGGGTCCACGGCGGACCGGGGCAGGTCGAGACGGTCGCCCGCGACGGCATCACCTACCGGTTCGGCGAGTGCGAGCCGATGCGGCGGCAACTGGACTGGATGCGCCGCCGCAACTCCGGCGAACCGGCGAAGGTGTCCTTCTACGGCATGGACCTGCCCGGATCGTCCACCTCGCCCGGCCCGGCGGTGCGCGCCTGCCTGGCGCGGATGCCGGCCCGGCCGGGCGACGAGGAGCTGCTGCGGCTGAGCGACCTGGGCGGCCGGACGGAGGCGGCGGTCCGCTACGCGGCCATGCCCGCCGACGCCCGCGCCCGCCTGCTCGCGGGGCTGCGCGACCTGGCCGGACGCGCGTTCCCGCTCGGCGACCCGGTGCTGCGCCGCTGCGCGGCCTCCCTCCTGGCCTTCGCGGAGGAGGGCGTGGCGGGCGTGCCGCCGGACGGGCCCTACCCCCGGGAACGGTTCATGGCCGAGACCGTCGCCTGGGTGCTCGAACGCGAGGAGCGGATCGTGGTGAGCGCCCACAACTCCCACGTCCGGCGTACGCCCTTCCACGGCCGTCCCACGCTGGGCGGGCTGCTCGCCCCGTCCCTGGGCGCGGGCCTGGTCGTCATCGGCAGCACCTACGGCCACGGCCCGGAGGTCCGCTTCACGCAGCGCTCGCCGCGCCCGTACGACTGCGACGTCTCCCTCGTCACGCGGACCCTGCCGCCCAACTGCGTCGAGACGCCGCTGGACCGCCTCGGCCCGCCCGTGACCGTCGTCGACCTCCGCCGCGCGCCGGGCGAGCTGTTCGACGGGATCGACGGCACGCTCGCCAGTGGCGGCCTCGACTCCGTGGACGACTTCCCGGCGGCCTACGACGCCCTGATCCACGTCCGCCGGGTCGGCCGGGTCCCCGGCGCGTTCGAACGGCTCCGCGCGGAGTTCGGGTCCGCCGCGCCGCCGGACGCCCACCAGCCCCCGCACCCCGAACAGCCGGAGTCACCGTGACCCTTCCCTACCCGCCCGCGCGCACCGTCGAGGTCGTCGAGGACGTCGCGGGTGTCCGCGTGCCCGATCCGTACCGCTGGCTGGAGCCCGAGACGCCCGAGGTGCGGCGATGGCAGCGGCGGCAGGCCGAGCTGGCCGCCTCCGTCGTCTACGACGGGCAGGACCCGGAGGCCGTCCGGGACCTGATCCGGGCCTACGACAGCGGGTCCCGCCCGGCCCTGCCCAGATACGCGGCCGGGCGCTGGTTCCGCGCGGTCACCCCGCCGGGCGGGACGGCGCCGGTCGTGGTCGTCGCCGACCGGCCGTACGGCGAGGGCCGGACCGTCGCCGATCTCGCCGTGCTCGGGACCGGGCGGGGCCCGGCGGTGTTGTCCTGGCTCGCGCCCTCGCCGGACGGCCGCGTCCTGGCCCTGGGCGTGTGCACCGACGGCAGCGAGCACAACACGATCCGGCTCGTCGAGGTGGACACCGGCCGGCCGCTCGGCGGCGCGCCGGAGCAGGTCCTGCACAGCGCATGGACCGGCGGCGTGTCGTGGCGGCCCGACAGCGGCGGCTTCTCCTTCTTCGCGCTCACCGGGCCGCCGGAGGAGTTCGAGCAGGCGGTGTTCACCCACCGGCTCGGGCCGCCGGGGGAGACCGTCGTGGAGCCGGTCCCGGTCCCGGCGGGCTCCCGGGAGTACACGCTCGTGCAGTTCTCGCCGGACGGCCGGTGGGCCGTCGCCGCCCACCGCGTGGGCAGCCCGATCCCCGTCGCGGTCCGCGACCTGTCCGAGCCCGGGGCGGCCTGGCGTCCCTTCGTCACCCGGTGCGCCGGCACGGTCGCCGGGCACGTCGTCGGCGACCGCTACGTGGCCGTGACCGACGTCGGCGCCCCGCGTGGCCGGGTGGTCGCCATCCCGCTCGACGCCGCCGACCCGGACGACCCGTCGGGATGGACCGAGCTGGTCCCCGAGGGCGACACGGTGTTGCGCTCCCTCACCCCGGTCGGCGAGCACCTGTACCTCAGCGAGTTCGACCGCACGTTCGCCAGGGTCCGGATCATCGACCGCGCGGGCGCCGTCACCGGCGAGGTGCCCCTGCCCGGCCGGGGCGCGCTGGCCGCCCCCTTCTTCGCCCTGACCGCGCTGGCCACCGGCCTCCCCGCCGACGACTTCGTCTTCGCCTTCTCCACCCTGACCAGCTCCTGGGGCGTCTACCGGCACCGCCCCGGCGAGAGCGGGCCGCAGACGCTGACGGCCCCGGCCGTCACCCTCGACGCCGAGGTGGTGGAAGGCCGCGCGCTCGCCGCCGACGGCGTCGAGGTGCCGTACCACGTGGTGCGGCCGGCCGGAGTCGACCCGGCGCGGCCCGCGCCCACGCTGATCTCCGCGTACGGGGCGGCCAACGTGCCCCTCCTTCCCCAGTACCAGCCCGACCTGGCCGCCTTCGTGGCCGCCGGGGGCGTGCTGGTCCAGGCGTACCTGCGCGGGGGCGGCGAGTTCGGCGGCGACTGGTACCGGGCCGCGCACCGGGAGCGGCGGCACGTACGCGACTCCGACCTCGTCGCGGTCGCCGAGCACCTGATCGCGCAGGGCGTGACGGCCCCCGACCGGCTCGCGCTGACCGGCGGCTCCGACGGCGGGCTCATGTGCGGGATCGCCGTCACCACGCGGCCCGAGTTGTGGCGCGCCGTCCTGCCACGGGCGCCGCTGCTGGACCTGATCGGCGGCACCCGCGACCCGTACCTCGACTTCGTCATCCGCAAGGCGTGGGCCGACCCGGACGACCCCGAGGAGGTCCGGCGGTTGCTGCGGATGTCCCCGTACGAGCTGGTCCGTCCCGGTGTCTTCCCCGCGGTCTACCTCCAGGCGGGGGCGGCCGACCCGCGGTGCCGTCCCTGGCACGCGCGCAAGTTCGCCGCCCGCCTCCAGGCGGCCCAGCGGGGGACGGAGCCCGTCCTGCTGCACGTCTTCGACGACGCCGGGCACGGCGCGGCCACCCCCCATGACGTGGCGGTCGAGCAGGACGCCGAATGGCTGGCGTTCCTGATCGGCACGCTCGGCCTGCGCGGCGCGGTCAGTCGTCCGGGGCCGACCTGATCGACATCAGGCGCAGTTGCAACATGGCCGACAGGCGCGCGTCCGGGGCGCCGAGGTCGAGGCGGCCGACCTCGGCGGCCCGCCGCAGCCGGTAGCGGAACGTGTTGGGGTGCACGAACATCGCGGCGGCGGCCACGGAGACGTCGCCGAACGCGTCGAGCCAGGCGCCCAGCGTCTCGACCAGGCTGCTCTGGTGCTCCCTGTCGTAGGCGACGATCCGGGCGATCGACCCGCTCGGCACGTCGTCCCGGGGGACGAGGTCGGCGAGCTCCAGCAGCAGCGCGTCCACGTGCACGTCGTCCAGGCGGGCCACCTGCCGCCCGGCGGCCCCGGAACGCAGGACACGCAGCGCCCGATCGGCGCCCGAGCGCGACCGGGCGAGCGCCGAGCAGTCGCCGGCCGGGCGGCCCACCCCGATCAGCGGGCGCAGGCGGGAGCCGACGCGGGCCAGGAACTCGGCGGCGACCCAGACCGCGCGTTCCTCGGCGTCCTGCCGGTTCTGCGGGAGGGGCAGGATGCCGTACGCGACGTCGCCGACCAGCGCGGCGGCGGCCCGGGGGTGCACGGCCGACAGGTGCATGGCGAAGGCGTCGGCGAGCCGCTTGCGCTCGGTGGCGAGCTGCGCGGGCAGCGGGTTCTCGCCCGACGGGCCGACCACGGTGAGCGCGAGGACGACCGCGGGCTCGTCCTTCAGGCCGAGGCGGCGCGCGGCCTCCAGGGCTCCTGGCCCGCTCTCCAGCGCCGTGCCCAGCAGCTCCGCGCGCAGCCGGCGTTCCATGTCGGCGACGGCGCGCTGCCACACCATGTGCATGGCGACCAGCTTGGACGCCTCGTAGAGCGCCTGGCCGCGCTCCTCGTCCAGGGGCGCGGGGACGACGACCCAGATCGTGCCGAGGATCTCGTCGCCGGCGCGCACCGAGCTCGCCGTCCGGGGCAGGGCCGGCGGTTGCATCGTGCCGTCCGGGTCGGGCAGGGGCGCCACGAAGACGGGCCGGTCGCTGCGGTAGATCGCCTGGAACACGCCGCGTTCCTCCAGGATGCGGGTGTACTGCTCCGGGACCTGTCGGCCGAGGATCGTCCGTACGCGGGAGGTGTCGGTGTCCTCCTGGCGGCTGGAGAAGGCCAGCAGCCGCGAGTTGCGGTCCTCGATGGTGACGGGCGCGTCGAGCAGCGCGGCGATGGCGTTGGCGACGGCGAACAGGTCGCCGGACCGGATCCGGCCGACGGTGGGGGCGTCGGCGTCGTTCCGGCCGCTCTCGGACGTCAGCGTGCGCAACATGCCCGCAAGGTGCGTCCAGGACGCGCCGCGGGCGAAGGCCAGCACCGTCACGCCCGCCTCGCGCGCCGCCGCGGCCAGCTCGTCGTCGGCGACGACGGGGGCGCGGACGATCAGCGCGGCGGCGCCGTGGCGGCCGAGCCGGGTCACGACCCGGGTGATGTCGGCCGGGTCGTGCAGGCCGACGCCGAGCACCAGCGCGTCGCGGGGCAGCTCGGGCTCGTCGAGCGGGTCGTGGATGACGACGCCGCCGACGTCCTGGGCCAGCCGGGCGTCGCCGCAGACGACGTCGAGCAGGGTGGTACCGAGCTCCTCCAGGACGCGGCCCAGGCTGGCGCGCGGGAGGCCGGTCATGGGGACAAGCACGCTCCCGAAGCTAGCGCCGCCATGGTGGGGCGTCGTTCGTCCGGCATGACGAAATGCTACCCGCACCTCCGTCCAAACGGACGAACCATGACGAACTGCCCCCCCGCGCCTCCGTCCGTCCGTCCGTCCGGACGGACGGACGGACGAAGCATCAGGACGGCAGCGGGACCCAGGTCGTCCGGACCGTGACGTCGTCCAGGACCTCCGGGATCGGGGTGACGCCGATCCCCGGCCCCTCCGGTACGGCGAGGTGCCCGTCCACCAGGCGGAACGGCGGCGTGAGGTCGGTCCGGTAGTAGCGGTCGGAGGCCGAGGTGTCGCCCGGCAGCAGGAACCCGGGCAGCGCGGCCAGCGCGACGTTGGCGGCCCGGCCCACCCCGGTCTCCAGCATGCCGCCGCACCACACCGGCACGCCGTGCGCCGCGCACACGTCATGGATGCGCCTGGCCTCCAGGTGACCGCCCACGCGGCCCGGCTTGATGTTCACCACCTGGCAGGCCCCGAGCGCGATCGCGCCGGGGGCGGCGCGGGCCGAGACGATCGACTCGTCCAGGCAGACCGGCGTGCTGATCCGCTCGGCGAGCCTGGCGTGCCCGATGAGGTCGTCCTGCGCGAACGGCTGCTCGATCAGCAGCAGCCCGAACGGGTCCAGGCCGGTCAGGTGCCGCAGGTCGGCGCGCCCGTACGCGGTGTTGGCGTCCACCTGGAGCGGGATGTCGCCGAACCGCTCGCGTACGGCCCGGACCGGCTCGATGTCCCAGCCGGGCTCGATCTTCAGCTTGATCCGCAGGTAACCCGCGTCCAGGTACTCGGCGACGGCGTCGAGCAGCGCCGGGATCGACTCGGTGATCCCCACCGACACCCCGCACGGCACGGTGTCGCGTACGGCGCCGAGCGCCTGGCCGAACGGGACGCCGCGGGCCCGCAGGTCCGCGTCCAGGACGGCCGTCTCCAGCGCGGCCTTGGCCATGCGGTGCCCCTTGAACGGCGCCAGCGCCGGGGCGACCCGGTGCGCGTCCAGGTCCGGCACCCCGGCCAGCGCCGGGATCAGGTAGCGGGCCAGGACGTCGGCGGCGGCGTGCGTGTACTCCGAGGAGTACAGGGGCGCCGTGCCCGCGCCGCACTCGCCCCAGCCCTCGGCCTCGCCGGTGACCACGCGCACCAGCAGCGCCTCCCGTACCGTCTCGGTGCCGAACGACGTGCGGAAGGGCGTCACAAGGGGCATCTCGACCGTACGGATCTCGACTCCGGTGATCTTCACTCCGACTCCTGTCTGTCCACGATGTACCAGCCTGTCCGGTCGAATCCGCGTACCCGCGCGCCTCCGGCGAGCAGATCGCCCAGCACGTCCCGCAGCGCGCCGCGCCAGTCCGCGGCGCGGGCCGGGTCGCTCTCGCGCATGGCCTCCACGTCGCCGGGGATGCCGACCAGCACCGTGGGCGTGCCGGCGTACCGGACCAGCGGGCCGCCCGCCGCCGAGACCTCCAGCGCCACGGCCGCGCCCGCCGCGCGGGCCGCCGCCACGTCCGCCTGCCTCGGCCGGCCCGCGCAGGCCGCCTCGACGCCGGGCGTCTCCAGCCGCCACCGGACCAGGACGCGGTCGGTGTCGTCGGCGCGGTTGATGTCGTCGTCCATGGGGCCGTAGAAGTTCGGCAGGTACTCGGCCGGATCGGCGCCCAGCTTGGCCAGGTTGAAGTACGCGTTGCGGCGTACCAGCGGATCGTAGGTCCAGCAGATCTCGCCGACGCCGCGCGACATCGCCCAGGCGCGCTGGTGCAGCTTCATCGCGAAGCCGACATTGCGGCCCTGCGTGCTCGCCAGCACACCGGCGATGTGACTGTGCAGCGCCCCGCGCGCCGGCGGGGAGAAGAAGCCGAAGCAGGCGCCCACCATCCGGTCCCCGTCGAAGGCGCCGCTCACGTAGCTGCCCGCCTTCGCCATCGCGCGCAGCAGGTCGGCTGTCACCGGCGGGTTGTTCTCGCCCGTACGCCAGATGTGCTCGTACAGGCGGCGGACGGCCTCCAGCTCGCCGACGCTGTCCAAGGGGCGGATGTCGATGCCCGCGCCGTCCGCGGCGGCCCGCGCCGCTTCCCAGGCGGCCTCGACGAGCCGGGACTCGCGGCGGTCACGGATGAGATCAGTCACGCCGGTCATGGTCGCAGCCGCTTCCGTCCCGTAGCTGGTCGGCGAGCACCGGGCGGTGGCGCCGGTTTCGTCCGGGCGGACAACCGGTGGCGCCGCCGCCCGGCCGGGCCCTCTCCGCCGCCAGCAGCTCGGCGACCAGCGCGGCGAGCAGCCGGGTCCGTCCCGGCAGCTCCGCGACCAGCACGTGTTCGTCGTCGGCGTGGGCGCCGCCGCCGACCGCGCCGAGGCCGTCCAGGGTGGGCGTGCCGGTACCGGCGGTGAGGTTGCCGTCGGAGGCGCCGCCTACGGCGACCGAGGCGAGCGGGCCGATCCCGAGCGCGTCGGCGAGCCGGCGGGCCCGGTCGAACAGCTCCCGCGACGCCGAGGCCGGGAGCGGCGGCCGGTTCGGGCCGCCGCCGACCGCCACACCCGCGCCGGGCAGCACCGGCCGCAGCGCCCGCATCGCCGCGTCCACGCGCCGCTGCTCGGCGGCGTCCCGTACGCGCACGTCCACCTCGAAGCGGGCCCGCGCCGGGACGGTGTTCACGGTGGTGCCCGCCTCCAGGCGGGTCGGGGTGACGGTCGTGCCCAGCGCGGGGTCGGCCAGCGCCGCCACGGCCGCGATCTGGTGGCCCACCTCGACCGTCGCGTTCACGCCGCGCTCCGGCTCCAGCCCGGCGTGCGCGGCCCGTCCCCGTACGAGGACCTCGTAGCGGGAGACGCCCTTGCGCTCGGTCTTCAGCGCGCCTCCGGGACCGGCGGCCTCCAGCACCAGAGCCGCCGCGCACCCGCGCGCCTCGTCCTCGACCAGCTCCCTGGACGTGGGGGAGCCCGGCTCCTCGTCGCCGGTGACGAGGAGGGTCACGCCGTCCAGGTCGTCCAGGGCCGCCAGCGCGTGGAAGGCCATCACCAGCCCGGCCTTCATGTCGAAGCAGCCCGGCCCGCGCAGCACCCCGTCCCGCACCTCGAACGGGAGCCGCTCCAGCGAGCCGACCGGCCACACCGTGTCGTGGTGGCCGAGCAGCAACACCCGGGGCTCGCGGCCGAAGCGCCAGCGCAGATGGGTACGCCCGTCCAGGACGATCCGCTCGGGCCCGGCCCCCAGGAGGGCGGCGCCCACCTCGGCGACGGCCGTGGCGCTGCGGGCCACCGCGGCCAGGTCGTCCGAGGGCGACTCGCAGCGTACGAGCCGCTCGATGCCGGCGATCAGCGCGGCCTCCTGGCCCGGCCCCGGCGTGGTACGGCGTGCTGTCATGATGGCTGCCTCCGGTCGACGGACCGCCCATCATCGTGAACCACGACCAGGACGGGCCTGTCGGACCGGCCAACATCGCCCGCCCGGGTTGGGCCGCCACGACGACCGCGCCCGGCGGCTACGGCAGCTCGGCGAACCGTTCGACGTCCTCCGTACGGCCGGAGACGATGATCACGTCGCCGTAGGCCAGCTCGGTGTCGGCGCTGGCGTAGGTGAACTCCTCCTCCCGGCTCTTCACGGCCACCACCGTGACGCCGTACTTGCGCCGCAGATTGGAACGGCCGAGCGGGACGCCGATGTAGTCCTTCGGCGGATGGGTCTTGGCCATCGCGAAGTTCTCGTCCACCTGCATGAAGTCCAGCATCCGGCCGCTGACCAGGTGGGCCACCCGCTCGCCCATGTCGTGCTCGGGGAAGACGACGTGATGGGCGCCGATGCGGCGCAGGATGCGGCCGTGCTGGCGGCTGACGGCCTTGGCCCAGATGTCGTCGATCTCCAGCTCGATCAGCAGCGACGTGGTCAGGATGCTGGCCTCCAGGTCGCCGCCGATGGCGACGACCGCCCGGTAGAAGTCGGGCACGCCGAGCTGGCGCAGCGTCTCCAGGTCGGTGGAGTCGGCGGTGGCGATGTGGGTGATCTGCCCGGCCAGGCTCTGGGCCACCTTGGGCCGGTTGTCGATGGCCAGGACCTCGGTGCCGCGCCGGGTGAGCCCCAGGGCGAGCGAGGTGCCGAACCGGCCCAGGCCGATGACCACGACGGGATCCGTCTTCTTGTCAACCAACGATGACACGTTCCTCGGGTAGTTCGTAGCGGCGGGTGCGCTCCTTCAGGGCGAGCGCGGAACCCAGCGTGAGCGGGCCGATGCGCCCGATGAACATCAGCGCCGCCAGCAGCAGGTGCCCGGCCGGCGTGGTGTGGGCGGTGATCCCGGTGGACAGCCCGTTCGTGCCGAACGCCGAGACGACCTCGAACAGCACCTGGTCCAGGCTGTGCGGGGTGATGGCGAGCAGCAGGTAGGTGGAGACGGCGACCAGGACGACGCCGATCATCGTGATCGAGATGACCTGGCGCTGCGCGGACTCGGCCAGGCGCCGGTGGCCGATGTTCACCCGCGGCTCGCCCCGCAGCTCGGCCCAGATGATGAACGCCAGCAACCCGAACGTGGTGACCTTGATGCCGCCCGCGGTGCCGGCGCTGCCGCCGCCGATGAACATCAGCAGGTCGGTGGCCAGCAGGCTGCTCGGGTAGAGCTGGCCGATGTCCAGGCTGTTGAAGCCGCCCGAACGCGGCATGACCCCGGTGAAGAACGAGGCCAGCAGCTTGCCGGAGTCGTCGAGCCCGCCCAGCGTCCTGGGGTTGCGCCACTCGGTCACCAGGAAGATCAGCGTACCCACCGCGAGCAGCACGAGCGTCACCCCGACGGTCACCCGGGTGAGCACCGACCAGCGGCTGGGCCGGCGCCAGGCGCGGGCCAGCTCGAACACCACGGGGAAGCCCAGCCCGCCCACGATCACCGCGAGGGCGATCGGCAGGCAGATCCAGGCGTCGGTGACGAAGCGCATCAGGTTGTCCGGCCACAACGCGAACCCGGCGTTGTTGAACGCCGACACCGCGTGGAACCAGCCCAGGTACATCGCGCGGCCCGGCGGCTCGCCGTAGCCGGTCATGAAGCGCCCGGTGAGCACGGCGGCGACGATCAGCTCGGAGACGAGGCTGAAGATGACCACGTTGCGCACCACGCGCCGCACGTCGGACATGCTCAGCGTCTTGGTCTCGGCCTGGGCGAACATCCGGGCGCGCAGGCCCAGCCGGCCCGCGACCAGGACGGTGAACAGCGTGGCCATCGTCATGATGCCCAGGCCGCCCACCTGCACCAGCCCGGCGATCACCACCTCGCCGAACACCGACCAGTGCGTGGCGGTGTCCACCACGACCAGGCCTGTCACGCAGACCGCGGACGTCGCCGTGAACAGCGCGGTCAGCCAGCCGGCCGACTCGCCGGAGTTCGTGGCCATGGGCGAGGTCAGCAGGGCCGTCCCGACCAGGATGAGGGCGGCGAACCCGGTCGCGATGACCTGCGCCGGGTGGTGGAACCGGGACAGGAAGACGCTCGTCAGCCGCAGTTGGTGCTTCATGGCACAGTCCGGCCGTTCTCGTGGCCCCGGACACCGGACCGGGACGGCAGGCCGCGCGGCGGCGCGACGGCGTGGGTCGGCGGGCGGGGGACATGATGTGAGGCGAGCACGATCAGACGGTAGACCACCCACCGACCGCACCGTCACACGATGCCCCCACCTACCCCCCATCGGCTCAGGGGACGGGGTCAGCGGGGTGGGCCGGTTTCGATGGTTCTGCGGGCGTCGGCGACGCCGCCGCGCCACCACCCCATGGCCTCCACCCACCACGTCATGCCCGCCGCCGCGTACCCCTTCACCAGGCCGTCGGCGGCGCGGCCCTCAAGGGCGAGGTCGAAACCCTCCAGCGGCCCCCGCTGAGCGGCCAGGAAGTCGGCCACCCGGGCGAACTCCCCGACCGGCACCGGCCGCTCCCGTCCGAAGTCCCGGAAGGTCGGCATCGCGCCGTCCCACCGGGCCGCCCGCCGGAAGCCCGCCCGGATCGGCCTGCGCCCCGGGCACCACACCGGGATGCGCGGCTTCTGGACGGGCCCCGGCGGCAGCCGTTCCCACAGCCGCGTCAGCTCTTCCAGCCCCTGGTCCAGCCGGGCGGCGCGGGCCTTGAGGTCGGGGTCCTCGCCGAAGTCGGCGTACTCGGCGTCGAGCGAGCCGAGCCCCGCGCCGAAGACCAGCCGACCCCCGGACAGCACGTCGAGCGTCGCGGTCTCCTTGGCCACCGTCTGGACGCGCCGTCGCGGCAGGGCCGTCATCAGCACCCCGAGCCTGATCCGCCGGGTGCGGGCCGCGATCGCCGACACCACCACCGTCGGGCTCACCACCGGCCAGCCGGGCTGGTGGTAGAGCAGATGGTCCCAGACGAAGACGCCGTCCCAGCCGTGCTCCTCCGCGCCGACGGCGAGGTCGGTCAGCAGGGCGGGGTCACCGAACTCGCCGACGTTGGGCAGCCCGACAGCGAAGCGCACCATGGGGCAAAGGCTACGCCCGCGTCCCGCGTGGCCGCCCACGCTAAAAATGCGACAAAGACGATTCGGCGTCGACAAAGCCCCGTAGGTCGCGTCAGTAGAGTGACAGTCTCGTAGGCGATCACGAACGGGGCGCGATCGGCATGCTGGGGGAGGACACGCCGTACGCGATGCTGGTCGCCGACGCCTCGGGGACCGTCGAGCAGGCGAACGCGGCCGCCCGGTCGCTGCTGGGCGGCGCGACCCGCCTCACCCCCGACTGGCTCGCCCGGGCCCACCACGACCTCCTCGCCCGCCTGCCCGCCACCGGGGGCGGGACGCCCGAGCCGGTTCGCGGGCCGGTCGGCGGGCGGGTGTTCGAGGCTCACGCCGTACGCGCCGGCCGCGACCGCGTCACCTGGTGGCTGGTCGACGTCACCGCCCGCGAACGCGACATGGAGGTGCTGCGAGCCGAACGGGACTCGGCCGCGTCCATGGTGGAGGCCGCCACCGAGCTGCTGTCCTCGCTCA
Source organism: Nonomuraea sp. WAC 01424 (assembly GCF_003947315.1). Lineage (NCBI taxonomy): Bacteria > Bacillati > Actinomycetota > Actinomycetes > Streptosporangiales > Streptosporangiaceae > Nonomuraea > Nonomuraea sp. WAC 01424. The sequence goes on from NZ_QHHZ01000011.1 coordinate 197,168, forward strand.
ACCTGGACCGCTGCCTGGAGGTGGCCGCCCGCCTGGCCGTACGGCATCTCGCCCACGCCGCGCGGGTCGTCATTCCGCTGGGCCGACGCCGGTACACGATGGCCTGCCACGACGCCGGCGGCGAGGGGGTGCGCAGGGACCTGGACATCGACCCGCAGGAGATGCCGGGGCTCGCCGAGGCGCTGCGCGCCTACCCGCCGGTGCCCGCCCGCTGGGTGGACCCCGCGCTGACCCCCGCCTGGGTACGGGGCGAGAACCAGGGCGAGGCGCGGGCCGTCGTGGTGATCTCGCTGCCCGGCTACGGACTGCCCGCGGGCGCCCTGATCCTGCTGCGCGACACGGCCGCCTTCTCCCCGGCCGAGGACGTGTTCGCCCGCCTGTTCGCCGCCCGCGCCGGCACGGCGATCGCCATCGCCCGCCTGTACGCCGAGCAGGGAGCCATCACCGAGACGCTGATGGCCGACCTGCTGCCGCCGATGACGCCGTACCTGGAGGTCGCCGACGTGGCGGCCCGCTACCGTGCGGCGGGCCACGGCGCGCAGGTCGGCGGCGACTTCTACGACGTGCACCCCGTCGCCGGAACGGGCGGGGCGGCGCTCGTGGTGCTCGGCGACGTCTCCGGCAAGGGCCTGGAGGCCGCGGTGCTCACCGGCAAGATCCGCAACACGCTGCGGGCCCTGCTGCCGCTGGCCGACGACCACCAGCGCGTCCTGGAACGGCTCAACGACGTGCTGCTCGCCGGGCCCAGCCCGCGCTACGTCACGCTCGTGCTGGCCGGGGTCGAGCGCCGGGGCACGCGGCTGGCGCTGCGGCTGACCAGCGCCGGGCATCCGCCGCCGATGATCGTGCGCAACGACGGCGAGGTGGAGGACGCCCGTACCCGCGGCACCCTGATCGGCCTGCTCGAACAGGTCACCAGCGTGACCGAGACGGTGTTCCTGGACCCCGGCGAGACGTGCCTGCTCTACAGCGACGGCGTCATCGAGGCCAGGGGCGGGCCGCTCGGCGACGAGATGTTCGGCGAGGACCGGCTGCGGGAGGAACTGCGGCGGTGCGCCGGCATGCCGGCCGACGCCCTGGCCGAACGCGTGCAGATGCTCGCCTCGCAGTGGGCCGGCGAGCGGGAGCGCGACGACATCGCCATCGTCGCCGTCGGCGCGCCGCGCGAGGCGCCCGGCCCGTCCGAAGGTGCGGGGACGTGAACGACGAGGCCGAGCGCTGCGCGGAGGCGCTGTGGGCGGCGGCGACGGCCGGCGACGAGTACGCCGCGATCGACGCCGCGCGGGCCGCCCTCGACGCCGGGGTGCCCCTGGAGACCATGCTCCTCGACGTCGTCGCCGTCGCGCAGGCCCGCGTGGGCCTGGACTGGGTGGCCAACCGGCTCACCGTCGCGCAGGAGCACACGGCGACCGCCGTCCACGAGCGGGTGCTGGCCGTCATGGCGCACGAACCGGCCGTGCACGGCCACCGGGCCGGGCCGTCCAAGGGACGGGTGAGCGTGGCGTGCGTGGACGGCGAGTGGCACACCTTCCCCGCCCGGCTGCTGGCCGAGGTGCTGCGGCTGCGCGGCTGGCAGGTCGACTACCTGGGCGCGCACGTGCCCACCGCGCACCTGGTCGTGCACGTGCACAGGACCGCTCCCGGCACGGTCGCGCTGTCGGGGTCGATCGCGACCCGGCTGCCCGCCGCGCACGCGGCCATCACCGCCTGCCAGGCGGCGGGCGTGCCCGTGCTCGTCGGCGGCGCCGCCTTCGGCCCGGACGGACGCTACGCCCGGCTGCTCGGGGCCGACGCCTGGGCGCCCGACGCGCGGGCCGCCGCCGACCTGCTCGACGCCGGGCCGCTGCCGCGCCGGTCCGCGGCCGGGCTGAGCGCCGACCGGCCGCCGCATCTGGCCGGCCACGAGTACACCCTGCTCACCGAACGGGCGCCGGAGCTGGTCAGGGGCGTCATGGCCGACCTGGACGAACGTGTGCCGGTCGCCGAGGGCACGGAACCGGCCGGGCACACCGCCGAGGAGGTCGCCTACGCCGTCGACTTCCTCAGAGCCGCCGTGTACGTCGACGACCCCGCCCTGTTCGCCTCCTTCACCGGCTGGACGGCGCGCATGCTCGCCACGCGGGACGCGCCCGCGCGCCTGCCGGCCGTCATGCTCGACGCGCTGGACGCCCGGCTCGCCGGCCTGCCGCGCACCCGCGAGATCGTCGCCCTGGCCCGCGCCGGGCTGCGCTGATCGCCGTCGCGGATCAGCCGCGCTCCTCCCACGTGCACAGGCAGGCGTGGTTGCCCTCGGGGTCGGCCAGCACCCAGTAGCTCGGCGCCTCGCTGTCGCTCACCAGCCTGCCGCCCGCGGCCACCGCCGCCTCGATCCGGGAGCGAACCTGCGCGGGCTCCACCCACACGTCGAGATGCCAGCGCTGGCGGGGCTCCTCGTCGCCGGACGCCTGGAACCACACGTTCGGCAGCGTCCCGGCGGGGTCGTGCAGGTCGCCGCCCGCGTCGGGCTCCATCCCCGTCATCGCCGCCCAGAACGGCCGCACCGAGGCCCGGTCGGGCGTGTCGAGGCCGAGTTCGAGCAGCGAGACGGCCGAGGAGTCGAGCCGTACGCCCGCGTCGGCGGCCAGGGTGGAGATCGCGCGCGCCAGCCGGACGTCGCGGCCGGTGACCCCGCCCGCGTCGTGGCTGGTCAGCCGGACGTCCACATGCGTGTAACGCAGGTCGAGGTCGGGATGGTGGTTCATCTCCTCGGCCACGGCCCCGACGGCGTCGACGAGCGCGAGCCCGGCGGCGAACGTCTCGGTGTGGATGCGGGTCTGGAGGCCGCGGAGCAGGTGAGCCCACCCGGTCAGCCCCTCCTGTGCGATCTGCGGTCCGGTCAGCTTGGCCATGGCTCATTCTCGCAGGCGCCCGTCCCGGCCGGCGGCAGCCTCAGTCGAGGCAGAACTCGTTGCCCTCCGGGTCGGTCATCACGATGTGGCCGGCGCTCATCGGGGGAGCGGGCTCGTGGCGGGCCACCCGCGTCGCCCCCAGCTTGACGAGCCGTTCGCATTCGGCCTCCAGCGCCGCCATCCGCTCCTCCCCCCGCAGCCCGGGAGCCGCCCGTACGTCGAGGTGCACGCGGTTCTTGGCGGACTTGCCCTCCGGCACCCGCTGGAAGAACAGCCGGGGGCCGCGCCCGTCGGGGTCCTCGATGGCCGAGCGTGTGTCGCGTTCACCGGCGGGGACGCCGATCCCGGCGAGGAAGTCGTCCAGGGCGGGCAGCGGGTCGGCGCCCTCGGGCAGCTCGACCCCGGGCGGGCCGGGGTGCACGTAGCCCAGCACGTCGCGCCAGAACGACGACAGGGCCTTGGGGTCGTGGGCGTCGAAGGTGACCTGGACGTCGCGGCTCATCTGGTTCTCCGTCTCGTGACAAAGGGTTACGGGGCTGCGTACCCCTTCCGCCACTCTGACACCGGCGGCGGACAGGTCGGGTCCGCCATCAGCGGCCGGGCAGGGCTTCCGCCGCCTCGCGCAGCCACTCCACGAGGATCGGCACCAGCGGGTGCTCCTGCCGCCGCCGGCGGGTGGCGATCCCGATGTAGCGGGCCGGCCGCGGCGGGTTCAGCGGCACGAAGGCCAGTCCGGGCGTCTCGCGCGCCAGGCAGATGGACGGCACCAGGCTGACCCCGAGCCCGGCCGCCGTGAGCGCCTGGGCGAGGTGGTAGTCGCTGGTGGAGCCGCTGACCCGCAGCCCGAACCCGGCCGCGGCGGCGTAACCGCGCAGGAACGCCTCCGTCTTCGAGCAGCCGATCACCCACGGCTGCTCGGCCAGCTCGGTCAGGTCCACCGACGCCCGGCCCGCCAGCGGATGGGCGGCGGGCAGCGCCACCGACATCGGGTCCTCGGCCAGCGGCGTCCAGCTCAGGCCCGTACGGTCCCCGGGCAGCACCGGCAGCGGCCCGTCGAAGTGGTAGGCGACGGCCAGGTCGGCCTCGCCCCGCCGGACCAGGGGCAGGCTGTCCTCCGGCTCCCGCTCGACCACGTTCGTCTCCACCTGGGGATGGGCGGCCACGAACCGCGACAGCACGCCGGGCAGCAGCGCGCGGCCCCCGCTGGTGAAGGTGGCGACGGTCAGCCGCCTCCGGCCGGAGGCCAGCTCGTCGATGCGCTCCCGGGCGTGCCGCAGCTCGGCCGCGATCGTCTCGGCCGTCTCCACGAGCAGCCGGCCCGGCTCGGTGAGGGCCACGCCGCGCGTGCTGCGGGTGACGACGGGCGTGCCGAGCTGCCGTTCCAGCGCGGCGATCTGCTGGGAGACGGCGGACGGCGTGAGCAGCAGCGCGGCCGCCGCCCGGTTGAAGCTGCCGTGCGCGGCCACCTCCCGCAGCACCCTGAGCCGGTGGGCGTCGATCAACAGTTCTCCTTAATACGGGGCCAGCAAGTCACCACTACCACTGTGGACCCCGTTCGGGCCAGTCTTGGCCGCATGCCCCAGATCTGCGTCATCGGCGGCAGCCGCTACTTCGGCCGCCACCTGATCCGCCTGCTCCAGGACGACGGACACCACGTGACCGTGGTCAACCGCGGCTCGGCGGCGCCCCCCGCCGGGGCCGACCACGTCGTCGCCGACCGGGCGGACGCGGCGGCCCTCACCCGCGCCCTGGCCGGCCGGACCTTCGACGCCGTCGTGGACCAGGTCTGCTACACACCGCTGCACGCCGACGTCGCCCGCCGCGTCTTCGCCGGCCGCACCGCCCGCTACGTGATGACCTCCACCATGGAGGTCTACGACCCGGCCACCTCGCCTTTCCTGCTGCCCCCGGCCGCTACGCCGGTCCGGGAGGAGACCGTCGAGGCCGCGTCCTGGCCGGTGGACCCGGACCTGCCGTGGCGGTCGCCGGAGGCCCTGTCCCGCCTGCTGGGCGAGGCGGGCTCGTACGCGGAGGGCAAGCGGCAGGCCGAGGCGGTGTTCGCCCGGGACCCGGTCTTCCCGTTCGTCGCCGTACGCAGCGCCCACGTCCTGGGCGGCGGGGCGGCCGACTTCACCGGCCGCCTGCGGCACTACGTGGACCGCGTACGCGCCGGGCTGCCGGTCGCCGTGCACCGCGACCCGGCCCCCACGTCGTTCGTGCACCACGAGGAGATCGCCGCGTTCCTGCACTGGACGGCCACCCGGTCCGTGGCAACCGGCGCGCTCAACGCCGCCTCCCACGGCGCGCTCACCGTCACCGGCCTGTGCACAGCGATCGCCGCCGCGACGGACGCGCCCGCTCCCGCCTACCGCGTCGTGACCGGCGGCGAGCCGGCCTCGCCGTTCTCCTTCGACCGCCCGTACGCCATCGACAACGGCCGGGCCACAGCGCTCGGCTTCCCGTTCACCGAGGTCGCCGGCTGGCTCCCGCGGGCCGTCGCCGACCTCCTCCAGGAGAGCTGAGCCATCATGATCACCCGTCGCCTCGGCACCGCCGACGTCAGCGCCGTCGGCCTCGGCGCCATGCCGCTGTCCATCGAGGACCGCATCGACCGCGCCCGCGCGATCGCCACCGTGCACGCCGCCCTCGACGCCGGCATCACCCTGATCGACACGGCCGACTCCTACCACTGGCACGCCGGCGAGCTCGGCCACAACGAGGAACTGCTGGCCGAGGCCCTGGCCGCCCGGCCCGGCGACGGCGTGCTGGTCGCCACCAAGGGCGGGCGCGGCCGTCCCGGCGACGGCACCTGGACGGTCGACGGCCGTCCCGCCCACATCAGGGCCGCCTGCGAGGGCTCGCTGCGCCGCCTGCGCGTGCCGGAGATCGGCCTCTACCAGCTGCACAAGCCCGACCCGGCGGTCCCGTGGGCCGAGTCGGTGGGCGCGCTGCGCGACCTCCTCGACGCCGGGCTCGTCGTCGCGGCCGGCGTCTCCAACGTGACCTCCGACCAGATCCGCGAGGCCAGGGACATCCTCGGCGACTCCCTCGTCTCGGTCCAGAACCGCTTCAGCCCCCAGCACCGCGACAGCCTGCCCGAACTGCGGCTCTGCGACCGTCTCGGCATCGCCTTCCTCCCGTGGAGCCCCCTGGGCGGCATCGCCCGCAGCGCCCTGGACGGCCCCGGCTCGGCCCCGCCGCGCACCCCGTTCCACGAGGTGGCCGAGGAACGCGGCACGACGCCGCAGCAGGTCTGCCTGGCCTGGCACCTGGCCCAGTCCGAGCACGTCATCCCCATCCCGGGCGCCACCCGCCGCGAGTCGGTCCGCGCCTCGGCCCAGGCGACGTCCCTGCCCCTGACCCGGGAGGAACTACGCCGACTGGACACCTTCGGTAGTTGACCGACCACTATCCGCTTGCCATGGGAGGGCCGGACGTGCTGACGTGGGCCCGTGAGTTCATGCCTGGACCGTGCGGTCCGCGAGTTGCGCGCGCTCATGGGCCGGGGCGTCGACGCCGAGCACGTCGGGGCCGCCGTGTCCGCGGCCATCGCCCCGCTGCTGCGGCACGACGCCCTGCGCCTGGTCGGCACCAGCCCGGCGACCGGGCTCGGCCAGGGCTCGTTCAGCTTCTGGCACCGGTACGAACGCGAGCTGGCCCTGTCCCTGCTCGCCCACCGCCGCGCCCACGGCGATCCCTGCCGGCCCGCGTCCCTGGCCCGGCTGCGGGTGCCGGTCGCGGTGGCCGGCGCCGCCGGGGGGAGGGCGCGGCGGGCGTTCGTGGCCTGCGGGGCCTCCGGCGAGTTGCGGCTGCTGCTGCGCGACCCGCGCGGCGGCGTCTGGGGCCTGCTCGGGCTGGTACGCGCCTGCGACGAGCCGCCCTTCACCGACGACGACCTGCGCAGGGCGGCACTGCTCGCCCCCGCCCTGATGACCGTGCTGCGCGGGTACGTCACCGCCGCCCCGCTGGCCCCCACCATGCCCGCCCTGCCCGCCGGGGTGATCGTCGTCGGCCCCGACCAGGGGATCCGCGCGGTGACCCCGCAGGCCCAGGCGTGGCTCGACCGGCTGCGCTGCCCCGACCGGCACGGCGTGCACGCCTGGCTGGCCGACACGTTCGGCGCGGCGCTGGCGGCCGACGCCGTCGAGCACGTACGCGGTGCCGCCGCCGACCGGCCGATCATCTGCGCCCCGGCGGCCCGCTACGGCCGCTGGCTCGCCGTCGAGGGCCAGGCCCTGGACCAGGACGGCACGGGCGACGTGGCCGTGGTGATCCAGTCGGCCTCCGGCGCGCTGATGTTGCCCTCGTTCTGCGACTGGTACGCCCTCACCCCCCGCGAACGCGGCGTACTGGACCTGCTGTGCCGGGGAGCCGCGCCGAAGCAGATCACGGTGCTGCTCGACCTGTCCGGGCACACCGTGCACGACCACCTCAAAGCGGTCTTCCGCAAGACCGGCGCGAGCGGCCGGGACGAGCTCATGGCCGCCTTCACCACCTGAACGCCATCCCCAACACTGGGGGGCTGTCCGGGCCGCCGCCCCGCCCGACCATGAAGGAGCACACAGCACTACCAGGGGAGGCACCCATGACCCAGATCTCAACCCCCGCCCGCCGCCAGGTCGAGCGTTTCCTGGAGTTCTCCGACCAAGTCGGGGGCCTGGAGGAGGCCGACGTACTGGCACTCCTGCGCGACCAGGGCATCACCACGCTGGAGGCGCTCGTCGGCAAGGCGGTCCGGGCACCCCGCTCGGCGCCGCCCACGCCGATGGACCCCGCCCGTACGCCGGCCCGGGCCGTCCGGGCCAAGATCGCGCCCGTGCAGCCCGTCACGCACCCCGCGCCCGCCATGGCGGTGGTCGTGGACGGCGTCGAGCACGACCCGGCGGACCTGACGCGCTACGACGGCCGTCCGCTGACGTACCTGTACCACCCCGAGCGCCTGACCGCGCTCACCGACGACACCGCGATCAACGGCGCCCTGTGGGCCTCGGCGCAACTGCGCGACCCGCGCCCGGCCACGCAGGGCCAGGTGCAGATGTTCGAGCACGTGGAGTACGGCGGCGACTGGTTCTGGTGCGGCGCGCGCCTGGCCCACAACGACCTGACCGACGTCTACCACGGCCCGCTGCACCTGCACGACTGGAACGACGTCATCAGCTCCATCGGCGCCACGAACTGCACGGTCCGCTACTACGAGCACATCAACTTCGCCGGCAGCTCCATCATCGTCTCCCCCTACTCCGACATCCCGACCCTCGTCCCCAGCGGCTGGAACGACCGCATCTCCTCGGTCTGGAACCACGGCTGACCCCTGACCCGCCGGCCCGCGCAGGGCCCTCTCCCCGGCGGGCGGCGGCGCCGCGTACCCGTGTCGCGCGCGGGCACGCGGCGCCGCCGCGCCTTCAGGCGGCCTGGACGCGGTGCGAGCGGAGCGCGGCCAGGACGGCGGGCGGGTTGACGATGCCGTAGCCGTAGTCATGGTCGAAGCCGACCGTGCTGCGGTCCTCGGCGGTGCGGTCGAGCAGCGTGCGGAGCTGCGCGGGGGACAGCTTGGCCGAGGTGTGGCGGGTGCGCAGGGCGGCGATGACGCCGGCGACGACCGGGCAGGAGGTGGAGGTGCCGGTGTCGGGCGTGCCGGGCCCGCTGATCTCCGAGCCGGTGTAGTGGGTGTACGCGGCCAGGTCGGGCTTGTGGTCGCCGAGCCGGGCCGGGCCCTGCGAGGAGTAGCCGACACGCTCGCCGTGGGTGTCGACCCCGGCCACCGTGACCACCTTGGGATGGCCCTTGCCGCCGACGATGTCGGTGAACCCGCAGTCCGCCGCCGGGCAGTCACGGCCGCAGTTGCCCGCCGCGAACACGATGTCGGCCCCGGCGTGCTCCAGGTTGGAGATCATGACGTTGAACGGGTGCGCCGGAGTAGGCGGCCACGGCGTCGGACAGCATGCCCTCGACCGAGCCCTTCCTGCTCCGCAGGACGGCGATGTCGAACAGCGTCGAGCGCGGCGCGGCGAGCTGGGTGTTGAACGCGCACAGGCTGCCGTGCTCGACCGGGTAGGCGCCGGGGGTCGGGGTGACGCCCGGCGGGGCCCAGCTGCGCGCGGCGTCCAGGGTGACCTGGCGGCCGAGCTTGCCGCTCACGTGGTCGGCGTTGACGCCGCCGTCCACGACGGCCAGGGTGACGCCGTGGCCGTCGTAGCCGGCCGCGCGCAGGTCGTTGACGCGCAGCAGCCGTTCGACGTCGTGCCAGTCGCCGACGGGGCCGGTGTCGGCGCAGGTGAGGTGCGGGCGGATGACCGGGTCGGCGAACACGCCGACGATCTCGCGTACGGACGACGACAGCAGCGCCAGCCTGGACGCCAGGTCGTCGTCGCCGGGCTCGCCGCGCACCAGCACGCTGGCGTGCTCGGCCGACAGGGAGAAGCCGCGCGGCCGGCTCAGCGCCGACAGCAGGCCGCCAGAGGGCGAGCTGGGCATCGCGCGCGCCAGGGCCAGGGGGGAGAACGCCTGGTCCAGGACGATTCCCGGCAGGTCACCTGCCACGTCGGCGACCGTGGCGGTGACGCCGGGGTCGAGGACGGCTTCGACGGTTTCGCGGGCGGGGCGGAGCTGGATCAGGACACGCAAGGCTCCACTCCTTTCTCTGGACGGGATGGGAGACTCGTTGCCTTCTCCTTGTAAATACCCACTGTAGTGAATCAACTACTTATGGTAGCGATAGCACTACCTTGCCGGAGAGATCACCTCTTTGTCGCCGCCCTGCCGGGACGGACGCCGCCGGGTCGCGGTCTGGGCGAGCAGCGCGCCGGACAACATGACCGCGCCGCCCGCGACCTGGAACCCGCCCATCCCCTCTCCGACCAGCCCCCAGGCCGCCACCGCCCCGCCGACGACCTCCAGCGACGCCACGGTCGCCCCCACCGCCGCCGACAGCCGCCGTACGGCGTTCACCCCCAGCACGTACGCCACCACGCTCGCGATCACCACCATCCACAGGAAGGCGGCCAGTACGGGCAGCGTCCGGGCGCCGGCGGCGGGCGTGACGGACACCGTGAACGCCTCCCACCGCAGGTCCCACGGACGCGCGAACGGGATCAGCGCCACGGCCGCGCCCGCCATCCCCCAGGCGATGAGCCCGAGCGGGTGCACCTCGTCCCCGAAGCTATCGTTCATCAGGAAATAGCCGGCGGAGCAGGCTCCGGCCAGCAATCCCAGGCCCAGGCCCAGCCCGTCCAGCCGCAGGTCGTGCCACACCTCGGCGACGACCCCGAGCCCGGCCACCGCGAGGACCGCCCCGGCGTAGGCGGCCCGGGGGAGCCGGATCCCGCGTACGAGCCGCACCCACGCCGCCACCATCACCGGCGCCAGGTACACCAGCAGCAGCGCGATCCCCACCGGCAGGCGGGTGATCGCGGCGAAGTACAGCGACTGCACCCCGGCCACCGCCATGACCGCGTACAGCGCCACGAACGGCCACCTGGACCGCGGGACCCGCAACGCCCCCGGCCTGACGGCGGCCAGCACGGCCAGCAGCAGCAACCCCGCCGCCGCCATCCGCGCCCACACGGCCTCGATCGGCGTCAGCCCCGCCGCGATGAGGTACTTGGCCATCGGCCCCGAGAACGCGAAACACGACGAGGACCCGAGCGCGAGCACCAGCCCCGCACGCCTCATTCCCACCACCACAGTCGCCGCCGCCAGGAAGCCCCGACCCTGGCACGCCGGGCGTCGCCGCGGCAACGCGATTTCCCCTCCCTCCGCTTCCCCCCCGCAGGCGGCGGCCGGTGCCCTCGCGGCCGGGATCGCCCGTTCCGCCGGTGGTCGCCACCGCGCCGGGCGGGTGACCTCTAGCATTTCCCTGTGACCACCTACGACGACCATGACGTGTTCGAGCACCTGAACGTCTCGGCCCTGCCTCAGCGCCAGCAGCGGATCCTGGCCGCGATCCGCGACTGGGTGGTCGGACACGGCTACGCGCCGAGCGCGCGCGAGATCGGCCAGGCGGTCGGGCTGCGCTCGCCCTCGTCGGTCTCCCGGCACCTGAGAAGCCTGGAGGAGAAGGGTTTCCTCAGCCGCGGCCGGGCGGCGACCCGCCCGATCGACGTACGTCTGTTCCTGCGGCCCCTGTCGTCCGGGTCCGGGGGAGACATGGTGAGCGTCCCCGTGGTCGGCGACATCGCCGCGGGCGCGCCCATCCTGGCCGACGAGCACCTCGACGACACCCTGACCCTGCCCCGCGACCTCACCGGCCGCGGCACCGTCTTCGGACTGCGGGTGCGCGGCGACTCGATGGTCGACGCGGCGATCTGCGACGGAGACATCGTCGTGGTGCGCCAGCAGCCCGAGGCCCACTCAGGCCAGATCGTCGCCGCGATGATCGACGGCGAGGCCACGGTCAAGGTGTTCCGCCGGCGCGGCGGGCACGTCCTGCTCGAACCGCGCAACCCCCGCTACGACGTCATCGACGGCGACGAGGCCGTGGTGCTGGGCATCGTGGTCTCGGTCCTGCGCAGCGTGTAGCGGTCAGCCGGCCGCGGGGGTCCAGAAGCGTTCGTGGTTGGCGGTGGTCGACAGCGAGCGGGGATCGGCGCGGTCGAGGTAGAGGGTGCCGTTCAGGTGGTCGGTCTCGTGCTGGGCGATCCGCGCCGGCCAGCCGGACAACTCCGTCTCGTACGCGCGCCCGCCGCCGTCGAGGGCCGACAACCGTACCCGGGCGTGGCGGGAGACGACCGCGGTCAGCCCCTCCACGCTGAGGCAGCCCTCGTGGAAGGCGCGGTAGCCGGTGCCGACCGGCGTGACGACCGGGTTGACGAGCTCCAGCGGCGGTTGCGGCACACGTTCGCGCTCGGCGGCGAGGCCGGGCGGCAGTTCGGCGGGATCCTCGATGACCGCGAGCGCCAGCGGGATGCCGACCTGCGGCGCGGCGAGGCCCACGCCGACGCCCGGCAGGTGCCTGAACATCGCGTCGAGCAGCTCGCGCAGGAGGCCGTCGGAGAGCTGGCCGTCGTACGGCTCGGCCGTCCGGCGCAGCACGGGGTCGCCGATCTGGGTGACGGACCACGGCCTGGGGGCCGCCAGCAGGGCGTGCACCCGCTCGGTCAGCTCCTCGGCGCTCACGACCGGCCGCCCGCCGGGCCGGGGACGTAAGGGGTGTTCATGGGCTGAGGGGGTCCTTTCGCTCGACGGTCACCCAGCAGACGGTAGAGCATGCGGGTGCCGCGAGCCCGCGCTCGGCCCGTTTCATCCGGTTTGAACTGCGGAGACGCGGCTACCATCCAAGTGCATGAGCATCTGGTTGCCGCTCGACGCCGTACCCCGCCTCGCGGGCGCGGTGGCCGTCGGGATCGCGGCCGGCGTGGCCGTCGGGCTGCCGGCCGACGCCCCGCTGGGCGCGCTGACCGCCATCGCCGTGACCGAGCTGGTGTTCGTCGTGGCGGGCTGGGCGGTGATGTGGCCGATGGACGCCGACGCCACCCACCGCAACGTCCGGCGCGAGGACTTCCGGCCCGTCGCCGAGGAACTGGTGGTCGTCGGGGTCGCGTCGTGCGGGCTGGTCGCCATCGTGCTGCTGCTCCTGCGCGGCGGGCCCGACACCGGCCACGTCGCCGCCGCCACCGCGCTCTGCGGCGTGTTCATGGCCTGGGCCGCCCTCCACCTCATGTACGCGACCCGCTACGCCTACGCCTACTACGCGGGGGCCGGCGGCATCGACTTCAACTCCGAGCAGCCGCCCGCGTACCGGGACTTCTTCTACTTCAGTTACAACCTCGGCATGACGTACCAGGTGTCGGACACGTCCGTTTCGAGCTCGGCGATCCGCGCGGTGGTCCTGCGGCACACCCTCCTGTCGTACGTCTTCGGCACCGGCATCCTCGCCACCGCCATCAACCTCGTGGCCGGGATGATCACGGGCTGAATCGCCGCACGTCGGAGCAGGCCGGTTGTCTTGGGTAAAGAGGACTGGAAACAATCATAGAGTAGTTGATCCACTGCTATGGGTAATGATCGCTGCGGATGATCACGTAATGCCACAGGGAGGCACCCATGTGCAGAAGAACGATCGCCGTCGCCGGTCTGGCCACCATGGGCCTGCTGGCGGCGGCCGGCCCGGCGACGGCCGAGGAGGGCGACCGGAGCGCCGCGCCGTGCGTCGCCGCCAGGGTCCAGGTCGCCGGAGGGCAGTCGATCACGCTGCTCGACACCCCGATCGTACGGGCGCTCCTTCAGGGACTCGTCCGCCCGGCGGAGGAAACCGGTCCGACGGACGCATTCGGTGCGACGGAGGCCACCGGCCAGCCGTTCCTCACGGCGGAGACGTCGTTCGCCGCGGCCGCCGAGTTCCCCGGCCTGCTCGACGACTTCCTGCTCGACGATTTCCTGCTCGACGATGACGCCCCCGGCACGGCGGCAGGTACGGCGGCCGGCACGGACACCGGAACGGACACCGGCACGGCGGCTGACACGGCGGCCGGCACGGACGCCGAGCAGGTTCTCGAACCGCTCGTCATCACTGCCCTGGGATGCGGCCAGGCCGAGGACACCTCGGAGGCCGGGGCGGAGCCGACCGGGGCGGAGCCGACCGGGGCGGAGCCGGCGTCCCTGCTGGATGCCGCGGGTGCCGCGGCGGTCCTCGAAGCGCTGGTGAACCGGCCCGCGATGTGCACCGCCGACGGCACCGCGGCCGCCACCGCTGGGGCCTCCGCCGACGGGACGGCGGGCGACGTCAGCGCGTCGCGGATGTCGCTGCTCGACGCGATCGGCGTCAGGAGGACCCTGGACATGCTGATCGGCAGGCCGTCGGTGGTCTGCGCGGCCGACGGGACCATGTCTCTGTACGACACCACGTCCCCGTACGGCACCACGTCCTTGAACGGCACCGCGTCTTTCAACGGCACAGGGTCGGCCGGTGTGCCTCTGTCCGCCGACATGCCGATGTCCTCGTACCAGCCCATGTCGGCGATCGCTCCGCAGGAGCGGCGCTCGGTTCTGGACGCGCTCGGGATCAGGGGCCTGCTCGACGGGCTCCTGGGCTGAGAAGCCGGTCCGGCCGCGATCCCGGGAAGGGCTTGCCCGGAGGGCTCCTGCGGCGGCCCTCCGCGTGGTAGCTTGCGGGCGGGCAAGCCTTGATCCCGTGGGAAGAGGGGGCTGCGGCCGTGACAGGCACCGGCGAAGAAAGCGCTCGTCCGACGGCGTGGGAGGCGGCATGGGCGGTGCTCGCCCCCGTGACCGACATGGTCACCCCGATGGCCGTGCGCGTGGCGGCCACCCTGCGCCTGACCGATCTGCTGGCAGGTGACGCGCTGCCCGTCGAGGAGCTGGCCCGCCGTACCGGCTCCGACGCCGACGCGCTGGGCCGCGTGCTGCGCCACCTGGTCTGCCACGGCGTCTACACCGAACCCGGGCCCGGCGTGTTCGCGGTCAACGGGCCCGCCGAGCAGCTGGCCTCCGGCCACCCGTCCATGATGCGCGAACGGCTCGACCTCGAGGGCTTCGGCGGGCAGATGGACGTCGCGTTCACCGGCCTGCTGCACACCGTACGCACCGGGGGCCCGGCGTGGGAGGCGGTCTTCGGCGTCCCCATCTGGAGCCATCTGGCCGAGCACCGCAAGCTGGGCGAGTCGTTCGACGGCCTGATGGCCGGCGGCGCCGAGGACCTCAGCGACGTCGTCGAGGGGTACGACTGGTCCGGCGTGGGCCACGTGGTCGACGTCGGAGGCGGCACCGGCGCGCTGATCGCCGAGGTGCTGAGTGCCCGTCCCGGGATGCGGGCCACGCTCGTCGACCTGCCCGACACGCTGGAGCGGGGCCGCGGCTTCCTGGCCGGACGCGGGCTGGACGGGCGGTGCGAGTTCGCCGGGCAGAGCTTCTTCGAGCCGCTGCCCGCGGGCGGCGACGTCTATGTGCTCAGGCGGGTGATCCACGACTGGGGTGACAAGGACGCCGAGCGCATCCTGCGGCGCTGCGCCGACGCCGCCGGGCCGCGCGGACGGGTCGTCATGATCGAGTCGCGTGGCGGCTCCGGCGACGACCCGGCCATGTTCGCCGAGATGAACCTGCGCATGCTCGTGCTCAGCGGCGGCCGCGAGCGCACCGTCGGCGACTACGCCGCCATCGCCACCGGCGCCGGGCTCGACGTGGCCGGCGTGCACGACACCCCGCTCGGCAACGTCATCCTCGACTGCACCCCGCGGAACGCCTGACACCCCGGGAAAACCATTCGACGGCCCCCTGAAACGCGGTGCCATACTCGGTCACCTGTACGCGAAGGAGATCATGGTGACCATCGAATGGGCCGCGCTGTCCGCCGCGGATCTGCCGGCGATCGCCGCTCTGGCCCGCCGGTGCGCGGCGTACGACGGCGGGCTCCCGGCGACCACGTCGGAGTCCTTCCTCGGACGCAGGTACACCGCCGGTCCGGCGGTGGGCGCGTTCTCGGAGGGCCGGCTGGTGGCCTGCGGAGCGGTGCGGCCCGTGGGCGCGGCGTCGGCGGCGACCGGCCTGGTCGCGCCCGACCACCGAGGGCGGGGGCTGGGCTCCGGCCTGCTCGACCGGCTGACGGCGGACACGACGGGCACGGCGGGGAGCGTCCGCGTGGAGGTCGAGTCGGTGACCCCGCAGGCGCACGAGCTCTTCCTCGCACGCGGCTACCGCCAGACGTTCGCCGAGGACGTCTTCCGCCGCGACCTGACCGCGCCGCTCCCGGCCGTACCGCTGCCGCCGGAGGTGACGGTCGAGGAATGGTCGCCGGACACCGAAGAGGCATTCTACCAGGCGTACTCTGCGTCCTTCGCCGACCGTCCCGGCTTTCCCGGGTGGTCGCGGGAGGAGTGGATCGACTGGCTGGTCGACGACGAGTTCCAGCCCGGTTGCTCGCTGGTGGCGCGGGACGGGGAGACGGCCGTCGGCTTCGTGACGTGCGTGGAGGAGTTCCTGGTGCAGGTGGGCGCCGTACCCGCCTGGCGGCGGCGCGGCCTGGCGCGGGCGCTGGCCGTCGCCGCGCTCGGCCGTACGCCCGCCGCCGGCGCGACGCAGGTCTTCCTGGACGTCAACGTCAACAACCCGGCCTCGGCCGCCCTCTTCCGCGGCCTCGGGTTCGAGCTGATCGCCCGCCGGGCCCGCTACGAGTGAGCCCGCCGGGCCCGCTACGAGTGAGCCCGCCGGACGCCGTCATGCGGGCTGGACCGTTTTGGCGCGGGCGAACCCCCGTACCAGGACGATCCAGGTCGAGACGGTCATGATCGCGCAGAGCGGCGTGTAGAGGAACAGGTTGAGCCAGTAGAACGGGGTGCCGGTGTCGGCCCCCACGCCGAGGACCCACACCAGACCGGCTGCCGCGCGTACGGACGTGCCCGCCGCCACGGCCCCCGTGACCAGCAGCGCGAGCCGGCCGCCCCGGCCCCGGGAACACGCGATCACCGCCCCCGCCGCCACGCTCAGCAGCAGGACGAGCGGCGCGAGGACACGGAAGGTGAACGGTACCTCGAAGTTCAGCACGGCCAGCGACAGCGTGCGTGTCCCGGAGGCGGGCCAGGTGCGGCCGGTGAGCCAGTACAGGTGCGCGGCGGCGTCGGTGAGCAGGATCGCGCCGGTCAGGGCGCCGAGACGTGAGGTGTTCATGCCCTGCAAGAGGCGGCGGATCCCGAGATGGTTCCATGGAACCTTTCGCGTTCCGACCGCCTCTGGATGGACATGAGCTGGCCTGTTGCCGAATTGGACCCCGTACGGAGGCTGCGCGTGCTCGCCGCCGCCATCCCCGGGGCGTACGTCGCCGAACGTGTCATCCCCGCCCCCTTCGCCGCCGTCTGGGCCGTGGCGGGCGATCTGGAGGGAGAGTTCGGGACCTTCGAGCCCGACATGCGTCGCCTGACCCTCGAACCGGCCGGTACGGACGGGCGCCTGGTGGCCAGGGCCCGCAGCCGGTACGGCATGCGTGCCAGGTTCGACGTCGACCTGCGGCCGGGCTGGTGCTGGATGCAGAGCCGGTTCCTGCTCGTGGGGCTGGCCGCGACCGCCGTACCGGGGGGCACGCTGGTCGCGCAGACCGGGGGAGTGCGTGTCCCGGGACGGGCGGCGCTGGTGCCCTGGGGGGTGCGTACGGCCGGGGAGAAGGCGCTGGCCAGGCTGGCGGCCAGGTTCGCCGAGCGCACGTCATGACGGCCGCGCTGGTACGGGCGGCGCAGCGTGGGGACACGATGGCGCTGAACGAGCTGCTCGGGGAGCTGACGCCGTACCTGGGGAAGATCTGCGGGCCCATCGCGCTGGACGCCGGGGCCGACGCCGTCCAGGAGTCGCTGATCGCGATCTTCCGGCACCTGCGGGAGTTGCGCGATCCCGAGGCGTTGCACGGGTGGGCGCGGGCGATCGCCGTACGGGAGGCGGTCAGGGTGGCCAGGCGGGCCGGCCGTGCCCGTCCGGCGGAGCTCGCCGACCTGCCGTCGCCGTACGACGTCGAGCACGCCGTCGACATCCGGGACGTGCTCGGACGCCTGTCGCCCGAGCACCGCGCGGTGCTGGTCCTGCGCGATCTGGAGGGGCTGCCGGAGGAGGCGGTGGCGCGGTTGCTGCGGGTGCCGTCGGGCACCGTCAAGTCACGCCTGCACCGCGCACGGGAGAGCTTCCGCAGGGCGTGGCGTTCGTGAGCCCCCGGAACCGGCGGCTCGGGCCTTAGGTTTCCAGGGCGATCTGCTTGAGCTGCACGAATACTCCAGCAGCCGAACCGCGGCAACTGGACCAACTCATCGGACACGACCGCGGACCGCCGGCGTCAGCTCATCGAACTGACCTCGACCGGCCTGGACCTGCGACACCAGACTCTCTCACTGGCCCGGTAGAACGACGAGGAACTGCTGAGCGCCATCGATCCCACCGAGGCGGCGGCCCTGCGCCAGATCCTGGGCCGGATCGCCGTCGCGACCGGCCTCGTGGAGAAGTGACCGGGCACTATGCAGGGCGGCGCCGCCGACGATCATCCATCGGCTCGGACCTTAACCGCACGTTAGGGTTCTCGCAGCTCATCGCTATCGAGTCGTGGGCCAGCCTGGGAGGCGTCAGGACGACACCCGAACGCACCGGAGGGTTCCCGAATGCGCAAGCCTATGATCATCGCTGGACTGGCCGCGGCCGCCGTACTCGCCGCAGGCGCCGGCACGGCCCTCGCCACGACCACCCCCGCCGCCCCCACCACCCCCGCCACCCCGGCCTCCGCCCCGGCCCCGGCGATCCCCCGGGAGCAGGCGGAGAAGACGGCGCTGGAGAAGGTGCCGGGCGGCAAGGTCACGTCCGTGGAACTGGAGGACGAGGACGCCGGCCAGGTCTGGGAGATCGACGTCACGACCGCCGACGGCGGCGAGCGCGAGATCACCGTCGACGCCACCAAGGGCACGGTCCTCACCGACGAGGCAGACGACCAGGACGACGACAAGGCCGAGGACCACACAGACGACAAGGCGGAGAACCGCTCGGACGACAAGGCCGAGGACCGCTCGGACGACAAGGCGGAGAACCAGGCGGGCGACCGTAAGGACGACCAGAAGGGCGGCCAGGCCGGCGACGACGACGGCCACGACGACGACCACGGCGGCAGCGAGCACGAGGACGACTGAGAAAGCACGCCGGAAGCGGCTCACCCCGGGGCACAGAAGCCCTGGGGTGGGCCGCTTTCTTGATGAGACGCCTTTTGGGTGAGACGCGGATGCGGCGTCTTCGCGGGAGCCCGGAGCCCGGAGCCCGGGCGGCCGGGTGCCCCGCTGGATCGGATGGCTGGAACTGGGGGCTTGGTCGGATTTGGGGGAGTTCGGGGGCTTGTAGGGTGGTGGGAGGACGTGATGGGACGACCGGGGAGGCGAGGGTGCGCGAGATCCGTTCCTGCCTTCGTCTCGTGCGCGAGCGGCACGCCCGCCCGCTGCGCCCGCTGGAGTTCCGCCCGGTCGGTACGAACGGTTACGTCAGCACGTGGGGCACGATCGCGGCCGTATGCCCGCCGCGGGACCGCTGACGCGCCTCGCCAAGCGCAGCCACCCCACAGCCCTCCGCGGCCACCCAGCAGCCCCGCACAGCCGAGCGAAGTGGTGCGGGGCAGGTGCGTGATGGCCGGGGCAAGCCGGTGGCCCGACCTCTTCGTACCGTTCTGGAGTTTCTTTTCGTATGTCTGTCCTGTCGCGGACCGTTGCCGCCCTGCGCTTGGACGCGGTCGGTGGCGTGCTGCTCATCGGCGCCGCCCTGACCGCCCTGATCTGGGCCAACTCGCCCTTCGTCGCCTCCTACGAGGCCCTGCGTACGTGGTCGTTCGGCCCGGAGGGGATGGGCCTGCGTCTGAGCGCGCAGGCGTGGGCCGCCGACGGGCTGCTGGCGGTGTTCTTCTTCATCGTCGGCAACGAGCTCAAGCAGGAGCTCGTGCACGGCGAGCTGCGCGACCCGCGCCGCGCCGCGTTGCCCGTCGTGGCCGCGATCGGCGGCGTCGTGGTGCCCGCGCTGGTGTTCCTGGCGGTGAACGTCGCCGCGTCCGGCGAGGCGGCCGCCGGCTGGGGCGTGCCGATGGCCACCGACATCGCCTTCGCGCTCGCGGTCCTGGCCGTCGTGGGCCGTCGCCTGCCCGCGCCGCTGCGGACGTTCCTGCTGACGCTGGCGACCGTGGACGACGTGTGCGCGGTCGTCGTGATCGCCGTCGGCTACACCTCCGGACTGAACCTCGCCGCCCTGGCCGGGGCCGCCGCCGGGCTGGCCGTGTGGGCGTACCTGCAACACGGGCGGGGACGCGCGGTCACCGCCGTGCGCCGCGCGCTGCCCGCCTGGCTGCTGTACGGGCCGCTCGCCGTGACCATCTGGGCCCTGGCGCACGCCTGCGGGGTGCACGCGACGATCGCGGGCGTGGCGATGGGCCTGCTCATGCGCACCCGGCCGCGGGACGGCGAGCCCGAGCCGCCCTCCCAGCGCGCCGAGCACGCGCTGCGGCCGTTCTGCGCCGGGATCGTGTTGCCGGTGTTCGCGCTGCTGTCGGCCGGGATCCCGCTGTCGGGGGCGGGCGGCTTCTGGTCCGGGACGGTGACCTGGGGGGTGCTGGCCGGACTGCTCGCCGGCAAGCCCGTGGGCATCGTCGGCGCCGCCTGGCTCACCGCGCGCCTCACCAGCGCCCATCTCAACCCACGGCTGGCCTGGACCGACATCGCCGGTGTCGGTGTCCTGGGCGGGATCGGGTTCACGGTGTCGCTGCTGATCGCCGAACTCTCCTACACCGGCCAGACGCACCTGACCCAGGCCAAGGGCGCGATCCTGCTGGCCTCGGCCGCGGCGTCCGTACTGGCCGCCGTGATCCTCGGCGTACGCGGCCGGCGGCGGGTCGCCGCCTGACCACCTGCCCCCGGCGGCGCTTCCGTCCGGTCCGGGACGGTGTCCGTCTCGATCGATGAAGTGGTGGTCAGTCGCGGTCGAAGGTCTGGACGGCGATCAGGCAGGCGAACGCCGCGAGCGCGAGCGCGGTCCGGACGAGGTGCAGGTTCAGCCACCGCCGGCGGCTCTCGTGCCAGTCGGCGGGCAGCAGGTCGGGATCCCAGGCGTCCGCCACCCGGTTGAGGGGCTCCAGGCCGGTCAGGGTGAGGACCACGGTGAGGATGACCATGATCAGGGCGGCCGTGCTGACGCCGAGGACGACCCATCCGCGGCGCCACGACAGGGCGGTCACGACGATCAGCGCCGCGACGCCGGCCAGCAGCAGCGGCGGCATGGCACGTCCGTAGTCGACGTTGAGCGCCTGCCAGTAGCGGACGTACGCGGGACCCGGCAGGCGAGCCACGGACGGGGCGAGCACCACGAAGACGACGCCGCCCGCGTACAGGCCGACCAGCAGCGACGCGACCATCCTGGACGCGGCCAGCAGCAAGGACACCGCTCCTCCCTTCCACGAGAGAGAATCGACTAGAAGCGGACTTTTTCATTAGATATGCCTCTAGTCAATATGCTTCTGGAATCATGGGACGCGATGACCGAGCAGAAGAAGCGCCGCCCCTACTCCAGCGCTCTACGGCAGGAGCAGGCCGAGGCCACGCGGCAGAGGATCGCGGGCGCGGCGCGGGAGCTGATGATCAGGAAGGGCTACGCCGACACGACCATGGCCGAGGTCGCCCGCGCGGCCGGCGTGGCGCCCCAGACGCTGTACACGTCCGCCCCCGGCGGCAAGCCCGCCCTGGCCAAGCTCGTCTACGACATCACGCTGGCCGGCGACGCCCGGCCCCTGCCGCAGAGCGACCGCCCCGAGGTCCAGGCGATCATCGACGAACCCGATCCCGCACGCAAGCTGGCCCGATACGCCGCCATGGCCACCGGGATCCTGCGGCGCGTCCAGCCCGTGCACCGCGTCCTGCGCGCGGCCGCCGCCGCCTCCCCGGCCGACACGCGGCTCCAGGAGGTCCTGGCCGACATCGAGCACGAGCGGCTGAAGGGCAGCCACGGGCCGGCCCACCACCTGCACGCGCTCGGCGTCCTGCGGCCGGGCCTCCCCCCGGCCGGCGCGGCCGCGCAGATCTATGTGCTCACCTCGACGGAGAACTTCGAGAAGCTGACCGAGGTCTGCGGGTGGACCGAGGCCGAGTACGAGCAATGGCTCGCCGGGATCCTCGCGGCCACCCTCCTCCAGACCTGACGATCACGTTCACCCCGGGTCCCGCGGCTGGTCCGTCAGGGCGGCGGTGAGGCGGGTGGCGAGGTGGGCGACCGCGGCGCGCAGCTCGGGCCCGCCCTCGACGCGGAAGGCGAACGGCACGACCGGCAGCCACTCCTGGGCGTACATCGCCGGGTTGCTCGTGCTGCCGACCAGCACGCAGCCCTCTCCGTACGGTTCGAGCCGTCCCATGGGCGGGCGGACCCAGGGCGCCACCTCGGCCAGGGGCGCGTCGAAGACCACGCGGGTGGCGTACTCCCAGCCGGTGCCCAGGTTCTCCTCCAGCGCCGCGACCGGGTCGAGGCCGTCGGGCGGGCAGAACGTGTGCGTGCTCTGCCGGACGGCGCGGACGCGGTCGACCCGGTAGGTGCGGATCGCGTCCGCGCGGTGGGAGTGGCACAACAGGTACCAGCGCCCGTGCCGGACGACGACCGCCCAGGGGTCGACCTCGGCCTCCCACTCCCGGCCCGACTCGCTCCGGTAGGCGATCATCACGCGCCGCCGGGCCGCCGACGCGGCGACCAGCGCGCTGGTGATGGCGATGTCGGGACGGGCCGCGTACCGGTCGGGGGCGGCCGAGGCGTGTTCGCGCAGCGCGGCGGCCTGGCGTCCGACGCCCTCCGGCAGGGCCCGGATGACCTTGGCCAGGGCCGTACCCACCAGGTCGTCGCTGTCGGCGGCGGCCGGCTGGCCGTCGAGCACGGCCATGACCAGGCCGAGCGCCTCGGGCGCGGTGAAGGCGACCGGCGGCAGCCGCGTGCCGCGGCCGAGCCGGTAACCGCCGTACGGGCCCCTGGCCGACTCGACGGGGATGCCGGCCTCCCGCAGGATCCCGACGTAGCGGCGGGCGGCGCGTTCCGTCA
Organism: Nonomuraea sp. WAC 01424; assembly: GCF_003947315.1. Classification (NCBI taxonomy): domain Bacteria; kingdom Bacillati; phylum Actinomycetota; class Actinomycetes; order Streptosporangiales; family Streptosporangiaceae; genus Nonomuraea; species Nonomuraea sp. WAC 01424. The sequence continues at coordinate 219,568 of NZ_QHHZ01000011.1, forward strand.
CGCCCAGGGACGCGGCCAGTTCCCCGGCCGTCACCCCCGGACGCTGCCGCAGGACCTCCATGGCGCGCAGGGCGCGGGCGGTGGGGCTGAGTTCGGCGGGCACCCGGGCCACATTAGAACGGCCACGGCACAATCCGGAAGTAGAACGTCCGGAATGGGCTCTAACCTGGCCTGCCATGACCGAGTTCCGAGATCTGGACCTCACGGGCGCCACCTTCGAACGTGTGCGCCTGCGCGACGCCCGGGTGCGCGCGGCCGACCTGTCCGGCCTGCGGGTGCGCGGCGCCGAGCTGACCGACGTGGAGATCGGCGGCGAGCTGCGGAACGTCGTGGTCCTTCATCCAGACCCTGCGGCACCTCAACTTCGCCTCCGCCGCCTGGGTCGGCCGGGCCGTCCTCGGCGAACCCTCGCCGTGGCACCCGCTCGACCTGCCGTGGGACGAGGCGCCCGGCTGGGACGGCGTCCCGTGGGACCGTGAGGCCCGGCCCTCGCTGGAGGAGGTGCTCGCGGTCCGCCGCGACCGCCGGGCGATGGTCGGCCAGGTCGTCGCCTCGCTCACCGCCGGGGAGCTCGCCTCCGAGGTCACCCGCACCGAACCGGGCTGGCCGCGGCTCGCCGGATTCCCGCTCAAGGAGTGCCTGCACATCGTCCTGCACGAGGAATGGGAGCACCGGCTCTACGCCGAACGCGATCTGAACGTACTGAAGAAGGAAGACTGACCATGGACATCCTGCTCATCGGCGGCCTCTGGCTCGACGCCTCCGCCTGGGACGAGGTGGCGCCCGCGATCGAGGCGCTCGGTCACCGTCCCGTGCCGATCGCCCTCCCCGGCCAGGGGGACGGCGCCACCTCCGCCACGCTCGCCGACCAGGTGGCCGCCGTGCTCGCCGCCGTGGACGCGGCGCCCGGCAAAACCCTGGTCGCCGGGCATTCCGCGGCCTGCACCCTGGCCTGGCTGGCCGCCGACGCACGCCCGGAACGGGTCGCCAAGGTCACCTTCATCGGCGGTTTCCCCGCCGACGACGGCGCCGCGTACGGCGACTTCTTCGAGGTCGTGGACGGCGCGGTGCCCTTCCCGGGGTGGGGGCCGTTCGAGGGGCCGGACTCCGCCGACCTCGACGAGGAGGCCAGGCGGAGGTTCGCCGCCGCCGCGATCCCCGTCCCCGAGGGGGTGGCCAAAGGCGTCGTACGGCTGACGGACGAGCGGCGGTTCGGCGTGCCGGCCGTCGTCGTGTGCCCCGAGTTCACCCCCGGCCAGGCGCGGGAGTGGATCGACGGCGGGGACGTGCCCGAGCTGGCCCGGGTCAAGCGGCTCGACCTGGTCGACATCGACTCGGGCCACTGGCCCATGTTCACCCGGCCGGCCGAGCTGGCCCGGATCCTGGCCGAGGCGGCCGACGACGTGCGGCCCTGAGCCCTCCGTACCTCAGTTGCGGGTGGTGAGGATCCGGGAGAGCACCTCGTGCACGTGTGTGTTGGGGTGTCCGTTCGATTCGCGCGGCCCACCTGCCACGAACGCGGGCGCCGCCGGGCCGCCGGTGCTTTCGCATGGGGGCTTGGCAACAAGGTAACCGTTTATGTCCGGGGGCTTGATCGGCAGATGGGCTGTCCGGATGCGACCGGTTCCTAGCCTTGTGGAATGGCAAGGCTGACAAGGACGGCCAAGTCGGTCCTGGTCGTCGTGCTCGTTCTGGTCGCCGGAGCCGCCGCCGTGGCCGGGGCCGTGGTCCTGAGCATGAGCAGCGAGGAGGAGCCCGCGCCCGAGCCGGTCGTCGCGTGGCTGCGCGGTTCGGGCTCGACCGCGCAGAAGGGGGCGATGGACGCCTGGATCAGCGAGTTCAGCCGCGTCCACCCCGAACTGCGGGTGACCTACGAGCCCAACGGCTCCAACGCCGGCATCGAGGACTTCATCGCCGGACGCAGCGCGTTCGCCGGCTCGGACGTGCCGATGACCCCGGAGGAGCAGGCGCGGGCCGACCGGCGCTGCGGCGGGCGCGCCGAGCACCTGCCGATGGTCGTCGCGCCCGTCGCGGTGGCCTACAACCTGTCCTCCGTGCCCGGCCTGCGGCTGTCGCCCGCGACCCTGACCGGCATCTTCACCGGACGCGTCACCAAGTGGAACGCCAGCGAGATCGCCGCCGACAACCACGCCCGCCGCCTGCCCGGCACCCACGTCCACGTCTTCCACCGCTCCGGCGAGTCCGGCACCACCCAGAACCTCACCGACTTCCTGCGGGCCACCGGCGGCTGGCCGTACCCGCCGTCCAGGACGTGGCCCGGAGCGGGCCGGGGCGTGACGAGCTCCAGCGGCATGACCCAGGTCCTCCAGCACACCGGCGACTCGATCGGGTACGTCGAGTACGGCTTCGCCAGCAGTGCCCGCCTGCGGACCGCGGCCGTGCGCAACGCCGCCGGGGAGTTCGTCGAGCTCTCGCCGGAGAGCGCCAGCAAGGCCGTGCAGGGCGCCCGGGTCGTGGGCCGCGACGGCGACCTGGTGCTGGCGTTCGACCATCGGCGGAAGGTCCCGGGCGCGTACCCGATCGTCCAGGTCACGTACGAGATCATCTGCGCCGGCCGGCCGGACCCGCTGGTACGGACCTTCCTCGACTACACCGCCAGCGACGCCGGCCAGTCCTACCTGGCCCTGTACGGCTACGCCCCCCTGCCGCACGACCTGCTGACCCAGGTGCGCCTCCGCCTGGGACCCACCAGCTGAACGGGCCGCCGCTTCCGGGAGAATTCCCGGAGTCACGGGCGCCGGCACGATTAGCGGGGCCGCGTCCGGTGAAGAGAGGATGCCATGAACGCGAACATCCCGCCGCGGGCCGCATGACCGGTCCGGAGCACGAGCAGAAGGTCGTCGTCGGCCCGTTGGCGGCGGCCGAGCAGAGCGAACTGCTCGACACCACTCCCGGGTTGTGGGTGGACGACTCCGACGACGACGATCCGGTGTTGCTGCGCGCCGACGGCCGGCCGGTGGACACCTGGCGCCAGCACTACCCGTACGACGAACGCCTGTCCAGGGAGGTGTACGAGCGGGACAAGCGGCTGCTGCAGATCGAGCTGCTCAAGCTGCAGTACTGGATCAAGAGCAACGGCCGCCGGCTGGTGGTGCTGTTCGAGGGGCGCGACGCGGCCGGCAAGGGCGGCACGATCAAGCGCTTCATGGAGCACCTCAACCCGCGCGGGGCGACCGTCGTCGCGCTGGAGAAGCCGAGCGAGCGCGAACGCGGCCAGTGGTACTTCCAGCGCTACATCGCCCACCTGCCGGCCAACGGGGAGATCGTGCTGTTCGACCGCTCCTGGTACAACCGGGCCGGGGTGGAGCGGGTCATGGGCTTCTGCGACGAGGGCGAGTACCTGGAGTTCATGGAGCAGGTGCCGCGCCTGGAGAACCTGCTGGTGCAGTCGGGGCTGCACCTGGTCAAGCTCTGGTTCTCGGTCTCGCGGGCCGAGCAGCGCACCCGCTTCATCATCCGCCAGGTGGACCCGGTGCGGCAGTGGAAGTTGTCCCCGATGGACCTGGCCTCCCTGCGCAAGTGGGACGAGTACACCGAGGCCAAGGAGGACATGTTCCTGCACACCGACACCGAGTGCGCGCCGTGGACGGTCATCAAGAGCAACGACAAGAAGCGCGCCCGGCTGGAGGCCATGCGCCACGTGCTCAGCCTCTTCGACTACGACGACAAGGACCACGACGTCGTCGGCGTGCCCGACCCGCGCATCGTGATCTCGGCGGGCGACATCTTCGACGAGGACCACGTCGCCTCACACGGCGTCGAGCCGTTCGGGACTGGTTGAGCCGTTCGGGACCGGGTGAGCCGGGCGGGCCGGGAGGACCGGCCCGTCCGGTCACGGGAGCGCGTCCTCAGGCGGGCAGGACGTTCGTGGTGTACTCGCCCTCGTAGTTGCCGGGGGTTTCGAAGACGAACACGATGTAGGTCTCGAATCCGTCGGCGCCCTGGCCGGCCACCCGCGCCGCGCCGACCTTCGTGGTGTCCTTCCAGACGAGCTGGCTGAAGTGGCCGGTCTTGGCGAAGTCGCCCGGCGGCGTCGTCCAGTTGTAGTCGGCGATCTCGTTGTACCAGGCGCTGACGGCGTCACCGGCGGCCTTCGGCGTGGCGCCGGTGCTCGTGCCCCAGAAGATGTTCTCGCCCGTGGTGTCGCGCAGGCCGTCGTGGCCGGCCGACAGCTTCGCGTACTCCGAGCGCGAGGAGGCGCGCTCCTTGGCGTACTCGACGAGCTTGGCGTCCATCTCCATGGGGGGCGCGTGGTGCTTGGCCCGGTAGGCGTTGGCCTCGTTCAATGCTTCGGCCAGGAAGCTGGCGCTGGTCGCGTCCGGCAGTGCGGGACGGGTTCCGGCCATCACGATCACCTCGTCGTGAACGGAAGTTGGGGACCTCCGTAGCCTGCGCCGGGGCGGGCGGCCGGTCAACGTCCGGATGCGGCCACGGCCCGGGGCGAAAGGGTCGCGGCATTTGCCACATGAATTCCTGCCATTGATTCGTGAATCATTTTCGGCATGCTAGATTCGGGACGCTGAAATGCCGGTGGAAGCATGAATTCCTGCCCTTTGGAGAATGATGGAATCGCTGGTCGTGGAGCGGATTGAGATATTCGTCGTGGAATTGCCGTCGATCCGCTCGTTCAGTATTTCCGGCGGAAACGTCACCACTGCGGGAAAGCCCGCCGAACGGGTTCTCGTCAAGGTGACGGCTGGCGGGGTGACCGGTTGGGGCGAGGCGACGCCGACACCCGCCTGGACGTACGAGACCGTCGAGTCGATCTCGACCACGATCGCCGGCTACCTGGCCCCCGCCCTGCTCGGCCGCCCCGCCTGGGACCTGGACGGCGCCTGCGCCGCGTACGAGAAGGTGATCAACCGCGGGCTGACGATCGGGTCGCCCATCGCCAAGTCCGCGCTCGACATCGCGCTGCACGACGTGCTCGGCCGGGCGCTCGGGGTGTCCGTCGGCGTGTTGTGGGGCCAGCGCCGCCTCGACCGGATCACGCTCGGCTGGATCGTGGCCGGTCAGACGCCCGGCGAGGTACGCCAGGCGGTCGAGGAGGGCCGGGCGCAGGGGTACGGCGCGTACAAGGTCAAGGTGGGCCTGCACGACGAGGCGACGGACGTGTCCGTCGTCGCGGCGGTCAGGGAGGCGGCCCCGGACGCGCCCCTGTGGGTGGACGCGAACCAGGCCTACACCGTGGACGGCGCGCTGCGCATGGCACGCCGGCTCGCCGACCTGGACGTGACGGCGTTCGAGCAGCCGCTGCCCGCCAACGACGTCACCGGGCTGCGCCGCCTGCGCGACCACAGCCCGCTGCCGGTCGCGCTGGACGAGAGCCTGCGCCACCCCTCCGACCTGGCCACGTTCGTCAAGCTCGACGCCGTCGACATCGCCATCGCGAAGGTGCAGCGGTCGGGCGGCCTGACGTTGTCACGCCGGTTGTGCCAGCTCGCCGAGGACGCCGGGCTGCGCGTCATGGGGTCGGGGCTGACGGACACCGACCTGGGGTTCGCCGCCTCGCTGCACCTGTTCGCGGCCTTCGGCGTGGACACCCCGGTCGATCTCAACGGCCGCCAGTTCGTGCACTCGGCGTACGTCGGCGGCCGGACGGTGGAGGTCTCGGACGGGACGGCCCTGGTGCCCACCGGCCCCGGCCTCGGCGTCGAGGTGGACGAGGACGCCGTCCACGCCCTGGCGACGGCCCACTGGACGGTCTGACCCACGCGGCGGGAAGCGCCACAAGCGCCGGGCCGGGGCCGGGAGTGACTTTCTCCCGGCCCCGGCCCGGCGGCGGTCAGTTGAGCCAGGGCTCCGCAGTGGTCAGCGCAGCCAGTCGTCCAGGTGCGCGGCGACGAACTCGTCGTCCACCAGCCACGGATAGTCCGCGCGCACCCGCGCGATCTCCCCGGCCTGCCCCGGCGACAACCCCTCACGCGGGTCGAGGCACCACGTCCCGGCCAGCAGCCCCTGGCCGCGCAGCACCTCGTGCACCCCGGCGATGCAGCCGTGGAAGCCGCCCGCCACGTCGAACACCGCGCCGTTGGCGTCCGTGAGGTCGGCCGCGCGGGCCAGCAGGGAACGCAGGACCTCGTCGTCCCCGGCCCACGCCCGGCGGACCTCCTCGAACATCAGCACCGCGGCCCGCGTCCACACCGCCCACTGGCCGAGCAGCCCGCCCACCATACGGCGGCCCGCGACGGGGGCGAGCAGGTCGGCCAGGATGTTGTCGTCGTTGCCGGTGTAGAGCGCGATGTCGTCACCGCGTCCCGAGGCGGCCACCGCGCGGACCACGTCGACCGTGCGGTACCGGTCGAAGGGCGCCATCTTGATCGCCACGACCGACTCCTGCTCGCTCAGCGACCTCCAGTACGACGGGCTCAGCCGCTGCCCGCCCACCGCCTCCTGGAGGTAGAAGCCGATCACCGGCAGAACCTCGCCCACCGCCCTGGCCCGCGCCAGCAGCTCAGGCTCGCCCGCGCCGGGCACCTTGGGCGACAGCAGCACGGCGTGGTAGCCGAGCGAGGCCGCCAGCTCCGCCTCCGCCACGGCCTGGGCGGTGTCGCCGCACGCCCCCGCGACCATGACGAACGGCCGGTCCGCCTCCTTCGCCACGACCTCGGCGGCGATCTCCAGCACCGGCCGCAGCAGCCCCGCCTCGCGGATCTCGAACTGCGTGGTGTGCACCGCGACGGCCACGCCACCCGCCCCCGAGGCGAGGTAGTAGCGGGTGAGCGCGCGCTGGCGGCGTTCGTCGAGGGTGCGCCCGCCGGTCAGCGCCAGCGGGTGGGCGGGGATGACCGTCCCCTCCCGCAGCAGGCCGATCGACATCTCAGAACCTCCCGTCGCGTACCGCGAACTTGGTCGGCTTGCCCGACAGGGGCAGCCCGCGCGACAGCCAGCCGGCCTGCCACGCGATCAGGGTGTCCAGCGGCACGTCCGGGTAGCCGAACAGGCCGTGGCAGCGGGAGGCGTCGCTGAGCAGCGCGGTGCCGCTCTCGGCGCCGGTGAAGGACGCCTCGGTCCCCATCGCGGCGGCCAGCCGGGCCGCCGTGCGCCGCACCGAGGCGGTCTCCGGCCCGGTCAGGTTCAGCGTGAACGCCTCCGGGGCACGCGCGTGCCGCAACGACCGCAGCGCGACCTCGTTCGCGTACCCCTGCCACACGACGTTGACGTGGCCGGTGGTGAGGTCGACCGGCTCGCCGGCCGACACCGTGGCCGCGAGGTCGGCCAGCACGCCGTAGCGCAGGTCGACCGCGTAGTTCAGGCGCAGGATCGCGACCCTGGTCCCGTACGCGGCGGCGGCGTGCTCGAAGACGCGCTCCCGGCCGAGGCAGCTCATCGCGTACTCGCCCACCGGGTCCGGCCGGTCCTCCTCCGCGCTGCCGCCGCGGGCCACGTCCACCAGCGGGTACACGTTGCCGGTGGAGAACGCCGCGATCGAGGAGCCCCGGTAGCGCCGGGCGACGGCCGCAGGCAGCGCCGCGTTGACCGCCCACGCCTGGTACGGCGCCGCCGACGTGCCGAACTTGGCGCCGACCATGAACACGACGTTCGCCGCGTCGGGCAGCCCGGCCAGGTCGTCGCCGCCCATCAGGTCGTGGGCGACCACGTCGGCGCCCTCGTCCGCCAGCGCCCGCGCCGCCCGGCCGTCCGACCAGCGGGACACGGCGTACACGCGGGCCGAGCCACGGCCCGCGGCGTCCAGGGCGCGGCGGGCCAGCCGGACCAGGCTCGGGCCCATCTTGCCGCCCGCGCCGAGCACGACGAGGTCGCCGTCCAGGTGGGCGGCGTCGGCGACCAGCGTGGCCGAAGGCGTGGCCAGCCGCTCCTCAAGCTCTTGTTCAGAGGTGAACACGCGCAGTCCCTTCAGGCCGCCGGTAGGCCACGCCCAGCCGGTCGAGGAGCGGCAGGTGATCGGCCAGCCGCCGGGTGAATCCGCCCAGGTCCCGTCCCGCCGACCAGGCGGCCTCGGCCACGGCGCACAGGCGGGGGAAGGCGTTGTAGTCGAAGCGGTCCCTGGTGGGCAGGTACTCGCCCCACAGCTGGGCCTGCATGCCGAGGACGGACTCGCCCGCGTCGTAGCCGTACACCGTCTCCAGGGGGAGCGGGCCGGCGATGCTGACCGGCTCGCCCGGCCCGTCGGACTCGGCGTAGTCGAGGTAGGTGTGCGTGTGCGGCGCGGCGACCACGTCGTGCCCGGCGCGCAGGGCCGCCTCGATCCGGTCCACGCCTCGCCAGGCCATGATCACCATGTCCTCGGGCGGGTCGTGGTCGAGCATGTCGTCCCAGGCCACCGCGCGCCGGCCGAGCCCGCGCAGGTGATCGGCCAGGAGCCGGCCCCACCAGCCGAGCAGCGCCTGCGACCCGTCGAGCCCGGCGCTCGCCACGCGCCGCGCGGCCTCGGGGCTCGCCGCCCACTCCGCGCCGCGCACCTCGTCCCCGCCGATGTGCACGTACGGGGACGGGAACACCTCGCACAACTCGTCGAGCACGTCCCGGGCGAACCCGGCGACCCGGTCGCCGACGCCGAGCACGTGGGAGGAGATGCCCCACGAGGTCCGCACCCGTACGGGCGTCGCGGAGGGGTGACCGAGCCACGGGTAGGCGGCGATGGCGGCCTGCGAGTGGCCGGGGAACTCGATCTCGGGCACCACGTTCACGCCGCGCGCCGCCGCGTAGGCCACCAGGTCGCGCAGCTCGCGCTGGGTGTAGAAGCCGCCGTGCGGGGTGCCGTCGAACCTGCCCTCCCGGGCGTGCCCGGCGGGGGACTCGGTGCGGTGGGCCCCGACCTCGGTAAGGCGCGGGTGGCCGCGTACCTCGAACCGCCAGCCCTGGTCGTCGGTCAGGTGCAGGTGCAGCACGTTGAACTTGTGCAGCGCCAGCAGGTCGACGTACGAACGCAGGAACGACATCGGCCGCCACCAGCGGGCCACGTCGATCAGCACGCCGCGCCAGGCGTACCTGGGCACGTCGCGCACGGTCCCGCAGGGCACGCCGCCGGGGCCGTCGAGCTGGCGCAACGTCTGCACACCCCAGCGCAGCCCGGCCAGGTCCGCGGCGGCGATCTCGGCCTGCTCCGGCGTGACGGTGAGCGTGTAACCCTCCGCACCGAGCGACGGGTCGGCCACCAGGCGCAACACGATCTCCTCCGGGCCGTCGCCGTGCGTGGCCGGGCCGAGCAGTTCCCTGGCCAGGGCGGCGTGCGGCCCACGTACGGGCGCGCGCACGCCCGGCTGGAACGTTCCCTCTGCCGGATGCGCCGAGGCGACCAGCGGGATCATCGGCCCAGCACCGTTCGGAAGGCGGTGAGGGCCTCGCCGACGGGCGCCGCGTCGGGGTACCAGGCGCGTTCCCATTCCAGGGCGAGGCAGCCCCCGTACCCGAGCCTGGCGAGCTCGGCCAGCACGCCGGGCACGCCCACCGCGCCCCGGCCCGGCAACACCGGCGCCAGGTCGGCGGGCGAGGCCGCGTCCTTGATCTGCACGTGCCGCAGGTACGGCGCCAGCGCGTCCGCGGTGTCCGCGGCGCTCTCACCGGCCCGCCACGGGTTGACCACGTCCCACAGCGCGCCCACCCGCGGCGAGCCGACCCCGGCCAGCACCCCGGCGACCGCCGCGCCCGTCAGGAACACGTCGTGCGTCTCCAGCAGCACGTCCACACCGTTGTCCGGCAACCGGCCGACCACCTCCGCGAGCCTCCGAGTCGCGGCGGCGGCCGGGTCGTCCTGCCCTTCGACCCCGCCGAAGACCCGTACGAACGGCGAGCCGAGCGCCTCGGCGATCTCGACGTGGCGCAGCACCTCGGCCACGGGGTCGCCGTCCGGGCGGGCCACCCGGGTGTAGGAGCACACGGCGACGATCCCGATCCCGGCGGCGGCGAACGAACGGGCGATCGAGGCCAGCTCGCCGGCGGGCGTGTCCGGCGCGACGATCTCACCCTCGGCGCAGCGCAGCTCGACGGCGGCGCAGCCGTACCGGGAGGCGGTGGCGATGACCTCCTCGGCCGGGGCGCCCGGCATGCCGAGCGTGCTGAACGCGAGCGGGTTCATGGTTGTCCCTTCACTGTGACGGTGGAACCCCGGCGGGCGGACTCGTAGACGGCCAGGGCGACGTCGAGGACCGACAGGGCGTACTCGGGGGTGACCTCGGGGGCCGTGCGCCCGGCGCAGGCACGCGCGAAGTCGGCGAGCTGCGCGGCGAACGCGGTGGCCATCTCGCCGATGCCGGGCGCGGCGACCTGGGTGGCGACGCCGCCGCGGAAGGACCAGACGCCCTCGCCCCGGCTGATGCGCAGCGCGCCCTCGCCGCACACGATCTCCGACTCGTCGGTGAACGGCAGGCCGGTGCCGGTGACGGAGATCGCCGAACGGGTGCCGTCGGCGTGCCGGGCCAGGGCGACCGCCTCGGTCTCGACCGCCGCGTCGGCCGGACCGGCGACGTGCGCGGTGACCTCGGTGATCGGCGAGCCGACGAGCATCTGGAGCTTGTCGATGCTGTGGGTGCCGACGTTGAGCACGATGCCGCCGCCCGCCATGTCGGCGTCGAGGAACCAGCGGGGCCGCGAGGGGTCGGCGTAGTCGGCGGTACGCCGCTCCGAGGCCACCACGACCCGGCCGAGCTCGCCGGAGGCGAGGAAGCCGGCCGCCGCGCGCAACATCGGGACGAAGCGCAGGACGTGCCCGACCGCGAACACGACGCCCGCCGCCCGGCACGCCTCGATCATGCGGACGGCGTCCTCGCGAGTGGTGGCGATCGGCTTCTCCACGAGCACGTGCAGCCCGGCCGCGGCGGCGTCGAGGGTGATCGGGGCGTGCAACGCGTGCGGGACGGTGATCACGACCGCGTCGAGGCCGCCCGCGTCGAGCATCGCCCGGTGGTCGGTGAAGACGCGGGCGCCCGCCTCGGCGGCCAGCTTCTCGGCCGCCTCGGCGCGTACGTCGCACACCGCGGTGACCTTCACCTGCCCGGCGCTCTGGCGGGCGGCGGCCACGTGGAACTCCGCGATGGTGCCCGCGCCGATGACGCCCAGGCGCAGCCCGGATGTTGTGGTCACGATTTCCTTTCCGGATCGGACGGAGGGCCTGATCTCAGCCCTTGAGACCCGCGGACATGGTTCCGCGGACGAAGTAACGCTGGGCCAGCACGAACACGATCAGCATCGGCAGCAGGCTCATCATCGCCGCGGCCGTCACGAGCTGGTCGTTGCCGACGAACTGCCCCTTGAGGCTCAGCACGCCGACCGGCAGCGTGTAGTTCTCCGGCGAGGTGAGGTAGATCGTGGGCTCCAGCACGGCCTTCCACGAGGTGGTGAAGGTGAAGACCGCGAGCGTGGCCAGGGCGGGCTTGGCCAGCGGCAGGTGGATGCGCCAGAACACCTGCCAGGGGTTGGCGCCGTCCAGGCCCGCCGCCTCCTCGAAGTCCTTGGGGATGCCGAGGAACGTCTGCCGCATCAGGAAGATCCCGATGGGCGTGGCCAGCCAGTACGGCACGATGAGCGGCAGCAGCGAGTCCAGCCAGCCCAGCGACCGGAACAACAGGAAGTTCGGGACGATCGTGATGACGGTCGGCAACATCATCGTCCCCAGGGCCATCGTGAGCAGCGCCTGCTTGCCCGGCAGCCGCATCCTGGCCAGCGAGTGGCCGACCATGGCGCTGGTCAGCACGTTCCCGGCGACCGCGAGCACCGCGATCACGAGGCTGTTGACCAGGTACAGCCCGAACGGCGTACGCCGCCACACCTCGGCGTAGTTGTCCCATTGGACCGGGTCGGGCAGCCACACCGGCGGCACCTGGATGTACTGGGCGAAGCTCTTCAGCGAGTTCCCCAGCGCCGCGGCGAACGGCAGCAGCATGACCGCCGCGCCCGCCAGCACCAGCACGTACGAGACGGTCTTACGCATAGTGCACCCACCTGCGCTGGAGCCGGAACTGCACCAGGGTCAGCGCGAGCACCAGCACGAACAGCACCCACGCCACGGCCGAGGCGTAGCCCATCTGGAAGAACTGGAAACCCTGCCGGTAGAGGTAGAGCACGGTCAGCTCGCTGGCGCCGTGCGGCCCGCCGTCGGTCATCACGAAGACCTGCTCGAACGACTGCAACGTCTCGATCGAGGTGAGCACCAGCACCAGGAACGTGGTGCCGGAGATGCCCGGCAGGGTGATGTACCGGAACCGGTTCCAGGCCGACGCGCCGTCGATCCTGGCCGCCTCGTAGCGTTCCTCGGGGATGGCCTGCAGGCCCGCCAGGAAGAGCACCGTCATGTAGCCGACGCCCTTCCACACCGCGACCGCCGCCAGCGTGGGGATCACCAGCGCCGGATCCTGCAACCAGTTCTCGGCCGGCAGCCCGAGGAGGCCGAGCACCTGGTTGGCGATGCCCGTCTGCGGGTTGAAGACCGCGTCGGCGACGTAGGCGACCACCACCCACGAGGACACGACCGGGACGAAGTAGGCCGCCCGGAACAACGCCATGCCGCGCAGTCGCTGGTTGAGCGCGACCGCCAGGGCCGCCGCCGCCGCCGTCTGGGCCGGTACGAACAACACCGCGAAGTAGACGGTGTTGCCGAGCGTGCGCCAGAAGACCGGGTCGCCGAACAGGCGGGTGAAGTTGCCGAACCCGACGAACCTCGGCGGGGACATCAGGTCGTACTCGGTCATGCTGAAGAACAGCGAGGCCAGCAGCGGCCAGGCGGCCAGCGCGACCAGGTGCAGGAGGTAGGGCGAGGCGAAGGCGAAGGCCCAGGCCCGCTCGCCCGAGCGCCGCTTGGGCGCGGGTGGCCGCGGCTCGGCGGCCACCCGTCCGGAACGCCTGGTGAGCACCGTCACTGCGTCTTCCCCGCGTAGAAGCGGTCGATGACCTCCTGGGCCTCCTTCTGGCCGGTCTGGAGCGCGGTGGCGACCGGCGTGGCGCCCGACAGGGCCTCGTTCATGCGCTTGGCCAGGGCCTCGGTGTACTCCGACCACACGGCGTTGGTGCCGAGGTCGGTGGCCGCGTCGAGCGACTCCAGGAAGACCGGGCCGCGGTCGGCGGGCAGGGCCGTGGAGGCGACCTTCTTGTTGATCGGGATCGCCTCGCCGAGCTCGGCCCACTTGCGCTGCGGGCCCTCGCCCGAGAAGAACGTGATCCACTTCCACGCCGCGTCGGCCTGCGGCGCGGAGGCGGCCTTGCTGACCACCCACGAGTTGACGATCGCGACGTTGCCGCGCCCGGCCGGGCCCTTCGGCAGCGGCGCCACGCCGAAGTCGACGCCCGCGCTCACCGCCGGCAGCGTACGGGCGTAGATGCCGTACGACATGGCGACCCGGCCGGTGGCGAACAGCGTGTGCACGACGCCCTTGCCCATGGCCTCGGTGGTCACGTAGTCGGGGGCGAAGCCGTCCTTGCCCATGGCGCGCAACATCCAGTCGAGCCCGGCCGTGGACTGCGGGCTGTCGACGACCACCTTGCGGCCCCCGTCGGTGACGACGTCGCCGCCGAACGCCTTGACGATCGGCCACCAGCTCTCGGTGAAACCCGGCGAGTACGCGCGGAAGCCGTAGGTGTCGGGCTTGCCGTCGCCGTTGGCGTCCTTGGTGAGCTTCTTGGCCGCGGCGGCCAGGTCGTCGTAGGTCCACTCGGCCGTCGGCTCGGCGACCTTGGCCTCGGCGAACAGCTTCTTGTTGTAGAACAGCACCGGCGTCTGGGCGCCCTGCGGGAAGCCGAAGACCCGGCCCTGGGCGTCGCGGTTGAGGTCGATGCCGGAATAGTCGGCAGCGCTGACGGTCTTGACCCGGTCGCTCAGGTCGGCCAGCGCGCCCCGGGCGGCGAACTCCTGCACGAGCACGCCGTCGGACAACCACACCTGGGGCGCCTGCCCGCCGGCGATCTGCGTCCTTAGCCGTTCGAAGAACTTGACGTACGGCGCGACCTCAAGCTGCACCTTGATCGAGGGATTGGCGGCCGTGAACTCCTTGACGAGCTCCCGCATGGTCGTGTCGGCCGGGTCACCGGCGGCGGCGTAGAAGCCGAGCTTCAGGGTGACCGCTCCGGAGTCGGCGGCCTGGCCGCCGCACGACGCCGTGCCGGCCACGGTGAGGACGGCCACCGCGGCAGCGGCGAGCACGCGCACTCTCATTGGATCCTCCAACAGGAACGAAGAGGGGGGAAGGGGGTGAGGGGGAGGCCGGCGTCACGTCGGGACGCGGACCTCGACCAGGGTGCCGGAGGCGGCTCCGCAGGAGGCGCGCACGGCCAGGCGGGGCTGCAGCACGACCCGGCAGACCGGGGCGGCGGGACCGAGTTCGATCCGGCGCAGCAGCAGTTCGGTCGCCATGCGGCCCACCTCGGCCTTGGGCGGCGAGACCGCGGTGAGCGGCACCTCCGACAGGTCGGCGACCTCGTCGTCGTAGGCGACCACGGCGATGTCGTCGGGCACGGTCAGACCGACCCGGCGCAGGTAGGGCAGGAGCGCGGTGGCCTCGCGGTCGCCGAGGCACACCACCGCGCGCACCTTCTCGGCGACCAGCGAGTTGGCGTAGGCCAGCATGTCGGGCCCGGTCCAGACGGGCTGCCTGGCCACGGCCTCCGGGATCTCCGGAAGACCGAGGTCGGCGACGGCCTGGCGGTATCCCGCGAAGACCTGCTCGGAGCTGGCGGTGCCGCTCCGGCCGAGGTAGCCGATCCGGCCGCGGCCGAGCCCGCTGAGGTGCTGCACCGCGGCGTAGCCGCCGCCGTGCACGTCGGTGCAGACGTAGGAGGTGGGGTCGGCCGGGCGGGGGTCGGCCGGCCGGCGTTCCACCAGCACGTACGGCACGGGCAGGCCCAGCAGGCCGGCCAGGTGGGCGTCGGGGTCGGCGGTGAGGTGCAGGTTGGGCACCAGGAGCAGGCCGGCCACGCCGACGTCGACGAGCTGCTGGATCTGCCCGGCCTCGACGTCGGGGTCGTAGTTGGAGCAGGCCAGCACGAGCTGCACGCCGGCGGCGGTGGCCGCCCCTTCGATGCCTTGCACGACCTGCGGGAAGTAGTAGGTGGTCGACGGGACGAGCGCGCCGATGAGACGCGGCCTGGCCCCCGGGGTGACGGAGCTGGTCACGAAGGTGCCCGACCCCTGCCGGCGCCGGACGAGGCCCTCCTCGACCAGGAGGTCGACCGCGCGGCGCACGGTGTTCACCCCGACCGAGTACGTCCCGGCCAGCTCCGACTCGGTCGGCAGCCTGCCGCCGACCGGCCAGCGGCCCTGCACGATCTCCTGCCGCAGGCGCGCCGCGAGGGTGCGGAATCGCCTTCCCCTTGGGAGGGAATTCATTCCTTCAGGTGGCTCCATGACGAGATTCTTCTCGTCATTCAGAAGTACTGTCAACCCTAAATTCACTCCGTTATTCGGTGCTTATAAGGAATGAATTCACTCCTCAAGAGTGATTACCAGCGGGCCGTGACGTCCTTGTCGCGGTCGTAGGCGGTGGCCCAGTAGCGGCCGGCGGCGGTCAGGCGGTGACCGGCGAAGCCGACCTCGCCGGTCGGCTGCTTCAGCGCCTCCGACGTCGCGGTGGCCCAGCCGTCGGCGCCCGCGGTCACGGTCACGTACCGGCCGGCGGAGAAGGTGAAGCGCCCGCGTACGGTGGCGGCCACCGGCTGCCCGCTCTCCTTGTCCACCACGCGCAGCCGTACGCGGGCCACGCCGTCGTCCACCGTCACCGCCATCGACTCCACGACCATGGGACGCAGCTCCGTCGTACCGGTCGTCACGGTGACGGGCGCGGAGGGCGGGCCGCGGTGCCCGGCCACGTCCACCGGGACGATCCGGTAGTGGTAGGCGGTGGCGGGCAGTAGGCCGGCGTCGGTGTGGGTGAGGCCGCGCGCCTTACCGGCCAGCGTGCCGGGGCCCGGGGTGAAGTCCGGCTCGGCCGAGCGGTGCACCTCGTAGTAGGCGACCTCGGTGTCGTCGCGCGCCCGCCCGTACGTCAGGTCCACCGTGGCGTGGTCGAACGCGACGGCGCGCGGCGGCGAGGCCACCCCGGTGGGCGGCCCGGAGTCGGCGGGCGGCTCCGGCCACCGGGCCGAGGGGCCCCAGACCGTGGGCAGCTCCCGGTAGGAGTCGTAGTGGTGCAGCGCGATCCCGGCGAAGGCCGGGCTGCCCGAGAACGCCTGGGAGACCTTGGCCAGCTCGGTCTCCAGCGCGTCCCTGCCCTCCTCTCGGAAGGTGATGCTGGAGGGATCGCCGCTGGTCGCGATGTCCAGCGTCTCCACCCCGACCACCACCGACAGCGGCTTGCCGATGCGCTCGGCGTAGGCGAGCTCGCCCGCCGCCTGCGCGATGATGCCGACGCCGCCGTCCGCCTGGTCGCGGTAGTCCATGATCGCGACGTAGTCGCTGAGGTCCTGGATGTGCTCGGCCATGGTGCGGGTCGTCCCGCCGTACGGGATGCCGGTGCAGCAGGCGGAGGTGTCCAGCCAGCGCGGCACGGCCGGGCCGAACAGCAGCGGCTGCCCGGAGGCGTCCCGGCGCGCGATCATCGCGCGCAGCGTGTCCAGCCACTGCACCTGCACGTCGGGCTTGCCGCTGGTGAACCAGGGCAGGCTGTACGGCTCGATGTCGACGTTGATCCCGTCGAACCGCGCGCCCGGCTTCGAGGACAGGTTGTAGTCGAGCACCCGCTCCATCTCCCGTACGGCGCGCTCCCGGTAACGCGACAGCGCGCCCAGGTACGGCGGCCGCGTCCCACCGGCCACGGTGGCGTGCACCTTCATGCCCCGGCCGTGCGCCCAGGCCACCAGGTCGCGCAGCTCAGGACGCGCGTCCTCCAGCAGGTCGCGTCCCGCGTAGGTGTCCACGCCCAGATAGAGGGTCGATCCGGCGGGCAGGACGGTCTCCAGCAGGCGGCGCGAGCCCGGGTTGAGCACCAGGTTGTAGGACGCCTTCTCCCAGATCCACATCGCCCGGTCCTGCCGGTGCGGCACGGGAGGCCGCTTCGCCGCCGCGCCGAGCGCCACGTACGTGGTGGACGACCTGGACACATGGCCGCGGGCGTCGACCGTCTCCGCCTCCAGGCTCGCCATGACGTCGCCGTACCGCGCCGGGTCCACCAGCGTGACGTAACGGCCTCTCGCCCCGGCGGCGCGCTGCCAGGGGCCGCCGTTGACACGCACCCGGACCGTACGCACGTCCGCGCCGGTCACGTCCACCCTGACCGGCGTGGGACGGGTGAGCCGGGCGCCGTCGGCGGGCTCGGCGATGGCCACTTGCGGCGCTCTGGCCTGCGGGTTGTCCACGCGCAGGGTCAGCGGCCGGGACCAGGCGCCGTAGCGGGTGTCGGCGGCGGTCGCCTTGGCGTAGACCTCGATCTCGCCGTCCAGCGCGCGGGTGTCGAGGTCGTAGGACCAGGTCCCGCTGTCGTCGGCGTCGGGGTCGCTGACCGTGGCCCGCTCGACGCGCTCGCCGTCCACCACGAGCGTCACGTCGTAGGCGCCGGTGAAGCGGCCGGTGAGCCGTACCAGGCCGGGGGCGGGCTCGGAGGAGTCGATCACCACCGACGGGGGGTCCGCCGCCGCGTGGGCCGTGCCCGGCGTCGTGATGGTCAGCGGTAGGGCGAGCAGGAGTGCGCCCGGGATTCTCCACAGCCCTGCGGGCATGAAGCCACCTCCATAGGAATGAATTAATGCCGGAAATGGATAAGTCCGGACATCAAATCCGTGAGATGGCGAAACCATAGCCCCGAATTCCGGCGACAAAAATGGCATGAATTCCAGCCACTCTTGCGCGGGGGGTTCTCGGGGTGGGAGGGGGTGGGGTTTTGGGGGCCGCCTTCGTGCG
Organism: Nonomuraea sp. WAC 01424; assembly: GCF_003947315.1. NCBI lineage: Bacteria > Bacillati > Actinomycetota > Actinomycetes > Streptosporangiales > Streptosporangiaceae > Nonomuraea > Nonomuraea sp. WAC 01424. The sequence goes on from NZ_QHHZ01000011.1 coordinate 237,368, forward strand.
GGGGGGCTCATGGAGGAGGCTTCGGGGCCGCGCGGGCCGCGCGGGCCGCGCGGGTCGTGGGGGGCGTGCGGGGATTTCGCGGGTCCCTCTGGTGGGGGAGGGGGTTCCCGCGTGATGGGGAGTGGGGGTGGCCGGGTGGTCTCTAGCGTCGCGGGCATGGTTGACATTCATCGTCCGCGACGCTGGCCGGCGTACGCGCTGGCGGCGCTGATGCTCGGGTACGCCGCCGGAAAGGCGGACTTCGCCGCGCAGGGCAGGCTCGGCTTCCCCGGTGGGCCGCCCGTGCCGGCGGCCGAGGCCGCGGGTTACTTCCTGGACCCGTCCCTCGCGCAGTGGTTCGCGGCGGGCTCGGGAGTGCTGCGCGCGTGCGTCGCCCTGGCCACGGTCACCGCGGCGGGCCGCCGCCTCCCGAGGGGCCCGTTGCTCGCCGTGCTGGCCGTGATGCTGCTGGCCGTCGGCGGGGGCGCGGCCATCATGATCCTGGACGGCTTCGTCGGCATCGGCATCGGCTGGCGCTGGTACCACGGGGTCGCCGGGATCGTCGTGATCGTCCTGGGCCTGGAGACGGCCCGTTCCTACCTGTCGTCGCCCCGCCGTCCGTAGCCGCACGCCGCCCCCGGCGGGGGTCAGGCGAGGACGGGGAAGTTGCTGCGGAAGGTGTCGCGGGGGTCGCGGGTGCGCTTGATCTCCTGGAGCCGGGCCAGGTCGGCCGGGGTGAAGGCGGCGGCCGCGCGTTCGCCGGGCGCCAGGAACGTGAACGGCTTGCGCCCCGACGTGTACGGCACCAGCGCCCCCGTCAGCCGTTCCATACGCTCGCGTACGGCCGCGCCGCCGTCCTGGCCGGGGATGCCGAACAGGTACAACGCGTACGGCTCGTCCAGGTGCCCGGCCGGGGTGCCGGACGGGCGGGCCAGCGTGCCGCCCAGGTGCCGGAGCTGGACGCTGAGCAGCGGGTCGATGGGCTCGTCCAGCAGCGCCGCCGCGACCTCGTCGGTCAGTCCTGTCAGCAGCTCGGCGCGGGACACGCCGGGCCCGGGGTCGGTGGGCTCGGCGGTGATGCCGCCCAGTTCGGCGACCGGGAGCACGGCGCGGGAGTCGGACAGCCGCCCCGCGACCTTCTCCAGCGGGCGCATCAGCGTCTCGGCGTCGCCGCCCGCGCCGAGGAACGTGGCGTCCACCGCGACCAGGGGAGCCGCGCCGGGGAACTGCAGGAGGTCGTACCAGAGGGTCAGCTCCTCCGGCGCGGTGGCGGTGACCTCGCGGTAGGCGTCCAGGACGGCCGGGGCCATCGCGGCGGGCCACAGCAGGCGGCCGCCGTACAGGGTGGGGGCGGGGTGCAGGTCGAACTCGATCGCGGTCACGACGGCGAAGTCGCCGCCGCCGCCGCGCAGCGCCCAGAACAGGTCGGGGTCGCTGTCCGCGGTCACCCGGACGAGCTCGCCCGAGGCGTCCACGGCCTCGAACGCGCGCACGCTCCGCGAGGCGAAGCCGTGCCTGCGGCCGAACCAGCTCAGGCCGCCGCCCAGGGTGTAGCCGGCGACGGTGACCGCGGGGCTGCTGCCGGCCAGGCCGGTCAGCCCGTACGGGCTCGCCGCCTCCAGCACGCGCCCCCACTTGACGCCCGCACCGGCCCTGGCGACCCGCTCGACCGGGTCCACCCGCAGGTCGTCCAGGCGGCCGGTGCGCAGCAGGACCACGCCGTCGTTGTCGCCGGTGGCCCCGTGGCCGCTCGGCTGGGCGGCGACGGTCAGCCCGGCCAGGCGGGCGTGCCGGACCAGGGCGACGACGTCCTCGGCGTCGGCGGCCTCGACCACGGCCCGTACGGGCTGCTCGACCGCCAGGTTCCAGGGCCGCCTGGCCTGCTCGAAACCCTCGTCGCCGGCCGTGAGCACCGTGCCGCGGAGCACGCCGCGCAGTTCGTCCCTGATGTCCATGTTCTTGCCTTTCGTCGCTGTTTCCTGGTCGATGGCTCTACTGTGCCGGGGGCGAGCTGGGGCCGAGCTGGGATCGAGTTGAGGTGCCGTAGGGTGGGGACGGACATGACGGGGTTGGAGTTTCGGCTGTTCGGGCCGCTTGAAGTCACCGGCGGCGGGCAAGGCGCGCTGGATCTCGGCACGCGCAAGCAGCGTGCCCTGGTCGCGATGCTGGCCCTGGAGCCCGGCCGGGTGGTCTCACTCGACCGGCTGATCGACGAGCTGTGGGCCGGGGAGCCGCCCGCCGGGGCCACCCGCACGCTTCAGGCGTACATCGCCCACCTGCGCCGCGTCCTCGCACCCGACCGGCCGCCGCGCACGCCCCCGCACGTCCTGCTGACCCGCGAGCCCGGCTACCTGCTCGCCGTCGCGCCGGGACAGATCGACCTGTGGCGCTTCGCCGCCTGGGCCGGCGAGGGCCGCACGGCGCTGGCGGGCGGCTCACCCGGCAAGGCCGTCGAGCTGCTCGACCGGGCACTCGGGTTGTGGCGCGGCGACCCGCTGGGGGAGTTCGCCGGGCAGGAGTTCGCTCAGCCCGTGGCCGCCCGGCTCGCCGAGACGCGCGTCACGGCGCTGGAGGACCGCTTCGACGCCCGGCTGGCGCTGGGCGAGGACGCGCCCCTGGTCCCCGGGCTGGAGGCGCTGGTCGAGGCCGAGCCGTACCGGGAGCGTGCCTGGTCGCTGCTCGTACGCGCGCTCTACCGGGCCGGACGGCAGGCCGAGGCGCTGGCCGCGCTGCGCCGCGTACGGGAGCGGTTGTCGGCCGACCTCGGGCTCAGTCCGGGCCCCGACCTGCGGGAGCTGGAACGGGCGGTGTTCGAGCAGGCGCCCGAGTTGCGGCCGTCCGTGCCCGAACCGGTGGCGGCCCTCGTACCGGCCGCGCCCGAGCCGGAGCAGGACGGCCTCATCGCGCGCTCGGCCGAGCTGGAGCTCGTGGCGCGGCGGCTGGGCGGCGTGCGGCGCGGCGAGGGCGGAGCCGTGCTGGTCACGGGGGAGGCGGGCATCGGCAAGACCCGGTTCGTCCGGGCCGCCGCCGACCTGGCCGCGGCGCGCGGCTTCCGGGTCGCGTGGGGACGCTGCGCCGACCGTACCGCCCCGGCCTTCTGGCCCTGGACGCAGATCCTGCGCGAGGCCGGCGACACCTCCGGACTGCTGTCCGGCCGGTCGCCCGCCCCCGAGCAGGACCTGTTCGGCCTGTACGAGCGGGTCCTCGACGTCCTGAACGGCCCCGACACGCCCCTGGCCGTCGTCTTGGAGGACCTCCACTGGGCCGACGTGTCCTCGTTGCGGCTGCTGGAGTTCGTCGCCGAGTCCGCCCTCCGCCGCCGGCTGCTCGTGCTGGTCACCTGCCGTCCCGAGCCCGGCGACCATCCCCGCGAGCTGCGCGAGACGCTGGCCGGCCTGGCGCGTTCGGGCGAGCGGCTGGAGCTGCCGCCGTTCACGCCGGGCGACGTGGCGTCCTTCCTGCGGGCCAAGCGGGTCGCCGACCAGCCCGGCCTGGTCGAGGCGCTGCTCGACCGCACCGGCGGCAACCCGTTCTACCTGGGCGAGGTCCTGCGCCTGCCCGGCGGCGAGCGTACGGTCCCGAGCGGCGTGCGGGACGTGATCGAGCGCCGCGTCGCCCGCCTGCCCGAGGAGACCCGCGACCTGCTCGCCGCCGCCGCGGTCGCCGGTCGTGACGTCTCCGCCGCCGTGCTGGAGAGCGTCACGGACAGCACCGCCGAGCAGGTGATGGCCGCCCTCGAACCGGCCGTCGCGACCGGACTGCTGGTCGAGCCGCGTACCGGGGCCGACTACCGCTTCTCCCACGCCCTCGTCCAGGAGGCCCTGTACGCCGGGCTCAGCCGCCTCGACCGCGCGCGCCTGCACCTGCGTACGGGAGAGGCGCTCGAACCCGTCCTGCCCGAGTCGCAGTCGGCCACGCTGGCCCACCACTTCTCCCAGGCCGGCCGCCTGGCCGACGCGGACAGGACCGTGCAGCACGCCTCCCGCGCCGCCCGCCACGCCGCCGCCCAGCTCGCCCACACCGAGGCGGCCGGCTTCTGGACGCTGGCCCTGTCCGCGCTCGCCCCCGGCCGCGACGCCGAACGCGCCCGCCTGCTCACCGAGCTCGGCCACGCCCACCGCGCCGCCGGACACCCCGAGGACGCGCGCCACGACTGGGAGGAGGCGATCCGCCTGGCCAGGGCGGCCGGTGACCGGGACGCGCTCGTCCCCGCGATCACCGCCGTGGGCGGCCCGGCCCTGTGGAACTGGCGCCCGTACGGCGTCGTGGACACCGACCTGGTCACCGTCATCGAAGACCTGCTGGCCGGCCCGCTCCCGGACGCCGACCGCGCCGGCCTGCTCGGCACCCTCGCCCTGGAGCTGCACTACGGCCCGCGCGGCGCCGAGGGCGAACGCCACGCCGCCGAGGCCGTCGCCCTGGCCAGGAAAACCGGCGACACGCCGCTCCTGGCCCGCACGATGAACAACTACCTGCTCGCCGCGTTCCGCCCCGGCAGCAATGCCGAGCGGCGCGCCATGGCCGAGGAGCTGGCCGCACTGCCCGGCCTGCCGGTCAGCGGCGAGGTGATGGCACGGGTCTTCCTCATGTCCTGCCTGCTGCGCGACGGCGACCTGCCCGCCTGGGACCGCGAGCTGGCCCGCTGCGAGGCGCTGCTGGCCGCGACGCCGCGCCCGGAGCTGGAGTCGATGGTCCGCATCGCCCAGACCGCCCGCAGCACCCTCGACGGCCGGTGGGAGGAGGCCGAGCGCCTGCTCGCCGAGCACGGCGACATGCGGTTCGGCCCGACGGTGTGGGGCGGCACGTTCCGGCGGCTGGTGACCACGTTCACCTGCCGGCGCGGGCAGGGGCGGGTGGCCGAGACCGTGGAGGAGCTGGTGGCCGCCGCCGGTGAGCCGCACCTCGTGCCCCTGCGGCCGGTCGCCGTGCTGGCCGCCGCCGAGGCGGGCCGCCCGGAACTGGCCCATGACCTGATCGCGCGCTGGGGGACCGACGTCCCCGACGACTGGGTCGCCGACTTCCTCGTGCCGGTCTGGGGGCTGGTCGCCGCCCGGCTCGGCGTGCCCGACCCGCGCGCGCTCTACGACCGCCTGCTCCCGTACGCCGGCCAGTTCGTGGTGGCCGGAATGGGCACCGCCTGCTGGGGCTCCACCCACCTCGTACTGGCCCGGCTGGCCCGCCGCCTCGGCGCCGAGGACGCCGCCCGCGCCCACACCCTGGCCGCCGCCCGCGCGTAGGTCCCGGTCGTGACGTCCGGACGCTCAGTTGCCGGTGGTCAGGACCATGCGGAAGCGGGCCTGGCCGGCGAGCATCCGCTGGTACGCCCCGGCGGCCTCCTCCAGCGGGACCTCCTCCGTCCACGCCCGCACGCCGCTCCGGGCGGCGAACCGCATGGTGTCCTGGGTGTCCACGGCGATGCCGGAGGCGTGCCCGTACACCCGCCGGGCGCCGCTCACGAGCTGGAGGGGCGCGACGTTCAGCGGTTCGGTGTCGATGCCGACGGTGATCAGCTCGCCGCGTCTGCCCAGCCCGTCGATCGTGGCCGACATCGCCGCGGAGCTGGTCACCGTGGCCAGCACCACCTTGGCCCCGCCCAGCTCCAGCAGCTCGCCGGCCACCTGCCCGGCGGCGCCGTCGATGTAGTGGGAGGCGCCGAGCTCGCGCGCCAGCGGCTCCTTGTCGGGGCCGCGGGCGATCGCGACCGTCTCGAAGCCCATCTTCGCGGCGAACTGCACGCCGAGGTGCCCGAGGCCGCCCAGGCCGAGGATCGCGACGGTGTCGCCCGGCCGCGCCGAGCTGCGCCGCAGCGCGTTGTACACGGTCACGCCCGCGCAGGCCAGCGGGGCCGCCTGCACCGCCGTCAGCTCGTCGGGGATCGCGGCCAGGGCCACGGCCGGCACCACGACGAAGTCGGCGAACCCGCCCGGATAGGCGGCGCCCGGCACCTGGAGCTCGGGGCACAACACGCCGTCGCCCTCGCGGCAGGCGTCGCAGTGGCCGCAGCTGCCGCCGTACCAGCCGACGGCCACCCGGTCGCCGACGGACCAGCCGGCGACGCCGTCGCCGATCGCGCGGACGCGCCCCGCGATCTCGTGGCCGGGCGTGACGGGGAAGGTGGTGTCCCGGATCGCGCCGCTGATGATCAGCGCGTCGGAGTGGCACACCCCGCACGCCTCGACGGTGACCCGTACCTCGCCGGGGCCCGGGTCGCGGGTGTCCGCCCACACCGGCGACAGGTCGCCGCCGGGCTCGGCGACCTGGATGGAACGTTCCAGGGCGGAGGACGGCATGGCGTCTCCTTCGTACGGGAAGCGGCGGCCTCACCGGAGACCCTCACAAGGCCACCTTTTCCACTTCCACCCCGTTTACCCCACGTACTTTCCCAATACCTGTTGGGAAAGCTAGGATCACCGGCATGTCCACGGAAGAGGACGACGGCCTGGTGCCGTTGCGGGCGCTGGCCAACCCCCTCCGCATCCGCATGGTCTCGCTGCTCACCGGCGTCGCCATGTCGGCCACCGAGGTCGCCGAGGAGCTGGGCATCGCCCACGCCTCGGCCAGCTACCACCTGCGCCGGCTGGCCGAGGCGGGCTTCCTGGAGCCGCTGGACGACCCGCCCGCGCCCGGCGGCAAGGGCAGGCCCCGGCGGCGCTACCGCTACGTCCTCGCCGACGCCGCCCGCCTGGACGGCGCGAACGGCCGGCGGCTGCTCCACGAGGCGCTGAACGAGGACCTCGCGCGCCGCCTGGCCCAGGCCAGGGCCCAGCGCCTGTCCGTGGACGCCGAGGTGTGGCTCGACCGCCCGGTCTGGGAACAGGTCGCCGGCCTGCTCGACCAGGCGGTGACCCTGGTCCACGAGCACGCGGGACCGCCCAGGACCGGCGACCGGATCAAGGTCAGCATGACCGCGCTGCTGCTGGAGCTCGACGACGACCGCCGGCCTCCCCCGGCCGGCCACCCGAGGAGACAGCCGTGACCATCCCCCCATCCGAACTGGCCGGGTACGCCGACCTCGTCCTCGACGTGGCCGTACCGGTCCTGCCAGGCGACCGCGTGCTGGTCAACGCCGAGATCGAGCACGCCCCGCTCGCCCGCGCCCTGGCGGAGGCCGCCTACGCCCGGGGCGCCCGCTACGTGGACGTGTGGTACTTCGACCCCTACGCCAAACTCTCCCGGGTACGGCACGCGGCCCCGGACACGCTGGGCGAGGTGCCGTCCTGGCTCGACGCCCGCAACGAGGAGCTGGCCCGGCACGGCGGCGTCCTGGTCAACCTGCGCGGCACCGCCACCCCCGACCTGCTCGCCGGTCAGGACCAGGTCCGGGCGGGCCTCGACCGCATGCCGTACCTGTCGTCGCGGCAGCGCCTGCAACTCGGCAACCTGGTCCGTTGGGTCATGGTGCCCTGCCCGACGGAGGAGTGGGCGCGCGCGATCTTCGGGGAGCCCGACGAGGACCGGCTCTGGGGGCACCTGCGTTCCGTCCTGCGCCTCGACCGTCCCGACCCCAGGGCGGCCTGGGAGCAGCGCATCGCCGAGCTGCTCGCCCGCGCCGCGACGCTGAACGCCATGCGCCTGGACGCCGTCCGCCTCGAGGGGCCGGGCACCGACCTGACCATCGGCCTGCTGCCCGGCGCCCACTGGACCGCCGCCCGGCTGGAGACCCCCGAAGGCCACGTCTTCCAGGCCAACCTGCCGACGGAGGAGGTGTTCACCACGCCCGACCACCGCCGCGTCGAGGGCACCGTACGCGCCACGCGGCCGCTGGCGCTCAACGGCAACGTCATCCGCGACCTGGAGCTGACCTTCACCGCCGGCGTGGTGAGCGAGGTACGGGCGAGCAGCGGCGCGGACGTCGTCCGCACCCACCAGGCGACCGACGCCGGAGCGGCCCGCCTGGGCGAGCTGGCGCTCGTGGACGGCTCCTCGCCGGTCGGCCGCTCGGGCGTCACCTACCTGGAGACCCTGCTGGACGAGAACGCCACCTGCCACCTGGCGTGGGGAGCCGGCCTGCCGCCCGGCGTGCCCGGCCCGCTGCGCGCCCTGGACCCGGCCGCGCAGGAGGCCGCCGGGGTCAACGTCTCCGGCGTGCACGTCGACTTCATGGTGGGCGGCCCCGAGGTCACCGTCACCGGCATCGGCCACGACGGGGGCGAGGTCGAGCTCCTGCGCGCCGACGAATGGCAGGTCTGAATGCCGGTGGTCAGCACGACCGCCGGCCGCCTTCCCGAGGGATGGTTCTTACGCACGTCCAGCTCCGTTTCGTGGAGGTGTGCCGGATTCGAGGATCAGGGAGGTGCTGCGCGCGCTCGTAACAACCGGTTGCGGTAACAGTGGCTTCACGTGGAGGAAACGTCAATACGTCCAGATAAAACTGCAAACCTGCTCGGCGTTCTGCCTGGTGGCGTGGCTATTTCTGCAACAACCGATTGCAGGATTCATGTAAGGCGGCCTTCTGTGACCGAGGCGAGCGGCTCAGTTCGGGCCGAGCAGGGCGAGGCCGCCGACGGCGACGCTCACGCCCTGCGGGCCGCCCTCGGCGGTGGCGGTGATGGTGGCGGGCCGGGACAGGGAGTCGCCCATGTCCACGGTGAGGGCGGTCAGGCCCCGGCCGGCCAGGTGGGCGGCCAGGCAGGCGGTGCTGTTGGCGTTGGCGACGTCCTCGGGGACGCCGATGGAGGGGGCGAACATGCGGGCCGCGACCCGCCCGTCCGCCGTGGGGACGGTGTGGACGTAGCAGCCGAGCAGGCCGAGCCGGTCGCACGCCGCGCGCAGGCGGTCCAGGTCGGGCGTCAGGGCGGCCAGTTCGACGCGTCCCGCGACGGGCACGAGCAGCCGGGGCCGTCCCACGGAGGCGACGACGGGAGGCCCGGCGAGCGCGGGGAAGAGCGGCCGGATCAGGTCGCGTTCGGCGGCCGTCGTCTCCCGCACCGCGACCGGCCCCGGGTCGAACACCCCCTCGAACCCCTCGCCCCGCCGCACGACCCTCCCGCCGAACACCCGACCCCCGGCCCGCAACACGAACCGCCGCTCCGCGTCGCCCGCGTGCGGCGCGAGCCGGTGGTCCGGGGTCGTACGGGCGGCCAGGACCGCGAGCGCGGCCACCGTTCCGTGGCCGCAGGCGGGCAGTTCGCCCTCGGAGGTGAAGAACCGCAACGTCACCGGCCCGTCGCCGTCCCCGGACACGAACACGGCGTGCGAGGTACCGCATCCGACCGGCACCGCCCGGCGCTCGTCCTCGGTGAACGGGCCGTCCGCCAGCACGGCGGTCGGACTCCCGCCGACCCCGTCACGCACACAGGCACGCACGATCACCGCAAGATCGGACATCACCGGATGACCTTACCGAGACCCCTTGCGCCACCCCTCGGCCGGGCCGGACGGAGTGGTCAGCTCGGGGCGGCCGCCTGGAGGAGGATCTTCAGGAGGGCGTCCGGGGTGTCGCGCATGAGGTTGTGGCCGCCATCCAGGGCGTGGGCGGTCCAGGCCGGGTCGTCGCGCAGCCGGAGGTAGGTGGGGGTGAAGGGGGACTCGCCGTCCCAGGCCGCCGCGTAGACGTAGACCAGGCGCCGGACGGCGGACAGGCCGCCGGTGAGCCGGAGCGGCTGGAGCAGCGAGGCCAGCGGGTGCGGCGTCGCGCGGGGGTCGAAGAACGGCAGCGGGCGCACGCCGTAGCCGTTCTCCACCACGTCGGCGTACCACGCGCGCTCCCGGTCGGACACCAGGCCCCAGCAGGAGTCGCCGTCGCCGGGGACCATGGCGTCCATGTGGACCAGCGCGCTCACGCGTTCGGGCACGCGGTCGGCGACCCCGGTGATCACCATCCCGCCGTAGCTGTGGCCCACCAGCACCGCGTCCCGGACGTCGTACGCCTCCATGTAGGCGATCACGTCCTGGAGGTGGGTGTCGAGGTTGACCCCGGCGTGCAGCAGGTGGGCGCGTTCGGCGAGACCGGTCAGCGTCAGGGCGTGCACGCGATGACCGTGCGCGCGCAGCCCCTCGGCGAGGTCGTCGAAACACCATCCGCCGTGGCACATGCCAGGGATCAGGACGTACGTGGCCATGGGCCGCCCTCCTCGTCGTTCGTCGATCGGCTGATGCTAGCAGCAATCGAACCGATCGGTACGATCTCAGCGCGTGAGCGGCAGCGGACCCCGTTCCGGCGTGAAGAGCTGCTCGTCGAGGTGGTCGACGGCGTAGTCGATCGCGCCCGCCACCACGCACTCGTCCCCCAGCGTGGACGCCCGCACCTCCGGCATGCGCATGCACCGCCGCTCCAACTGCTCGCGCAGCGGCCCGAGCAACACGTCCGCCGACCGCGAGAACCCACCCCCCAGCACCACGACCTGCGGATCCAGGACGAGCACCATGGCCGCCGCGCCCAGGGCCAGGTCGTCGACAAAACGCCCGACGGCCTCCAGTGCGACCGGGTCGCCGTTCCTGGCGGCGGCCAGCGTGAAACCGGCTGCGTCCTCCGGCGGCGTGCCCTCGGGGACGACCGCGCAGCCGTTGAGGTGCTCGGGAGCGTCGAACCAGCGGGCCTCGGGCAGCATGGAGATCTCCCCGGCCGCCGCCCCGAACCCTCTGTGCACCTTGCCGCCGATGATCAGCCCGGCGCCCATGCGCCTGCCGACGTGCAGGAACACGACATCCTTGGCGCCCTGGGCGACGCCGCGCCGGGTCTCGGCCATGGCGGCCAGGCGGCTGTCGTTCTCGATCAGCACCTGGCACGGGAACATCTCGCGCATCCGGCCCGCCAGGTCGAGGTCGCGCCAGGAGGGGACCGCGGCCGAGTAGATGACCCGCCCCTCCACGTCGATCATGCCGATGGTGCCGACGGCGATCATCCACAGGTCGGACACCGCGACGCGGCCGAGCGTCAGGCAGCCCGAGACGGCCCGTTCGATCGCGGCCAGGCGCTCCTCCAGCGGCGCGTCGAGCGACACCGGCTGCCGGGTCTCGGCCAGGATCTCGCCGTCGAGGTCGGACAGGGCGGCGCGGATGTTGTGCCCGCCCACGTCGACGCCGACCAGGTAGCCGCTGTCGGCGCGGAAGCGGTAGCGGCGGGCCGGCCGGCCCATGGTGCCGGGGCTCGGCGGCACCTCCTCCACCCAGCCCAGGTCGATCAGCTCGCCGGCGACCTCCTTCATGGACGGCCGCGACAGGCCCGTACGCTCGGCCAGTGCCGACAGGGTGAGCGGCCCGGCCCCGCGCAGCGCCCGGATGGCGGTCAGCGAGTTGAGCTGTCTCAACCGGGACAGGTCGCCGCCGCGTAGATCCGCCATCGCCGTCCTTAACGTAGGTTTCCTCTGTAACCCCAGGATATGCCAGGGGTCGACGTGCCAGTCTTCTCTCCCGCACACGCCACGAAACTGGCCGTTGACCCTCCGGAAGGGCCGATGCTACTAATGAAAGATTCCTTCGGAAGTTGAGAGAGAAGAGGGACCGATGTCGGTCGTCGACGCCGGCGAGAGCGGCAGCCGCCAGGACCGTACGCGGGTGCTGGAGTGGCCCGGGTGCGCGAACGTGCGCGATCTCGGCGGACTGCCCACCGCGGACGGCGGGCGGATCCGGTGGGGCGCGCTGGTGCGCGGCGACCGTCCGAGGGCGGAGAGCGTCCCGGCGCTGCTGACCCACGGCGTACGGCTCGTCGCCGACCTCAGGCTGGCCACCGAGTGCCTGGCCGACCCGCCCCCGCCCGTGCCGGGCCGCCGCCACCTGCCCGTCCTGCGGGACGAGGACACCGTCCTGGAGGCGCTGGGCGACACCCTGCCCGCCATCTACCGGGTGATCCTCGACCGGGGCGCCCATCGGTTCGCCGCCGTCCTGTCGGCGATCGCGCACGCGCCGCCCGGCGGCGTGCTCCTCCACTGCCACTCCGGCAAGGACCGCACCGGCCTCGCGGTGGCGCTCGCGCTCTCGCTGGCCGGCGTCGCCCACGACGACGTGGCCGCCGACTACGCCGTGACCGCCGCCTGCCTGCGCCTCGACGACCACCTCGCCGACCTGCGCGAGGAGGACGTACGGGACCGGTCACGCCGCCTGTTCGCCCAGATCACCGCCGGCACCATGCTCGCCGCCCTGGCCCACCTGGACGCCCGGCACGGCGGGGCGGAGGCGTACCTGCTGGCCGGCGGCCTGCCACCGGCGGACGCCGACCTGCTCCGCGCCCGCCTGACCGACCGGTGACGACCGCGCGGGATCAGCCCGTACGGCCCCAGAAGTCGTACGGGTCCCGCCCCGGGCGGAAGCCGTGCGCCCACGCCAGGTCCGCTGCCTCCCGGAACCGGCGCGCGACGACGGACGGCTCATGGGCGTCGCTGCCGAACGTCACCGCCTGGCCGCCCTCCTCGCGCCACCACCCGAGCAGGGTCGCGTGCAGCGGCACCACCGTGTTGATCTCCAGCGCCCGCCCGGACCCGGCCGTCACCCGCAGCGCGTGCCGGAACTCCTCCTCGAACGCCTTCGGGTCGAACGGCCCGGCGGTCTCCACCGGCCAGTAACGCACCGGGTAGTCGACGTGGGCCAGCACGGCGAACGCGTCGCTGCCCACGACGACCTCGGGGATCTCGGCCAGGTAGTCCCGGACGACCTCGGCCGCGGGGCGGCTCGCGTACAGGCCGGGCGGCTCGCTGAACCCCTCCCCGGCGGGCAGGCTGTGCAGGGAGCCGAGCACCCGGTCGAACCCTCCGGCGGCGAGCACGCCGGCGACGGCGTCGGCGTGCCGGTGGGGCTCGCCCACCTCCAGGCCGCTCAGGATGCGCAGATCGGGGAAACGTTCGCGGCATCGTTCGACGGCCGCGAGGTAGCCGGCGGCGTCGAAGGCCGGGGGAGTGAGGTGCCCGTCCGGGGAGGTCAGGGCCAGCAGGTGGTCGTAGCCGTCGAGGGCGCCGGGGGCGACCGTCCAGACGGTGTGGTCGACGTGCTCGGTGAAGGCGATCGCGGGCAGGCCGAGCTCCACCGCCCGCGCGCAGGAACGCTCCATGTCGCCGTTCGGGGCGTCCCAGGACCACTCGCTGTGCACATGGCTGTCGGCAGGCAACGTCACAGGACTCACTCCAGGGGGAATCAGGCTCCAGGGGGAATCAGGCGAAGATCATCACCGACTGTACCCCGCGGGGGCCGCCGCGTCCCGGGGTGGCGCATCGGGAAAGTCGTCTGATCTGCCGTGAGATGCTGCATTCGTGACGACGACCGAGCCCGCCGGGCCGCCCCCGCGCCGTGGGCGCGGCCGCCCAGGCTACGACCAGGCCGCGATCCTGCGCGCGGCGGTCGAGCTGTTCAACCGCAAGGGGTACGACGCCACCAGCATGGGCGACCTGGCCAAGGAGCTCGGCCTGACGAAACCGGCCATCTACCACCACGTCACGAGCAAGGAGCAACTGCTCGGCCAGGCCCTAGACGACGCGCTCGACGAGCTCACCGCCGCCGTGACCGCCGCCTCCGGCGAGGCCGCCGACCGCACCGCGCACGAACGGCTGCGCGAGGTGGTGCGGCGCAGCGTCGAGGTGCTGGTCGCGCACCAGCCCGCCGTCACGCTCCTGCTGCGCGTGCGCGGCAACAGCGAGGTCGAGCTGGCGGCCCTGGAACGGCGCCGCTGGCTCGACGACCGCCTGGCCGCACTGGTCGCCGACGCCGTCGCCGAGGGCGCCCTGCGCGACGACGTGCCGCCGACGCTGGTGAGCCGGCTGCTGTTCGGCATGGTGAACTCGCTGGTGGAGTGGTACCGCCCGGACGGCAGCTACGACCGGGCGATGGTCGCCGACGCCGTCACCGCGATCGCGTTCGACGGCCTGGCCAGGCACGCGTCCTGACCGGGGCTCACCAGGTGTAGAACCCCTGGCCCGTCTTGCGGCCGAGGTGCCCGGCGGCCACCAGGTCGCGCAGGACGCGCGGCGGCTCGAAGCGCGGCCCGAGCTCGCGGGCCAGGTGCTCGGCGATCGCCAGCCGCACGTCCAGCCCCACCACGTCGGTGGTGCGCAGCGGGCCCGTCGGATGGCGGTAGCCGAGGGTCATGGCCGTGTCGATGTCGGCCGCGCTCGCGACGCCCTCCTCCAGCATCCGCATCGCCTCAAGGGCCAGGCAGACGCCGAGCCGGCTGCTGGCGAAGCCCGGCGAGTCCGCGACCGTGATCGGCGTGCGGCCCAGCGCCGCGGCCCACTCCTGGGCCCGCTGGACCAGCTCGGGAGCCGTACGCGGCCCGACGACGATCTCGATGAGGTCGCTCACCGGGACGGGGTTGAAGAAGTGCAGCCCGATGAAACGCTCCGGCGCGGCCAGGCGGGCGGCGAGCCCGCCGATCGACAGGCTGCTGGTGTTCGTGGCCAGCACCGCGCCCGGCGCCTGCCGTTCGACCAGGGCGAACACCTTGGCCTTGAGCGCCGCGTCCTCCGGCACCGCCTCGACCACCAGCTCGCACGGGGCCAGCTCGCCGGGGTCGGCCGTCGTACGCAGCCGGGCGAGGACGTCCTGGAGCGGCAGGCCCAGTCTGCCCTTCTCGGCGGCCTTGGCCAGGCTGCCGGTCACCCGCTCCAGCGCCCGCCCGGCGGCCTCCGGGTCGCTCTCCACGACGATCACGTGGCTGCCGGCGGCGAGGAAGGCGTGCGCGATCCCCGATCCCATCCGCCCGCCGCCGAAGACGCCGACGAGCTCTGGCAGATTCGGTGGCAGGGTCATGAGCGTCGTTCCTTCCGCCGGTCCAGGAATGCCGTCATGCGCGCGTGCTTCTCCTCGGTCTCGAACAGGACCGCCTGGGCGAGGTCGTCCACGAACGGGTGCGCGGCGCGCGGCGCGTGGAAGACGGCCTTGGTCAGCCGGGTCGCCAGCGGCGCCCGCGCCGTGATGCGGTCGGCGAGCCGGTGACCGGCGTCCAGGCCGTCCTCCGGCTCCACGACGTCGTTGAGCAGGTGGACCGCCCGCGCCTCCTCGGCCGTCATGACGCGGCCCGCGAGCAGGATCTCCTTGGCCAGCGGCTCCCCGACCAGCTCGGCCAGCCGCCAGGCGGCCCCCGCCGCGGCGATGATGCCGAGGTCGGTCTCGGGGTTGCCGATCCGGGTGCGCGGCGTGCCGATACGGAAGTCGCAGGCGTAGGCCAGCTCGGCGCCGCCGCCCAGGGCATAGCCGTCCACGAGGGCCACGGTCGGCATCGGCAGCCGGTGGATGCGGTCGAAGATCCTGGAGTTGATGCCGCGCAGCGCGTCGCCGCGGTCCCGCTCGCGGAGCTGGGCGATGTCGGCCCCGGCGGCGAAGGTGGTGCCCTCGCCGGTGAGCAGGACGACGCGCGGCTCCTCCTCGACGGCGGCGCACGCCTCGTGCAGCGCGGCGACCAGCTCCCGGTCGATCGCGTTGCGCACCTGCGGCCGGTTGAGCCGCCACACCACCCGGTCGGCGCCCTCCTCGACGATGAGGGTCATGGGCGCTCCACCGGGGAAGCGAAGGCGTCGGTCACGGAAGGCTCCTCTGCGTCGGGATCAGGCGTCGGGATCAGGCGTCGGGATCGGGCGTCGTGGTCCACGGTCAGGCGTCGTGGCGTACGGTCAGGCGTCGTAGTCCACGGTGACACGGTCGCCGGCCGGGAACGTCTGGCAGGTGAGCACGAACCCGGCGGCCACCTCCGCCGGTTCGAGCGCGTAGTTGCGGCGCATGTCGGCCGCACCCTCACGGACCACCGCCCGGCACGTGCCGCAGACCCCGCCCCGGCAGGCGAACGGCAGGTCGGAGCGGGTCTTCTGGGCGCCGTCGAGCAGCGTCGACTCGCGCGAGACGGTGGCGGTCGTCCGGCGGCCGTCGAGCACCGTCGTCAGCACGGTCGTCGCGCCGGCCGGGACGCCCTCGTACCGCCTGGGCACCGGCGGGGGAGCATCGACGTAGAAGAGCTCGACGTGCACGTTCGCGGCGGGCACGTCGAGGTCGGCCAGCACCAGGCGGGCGTCCTCGACCATGCCCAGCGGCCCGCAGAGCCAGACGTGGTCGAACGTCTCGATCGGCACCAGCTCGGTGAACAGGCGGCGCAGCCGGTCGCCGTCCAGCCGGCCGGAGAACAGCTCGACGTCGCGCGGCTCGCGGGAGAGCACGTGGACGAGCTGGAAGCGGGGGCCGTACCGGTTCTTCAGGTCGCCGAGCTCCTCGGCGAACATCACGGTGCCGCTGGTGCGGTTGCCATACAGGAGAGAGACCCGCGCGCCGGGATGGGTCAGCACCGTCGAGGCGACCGACAACATCGGCGTGATGCCCGATCCGGCGGCCACGCACAGGTGCCGCTCGCCGCGCCCGGGGTCGGCCTGCCAGGAGCCGGTCGGGGTCTGCACCTCGATCCGCGTCCCCGGCCGTACGTCGCGGACCAGCCAGGTGGAGAAGAGCCCGTCCGGGATCTCCCGTACGCCGATGCGCGGCGCGTCCCCGGCGGGGGCGCAGATCGAGTACGACCGCCGCTCCTCCCGTCCGTCCACGAAGCGGCGCAGGGTGAGCGACTGGCCCGCGTGGAAGGCGTACGCCTCGCGCAGCTCCCCGGGCACGGCGAAGGTGATCGCCGCGGCGTCCTCGCACAGGTGGTCGACCGCCGCCACGGTCAGCGTGTGGAAGGCGGCGTGCGCCCGGGCCGGCGCGGGCGCGAGCGTGGTCATCTCATATCTCCTTGACATGCTCGAACGGTTCCAGGCAGTCGGCGCAGGCGTAGAGCGCCTTGCAGGCGGTGGCGCCGAACTCGGAGGTCAGCCGGGTGGCCCGCGAGCCGCAGCGCGGGCAGGCCGGAGCGGGACGCGCCGGCCCGAGCGTGAGCGGGACCGGCCCGGACACCCGGCGCGCCGGACCGGGCGCCGACAACCCGGACTCGCGCAGGGCGGCCCTGCCGCGCTCGGAGATCCAGTCGCTCGACCACGGCGGGTCGAGCACGACGCGCACCTCGACCCGCGGGAACCCCGCCTCCCGCAGCCGGTGCACGAGGTCGTCGCGCATGGTCGCCATGGCCGGGCAGCCGGTGTACGTCGGGGTGATCGAGGCGACGACGACCTCGCCGTCCGCGCCCGGCTCCACCTCGACGCCGCGCAGCACGCCGAGGTCGGCGAGGGTGAGCATCGGCATCTCGGGATCCCGCACCCGCCCGGCCACCTCGACGGCCCGCTCGCGGGGGGTCACCAGAGGCCGCCCGGATGTGCGCGGGCGACCGACTGCATCTCGGCGAGCAGGTCGCCGAGCGCCGGGGTGTGCCCGCCGTCCCGCCCGGTCCCCACAGAGCCGTCGCCGCCGGGCGGGCGGGGTACGCCGCTCACGGCGAGCACCTGGCCGAGGACGGCGTCCACGTCGGCCCGCAGCGCGGCCGGATCGACGCCGGCGCCCGAACGCGCGAGCGCGAGCTCGACGGGATGCGCCGTGCCGGCCGGGGGGACCAGCTCGGCCAGCAGCGGCCACAACCCGGCGAGCGCGGCGTCGAGCCGGCGGCGCGACTCCTCGGTGCCCTGGGCCAGGGTGAGGAACCAGCGGCCCGCCCAGTCGCGGTGGTAGGCGACCTCCTTGACGCCCTTGGCCGCCACGGCCGCCAGCACGGTGTCCACGCTGCCGGTCAGCCGCTCCAGCAACGCCAGCCGGGCCGTCGAGAACAGCAACAACCGGACGACGACGTGCGCGAAGTCACCGTTGGCCACCTCGGCCAGCCATACGTTCCTGAACTGCCCGGCGTCGCGGAAGAAGGCCAGCGCGTCTTCGGCGGGCACCGGCGAGCCCTCGGGCAGCGCGGGCACCACGCCGGGGTCGGCCGCGGCCGCCCGCGCGAGCAGCAGGCGCGCCTGCCCGAGCAGGTCGAGCGCCACGTTGGCGAGCGCGATGTCCTCCTCCAAGTCGGGGGCGCGGCTGCACCACTCCGTGAGGCGCTGCGACATGATCAGGGCGTCGTCGCCGAGCATGAGGCAGTACGCGGCCAGCTCGGCGTGGCCGACGCCCTCGGGCACCGTCGTGTCCACGCCGGCCAGCGGGTCCTCGAAGTCGGTGCCGAACGCCCACTGCGCGGAGTCTCCGCCGGCCAGGCCGTCGAAGATGCTGCCGTGGTCATCGTTCACGCTGGTCCGCCCTTCTCACATGTGTGGGACGTCGTCGGGAATGTCGTAGAACGTCGGGTGGCGGTAGACCTTGTCGCCGCTCGGCGCGAACAGCGGGTCCTTCTCGTCCGGGCTGGAGGCGGTGATCGCCTCGGAGCGGACGACCCAGATGCTCACGCCCTCGTTGCGCCGGGTGTAGACGTCCCGGGCGTGGCGCAGGGCCATGGCGTCGTCGGGGGCGTGCAGCGAGCCGACGTGGACGTGGTTGAGCCCGCGCTTGACCCGGACGAACACCTCGTAGAGCGGCCATTCCCGCCGGTCGGGGCTCATCGGGCGCCCGCCTCGGTGGCCGGCCGGCTCGCGAACGCCGAGGCGGCCTCGCGTACCCAGGCGCCGTCCTCGTGGGCGGCCCGGCGGTGGTTCATCCGCTGGGCGTTGCACGGCCCGTCACCGCGGATGACCGCGGCCAGCTCCGACCAGTCCGGCTGCCCGAAGTCGTGGTGCCCGCGCTCCTCGTTCCAGCGCAGGTCGGGGTCGGGCAGCGTCACCCCGAGCGCCTTGGCCTGCGGGACGCTCATGTCGACGAACTTCTGGCGCAGCTCGTCGTTGGAGTTGCGCTTGATGCCCCAGGCCATCGAGCGTTCGCTGTTGGGGGAGCGTTCGTCCGGCGGGCCGAACATCATCAGCGAGGGCCACCAGAGCCGGTTCACCGACTCCTGGACCATCTCCCGCTGGGCGTCGGTGCCGCGCATCATCGTCATCAGCAGCTCGTAGCCCTGCCGCTGGTGGAAGGACTCCTCCTTGCAGATGCGGATCATGGCCCGCCCGTACGGGCCGTAGGAGGTGCGGCACAGGGGCACCTGGTTGCAGATCGCGGCGCCGTCCACGAGCCAGCCGATCGTGCCGACGTCGGCGTAGGACAGCGTCGGGTAGTTGAAGATCGAGGAGTATTTCTGCCTGCCGGTCAGCAGGAGTTCGGTCAACTCGGCGCGGGAGACGCCCAACGTCTCGCACGCGGAGTACAAATAGAGGCCGTGTCCGGCCTCGTCCTGCACCTTGGCCAGCAGGATCGCCTTACGGCGCAGCGACGGGGCACGCCCGATCCATTCGCCCTCGGGCTGCATGCCGATGATCTCGGAGTGCGCGTGCTGGGCGATCTGGCGTACGAGCGTCCTGCGGTACGCCTCCGGCATCCAGTCGCGGGGCTCGATCCGGTCGTGACCCGCGATGGTCGCGTCGAAGGCGGCCTGCAGCCGCTCCTCCTGGTCCGGCTCCGCCGGCGTCGTGGTCATCGTCCCTCCGAGACATCGGTCTTATTTACTTATCGCTCGGTCAGTAATACGGTTGCATGAGTCGGGGCTTCCGCGCAAGAGAGGAGACAGCGTGAGCGCGCTGCTGGAGAGTTACGCCGCCGGACGATGGTTCCGGGCGGCGGACGACGGGGAACCCCTGCTCGACGCCGCGACGGGCGAGGAGGTCGCGCGGATCTCCAGCCGGGGGCTGGACGTCGCCGCCATGGTCCGGTACGCCAGGGACACCGGCGGCCCTGCGGTGCGCGCCCTGACCTTCCACGAGCGGGCCGCCCTGCTCAAGGCGCTGGCCAAGCACCTGCTCGAACACAAGGACGCCCTGTACGCCCTGTCCACGCGCACCGGCGCCACCGCCCGCGACACCATGGTCGACGTGGACGGCGGCATCGGCACCCTGTTCAGCTACGCCAGCAAGGGCGCGCGCGAGCTGCCCAACGACACCGTCGTCCTCGACGGCGCCCTGGAACGCCTGGGCAAGGGCGGCACCTTCGCCGGCCAGCACCTCTACACCTCCAGGCCGGGCGTCGCGGTGCAGATCAACGCCTTCAACTTCCCCGTCTGGGGCATGCTGGAGAAGCTGGCGCCCGCCTTCCTCGCCGGGCTCCCGTCGATCGTCAAGCCCGCCGGCCAGACGGCGTACCTCACCGAGCTGGCCGTCCGGCAGATCATCGAGTCGGGCATCCTGCCCGAGG
Source organism: Nonomuraea sp. WAC 01424 (assembly GCF_003947315.1). Lineage (NCBI taxonomy): Bacteria > Bacillati > Actinomycetota > Actinomycetes > Streptosporangiales > Streptosporangiaceae > Nonomuraea > Nonomuraea sp. WAC 01424. The sequence continues at coordinate 257,375 of NZ_QHHZ01000011.1, forward strand.
GGAGCCTCCAGCTCCTGGCGGGCAGCGCGACCGGGCTGCTCGACGAGCTGAGGGTCCAGGACTCCGTCGCCTTCACCGGCTCCGCCCACACCGCCGGCATCCTGCGCCGCCACCCGAACGTGCTCGACGGCGGCGTCGTCCTCGGCGTCGAGGCCGACTCGCTCAACTGCTCGATCCTCGGCCCCGACGTACGGCCCGACGATCCCGAGTTCGACCTGTTCGTCAAGGGCGTCGTCACCGAGATGACGGTCAAGGCGGGCCAGAAGTGCACGGCCATCCGCCGCGTGCTCGTCCCCGGGAACCTGGCCGACCAGGTGGTCGAGGCACTGGCCGCGCGCCTGTCGGCGGTGACCGTCGGCGACCCGCGCAACCCCGACGTACGGATGGGCCCGCTGGCCAGCCTCGGGCAGCGTGACGAGGTGCGCAAGGCCGTCGAGGCGCTGCGGGCCGGCGCCGAGGTGGTCTACGGCGACCCGCGGGGCAAGTCCCTGCTCGACGGCGACCCCGAGCGCGGCGCGTTCATGACGCCGCTCGTGCTGCGCGCCCGTCCCGGCGCCGCCGAGGCGCACGACGTGGAGCCGTTCGGCCCGGTCGCCACCGTGCTCGCCTACGACGGCGTCGAGGAGGCGGTCGCCCTGGCCGCGCGCGGCAAGGGCAGCCTGGTCGCCTCCGTCGCCACCCACGACCCGCAGGTGGCGCGGTCCGTCGTGCTCGGGCTGGCGCCCTGGCACGGCCGGGTCCTCGTCCTCGACCGCGACGACGCCAAGGAGTCCACCGGGCACGGCTCGCCGCTGCCGGTCCTCGTCCACGGCGGCCCCGGGCGGGCCGGCGGCGGCGAGGAACTGGGCGGCGTACGCGGCGTCCTGAGCCACATGCAGCGCACCGCCGTACAGGGCTCGCCGGACCAGCTCACCGCGATCACCGGACGCTGGACGACCGGCTCGGCCCGCGCCGAGTCCGGCGTCCACCCCTTCCGCAAGTCGCTGGCCGAGCTGCGGATCGGCGACACGATCGCCTCCGCGCCGCGCACGGTCTCGCTCGCCGACATCGAGCACTTCGCCGACTTCACCGGCGACACCTTCTACGCCCACACCGACCCCGAGGCCGCCGCCCGCAACCCGCTGTTCGGCGGCATCGTCGCCCACGGCTACCTGGTGGTCTCCCTGGCCGCCGGACTGTTCGTGGACCCGGCGCCGGGCCCGGTGCTGGCCAACTTCGGCGTCGACGGCCTGCGGTTCCTCACGCCCGTCAAGGCCGGCGACGCGATCAGCGTCACGCTGACCGTCAAGCAGATCACGCCGCGCGGCAACGCCGACTACGGCGAGGTCCGCTGGGACGCCACCGTGACCAACCAGGACGACGTCCCCGTCGCCACGTACGACGTCCTGACCCTCGTGGCCAAGACCTGGCCGGAGGACTGACATGACCGACACCCCGGTCCTGCTCGAACACGACGGCGGCGTGGCGGTGGTGACGCTCCACCGTCCCGAACGGCGCAACGCACTGGACGCCGCGTGCAAGAACGCCCTGCGCCGGGCACTGGAGGAGGTCGCGGACGACGACTCCGTCCGGGCCGTGCTGCTGACCGGCGCGGGCGGCGCGTTCTGCGTCGGCCAGGACCTCGCCGAGCACGCGGAGGCCCTGCGCGCCGACCCCGGCCACGCCTTCGACACCGTCGAGGCCGACTACGCGCCGGTCGTGCGGCTCCTCGCCACGATGGGCAAACCGGTCGTCGCCGCCGTGGAGGGCGCCTGCGTCGGCGCCGGGCTGGCCCTCGCGCTGGCCTGCGACCTGCGGGTCCTGGCCGAGGACGCGGTGCTCGCCACGGCGTTCACGGGGGTCGGGCTGACCTGCGACTCCGGCCTGTCCGTGACGCTCACGCGCGCGGTCGGGGAGTTGAGAGCCAAGGAGCTGGTGCTGCTCGGCGAGCCCTTCAGCGGCGCGCAGGCGGCCGCGTGGGGCATCTCGGCGCGGGTGGTCCCGCATACCGAGGTGGCCGTGGCGGGACGGGAGCTGGCCGCCCGGCTCGCGGCCGGGCCGACCGCCGCCTACGCCGCGTCCAAGCGGCTGATCGCGCAGTCGTGGGAGCGGGACCTCGGCGCGGCGCTCGCCGCCGAGGCCCAGGACCAGGCCCGGCTGGGCCTGACCGCCGACCACGCGGGCGCGGTCGAGGCGTTCCTCGCCAAGCGCAGGCCCGTCTTCGAGGGCCGCTGACCCGGCCCGGACGCCCTCCCGTGGGACGTCCGGGCCGCCGCGTCAGCTCTCGTGCGCCCCCCACTCCGCCGCCTGCGCGCGGGCCTCCTCGAACACCAGCCAGGTACGGGTGGCCCGTACGCCCGGGATGTCCTGGATGCGTTCCAGCACGACGTGCCTGAGCGCCGCGTTGTCCGGCGTCCTGACCAGCACCAGGACGTCGTAGTCGCCGCCGACCATGGCGAAGTGCTCCACGTACGGGGTCTCGCGCAGCCTGGCCGTGACCTGGCGCCAGGAGTTCTGCTCGATCGTCACCGACACGTACGCGCTGGTGCCCAGCCCCGCCCGGTGCGGCGCCAGCTCGGCGGTGAAGCCGGTGATCACGCCGTCGTCCATCAGCCGGGTGAGCCGGGCGTAGACGTTGGCGCGCGAGACGTGCACGCGTTCGGCGAGCGTGCGCATCGACATGCGGCCGTCGCGCAGCAGCGCGGCGATGATCGCCCGGTCCACCCCGTCCAGATGTGCGGCCGAACGTCCCGGCCAGCCGCCTTCAGCACCCTCGTTGGTCGACAATTGGCCCTCCTGAAATCCGATATAAAGCCATTTGTCGCTCATCATGCCCGATGTCTTGAACGGATGGTTCCGGAAGCGGACGCTTTCCCTCACAAACGTCCAGAGAAAGTGAGCGTCGCCATGTCCGTGAGGAGGAGTCCCCAGACGGTGGACGACCTGCTGCCCTCACCCCTGCCGGTACGCTTCGTCGCCGAGGACGGCACGGCCGTCGAGCCGCCCGCCGGCTATTCGGCGCCCGCGGACGGGCAACTGGTGGAGGCGTACCGGCGGATGGTCCTGGGCCGCCGCTTCGACCGCCAGGCGACCGCGCTGACCAAGCAGGGCCGGCTCGCCGTGTACCCGTCCAGCCGGGGCCAGGAGGCGTGCCAGATCGCCGGCGTCCTCGTGCTGCGCGAGGACGACTGGCTCTTCCCCACCTACCGGGACTCCGTCGCCCTGGTCTCCCGCGGCCTCGACCCCGTCGAGGTGCTCACCCTGCTGCGCGGCGGCTGGCACTGCGGCTACGACCCCGCCGCCACGCGCGTCGCGCCCCAGTGCACGCCCCTGGCCACCCAGACGATCCACGCCGTCGGCATGGCCGAGGCCATGCGCCGCAAGGGCGAGGACGGCGTCGTCATGGCCTTCATCGGCGACGGCGGCACCAGCGAGGGCGACTTCCACGAGGCGCTCAACTACGCCGCGGTCCTGCGCGCGCCCGTCGTGTTCCTCGTCCAGAACAACAAGTACGCCATCTCGGTGCCGCTGGCCAAGCAGAGCGCGGCCCCGGCGCTGGCGTACAAGGGCATCGGCTACGGCATCCCCTCCGAGCAGGTGGACGGCAACGACCTCGTCGCCGTGCTCTCGGTCCTGACCGCCGCCGTGACGCACGCCAGGGCCGGCGGCGGCCCCTTCCTCGTCGAGGCGCACACGTACCGCATGGACCCCCACACCAACGCCGACGACCCCACCCGCTACCGGGAGCGCGAGGAGGTCGAGCAGTGGGAGTCGGCCGACCCGCTCGCCCGGCTGGAGACGTACCTGCGCGGGCGCGGGCTGCTCGCCGCCGAGGACGTCGCCGCCGCCCACAAGGCCGCCGAGGAGTACGCCGGCCGCCTCCGCGACGAGATGAACGCCGACCCGCGGGCCGACCCCTTCGAGCTGTTCGACCACGTCTTCGCCGAGCCGACGCCCCAGCTGAACGAGCAGCGGGCCCTGCTGGCGTCCGAGCTGACCGCGCGGGAGGACTGACATGACCGCGATGACCATGGCCCAGGCGCTGAACGCCGCCCTGCGCGACGCCCTGCGCGAGGACGAGCGTGTCCTCGTATTCGGCGAGGACGTGGGCCCGCTCGGCGGCGTCTTCCGCGTCACCGACGGCCTGACCAGGGAGTTCGGCGAGGAACGCTGCTTCGACACGCCCCTGGCCGAGGCCGGGATCGTGGGCCTGGCCGTCGGCCTGGCCATGGGCGGCTTCCGCCCGGTGATCGAGATGCAGTTCGACGCCTTCGCCTACCCGGCCTTCGAGCAGATCGCCTCGCACGTGGCCAAACTGCGCAACCGCACCCGCGGGCGGCTGTCGTTGCCGATGGTGATCCGCATCCCGTACGCGGGCGGCATCGGCGGCGTCGAGCACCACTGCGACTCCAGCGAGGCGTACTACGCCCACACGCCGGGGCTCAAGGTCGTCACGCCCGCCACGCCCGACGACGCGTACTGGCTGCTGCGCGACGCCGTCGCCGACCCCGACCCGGTGATCTTCATGGAGCCCAAGCGGCTGTACTGGTCGAAGGACGAGACGTCGGCCGCCGACCGCCGCGCCGCCGGGTTCGGCCGGGCAGTGGTACGCCGCGAGGGACGCGACGCCACGCTGGTCGCCTACGGTCCCAGCGTGCCGGTGGCGCTCCAGGCCGCCGAGACCGCGGCCCAGGACGGCCTCTCGCTGGAGGTGGTCGACCTGCGGACGATCGTCCCGTTCGACGACGAGACCGTGGTCGCCTCGGTACGGAAGACGGGCCGCTGCGTGGTCGTCCAGGAGGCCCAGGGGTTCGCCGGGGTGGGGGCGGAGATCGCGGCCCGCGTACAGGAGCGGTGCTTCCACTCGCTGGCCGCGCCGGTGCTGCGCGTGACCGGGTTCGACATCCCGTACCCGCCGCCGATACTCGAACACTCGCACCTGCCCGACGTCGACCGCGTGCTCGACGCCGTGGATCGGCTGCAGTTCGACGACGAGCCCGACCTGCTGCACCTCGCCGGGGAGGCGTCATGACGGCGACCGCCGCGCGGCAGGTGTTCCGGCTGCCCGACCTCGGCGAGGGCCTGACTGAGGCCGAGATCGTCGAGTGGAAGGTCGCACCCGGGGACACCGTGGAGATCGACCAGATCGTGGTGGAGGTGGAGACCGCGAAGGCGGCGGTCGAGGTGCCGGTGCCGTACGCGGGGACCGTACTGCGGTTGCACGCGGACGCGGGCGCCGTCCTGGCGGTGGGGGAGCCCCTCATCGAGATCGGCTCCGCGACCGTACCGCCCGGGACCTCGACGGGGGAGGACCCCGCGGCGGCCCGATACCGGGAGGAGGAACGCGCCGGCTCGGGCAACGTCCTGATCGGCTACGGCACCGCCCCCGCTTCCCCCACCCGCCGCCGCCGTTCCCCCCACCCCAAGTCCCCCCAACCCACCTCTCCCTCCGCCCCGGCCCCCGCCCCCACGCCTACTTCCGCACCCGCCGCCTCCGCGGCCACCTCCGTGCCCACCCCTGCCCCCACCCCCGCGCCCACTCCCGCTCCCGCGACTGGACCTTCGTCCTCGGCCGGGCCGGAGCGTGCGGCTCGCGTGATCTCGCCGCTGGTCCGCCGGATGGCTCGCGAGCACGGCGTGGACCTCACCACGATCCTCCCCACCGGACCGCACGGCGTGATCCTGCGCCGCGACGTCGAACACGCCCTCGCCACCCCCGCCCCAGCAGCCGTCACCCCGGCGGCCCCCACGACGCCGCCCCCCGGCCCGACCACCACGGACCCCGGAGCCTTCACGGCGCTGACGGCGGAACGCATCCCCCTCCGAGGCGTGCGCCGAGCCGTGGCCGACAAGCTGACCCGCAGCCGTACCGAGATCCCCGACGCCACCACCTGGGTAGACGCGGACGCCACCGACCTCCTCACCACCCGCGACACCCTCCGCCGGACCAGCCCGGACCTGGGCATCGGCCTGCTGGCCCTCCTGGCCCGAGCCTGCGTGGCCGCCCTGCGACGCTTCCCGGAACTGAACTCCTCGGTGGACACGGCGAGAGCCGAAATAGTCCGCCACGGCCACATCAACCTGGGCTTCGCCGCCCAGACCGACCGTGGCCTCGTCGTCCCGGTCGTACGGGACGCACACCTCATGACGACCGCGCAACTGGCCGCCGAACTCACCCGCCTGACCACCCTGGCCCGCTCGGGTGGCCTCCCACCGGCGGCCCTGACCGGAGGCACGTTCACCCTCAACAACTACGGCGTCTTCGGCGTGGACGGCTCCACCCCGATCATCAACCACCCGGAGGCCGCGCTCCTCGGCGTGGGCCGCGTCATCGACCGCCCCTGGGTGCACGGCGGCGCGGTCGTGCCCCGCAAGGTCACCCAGCTCTCCCTGACCTTCGACCACCGCGTATGCGACGGCGGCGCCGCCGGAGGTTTCCTCCGCTTCGTCGCCGACTGCGTGGAGAACCCCGCCGTCCTGCTCGCCCACGTGTAGTCCACGGTTACCCCGGCAAACGGGGTAACCGACACGTGCGTACGTCCCGCCACCGACTTCCCGGCACCGAAGACCAGCCGCTAGCCACCTTCCTCCCGACCCTCCGCGAATCCGCCCACCCCACGCCCAGCACGAACGCCTTCCCGCTGAAGACACCCGGCCCCTGACCGCTGTGCACCAGCTTGCGTTCTGTGATGATCAAATAGTGCTATTCTTACCTTCCGGCCGGATGTTGATTCGGCCGGAAGCTGCTTGTATGACCACTCTGCAAGCAACCGTGCGGCCCGCGAGCGCCGCAGATCTCCCCACAGTCGAACGACTCTGGCTCATGTTTCGCCACGACATGTCGGAGTTCCAGGGCGGCCTTCCGGCCCCTGACGCCACCTATCACAGTGACCGCCTGCATGCCGCGTTCCAGGACGCCGACTGGGCGTCCTACCTGTTCACCAGCGACGACCATCCGGTCGGGTTCGCGTTCGTGCGCGCGCTGTCCGGCCCCGAGCGGGTCCTGAACAGCTTCTTCGTCGTACGGGGAGCGCGCCGCTCCGGCATCGGGATGGCGGTTGTGCGAGAGGTGATCTCCCGGCATCCCGGCCCCTGGAAGATCGCCTTCCAGGACTCGAACGAGGCAGCCGTGGCGTTCTGGAGGCGCGTGGCCACCGAGATCGCCGGCGAGGCGTGGACGGAGGAACGCCGTGCGGTCCCGAACCGCCCCGACGTCCCGCCGGACGTGTGGATCTCCTTCACAACCGCCTGACAGGTGAACCAGGCGAGCGTGACCGGCGGGGTTCGACGCGGCCCACTCGTGCCGCCGAAGAACACCGCCGGTCCGCCCGCCCCCGGCGGCCGATCGCACCGCGCCGAACGACGAGGTACGACCGCTCATGGCTGCGCGCATCGCCTGCCTAGACCGTGAACGTCAACACCAGGACCGCCACACCGAGCGGCAGGTCGAGTGCGGCACAGAACTCGGCCAGCGATCGAGCCACCACCTTGTTCCTGCGCCAGACGATCACGTCCAGCGTGGCGTGCCCGATCAGGGCGGCGGCGACGAGACAACCGCCGAACGCGGGCGACAGGGACAACGCGGCCACCGACGCCGCGCCGAAGACCAGCATGGCGGGAACCTGCACGGCACTGAGCCACGGCGTTCGCAGCAGCCCGCCCCCCAGGCCCACGGCCGCGACGCACACCGCACCCCCGACCAGCCCCGGCCACGGATCGAAGTCGAGCAGCCGCAACACCAGCACCGCCACCACCGACGCCCCGAACATCGGCCAGACCACGCCCGGCCTCCCCGTCACCGCCGTGGCGAGATAGATGAGCGCGGCCAGAAACACCACAAGAGCCGCATCCCGGCCGTCCTTCAGGTCCAGAACGGTGAACCCCATGAACGCCAGCCCAAGCCAGGTCGGCCATCGACGCGCAATGGCCATGAGCACCCGACCCACGGGGGAACGGCGCCCCTGCGCCTCGCCCTGCACGGACGAAATCTCAACCATGCCCCCGACTCTGCCGACCTGCCCCCGGCCGCATCGAGCCGCGCGAAGCGAGAGGTCCAGAATCTTGGGCTCCTGGTCCATCCGGCCCGGCCCGCCGCAACCGCTGCCCTCATGAACGCGACCGTCAGCGACGTACCGAAGCCACGCGACGAGAACCAGCCCCGGCTCAGACCTGCGCCGACTCAGACCTGCCTGAGCGACCGCAGCCAGACCGCCGACGAATACGTACTGCTGAAGCGAAGCACCCGCAAGGGAGCGAAACGCGGGTCGCGAGCACGCCGCCGGATCTCCGCCCGCCGGGCCGCGTGCTGCGACCACGCCCACCAGGCCGGATGGTCACCCCGGAACCATCCCGCGACCGTCTCCCGATTGCCGTTGAAGACCGGTTCGCGCAGAAGCGTCCTGCGCAACGAACGCCGCAGAATACGCGGCATGACGACCCGGCGCGGATAGTCGAGCCAGACGACGGTGTCGGCACGTTCCCACAGCAGGTCGCGCACCTCCGGATAGCCGAAGGAATCGAAGATCCACGCCGGGCTCCCGGCGATCTCGGCGACCCGCGCGGGAAACGTCTCGTCCACCGCCCAGCCGGGACCGGCGAAGTACAGGGCGTCCATCTCGTGGTAGGGCACGGACAGACGACTGCTCAGGGCCCGCGCGAGGGTGGACTTGCCCGCCCCGCTGATGCCCGCCACCAGGATCCGACGCATCTCCGCAGGCTAGCGCACCCGCGAGCCGACCCCCTTCCCCGCCGCCCCACCCAGCCCCCCGGAAGCCTGCGGCGCTGACAGACCACGGTCTGACAACCCGTGGTAGGACTTCACCTCCTCAAGACCAACCCCTGGTCCGACGCGCTCCCGACCCCCGCGCCGCAATCATGACCGCATGCTGAAACCTCTCGCCGTCGTCCTGACGGCTGTGCTGGTCACGTACGGCCACCCCGCCGCAGCCACCACCCCCCGCACAACAACGATCGGAGACAGGACCGCGATCACGGGCGAGAGCCGAACCCTCGCCTCCTCGGCCACCCTGCCGACCCCACCCGCCAAATCCTCCCTGACCTGGCAGCCCTGCCCCAACGACAAGATCGGCATGGCGTGCGCCGACCTCCAGGTCCCGGTGGACTGGCAGAAGCCCGACGGCCGCAAGATCACACTGAAGCTGGGCAAACTGAACGCGACCGGCACCTCCGAAGGCTCCGTACTGGTCTCCTACGGCGGCCCCGGAGGCCCCGGCATAGCCACCACCGAATCCGTCCCCGACTGGTGGACCCGGCTACGCGAGCGCATGGACATCGTCACCTGGGACACCCGCGGCTACGGCGAGCAGTTCGGCGGTCTGAGCACCGGCCTCGCGTGCCTCTGGACCCGCCTCCCCATCCCTGAAGCCCCGCAGGACGAAGCCGACTTCGGCCGCCTGTCCGACACCGACCGCGGCTACGCCGAGCCCTGCCGCCGCAAAGACCCCGAACTGTTCGCCAACATGAGCTCCGCCGACCAGGCCAGAGACATGGAAGCGATCAGGAAGGCCCTGGGCGGCGCGAAACTCAACTACTACGGCGCCTCCTACGCGGGCTTCTACGGCCAGGACTACGCCCGCCTCTTCCCCGGCCAGATCCGCACGATGGTCCTCGACGGCACCTGGAACCACAGCACCGCCGACTGGCCGCGCGAACTGGAGGAGATGGCGAAGTCCAACGACGAGGCCATGCGACGCTTCTTCACCTGGTGCGCCACCCATGACTGCCAGGACACACCCGGCCTGTGGCGCAAACTCATCGACCGTGCCCGCCGCATGCCCATCCCGACGACGACGGCCAACGTGGCATACGACACCCGCGACCTGCAGTCCCTTGCCCTGTTCAGGGCCCGCCAGGGAGCGCCGTCCTGGCCCGCCCTGGCGAAGGCGATCCGCAAGGCCGACAAGGGCGACGCCTCCGACTTCGTCCCCGCCCAGGGCCTTCGCTTTCCGGACCAGTCCACCCCCGTCACCGAATGCCTCGACTGGCCGCGCTACCCGAACCTCAAAGAACTGACGACCACCGACGCCCGCCTCCGCAAGATCGCCCCCCTGACCGGCACCGCCAACACGCTGGCCTCGGCGACTCTCGCCTGCATCGGCTGGCCGGCAGCGGTCACCAACCCGCCTGCCCCTCTCCCCAAGGGCGTACCGCCCATCCTGGGCGCGGGCGCCTGGGGCGAGTCGGACGCGGTGCAACGCGCCCTGGCCACCGTCCCCGGCAGCACCACCATCCGCCACGACGGCCCCGGCCACACCCTCTACGGCTTCAACCCCTGCGCCCGCGACCTCATCAACCGCTACTTCACCGACCAAACCATGCCGCCTCAAAACACCCAATGCTGACAACCACAGAAACCCCAGCGACCCACAACCCCTGAACCGAACAAGCAGCCCGCCGAAAATCCGAAGCCGCACCGTCTGGAGCTGCACTGTCCGGAGCTGCGCCATCTGGGGTCGAGTTGTCGGGCCCCGCGTCGTCCGGGTCCCCGCGCCGTCCTGGGCCCCACGTAGTCCGGGGTACGCGGTCTGGGACCGTAGGGCCTCGGCGAGGTGCCCCGCCGCCCCCCATGTGAACGTCCATCTACGCGAGCATGGGCGACTCACTGATCGCGCCACCGTGCCACGCAGATCCGTCCCCTTGGGTCGAAAGACGCCGGGTGAACCGGCTTGGGCCCAAGCCGACTGAGAGCCCAGGTTGCGGTGCCTACGGCCGCGCAAGTTCAAGACCTGTTGGCCCCTCAGGGCAGTTCCGGCCGCACGGGCAGAGGCTGCACAGGCGGAGGCCGTACGGGCCCACATCGTCCCTGTCTTCTCTTGGAGGGGCAGGTGTCCCGCATGTCAGAGCGAGACCGGTGACAGGAAACATCTGGATATATCAGGCTTCGAGGATCAGGCAAGCGCGCCGGTTACGGAAAGCTGCTACGAGGGATCTGAGCGTAGGCACACGGGGTGAGCCGATCGCGCGTTACGGTTGGGCGTGAGGGCCTTTTGGTTCGGTGCTTGCTGGCGCAATCTGCACTGAGCCGGAGGCCCTCACCCTTTGCAGGATCATTTCTCTCCCGTCCGTAGGCGGTCTCCGCTCGGCTGGCCGGCTGTAGGTTGCCGAGCCCCTGCACGAAGGGTCATGCCCGTCGGCGCACCCAGGGTTCGCCGGTCGCCGGTCAGAAGCCGGGAATCTCGATCTCGCGTACAGGCGCCAGCGCGGCCGGTGGGAAGTCCGGCCACAGCTGTCCTCGGTGTCCCTTGCCCTGTAGGTGCTTGTCGGCGAAGGCTTGGGTAGCGGCCAGGATGTGCGCGACCTGCGACGTGGTGAGCTTGCCTGACGTCAGCGCCTCGCCCAACTCGTGTAGATCCAGCACCCGGTAAGGAAGTCCGGGAGGACCGACGATGAAGTCGACGTAGTGATCGGTCACGCGGACCGTGTCGCCGCTCTCCCGGATCTCGACCAGGTCGATGTACCACCAGCCGGCGTGCTCCGGTTTGAACACCACCGGCTGGTTGAGCTGTACCGACTCGTCCAGCAGCAGGAAGGCACGTTGTCGGCGTCCCGCGTCCGGGCGAACGTACATGCCTTCCGGGATGTCGAACTCGTACGCCGCGACCCGGCCGATCCGGACACCCGGGCACGGCAGCTCGCCGCGCAGCACAGTGATCCGCTCCGGGGTCGCTTCCACCTGAGGAGGTTGGTCCGCACTCACATAAATGGATCGTATTGGGGTAAGCCGTTGCCCGCCCCAAGAAGGGGAGCGCTCTGCTCATCGACTGGACGGAGGACGTTGGCCTGGGCGCCACCGAAGAGGGCCGTTTCAGGTTCGCGGTCCTGGCGGCAGCCGCGGAAACACGAGCTGCGGTCCTGGCGGCAGCCGCGGAACACGAGCTGGAGTCGCGGGCCGAGCGCCAGGCCAGGGTGATCGCCGCCGCCAAGCGTCGCGAGAGCACCCGTACATGCCGCGCTTCGACCCGGCGTACGAACGGACCCGCCAACGGCCGCGACGCACAAGCACGAGGCGCAGTTGCGGGACAAGCGAAGTGGGGCGGCGCGCGTTCTGGGGGGCTGGGTCAGGAGGGGGTGGGGCCGGGGTCGGGGGGTGGGGTGGCGGTGGGATGGGAGTGGCCGGGTCTTACGAGGCCGGCGTCGTACGAGACCACCACCACCTGCGCGCGGCTGCTCAGCCCCAGCTTGGCCATCAGCCGGTTGAGGTGGGTCTTGACCGTGCCCTCGCTCACCGACAGCCGTTCGGCGATCTCCTTGTTGGACAGCGCGTGCCCGACCAGCCGCAGCACCTCCGTCTCGCGTCCGGTGAGCCGGTCGAGGGAGGGGGAGGGGAGCGGGGCGGGCGGCTCGGTGAACGCCTCGATCAGGCGGCGCGCCGCGGCCGGGGCCAGCAGGATGTCGCCCGCCGCGACCGTGTGGATGGCGGCGATCAGGCGCTCGGGCGGCGTGTCCTTGAGCAGGAAGCCGCCGGCGCCCAGGCGCAGCGCGTTGTAGACGTATTCGTCGAGGTCGAACGTGGTCAGGATGAGCACCTTCGGCGGCGGGTCGGGTGCGGCGGCGAGAATGCGTTCGGTCGCGGTCAGGCCGCTGATGCCGGGCATCCTGATGTCCATCAGGATGACGTCGGGGCGGAGCGTGACGGCCAGGCGTACGGCCTCCTCGCCGTCGGCTGCCTCGCCCACCACCTCCAGGCCCGCGGCGCGAAGGAGCGCGGCCAGACCGGCGCGGATGAGCACCTGGTCGTCGACCACGAGAACTTTGATCATGCACCTGCTTCACGGTCGTCACGGCGGCCGATCATCCTCGGCGGGTGAGGAGAGCGGGAAGGTCGCCAGCACCTCGAACCCGCCTTGCGGCAGCGGCCCGGCGGTGATCGAACCCTGGTAGAGCCTGACACGTTCAGTCATGCCGATCAACCCGTGGCCCGCCGGGCCGGGGTGGTGCCCGTCGGCGGTCGTGCCGTCGTTGCTGACACGTAAGGTCAGCGTGTTGGCGCCGTAGCCGATGTGGATGTCGACGCGGCCGGGGGTGGCGTGTTTGAGCACGTTCGTGAGTGATTCCTGGACGATGCGGTAGGCGCACAGGTCGAGGCCGGGTGGCAGCGGCCTGGCCCGCCCCTCCACGGTGACCTCGGTGGCCAGGCCGGCGCCGCGCATGCGTTCGACGAGCGGGTCGAGGCCGAGCAGGCCGGGGGTGGTGGCGTAGAGGCCCTCGTCGTCGTCGTGGGCCTCGATGCGCAGGATCGACAACATGCGGCGCATCTCGGTCAGGGCCTCGTGGCTGGTGTCGGCGATGACGCCGAGCGTGGCGTGCGCGGTGGTCGGGTCGGTCAGCGCCACGTAGCGGCCGAGCCCGGCCTGTACGGAGATGACCGACATGTGGTGTGCGACGACGTCGTGCAGCTCGCGGGCGATGCGCACTCGTTCGCGGGTGACGGCCCGATGGGCGGCCGCGTCCTGCTCCCGGTGGAGTTGCGCGGCGAGGTCGGCCAACTGCCCGGTACGCTCCGACAGCAGCCGTACGCTGGTGCCGGCCCCCACCGCCCAGGCCCCCACCACCAGCGACTGCGCCGTGGCCGACCATACGGCGATGCCCGGCTGCTGGCTGGAGGCGTAGGTCCATTCGGTGACGACCAGCGCCGCGCCGATCGCGCACCACACCCACGACCGGTGGGCGGCCACCGAGTAGAGGGCCACCAGCGGGCCGATGCTGTTGAGCCCGAGGTGGTAGCCCAGCGCGTGGTAGACCAGCGACGTGCCCACTGAGGCCATCAGGACGGCCACCGGCGCCATCCTGCGCAGCGCCAGAGGCGCGTTGACCAGCAGGGTCAGGGCCATCGACAGGGCGTCGCCGGGGCGGCCCCGGCCCGGTTCGAACGCCTCCCACAGCCAGGTGCCGACGACCAGGGTCAGGGCCAGGGCGCCGTCGAGCAGCAGGGGGTGAACCGCGAATACCCGCCGGACGAGGGATGAGGCGGTGAAGTGCACCCGTCACGCTAACCCCGGCGGCGCCCCCGGCGCATCAACCCGGGGTTGGACTTCGACTGCCGCGGAAGTTGCAGAACGGCGGCGCCGGAGTCGTGCGGTCCTTGGTCTTGACTGGGCCGGTCAGATCGACTAGACCACAGGAAGCCCGGCGATCATCACGCAGTGGAGGACACGATGTCCGGCAGAGCGTTGGTACGACTCGCGGCCCGCGCCGCGTTATCCGCCGTCACGACGGGCGCGCTGGTCGCGGCCGTCGCGATGCCGGCCTCCGCGACGGCCCTGGAACGGCCGCCGAGGACGACCAAGGGGCCGTGCGCGTACACCGAGACCCCCGACGACCCGGCCGTGCGCAAGGTGCCGCTGCCGCCGGACCCGCGCCGCACCCCCACCCGCCCGGTCTCGGCGGTGCTCAGGACCAACCACGGCGACATCGGGCTCGCCCTCGACGCGGCCAAGGCGCCGTGCACGGTGCAGAGCTTCGTGCACCTGATCCGCCACCGGTTCTACGACGTCACGTCCTGCCACCGGCTCACCGCGTACGACCGGCTGAAGGTGCTGCAGTGCGGCGACCCCAGCTTCACCGGCGAGGGCGGGCCGGGCTACCGGTACAAGGACGAGCTGCCCACCGACCTGCCGCCGTGGCCGGGCGACCCGACCGGGACGCGCAAGACGTACGCGCGCGGTGTGCTGGCCATGGCGAACGCCGGGCCCGACACCAACGGCAGCCAGTTCTTCCTGGTCTACGGTGATTCCGGCCTGCCGCCCAACTACACGGTCTTCGGCACGGTGGACGCCTCCGGGCTCGCCGCGCTCGACCGTATCGCCGCCGGAGGCATCCAGCCGGAGCCCGACGGCCCCACGCCGCCCCTGGACGGCAAGCCCGTCCTGCCGGTCGACATCCGGGACGCCAAGGTCTGCCGGAGGTAGACGCCGCGCTCTCTCCCCGCTCCCGCCCCCGTACCACTCGCCGGTGGAACGGGGGCGGCACGGTCTGGAACGCCCTCAGGACGAGGACTCCGACCGAGGAGCCGGAAGCAGGGAGAGACACATGAACCTCAGACGAGCGCTGGGTACGGTCGCCGGGCTGGCGCTGGCCGCCGCGGGCATGGCGGCGCTGAGCGGGCCCGCGTGGGCCGCGCCGCCGTTCGCCACCCCCACCACCTGTACGTTCCAGACGGTCAACACCGGGAACTACCTGACGGCGGTGGGCGGCGGAGGCCGGACGACCGACGTGATCCACAGCGACGCCACCGTGGCCCGCTCGTGGGAGCGGTTCACACTCGTGGACGCCGGCGACGGCGTGCACGTCGGCATCAAGACGCTGACCGGCAACTACCTCACCGCCGTGAACGGCGGCGGCCTGCAGACCGACGTCCTCCACTCCGACGCCACGCTCCTGCGGGCGTGGGAGAAGTTCGCGCTGGTACGCCAGGGCGGCGACGGGTTCGCGATCCAGACGGTCGACGGCCACTTCCTGACCGCCGTGGGCGGCGGCAACCGGACCACCGACGTGGTGCACAGCGACGCGACCCAGGCGCGGGCGTGGGAGCTGTTCCGGGTGCAGTGCGACCTCACCACCGTGCCGAACGTGCAGGGTTTCGGCGACGGCGGCGCGCGGAACGCCATCGCCGGCGCGGGCCTGACGGTGGGCTCGGTCACGTTCGACAACACCTGCGTCGACGTCTTCGGGACCGTGCTGTTCAGCAGCCCCGGCGCGGGGGCGACCGTGCCGCGCGGTTCGGCGGTGAACCTCAGGGAGTCCAGCGGCAGGGACGCGAGCGGGCGGCCCTGCGTGCTCAAGTGACCCCGGCCCGCGCCGCCCGTGGCGTTCGGCCCTTCGGGCGGCGCGGGCTCAGCCCGCGGCGTCGCCGCCGCGCCGCGCCTGCCAGGGCAGGCGGTTCTCCAGCTCGACCTCCAGCGAGAAGCTGAGGAAGGTCCGTACGAGCACGATGAGGGCGAGCACGCCGACGCTCGTGAACGTCGGCGCGACCGCCACGGTACGGATGATGTCCCCGGCCACCAGGAGTTCCAGCCCCAGCAGGATCGCCCGCCCGAGCCCCTGCCGGTACGAGCGGTAGACCTCCTGCGGCGTTCCCCCCTCGCGCAGCCGCTGCACGAAGAGCACAGTGGCCGTCAGCGCGCCGAGCACGATGATCGCCACGCCCACGAGATCGACCGCCTGGCCGACCGCCTCCACGATCCGCGCAAAGTCCATGAGCACCCTCTTTGCCCCGCCTTCAGCAAGGATCGGGGCAGCCGTCCCGGCGCGCGTCCCCGACACGCCGGACCGGCCGGGCTCTTTGCCCAGGTCCTCGGGGGACCTCTCGTACCGGCCTCAGGCGGGGGCGTCGCCGAGGGAGTCGAGCCAGCGGGTCAGGCGTGTTCCCTGGCGGCTCATGATCTCCGGCTCCCGCAGGGCGCTGGCCAGCAACGACATCCCCTGGTACGCGCCCACGAAGGTGAGCGCGAGGTCGTCGGCGTCCGGCAGGCCGAGTTCGCGGAACTGGCGTTCGGACCAGTCGAGGAGCAGCCGGACGACCCGGCCCGCCTCGACGTCGAGGCCGCCCTCGGCGCGCTTGTCGAGCTCGACGGCGAGGGTGCCGGTGGGGCAGCCATAGCGGGCGGCGACGTCGCGCCGGCTCACCCACGCCTCGACCATGGCCTTGAGGCGGGCCCGCGGGTCGGGCAGCCGGTCGAGCTCGGCCGTCAGCTCGGCGAGGTGCCCGGCGTGCTCGGACAACGCGGCCAGGACCAGTTCGTCCTTGGTCTTGAAGTAGTAGTACACGTTCCCCACGGGCACGCCGGCGGCCTTGGCGATGTCGGCGATGGTCGTCCGCTCCACGCCCTGCTCGTGCAGGACCTGGGCAGCGGCGGCCATCAGCCTGCGCCGCTTGTCGGCCCCCCGGGCCCGTGTCCTCGTTGAGTCAGTCACCCAACTGACTATACGTCGGCGAAGGCTCCCGCGCGCGCGATCAGCCGTTCGTGGCGCGTGGTGAGACCAGGCCGGCGTCGTAGGCGGCGATGACGAGCTGGACCCGGTCGCGGGCGGACAGCTTGGCGAGCAGGCTCGCCACGTGGGCCTTGGCGGTGCCGGGGCTGATGTGGAGTTCGGCGGCGATCTCGGCGTTCGACAGGCCGCCTCCGACCAGCGTCAGGACCTCACGCTCGCGTACGGTCACGCCGGTCGGCTCGCGCGGCGGTGGACCGGCCCCGGCCGAACGGGCCGACCCCGCGAAGTCGGCGATGAGACGGCGGGTGACGCTGGGCGCGATCAGCGCGTCGCCCGCCGCCACGACGTGCACGGCGGTCAGGATGTCCTCCAGCGCCATGTCCTTGACCAGGAACCCGCTGGCCCCGGCCCGCAAGGAGGCGTAGACGTTGGCGTCGTCGTCGAACGTGGTCAGCATGATCACCCGGGTGTCCGCGGACTCGGCCGTGATGGCCTGGGTGGCCTCGATGCCGTCCATGCCGGGCATGCGGATGTCCATGACCACGACGTCGGGGCGCAGTTCCCGGACGAGCCGGACCGCCTGGGCGCCCGTACCGGCCTCTCCGGCGATCTCGACGCCGGGCGTGCCCTCGACGACCATGCGGAGGCCGGCGCGGATGAGCGGCTGGTCGTCGGCGAGCAGCACACGGACGGTCATCGTGCCTCCAGTCGCTCGGCGGGGAGGGGGAGGGGGAGTGTGGCGGCGACACGGAACCCGCCCTCGGGACATGGTCCGGCGGTGAGGTCGCCGACCAGCAGCGCGGCCCGCTCCCGCATGCCGATGATCCCGTACCCGGTGGTGCCGGTGCCGGTGGGGGTGCCGTCGTCCGTCACCTCGATGCGCAGGTCCGCGTCGCCGTAGTCGAGGACGACCCGGCAGTGGCGGGCGCCCGCGTGGCGTACGACGTTTGTCAGCGACTCCTGGACGATGCGGAACGCGCACCGGCCCACGGTGGCGGGCAGCGGGCGCGGACGGCCCCGGCGCAACACCTCCACCCCGACACCGGCCGCCCTGACCGTCCCGGCCGTCCGGTCCAGATCCCCGAGCCCGTCCGGGTCCCCCGGCCCGTCCAGGTCCCCCAGTCCGGTCAGGAGCGCTGCCGCTCCTGGCCCAGCGGCCCCCGGTCCGGGGTCGCCGGCAGGGGGCGGTTCGCGGAGGAGGCCCAGCATGTCGCGTAGTCCTCGGAGGGTCTGCCTGCTGGTCTCCTCGATCGCGGTCAGCGCCTCGCGCGCCTGCTCGGGACGGCTCCCGATCACCCGGGCGCCCGCCCCCGCCTGGATGGCGATGACGCCGATGCTATGGGCGACCGTGTCGTGCAGGTCGCGGGAGATGCGCAGCCGTTCGGCGGTGACGGCCTGCCGGGCGTCATGGGCGCGCAGCGCGGCGCCGTACTCGCGCCGCTGGCGCAGGGCCGTGCCCGCGGTCCAGGCGGCGAGTACGCCCAGGCCGAGCAGTACCGACACCGCGAGGAACCCCGGTGCGAGGACGCTCAGGCCCTGGGACAGCAGGGCAGCGGTCCAGGCGGCCTCCTGGACGACCAGCGTCACCACCGCCGCGACCAGACCGGCGGGTGCCGTCCTGGTGGCCTCGGCCAGGCGGGTACGCGCCGTCCGCGTGGCGGCCGTTCCCGGAGGTCTGATCAGGCGGGTCCGGGTGGTGGTGAGCAGGCAGAGGACGAGGTCGGCGGCCGGGAGGAGGGGCCAGGCCCGCTCGTGCGGCTGGCCCAGCGCCACGGCCGCGACCGTCTCGGCCAGCAGCACCGCCAGCACCGCGACCGGCCACCGCCTGGCCCACACCAGGGGGACCGCCATGGCGACGGCGAACGCCGCGTGCGCCCCGCCCACCGGCAGCAGGGACTCGCCGTCGGCCATCGTGGCGGCGTACAGCAGCGGGAGGCCCGCGGCGACGGCGCACCAGGCCAGCGCGGTCCGCACCCCGCGCGGCAGCCGCTGCGTCAGGGGCGGTTCGGGCGTTTCGTGGCGCATTCCGCAGATCGTAGTCAAGGCCGCTCGCGGCGGGCATCGGCCTGCGGGCCTATGCCCGCGGGCCACCCCGCCGCGCCGGAAACGGGCCCGCGGCCAGATGTGCCGCCCGCCCCCGCCACGACAGCGTTGGACGGGTGATCGAAGTCAACGCACTGACCAAACGCTACGGCGACGTGACCGCCGTGAACGGCCTGACGTTCACGGTACGGCCCGGCCACGTCACCGGCTTCCTCGGCCCGAACGGCGCCGGCAAGAGCACCACGATGCGCATGATCCTCGGGCTGAACCGTCCCAGCAGCGGCAGCGCCACCGTCGGCGGCGTCCCCTTCACGCGCCACGGCGCCGGGCTGCGGCACGTCGGCGCGCTGCTCGACGCCGGCGACGCCCACCCCGGGCGCACCGCCCGGGCGCACCTGTCCGCGCTGGCCGCCGGCAACGGGCTGCCGCGCGGACGGGTGGGCGAGGTGCTTTCGGAGGTGGGGCTGGCGGAGGCGGCCCGGCGCCGCGTCGGCGGGTTCTCCTTGGGCATGCGGCAACGGCTGGGCATCGCCGCCGCGCTGCTGGGGGATCCGCCGGTGTTGCTGTTCGACGAGCCGGTCAACGGGCTGGACCCGGAGGGCGTGCGGTGGGTGCGCGGGCTGTTCCGGCGGCTGGCCGGGGAGGGGCGTACCGTGCTGGTCTCCAGCCATCTGATGAGCGAGATGGAGCACACGGCCGACCGGCTCGTCGTCATCGGGCGCGGTGAGCTGATCGCCGACGAGAGCCTGGCCGAGTTCGCGGCGCGCGGCGGCGGCGCGTCCGTCTCGGTGCGTACGGCCGACCCCGCCGAGCTGGCCGCCGTCCTCACCCAGGAGGGCGCGGCCGTAGGGCGGGACGGCGGCGACGCGCTCACCGTCACCGGGCTGAGCGCCGCCGACGTGGGCCGGCTCGCCCACGAACGGCACATCCAGCTCCGGGAACTCGCGCCGCGCACGGGCTCGCTGGAGCAGGCGTTCATGCGCCTGACCGCGGCCCATGCCGACTACCGCGCCACTCCGGAGGACGCGGAAGGTGTGCGCGTCGGCGTGTCGACGGGGGAGGCGGGATGACGCGCGCCCGGTTCCGCGACCTGCTCGTCGCCGAATGGATCAAGCTCTGGTCCCTCCGCTCGACCTCCCGGCTGCTCGTCCTGGGCGCGCTGGCGATCGTGGCCGTCGCGGTCCAGCGCAGCCTGGAGGACTACAACGCCTGGCCCGACCTCCCTCCGATGGACAGGGCCAGGATCACCCCGCTGACCGAGGCGTTCAGCGGCCTGACCGGCACCATGCTCATGATCGGCGCGGGCAGCGTGGGCGCGCTGACGATCGTCGGCGAGTACGCCACCGGCCTGATCCGCACCACCTTCATCGCCGTCCCGGCCCGCCATCGTGTCGTGGCCGCGCGGCTGACCGTCGTGGGCGCCGTCATGCTCGCGGCCGGCGCGCTGGTCTCGGCCGCCGCCTTCGGCGTCAGCCAGGCCATCCTGGCGGGCCGCGGCGTGACCGTTGCCGCGGGCGACCCGGCGGTGTTGCGGGTCGTGGCCGCCAACGCGCTGCTCGCGCCGGTGTCGGCCCTGGTCGGCATGGGCGTCGGCGCCCTGGTACGGCACACCGCCGCCGCCGTCGTCACCGTCTGCGCGGTGCTGGTCGTCGTGCCGACGTTCTTCCGCCCGACCGTCCACCAGTGGCTCAACGACCTGTACGCCCTGGTCCCCTTCTACGTCTGGCGTACGTGCCTGGGCCTGCCGGTGCTGCGCGAGGATCCGGCGCTGCCCACGGTGGCCGGCTCGTGGGCGGTGTTCGCGTCGTGGCCGCTGGCCGCCGCCGTCCTGACCCTGGTGGCCGTACGCCGCCGCGACGTGTGACCGTACCGATGAGAGGAACCTCCATGACCAAGCGCACCCGCCTGCTCGCAGTCCCGCTGACGGCGGCCTGCCTCGCCCTGACCATCCCCGCCTGCACCACGGCCGGCGCCAGCACGGCCGCGGCCACCCCGACGCCCGCCGCCTCCGCCACCGGGCGCCCCGCGGCCGGGCGGCTGGAGCTGCCCCGCCCGACCGGCGCGGCGCCGGTCGGCCGCGACGTCCTGTACCTGGTCGACAAGACCCGCACCGACCCCTGGGTGCCCGAGAGCGGCCCGCGCCGCCTGATGGTCTCGATGTACTACCCCGCCCGCTCGGCCACCGGCGCCCCCGCCCCCTACATGACCACCGCGGAGGCCGCCTCCCTGCTCCAGCGCAAGGCCCCCGGCGCCGACGTCCCGCCCGAGCTGGTCAGCACCATCCGTACGCACGCCCGCGAGGACGCCCCCACCGGCCGGGGCCGCTTCCCGCTGATCGTGCTCTCGCCCGGTTTCGGCCTGCCCCGCGCCAGCCTCACCTTCCTGGCCGAGGACCTGGCCAGCCGCGGCTACGTCATCGCGCTGGTCGACCACGCCTACGAGTCCTCCGGCACGACCTTCCCCGACGGCCGGACCATCACCTGCGCCCCGCTGTGCGACCAGCCCAAACCGCCGGAAGGCGGGCAGGCGACCATCACCCGCAGCCGCGCCAAGGACGTCTCCTTCGTCATCGACGAGCTGACCGGCCGCCACCCGGCCTGGAAGAGGTCCCGCCTGATCGACCCCCGCCGGATCGGCATGGCCGGCCACAGCCTCGGCGGGGACGCCGCCGCCGCCACGATGGCCGCCGACCGCCGCGTACGCGCGGGGGCGAACCTGGACGGCACCTTCCACCCGGAGGTCACGCTCGACCGTCCGTTCCTGCTGCTGGGCAGCAAGGCCGACCACGTCCCCGGCAAGGACGACACGTGGGACCGGGGCTGGTCCGGGATGACCGGCTGGAAGCGCTGGCTGACCATGGACCGTACGAACCACGGGAGCTTCACCGACCTGTCCGTCATCCAGGAGGCACTCGGCAGGCAGGGGGAGGGCATGCTGACGCCGGGGCGTTCCCTGGGGCTCACCCGCCTCTACCTCGCCGCCTTCTTCGACCGGCAGCTCAAGGACCGCAGGCGGCCGCTGCTCGACGGGCCCACGCCGGACAACCCCGAGATCGCCTTCCACGCCCCCCGGTCCTGAGCGACCGCCAGATGTCGCCGCGGGGTCACATCGTGCTTACCCCGGACGTACGGAGGAACAAGGGCGTCGTCGCGGGGTAGGGACGGGCGATGTCCGATATCGCCGTCGATGTGCCGGACGTGGGCAGGGCGGCGCCGAGCTCTGGAATCCCCTCATGACAGAGTTAGCGATCAACGTCCAACGTCTGCCGGGCTGTCACGTCGTGCACCTCGACGGCGAGCTCGACCGCGTGACCAGGATGCAGCTGGACCGGACCCTCGCGAGGCTCCTGGAGACGGACCGTCCCAAGGTCGTGATCGACGTCACCGACCTGGACTTCTGCGACTCGTGCGGCCTGTGGGCCCTCGTCGTGGGCCGGCGGCAGGCCGAGCGGCGCGGCGGCACGGTCCGCCTGGTGGGCGTGCACGGGCCGCTGGCGCGGCTGCTCACCCTCACCCGGCTGACACACCTGTTCCCGCCGGACGCCGACCCGGCCGACGCCACCGGCCAGGCCGCAGACCGGGCCGTGACCAGGACCAGAGCCAGGCCACGCGGCTGGCCGTGCTGACCTGTCAGGACCCCTCAGGAGCCGTCAGGACGGTGGCGAGGGCGCCGGGTCGGGCCCGTGCGGATGTGACTCGCCGGCCACCGGATACAGGTGATGGCCGGGGCCCAGATGCCATCCGAGCAGCGCGAGCAGTTCGCGCACGGAGGCCGGGGCGTGCTGGAGCACCAGCCTGCGGGGCGGCGGCAGGTCGGTCGCCGTCCCGATGATCAGCCGCAGCCCGCCGGCGTCGATGAAGGTAAGCTCGGACAGGTCCAGATGGATGTCGGCCTCGCCGATGCGTAACGCCCAGGCCAGCGCCCGGGCCAGCGCGGGGCGTCCATGGTGGTCGAGCTCGCCGCGTACGCGCAGGCCGAAGGGGTGCACCATGGGCAGCACATCGGCAGGGCCGCCGGTTCGGTCGGTCATGTTTCTCACACCAATGCGGTCGTCTCAGGGGAGAGCCGAGCCACGCCGCGTACCGGTCATTGGGAGGGCACGGGCGTCCCTGACAGATCGCCGGAAAACAAGAGCGCCCGGCGCGCCGCGCTTCCGTCCAGCGTCGGCACATCGGGCAGAGGGGAGACACAGATGTCGGGCGATCAACCTTCCCCGCCGGTCACCGGTCAGGCCACCGCGGCAGGGGCCGCCGGTGATCTGATCGGGTGCGCCCACTGCGCGCCCGGCTCGGCTCGTTTACTCGGTCGCCTTACCCCCTGCCCCGGCTCGCGCGCTTTACGCGGCCGTCGTCCCCGTACGAGGTAGGGACAGCGCATGCACGTACCCTTCCACCTGCGGTGCACCATCACCAACAATCTGGCGCTGACCCGCGATCTGGTCCGCGTCTACGCCCGCCACGCGGGCCTGTCCGGCACGCGGCTCGACCATCTGGTGCTCGCCGTCAACGAGGCCGCCGCGAACGTCCTGGAGCACGGCGGCGCCCGCGGCACGGTCACCGCCTACACCGACGCCGCCGTCCTGACGGTCGAGGTCTGCGACGCCGCCGGCCGCCTGCGGCCCGAACATCTGGCCGACGCCCGCCTCACCCGTACCGGGGCCTCGGCCCGGCACCTCGGCCTGTGGCTGATCCACCACCTGTGCGACGAGGTCGGCCTCGACCATCCGCAGGGAGGCAGCAGGCTGCGGCTGAGCATGCGCCTGCCCCTGGCCGCCCATCTGCGCCCCTGGGAGGGCGGCGACTCCTCACCCGCGGTCAGCTAGCGTCCCCCTGGCCGGTGAGCCGCCGGTGAGAGCGCGGTGAGCGGCCCCCGCCACTGTTGACCCGTCTCCGCGACCGCGGAGCAGAGGCCACACAGGTGGGGAGCGGAACAATGAGCATGCTGAACGGCAGGACGGCGCTGGTGACGGGTGGCTCGCGGGGGATCGGCCGCGCGGTGGAGCTGCTGCTCGCCGCCGAAGGGGCGCTGGTGGCCGTCCACTACGGCGGCGACGACGAGGCGGCCAAGCAGACCGTCGCCCTGATCGAGGACGGCGGCGGCCAGGCGTTCGCGGTGCGGGCCAGGTTCGGCACGGACGGCGCGGTGGACCGGCTGTTCGAGGGCCTGACCACCGGACTGGCCGGACGCGGGCTGGACATCCTGGTCAACAACGCGGGCATCGCCTCGACCAGCCCGGTCGCGCACCTGACGCAGGAGGAGTTCGAACGGGTGATGTCGATCAACGTCACCACGCCGTTCTTCGTGATCCAGCGCGCGCTGCCGCTGCTGAACGACGGCGGCCGCATCATCAACATGGGCTCGACGGCCAGCCGGTTCGCGGTCACCACGCAGATCGGCTACACGATCAGCAAGGCGGCGCTGGAGTCGATGGCCCCGACGCTGGCCAACGAACTGGGCCGGCGCGGCATCACCGTGAACACCGTGGCGCCCGGCGCCGTACGCACCGACATGACGGCGGGCTACACCTCCATCCCCGAGGTGGTCGCCGGGCTGGAGTCCATGACCGCGCTCGGCCGGCTCGGCGAGCCCGAGGACGTCGCCGACGTGGTCGGGTTCCTGGCCGGTCCGCGGGCGCGGTGGGTGACCGGCCAGACCATCGACGTCTCGGGCGGCACCTACCTCGGCCCGCTGGTCTGACCACCGGCGGTCCGACGATCGGGCTGAAGCGTCAAGGAACAATTTGCTCATCCATTACGGAGAGTAAATATGTCCGTACAAGGCGCCTTCATAGCCTGATTTCATGGGAGATGTTCCCCGCCATCCGCCGCCACCTCCCGGCCCCGCGGACGGCGGCGCCCGCGTGGACAGGCTGCTGCTCGGCGCGGCCGTCACCGCGCAGGCGCACGTGTGCGTGCTCTTCCTCCTGGCCGAGGAGGGGCGTGTGCTGATGATGGAGGCCGAGGCGGGGCTCCCCGAGCCCTTCTCGCGCTCGTGGGTCCTGATCAGGACGACCGACCAGTCGCCGATCGCGATGGCGGTGCGGCAGCGGCGGCTGGTGTGGCTGCCCGACCGGGAGGCCATGGCCCGCGAGTTCCCGCTCGTGGCGCTCGCCTTCCCGTACGGGTTCGCCATGGCCGTCGCGCCCCTCATCGACCACGGGGGCGAGGTACGAGGGGCCCTCATGCTGCTCTGGCCGCCGGCCCCGGCCCGCCGGCCCGACGGCCATCAGCTCGACGTCCTCACCGCCACCTGCGAGGACCTGGCGGAGATCGTCCCCCGGGGGAACCGGCCGGTGCCGCCGGGGCACCAGCCGCGGGTGCTGACCAGGGAGCCGCCCGTCGGCGACGACCTCCTGCTGGCCGGCCTCAACCGGCTGCCGGAGGGCTACTGCATGCTCGACGTCGAGGGCCGGCTCGTCCTGCTCACCGCCCCGGCGGCCGACCTGCTGCGGGCCGACGCCGGGGAGCTGATCGGGAAGCGGCCCTGGGACGCGCTGCCCTGGCTGGCCGATCCCGCCTACGAGGACCGATACCGCGCCGCCGTGGTCAGCCAGCAGGTCACCTACTTCACCACCCGCAATCCGGGCGGCCAGTGGCTGGCCTTCCACCTCTATCCGGGCATCGCCGGCGTTACCGTACGCGTCACGCCGAGCACGATGGCCCGCGACCCCCGCCCGGTCATGCCGGACCGGCTCGCCGCCGCCGACCGGCCGCCGCGCCTGGTCGCGCTGCACGAGATGCTGCACCTGGCCACGACCCTCGCGCGGGCCGTCACCGCCCAGGAGGTGATCAACCTCGTCGCCGACCACGTGATGCCCGCCTACCACGTACAGGCCCTGGCCATCCTCACCTCCAGGGCCGGCCGCATGTGCGTGGCCGCCTCGCGCGGATACAGCAAGAAGGCGATCGAGGACTACGACGGCCGGCCCCTCATGCGCCTGCCGCCCACCCACCTCCTGGCCGCCGGGGCGCCGGCCTTCTTCGGCGACTGGGCCGAGCTGCGCGAGACCTACCCGGACGCGATCCGCTCGGACGGCATGTCCGCCTGGGCGTTCCTGCCGCTGACCGCCGGCGGGCGGACGGCCGGGATGTGCATCCTGGCCTACGACCGTCCCCACCGCTTCACCGCCGACGAGCGGGCGAGCCTGACGGCCCTCGGCGGGCTCATCGCCCAGGCGTTCGAACGTGCCCGCCTCTACGACATCAAGCATCAGTTCGCGCAGTCGTTGCAGTCGAGCCTGCTGCCGCGCACGCTGCCCGGCATCCCCGGGCTGGAGGTGGTCGCCCGCTACCTGCCCGCCACGCCCGGCATGGACATCGGCGGCGACTTCTACGACCTCATCCGCCTGGAGGAGACGGTGGCCGCCGCCGTGATCGGCGACGTACAGGGGCACGACGTCACCGCCGCCGCGCTCATGGGCCAGGTGCGTACCGCCATCCACGCGCACGCCACCGCGGGCGCCAACCCCGGCGAGGTGCTCGCGCACACCAACCGCCTGCTGACCGAGCTGGCCCCGGACCGGTTCACGAGCTGCCTGTACATCAGCATCGACCTGGCCCGGGGCATGGCCTGCGTGGCCAGCGCGGGCCACCCGCCGGCGCTGCTGCGCCGGCCGGGGGAGCCCGCCCGGGTGGTGGCCTCCGCGCCCGGCCTGCTGCTGGGCGTCGACCCGCACACCGAGTACGTCACCGCCCAGGTCGCCCTGCCGCCCGGCTCGGTGCTGGCCCTCTACACCGACGGGCTCATCGAGATTCCCGGGCACGACATCGGCGAGGCGATCGGCGACCTGGCCGCCGGGTTCGCCCCGTCACCGCGGCAGCCGCTCACCGACCTGGCGGAGTCGATGATCGGCCCCGTGGCGGCCGTCGAGCACCGCGCCGACGACATCGCCGTGCTGCTCCTGCGCACCGCCCAGCCCTGAGGACCGAGCTTGAGGACTGGCGCTGAGGACTCGCCCTTCAGGCCCGCCATTCCGGCGTGCGTTCCTGCCGGGCCTGGCCGAGGGCCTCCCTGACGCCTTCCGCGTCCTTGTCGGTGGTGTAGACGGGCGAGCCCGGCTGCTGTCGCCAGGACTCGTCCAGACCGCCGGCGTCGACCGGGTCGAAGCCGAGCGCGTCGACCAGCCCCATCACGATCTTCTTGCCGCGCTCGTCGTCGGCGGCGACGGGCAGGGCGATGCGCCCCGGCGCGCCGGACGGGCGGCCCGCGTTGCCGAGATGGTCGGCGTAGATGTTGTTGAACGCCTTCACCACCGGATGCCCGAGCTGCTGCTCGACCC
Organism: Nonomuraea sp. WAC 01424; assembly: GCF_003947315.1. Classification (NCBI taxonomy): domain Bacteria; kingdom Bacillati; phylum Actinomycetota; class Actinomycetes; order Streptosporangiales; family Streptosporangiaceae; genus Nonomuraea; species Nonomuraea sp. WAC 01424. The sequence continues at coordinate 284,625 of NZ_QHHZ01000011.1, forward strand.
ACCGGCTCTCCGGCATGCCGGCCTCGATCTCGTCGATCCTGCCGTCGCGCTGGGGGTAGTAGTTGCCGGTGTCCACGACGGTCACGCCCTCGGTGACGTCGCCGAACAGGTCGTCGGGCAGCTGGGGCACCTTGCCCTGCGGGATCGTGACGACGACCAGGTCGGCGCCCTGGGGCGCCTCCTCGACGGTCACGGGCGTCGCGCCGGTCTCGGCGGCCAGGCCGGCGAGCGTCTGCGGGCCCCGCGAGTTGGCCACCGCCACCTCGTGCCCCAGCTCCGCCAGGCGCCGGGTGAGCGTGCCTCCGATGTTCCCTGCGCCGATGATGCCGATCTTCATGCTCCGCCCCCGGATCGTGCCGCTTCAGCTACCGTAAGCCAGGATATCCATACTGTCCGTTATCGCTGGTCGAGGGCGCTGTCGGCGCGCCGGGGCCGCGGATGGCATCAAGTGGTCACCGGTACGCAACTTCCTGGTCGTTCCCGGCCGGATTCTCCGCGCGGTGAACCCGCACACTGGTTCCCATAGGCAGGCAAACGGACGTTGGAGGGCCGAATGGGAAATTCAGGGGTACAAACGGTCTCACGCGACGGGGACCGGCGTGAATTCGTCAATCACGCGGGCGGGAAGCGTTCGCATATTCAGCTGATATCCGATGAGCCTGGTATCCGGGGGTTGTTCCGCTATCGCCCGGAGGCGGCCGAACCGCTGACCCTCCTCTCGGAGGTGCTGCTGTGCGGGGACAGCCCGCTGTCCCGCGGCGAGCGCGAACTGATCGCCGCGTACGTGTCGTCGCTGAACCGGTGCCGGTTCTGCTTCCACACTCACGCGGCCTTCGCCGCCGTACGCGTGCCGGACGGCATGACGCTGGTCGACCAGACCTGCGCCGATCCGGGCACGGCCCCCTTGTCCGGCAAGCTCAAGGCCCTGCTCGCCATCGCCGCGGCCGTGCAGCGCGGCGGACGCGAGGTCGGGGACGAGCACGTACGAGCGGCCAGGGCCGAGGGCGCCACGGACCTGGAGATCCACGACACGGTGCTGATCGCCGCGGCCTTCTGCATGTACAACCGGTACGTGGACGGCCTGGCCACGCTGGCCACCGACGACCCCGGCCACTACGCCGACAGGGCCCGCCTGACCAGCGGATACGTCAAGGTGTGGAACGACGAGGCACTGGACGAGGCCGGCTGAGCGGCCCCGTCCGGCGCCGGACGGTCAGCCGAAGAACTCGTCCACCGAGTAGGGGTCGAGCGGGAAGCTCCAGCGCTCGCTGATCTTCCCGTCGGCGATCCTGAAGAGCTGCATGCCGCGGTCGTCGAGCGTGCGGCCGTCCCGCTCGCCCCGGATCCGCAGGACCGCGGCGATCTGGTCGTCGCCGACGAGGTAGGACTCCGGCTCCAGGCGCAGTGTGCCGGTGGTGGCCTTCAGCAGCTCGGCCAGGTAGCCGAGGACCGCGTCCTTGCCGGAGTAGTCGCGGGCCATCGGGCCGCGGCCGGGGACGTGGAAGACCACGTCGTCGGCGAGCAGCCGGCCAAGGTCCTCCAGGTCACCCTTGGCAATGGCGTCGTAGGTGTTGCTGGCAACGGTGATGTGGGGATGCTCATCCATGACGACCGCCCAGTCACAAACGGGGTTTAAGTGGCGTCCGTGACATTACGCGGATCAGTTGCGGGAAGACAAGAAGGAGGCGCATTTAACGGGATCTTGCGCAATTTGCGGGAGTGTGCAGACTAGGAGAAAACCGCATCGCTGGGAGCGTGCATGCCCCATATTGCCCTCGATTCCGACGAGCCAGGGATCCGCGGACTTTTCCAGTTCAGCCCGGAGACGGCCGCGCCGATGAACGCGCTGGCCGAGGTCCTCCTCCGCGGCGACAGCACGCTGAGCCGCGGAGAGCGGGAGCTGATCGCGGCCTACGTGTCGGGGCTCAACGAGTGCCGGTTCTGCACGGCTTCGCACGCCGCGTTCGCCGCCGCGCAACTGCCCGAGGGCATGGCGCTGGTGGACCAGGTCCGCGCCGACCCCATCGCGGCGCCCGTGTCGCCCAAGCTCAGGGCCCTGCTCGCCATCGCCGCGGCCGTCCAGCGCAGCGGCAGGGACGTCACCGACAAGCTCGTGGCCGCGGCCAGGGCGGAGGGGGCCACCGACCGGGAACTGCACCACACCGTACTGATCGCGGCCGCGTTCTGCATGTTCAACCGGTACGTCGACGGCCTGGGCACGCACGCGCCCGACGACCCGGCCGGCTACGACCTGGCCGCCCAGCGCATCCTCGCCCACGGCTACACGACCGTCCCACCGGCGCCGGGACAGCAGGGCTGATGGCGGCGGAGGAACACGACCACCGGTTCCTGATCATCGGCGCCGGCCCCGCCGGCCTGCAGCTCAGCTACTTCCTGCAACGAGCCGGGGCCGACTACGTCACGCTGGAACGCGAGGACGCGCCCGGCGGCTTCTTCCGCCGCTACCCGCGCCACCGGCGGCTCATCTCGCTGAACAAGGTGCACACCGGCGAGAAGGACCGGGAGATCCAGCTCCGCTGGGACTGGAACTCCCTGCTCAACGACGAGCCCGACGTGATGTTCCCGCACTACTCGCAGGAGTACTTCCCGCACGCCGACAGCCTGGTCCGCTACCTGGCCGACTTCCAGCGCGTCCACGGGCTGCGCGTGCGCTACTCCACGGCCGTCGAGCGCGTGGAGAAGGAGGAGGGCGGCCGCTTCGCCGTCCACGCCGGGGACCAGGTGTTCCGCGCCGACTGCCTGATCGTGGCGACCGGCTGGGGCGGCCCTCACATCCCCGACATCCCGGGCATCGAGCTGGCCACCGGCTACGAGGACGTCTCCATCGCCGGCGAGGACTTCGCCGACCAGCGCGTCCTCATCATCGGCAAGGGCAACTCGGCGTTCGAGACCGCGCAGGCGTTGCTCCCGCACGCCGCGGTCATCCACCTCGCCAGCCCGAGCCCCGTACGGCTGGCCTGGACCAGCAAGCACCCCGGCCACGTACGCGGCCAGTACGGCGCCTTCCTGGACAGCTACTGGTTCAAGACCCTGCACGGCGTCCTGGAGTGCACGGTGGACCGCCTGTGGCGCGAGGACGGCGGGATCAAGGCCGCGATCACGTACACGCTGGCCGACGGTGAGCGGGCGCTGCTGGACTACGACGCGGTCCTGCGCTGCACGGGCTTCACCATGGACACCGGCCTGTTCGGCGACTCCTGCCGCCCGGCCCTGGCCCCCGGCGGCCGGATGCCGGCGATCCGCCCCGACTTCCAGTCGGCCGACGTCGACGGCCTCTACTTCGCCGGCACCCTGATGCAGGCCCGCGACTTCAAACGGGCCTCCTCGGCGTTCATCGACGGCTTCCGCTACAACCTGCGCTCCCTGACCGCCCTGCTCCTCGAACGCTACGAGGGCAGGCCGCTGCCCGTACGCGAGCTGCCGGCCGAGGCCGGGGCACTGACGGAGTCCATGCTCGACCGGGTCAACCACAGCTCGGCGTTGTGGACGCAGTTCGAGTACCTGTGCGACGCCTACGTCGTCGGGCCCGGCGGCGTCGTACGGCACTACGAGGACCTGCCGGAGGACCACGCCCGCGAGCGGTTCGCCGGCGAGGAGTTGTGCTTCACGCTGACTCTGCGCTGGGGGCCCCGCGACCGCGGCGACGTGTTCGCCATCCAGCGCCACCCCACCCCCGAGCGGGCCGACGAGTGCGCCTTCCTGCATCCCGTCGTCCGGGCCTGGCGGCACGGGGAGCAGGTCGCCGAGCAGCACCTCCTGGAGGACCTCCAGGCCCGCTGGCGCCACCCGGCCCGCCACGCCGACCCCCTGCGCACGTGGCTGGCCGCCCGGCTTCAGCCGTAGAGAAGCACGCGACGACGCCCGGCTTCAGTCGCAGGAGGTGAAGCGGGCGGCGAGGTCGTCGACCACGTCGGTGAGCGCGCCGCGCCGGGCGTGCGCGGCCCGCTGGCGGTCGGCGCCGCTCCCGCCCTCGCGCAGCAGCCGCCACCCCGTGTCGGCCGCCTCCAGGTCGCCGGCGGCGGCCAGCGCGGGCCCGACGTGGTCGAGCAGCTCCTCCACCAGCTCGGCGACCGGCCGCGGCGCGCCCGTGAACGGATCGGCGCCGAACCCGCCGAGCCCGTCCCTGGCGGCCCGCCAGTAGGCCACGCGCAGCAGCTCCGCCGGCGGCTCGGGCCCCGGATCACCGTCCTCCACCTTGCGCAGCGACACCGTGACCAGCGCCCGCACCACCAGCGCGAGGAACACCGACTCCCGCGTCGAGGCCGGCACGTCGCCCACCCGCACCTCCACCGTGGGCAGCCGGGCCGACGGGCGCACGTCCCAGAAGAGCGTCCCGGGATCGACCAGCGCGCCACTGGCGGTGAGCGCCGCGACCGTACGCTCGAAGTGCTCCAGCGAGCCGAAGTACGGCGGCGGCCCGGCCACCGGCCACTTGCTCCAGGCCAGGATGCGCCAGCCCGCGTAGCCGGTGTCGCGGCCGGACCAGAAGGGCGAGTTGGCCATGAGCGCGAGCAGCACCGGCAGCCAGGGACGCACATGGTTGCAGACCAGCACGGCCTGCTCCCGGTCCGGCACGTGGATGTGCACGTGGCCGGCGCAGATGGCCTGCTCGTCGTGGAGGGCGCGGTAGTTCTCGATGCCCACCCCGTACCGGGGGTGCTCGGTGATGGGCGGCGGGACGACGTCCCCGATGACCGGCGTGCCGGAGGCGACCACGGCCAGGCCCTCCTCGACGGCGGCGGCGGCCACGACCTCGCGCATGCGCCGCAGCTCCGCGTCCAGCTCGGCCCGGCTCGCGCACGGGGTCGTCTTGGCCTCCACCTGGAACTGCGTGATCTCCGTGCAGACCCGCTCGCCCAGGGAGGCCGCGGCCCGCCCGACGACGGCCGCCGCCCGCGGCGCCGCCGCGCGGGTGACCGGATCGACGACCAGGTACTCCTCCTCGACGCCCATCAGGCGGACGGTCGCCTCCCTGGGGGCCTGCCGTAGTGACTCGGCGGTCGCCGTCATGTCCACTCCACTCGGTCCGGGTACGCTTCACCCGATCTTGCCCGTTCGAGGCGCGGCCGGAGGGCCGAATGGCGTGCTCGCCCCGGGGGAATGGCTCTCCTGGCCGTACCCCCGCATCGAGAGGAGGGCCCGCCCGTGACCGCGACCCTGTCCGTCGAGGAGGCGGGGCACGTGTTCGCCACGCCCGCCGCGTACACCGACGAGACCCGGCTCCACGAGGCCCTGGCGTTGTTGCGCCGCGAGTCGCCCGTGCACCGCGTGGAGGTGCCCGGCTACAACCCCTTCTGGGCCGTCACCCGGCACGCCGACGTGCTGGAGATCGAGCGGAACAACGAGCTGTGGCTGAGCGCCCCGCGTCCGGTGCTGAGGAGCGCCGAGATCGACGCCCGCCTGGCCGAGCAGCGGGCGCGCGGCACCGGACTGAAGACGCTCGTCCACATGGACGACCCCGAGCACCGCGTCGTGCGCGCCGTCGCCGCCGACTGGTTCCGCCCCCGGGCGATGCGCGCCCTTGAGGTACGTGTGCGCGACCTGGCCCGCCGCTACGTCGACGGCATGGCCGCCCACGGCGGCGCCTGCGACTTCGCCCGCCAGGTCGCCGTCCACTACCCGCTCTACGTCATCCTGTCGCTGCTCGGCCTGCCCGAGTCGGACTTCCCGCGCATGTTGCGGCTCACCCAGGAGCTGTTCGGCCAGGACGACGACGACAAGCGCCGCGGCGGCACCGCCGGCGACCACACCGCGGTGCTGGCCGACCTGCTGGCCTACTTCCGCGAGCTGACCGCCGCCCGCCGGGCCAGGCCCACCGGCGACCTCGCCTCGGAGATCGCCAACGCCCGCGTGGACGGCCGCCCGCTGAGCGACCTCGACGCCGCCTCCTACTACGTCATCATCGCCACCGCCGGGCACGACACCACCAGCTCCACCATCGCCGGCGGCCTGGAGGCGCTCATCAGGCACCCCGGCGAGCTGCGGCGGCTGCGCCGCGACCCCGGACTGCTGCCCCTGGCGGCCGAGGAGATGATCCGCTGGGTGAGCCCGGTCAAGGAGTTCATGCGCACCGCCGCCGCCGACACGCACGTACGCGGCACGCCGGTGGGGGAGGGCGAGTCGGTGTTGTTGTCGTACCCGTCGGCCAACCGGGACGAGGAGATGTTCGCCGAGCCGTTCCGGTTCGACGCGGGCCGCGACCCCAACCGGCACATGGCCTTCGGGTCGGGGGTGCACTTCTGCCTCGGGGCCGCGCTCGCCCGGATGGAGATCCGGGCCCTGTTCGCCGAGCTGGTGCCCCGGCTGGAGAACGTCGAGCTCGACGGCGAGCCCGCCTGGGTCGCCACCACGTTCGTGGGCGGGCTCAAGCAGCTGCCGATCCGCTACACCCTGCGCGACCGGCCGGCGCGGGAGTGAGCCCGCCGGGCGCAACGGGGCTCAGAACAGGGTCGGGGGCTCGGCGGGCATCGGCTCGGGCAGCGGCCGCAGCTCGGGCACCCGGGCGCGTACCTCGTCGTGGAAGCGGCGGGCCAGCGTCAGCGCGTCGGCGTTGTCGGGCGTGTGGATGAACACGGTCGGCGAACGGCCCTCGCGCAGCCAGCCCACCACCGTGGCGACCCACTCCCGCCAGCCGTCCACCGTGGCCTCGACGGAGTCGCGGCCCAGGTAGCGCACGATCGGATGACCGGTGAGCGCGCGGGTACGGCGCGGCACCCGCGGCTTCTTCGTCCAGGCGTCGCGCTCGGCGTCGCTGGTCGGCGGGCTGCGGAACAGCGTCACCGTGTCGAACGGCACCCACTCGGCCCCGGCGGCGCCCAGCACCCGTTCCAGCAGCTCGGCCGGGCGCGCCTCGTCGAAGAAGGCGCGGTGGCGCACCTCGACGGCGTAGCGGTGGGAGCTGGGAAGGCGGCGCAGGAAGGCGGCCAGCGTGCCGACGTCGGCGGGCCCGAAGGAGGACGGTAACTGCACCCACAGGGCGTGCGCGCGCGGCCCGAGCGGCTCGATGGCGTCGAGGAAGGCGTGGAGGTCGTGCTCGGCGCCGGTCAGCCGGTGGTGGTGGGTGATGGACTTGGGCAGCTTGACCACGAAACGGAAGTCGGGGTCGATCTGCCGGGCCCACGACTCCACCGTGGCGCGGGCGGGGGTCGCGTAGAACGTGGTGTTGCCCTCGACCGCGTCGCACCAGGTCGAGTAGGCGCGCAGGCGCTCTCCCGGCGGGAGCGGATGGGGCAGGAAACGTCCGTTCCACGGTGTGTGCGTCCACATCGCGCATCCCACATGAAGCCGCATGCCCCCGACGTTAGCGGAGCCGCCGCACCGCCGGAGCCCGCCTCCGATGTCCTGGAACCGTACCGTTTAGGCTGTTCGCATGGGCATGATCGGGACAGTCGGGCTGGTGTTGCATCCCCAGCGTGACTCCAAGAAGGCGATCGACACCATCCTGCGGTGGGCCGCGGACAAGGGCGCCACGGTGCTCGGCCTGCCCGAGGAGGTCGGGCGCATCGACTGCAGCGCCGTACCGGTCGACGCCGTCGCCCTCGTCGAGCGGGCCGACCTGCTGGTCGGGCTCGGCGGCGACGGCACGATGCTGCGGACCATGCGGCTGCTGGCCGGTCGGCCCACGCCCATCCTGGGGGTCAACCTGGGCAAGCTCGGGTTCCTGGCCGAGATCGACGTCGACGAGCTGGCCGGCACGTTGTCGGCCATCGACCGCCACGAGTACACGATCGAGCCCCGGATGGCGGTCAAGAGCGTGGTCGCGGGGGTCGCGGTGACGGCGTTCAACGACATCGCGCTGGTACGCATCCCCGGCGAGGGGCTGGCGGCCGTGTCGGTCAGGCCGTCGGGCAGCTCGTTCGTGAGCCTGTCGGCCGACGCCGTGATCGTGTCCACCTCGACCGGCTCCACCGCCTACAGCTTCTCGGCCGGCGGCCCGATCGTCTCGCCCCGGGTGGAGGCCATCCTCGTGGTGCCCGCCGCCGCCCACTCCTCCTTCAACCGGGCGCTGGTGCTGGGCGCCGACGAGGAGGTGACGCTGGAGGTGCTGCCCACCAGCGGCAGGCTCGCCGTCGAGGTGGACGGCCGGGTGGTCGGCCACCTGTGCTCCGGCGACAGCGTCACGGTCACCGCCTGGCCGGGGGCGGCGAAGGTGGTCCGGCTCGGCACCACCTTCTACGAACGCGCCCGCCGCAAGCTGCGCGTGGACGGCAGCGCCGAGGTCGGCTGACCCTCGCCCGGCGACCGGCGGGTGGCGACCAGGGCCGACAACGCGGTCGTGATGGGCACGGCGGCGATGAGCCCGAGGGTGCCCACGACGCTGCGGACGATCTCCTGGGCCACGACCGGCGTGGTCAGCACCTCGCCGAGCGGCTGGGAGCCGATGCTGAACAGCAGCAGCAGCGGCAGCGACGCACCCGCGTACGCCAGGATGATCGTGTTGATCACCGAGGCGATGTGCGCCCGCCCGATGCGTCCCGCGGCCCGGTACAGACGGGCGAAGCCGTAGGAGGGGTTGGCCGCGGCCAGCTCGTTCACCGTGACCGCCTGGGTGACCGTGACGTCGTCGAGCACGCCGAGCGCCCCGATGATGACGCTGGCCAGCAGCAGCCCCCGGGTGTCGATCGACAGGCTCATGCCCAGGGTCAGCGCGCTGTCGTCGGTGACGCCGTTCAGCCGGGCCAGGCCGAGCGCCCCGTACGACAGCAGCCCGGTGAGCGCGAGGCTGGCCAGCGTGCCGAGCACGGCCATCGACGTGGTCAGGGAGAAGCCGTGGGTGAGGTAGAGCACCGCCAGCATGATCGCGGCCGAGCCGACGACGGCCACCAGCATGGGCGGCTCGCCCGCCAGGACGGCCGGGATCACGAACGTCAGCAGCAGCCCGAACGTCACCGCCAGCCCCACCAGCGCCGTCACCCCGCGCCACCGGCCGAAGGCGATCACCGCCAGCGCGAACGCGCCCCCGAGCAGCCACAACGGCGTCGAGCGGTCGTGGTCGGAGAGCTGGTAGGCGCCGTCACCGGCCCGCAGCAGCAACACGTCGTCGCCCACCGCGAACCGCTGCGCCCCCGGCCCGCCCGGCAGGCGCAGGGTGACGTTCCTGCCGGTGTCGGGCCCCGAGCCGACCGTCACCGTCGCGTTGCCGCAGGTGGCCGGGTCGGGCACCGGCATCCCCGCCTGGACGGCCGGGCAGCGCCTGAGCGTGATCGAGCTGATCGTGCCCTCGACGCGCTCGGCCGCCCGCTCCTCCCGGCCGGCGGGCGTTCCCTGCCCCGCCTGCCCCGACGGCCAGAGCCACACCAGACAGGCCAGCGTCGCCACCGCCAGCGGCACCAGCACGGCCAGGCTCGCCAGCACCGCGCCGCGCGAAGGCGGCGCCGAACCATGGGAGTGGCCGTGGAAATGGTCGGCGCCCATCGCGTGAAAGATCCTCCTCGGCTTCCGGGACTGCGACAGTAACGCACCCGGCCCGGGGTAGGAGCCCAGATGTGGCGAGGCTGGTGGGCACCTCCGGGTGGCAGTACAAGGACTGGCGCGGCGTGCTCTACCCGGACGGGGTGCCGCAGCGGTTGTGGCTGGAGACGTACGCGGCGGAGTTCCCCACGGTCGAGAGCAACAACGCCTTCTACCGCCTGCCCACGCCCGAGACGTTCGCCGCCTGGCGGGAGCGTACGCCCGCCGGGTTCGTGATGGCGGTCAAGGCCAGCAGGTACCTCACCCACATCAAACGGCTGGCCGCGCCCGAGGAGCCGGTCGCGCGGCTGATGGCGGCGGCGGGGGAGCTGAAGGAGAAGCTGGGCCCGATCCTGCTGCAACTGCCGCCCACGCTGCGGGCCGACCCCGCCCGGCTGGACCGCTGCCTCGGCTGCTTCCCCGACGGCGTACGGGTGGCGGTGGAGCCCCGGCACGACTCCTGGTGGACCGGCGAGGTGCGCGAGGTGCTGCTCGCCCGGCGGGCCGCGCTGTGCTGGACCGACCGGCTCGGCCGGCCGCTGACGCCGCTGTGGCGCACCGCCGACTGGGGATACGTACGCCTGCACGAGGGCCTGGCCGCCCCCCGTCCCTCCTACGGCGACGCGGCGCTGAGGAGCTGGGCGAGGAGGGTGCGGGAGGCCGGATGGCACGACGTCCACGTGTACTTCAACAACGATCAGGGGGGAGCGGCCGTGCGGGACGCGCGGCGATTTGCCAGACTCGCCTAGTGCGTACCCGTCTCTACAGAAACGGCGCCCTCGAAAAGGAGGGCTTCCCCGTCGAGGAGGTCTCCGACCACGTCGGCGACCCCGAGGCCACCGTCTGGTTCGACCTGTGCTCGCCCACCCCCGAACAGCTCAACCTGGTCGGCGAGGAGCTCGGCCTGCACGAACTGGCCGTCGAGGACGTGCTCACCGACCACCAGCGCCCCAAGGTGGACGTCTACGACAACCACCTGTTCATCACCGTGTACGGCATCCACCTCGACGAGGGCCGCCTCGTCCCCGTCGAGGTGAACGTCTTCGTCACCCCCAACGCCCTGGTGACCGTCCGCGAGAACGCCTGCTTCGACATCGACGAGGTGGTCCGGCGCTGGGACGCGTCCTCCCGTCTGGCCTCGCACGGCGTCTCCTTCCTGCTGCACGGTCTGCTCGACTACGTCGTGGACAGCCAGTTCGAGCTGGTCCAGGACCTCGACGGGCAGGCCGAGGCCATGGAGGAGTCGCTGTTCGACGACACGCCGCCCGCCGGGCGGGAACTCCAGCGCGCCATGTACGTGCTGCGCAAGAACACCGCCAGGCTGCGCAAGATCTCGATGCCGATGCGCGAGGTGCTCGGCACCCTGCTCCGCCGCGACCAGGAGATCGTGGCCGACCCGGTGATGACGCCCTACTACGAGGACGTCTACGACCACGTCCTGCGCGCGGCCGAGTGGGTCGAGGCGATCCGCGACATGCTGGCCAACGTCCGCGAGACCCGGCTGGCCCAGCAGGGCTTCCGCCTCAACGACATCATGAAGCGGGTGACGAGCTGGGCCGCCATCATCGCGGTGCCGACCGCCATCACCGGCTTCTACGGCCAGAACGTGCCCTACCCCGGGTCCGGGGAGCTGTGGGGGTTCTGGGGTTCGACGGCGCTGGTGGCGGTGGCGTCCGTGGCGCTGTACGCGGTGTTCAAGAAGAAGGACTGGCTCTGAGGGCTCAGAACCGTGGCCGGCATTCCTCCGCCAGCCGCTCGACCAGCACCGGGCCCGCCTGGCCGCCGTCCCGCAGCCGTACCGAGGGCACGCCGTCCGCGACCTCGCGCGGGCCCACGACGAGCTGGTACGGCACCAGCCTGTGGGCCCTGATCCTGGCGCCCAGGCTGCCCCGGTCCGCGGGCGCGAGCTCGGCCCGCAGCCCGGCGGCCACGGCCCGCCGCAGCACGTCCTCGGCCGCGGGCAGCTCGGCGTCCGACAGCGGCAGCACGACCGCCTGCACGGGGGCCAGCCACGCGGGGAACGCGCCGCCGTGCACCTCGATCAGGTGCGCGACCAGGCGTTCGAGCCCGCCGACCACGCTGCGGTGGACCATGACGGGACGCCGCCCGCCCGCGTACGACAGGTCGAAGCGTTCGGGCTGGTAGAGGTCCACCTGGACGGTCGACAGGGTGCTCTCGCGGCCCGCCGGGTCGGCGATCTGGATGTCGATCTTCGGGCCGTAGAAGGCGCCCTCGCCGCGTTCCTCGTCGTAGACGCGGCCGCGTTCCTTGAGCACGTCGCGCAGGATCGCCTCCGAACGCGCCCACATCGCGGGGTCGTCCACGTACTTGCCGCCCTCGCCGCGCAGTGAGAGCCGGTAGCGGGCGGCCTCGATGCCGAGCCTGGCGTGCGCGGTCTCGATCAGGTCGAGCGCCGCCGACACCTCGGCCGCGGCCTGCTCGGGCGCGCAGAACACGTGACCGTCGTTGAGCTGGATGGCCCGTACCCTGGTCAGCCCGCCGAGCACGCCGGACAACTCCGAGCGGTACATGCCGCCGAGCTCGGCCACGCGCAGCGGCAGGTCGCGGTGGCTGCGCCCGCGCGAGCGGTAGATCAGCGCGTGGTGCGGGCACAGGCTGGGGCGCAGCACGAACTCCTCGCCGCCCACGTTCATGGGCGGGAACATGTCCTCGGCGTAGTGGGCCCAGTGGCCGGAACGTTCGTACAGCTCGCGCTTGCCGAGCACGGGGGAGTTGACGTGGAGGTAGCCGTGGCGGCGTTCGAGCTCGTGGACGTAGTCCTCCACGGCCTTGCGCACGGCCGCCCCGGCGGGCAGCCAGTAGGGGAGGCCGGCGCCGATGAGCGGGTCGGTGCCGAAGATGCCGAGCTCGCGGCCGAGCCTGCGGTGGTCGTTCATGATCGTCCTTTGCGAGGAAAGGGCGAACGACCAGCTCCCGGGCGTCCGCCCGGGATGCGTGGAATCAGCGCGCCGGGAACGTGTCCGGCGTCGTCGTGACGAGTGCGCGCTGCATGCGCTCGACGATAGCACCGCGGGCGGCCGTGAAGAAAATCTTCAACAGCCGGTCAAGGAATGGCAAATGATATAAAAGAGCCGTGGCTGAGATCACCTTGAGCGTCCGCCAGTTGCAGGCGTTCGCCGAGGTCGGCTACGAGGTCGCGGGCGGCGGCGGCGCGCACGCGGCGATGGCGGCGCTGCGCCGGGTCGTCCCGCTCGACGCCTACGAGTTCGTCGCCTTCGACCCCGCCACCGGCCGCCACCACAGCGTCGTCTCCGACGGCCACCGCCGCATCGACCGCGACGCCGCCGAGGAGTACGCCGCGCTCGACGCCTGCCGCGAGGCCATCGCCGGGCGGCGTCCGGTGCCCATGCCGCAGCCGGGCACCGAACGTTACTTCCGCCGCCACCTGGCCCCCTACGGATGGCGGGCCGGGCTGACCGCGCCGCTCTTCCTCGCCGACGGCGGCCGCTACACCGGCCTGCTGCACCTGGCGGCCAGGCACGCCTTCCCAGTGCTCACCAACGCCCTGGTCGGGGCCGTCAGCCCGATGCTCGCGCACGTCACCGACCTGACCCGGTGCGTGATCGACCCCGTCGGACTGCCGCCCGACTTCCGCGCGGTCGCCTTCGACCGGCTCGGCGAGCGCCGCGCGGCGCCCGGCCACGAGGTCTCGCCCGAGTTGTGGGACGACCCGGCCGTGGCGGCGTTCGCGCGGGCGTTCATCGACTCGCGCGAGCTGAGCCGGCGCGGGCTGTGGGTCGACGGCGGCGGACGCTGGCACGAGGTGCGCCTGCTGCGGGCCGGCGTCGGCTACCAGGGCTCGCTGCAGGGCGCGGTCGCCGCCGAACGGCCCTGCCCGCTGCCCTACGAGCTGACCGGCCGCGAGGTCGACGTGCTCACCAGGGTCGCGGCCGGCGACTCCAACCCGCAGATCGCGGCCTGCCTGGTGCTGAGCGTGCGCACGGTGACCACCCATCTGGAGCACATCTTCGCCAAGCTGGGGTGCGACAGCCGTACCAGGCTGACCACCAAGGCGCTGGCCGAGGGGTTGTGCCGGCTCGATGTCTGACGGCCGTCCTCCGGACGGCCACCTTTCTAGACGGCCACCCCGGCGGCGACGCGCGCCTGCGTCAGCTCGAACCAGACGGTCGTCGAGCCGGCCTCGCGCACGAAACCCCAGCGGTGGCTGAGCGCCTCGATCAGCGGCAGCCCCCGGCCGCTGGTGGCCTGCGGGGCCGCGTGGCACACGCACGGCGGGCCCTCCGCGCCGCCGTCGGCCACGCACACCCGGACCGTCGTGTCCGAGCTGAGCACCGACACCGTGAACGAGCCGCCGTCCCCCGACCTTGAGTGCAGGATGGCGTTCGTGGCCAGTTCGCTGGTGAGCAGCACCACGTCGTCGTGGAGCGGATGGTCGCGGCCGAGCGCGGCGGTCACGAGCCCCCTGGCACGTGACACCTGGGAGGGAATCCCCGGCAACCGGACCGCGACGTCGCGGAACCCGGGCGATTCACCCCCGTCTGCGTGGTGAGAGTCCGGAGCCACGATGACCTCCCCCGAATCAGGTGACGTCACTAGACGCGCGAGAGGGGGGCGAAAGATTATCGCGAAAAGGTAGGAACTCTCTTTCCCAAGGTCGCCTGCACGGCCCGGCGCGCCGACCGAGTACGCTGCGATCGACGAGTCGTCTAGGCCCCTGGGGGAGCAAAGCGTGCACAGCAGCCTACTCGCCCGGCCGTCGGAGGAGGTCGCGTGAGCAGCCTGGAGGCCGTCTGGGTGGAGCCGTACGACCGGCCGGGGGCGGCCGTCGTGACCGGCGTCTTCGACATCCTGCACGTGGGCCACGTGCGCTACCTGGGCGCCGTGGCCGCACGCGGGCTGCCCCTGGTGGTCGGCGTGGAGGACGATCCGCGCGTGCGGGCGTGGAAGGGGCCCAGCCGGCCGTTCAACCCGGCGGTGGAGCGGGCCGAGGTGCTGGCCGCGCTGCGCTGCGTGTCCGGCGTCTTCGTGGTGACCGGGCCGTCCGAGGCCCACGGCCCGGAGGACTACATCGACCTGCTCGCGCCGATGCGGCCCGGGGCGCTCGCCCACACGGCGGGTGACCCGCACGCGGCCGCGGCGGCCGCGGCGGCGGCCATCCTGGGAGCCGACTGCTGGGAGATGGCGGCCATTCCCGACCGCTCCACCACCCGCATCGTCAACGCCGCCGGCAAGGGCTGACCCTCTCTCCCGAAAGCCGGAGGTCCGCCCGCTCCCGAGGGGGTGGGTCCGGTGGAAAGAGCCGGGGGCATGATCGCGTAATCTTTCGTCACATGATGGCCGACCTGGTGGCGAAGCGGGTGACCAACCTGCTGGCACCGCAAGTGCTGGTGATCGTCATGCCGCCCGCCGTGGGCCTGCTCGCCCAAGGATGGACGGGAGCCGCCTGGGGCCTGGTGGCGTCGGCGTTCTGCGGCGGTGTGCCGGCGGCGGTGATCGCGCTGGGCGTGCGCTCGGGCCGGCTGGACTCCCACCACATCGTCGACCGCCTCCGCCGCACCGGCCCGCTGCTGGCCGCCGTGGCCGCCGTGCTGGTCGCGCTCGCGCTGCTCGTCGTACTGGGCGCGCCGCGGCTGCTGGTGGCCACCGTGACCGCCATGCTGGTCGCCCTGGCGGTGACCGTGCCGATCACGACCCGCTGGAAGATCTCCTTCCACGCCGCCGTCTCGGCGGGCACGGTGGTGGTGCTGGCGCACGTGCTGCCCGTCCTGCCCGTCGCCCTGGTGGGCGCGGCCGTGGTCGCGCTGGTGTGCTGGGCCAGGGTCCGCCTCGCGCACCACACGTGGGCGCAGGTCGCGGCGGGCGCGGTCACCGGGACGCTGACGACGTGGGCGACGCTGGCGCTGTTCGGGGTCTGAGGACCGGAATAGCCCCGCCACCGCGGGGGTTGGCGCGAACATGGATGCCACGAACCGGGGCCGGGTCCGCGTCGAGCGGTCGGCCAAGCGCGTGCGGACCTACCTGGGCGGCCGGCTGATCGCCGACACGACCCGGGCCCTGCTGGTGTGGGAAGGCCCCTTCTACCCCACCTACTACCTCCCCCTCCAGGACGTCGACGAGGCGGCGCTCAAGCCGACCGGCACGTCCAAGCACTCCCCGAGCAGGGGCGACGCCGCCGTCCACACGGTAAGCGCGGGCACCGCCGAGGCGCCGGAGGCGGCGCTGGTCTACCACGACTCGCCGCTGGAGGAGATCCGCGGGCACGTCCGCCTCGACTGGGACGCGATGGACGCCTGGTTCGAGGAGGACGAGGAGGTCTACGTGCACGCGCGCGACCCGTACACGAGGGTGGACATCCTGCCGAGCTCGCGGCACATCCGGGTGGAGGTCGACGGCGTGACCGTGGCCGACTCGCGCAACGCCCGCATCCTGTTCGAGACGGGCCTGCCCGCCCGCTACTACCTGCCGAAGACCGACGTACGGCTCGACCTGCTGGAGCACACCGACACCGCCACGCACTGCCCGTACAAGGGGACGGCGGAGTACTGGACGGTCAACGGGAAGAAGGACCTCGCCTGGTCCTACCGCACTCCGCTGCCCGAGAGCGAGCGCGTGGCCGGGCTGATCGCGTTCTACAACGAGAAGCTGGACATCTTCGTCGACGGCGAGCGCGAGGAGCGTCCGAAGACCAAGTTCTCCTGAGCCCGCCCGGCGCCCCGCCGGGCGGCGGGGCGCGTACGGGGGATCACGCGGCCGGGGTCCAGCGCGGGTCGCGGCCGAGGTAGCGCAGCAGGGAGGCGACCTCGTCGCCGGCGGCGTCGTCCGGCAGGGCCTCGGCGTACGCGCCCCACGGGCGCAGCGGGTCGACGATCTGCTTGGCGACCTCCAGCAGCGGCCCGGCCAGCTCGGGCGTCAGCGGCGAGGGCTGCCCGGTGGCCATCGCGATGTCCCAGGCGTGCACGGCGGCGTCGAGTGCGCACGCCGTCGAGCCCATCCACGGCGTCATCGTGTTCGGCGGCACCGGCGTCGGCACCTCGGCGGCGTCCCGGTCGACCGCGGCCCACGCCTTGGCGGCCCGGGTCAGGGCGTCCTCCAGCTCGGCCGACGGGTCCGCGCCCGGCTCGGCGGGCGGGTCGAACGGGTTGAACGCCGGCCCGTCCCCGCCCGTGAGCGTGGCGGCGAAGCCGATCTGGTCGCCGACCGCGTGCTTGAAGACTTTGGTGACGCTCCACTGGGAGCAGGGGGTCGGCAGGTGCCACCCGTCGGCCGGGATGCCGCTGACGGCCTTGCGCAGCGCCTCGTGCGAAGCGTCCAGAACGTCCCAGCCGCTGGTGAAGTTGTCGCTCATGGGAGCCCCTTTCGTGATGCCTCCACTATAGCAGAACGGAATAGTTTGTTCCACTAGTTGGCGGCGGCCGTGACGAGTCCGTCGATCAGCAGGTCCAGGGCCTGCTCGAAGTCGGCGGCCGGGTCGACACCGCCACCGCGCGTCCAGCGCAGCAGCCTGGTGAAGTGCGGCAGGCGCACCGGATCGAGCGCGTGGATGTAGAGGCCCACCTGTTCCTCGCCGGCGTGCATGCCCGGGTCGCCGGTGAAGCCGCCGGTGGACAGCAGCAGGGTGCCGAACACCAGGCCGTTGACGGCGGTCAGCGCCCGCCAGACGCCCAGGTCGTCGAAGCCCGCCGCGTACAGCGTGCCGACCAGGCCGTCAAGGACCGTCATGGCCTTGGGTGAGGTCGGGTTGGCCCGGTCGGTCGCCAGCGCCAGCGGCACCACGGGGTGACGGCTGAACGCCGCGTGCATGTTGCGTGCCGTGACGCGGAGCTGCTCCTGCCACGGCAGCTCCGGATCGGGCGGCTCGACCTGGGCGAACACCAGCTCCACGATGCCGTCCAGGAGGTCGGCCTTGCTGGAGACGTGGTTGTAGAGCGACATCGCCTCCACGCCGAGCGTCTTCGCCAGCCGCCGCATGGACAGGCCCTCCAGCCCCTCCTTGCCGGCCAGTTCCAGGGCCGCGTCCAGGACTTTCTCGCGGTTCAGCGGCTCGCGCCGTGCCATCGGCTCTCCCTTCGTGCTTGACAGAGCTTACGGCGTATGTGCTCTACTTACGGCGTAAGCATACGGCGTAAGTAAGGGAGTCGGGATGACCGACGTGATCATCGTGCTCGGCGGGCCGGTCGGGCTGCTGCTGGCCTGCGAACTCAAGCTGGGCGGCGCCGAGCCGCTGGTCCTGGAGGCGGCCACCGGCGAGGAGCGCGTGACGCGCAGCCTCGGCCTGCGCTCGCTCAACGCCCGCAGCCTGCACTCGCTGGAGCTGCGCGGGCTGGTGGAACCGCTGACCGAGGCGCAGTGGAAGCTGTTCGACGAGCTGGCCGGCGGCCCCGGGCCGGACCGTTCCGACATGGTCGGCATGATGACCGAGCTGCTGAAGAAGGGCATGATGCGCGGCCACTTCGCCGGCCTGCCGCTGCTGGAGGAGAACGGCAGGGCCGAGTACGCCATGCTCAAGCAGCACCAGATCGAGGCCGTGCTGGCCGCGCGGGCCGCCGCGCTCGGCGTACGGATCAGGCAGGGCCGCGCGGTCGTGGACGTCATCCAGGACGCCACCCGTACGGTGGCCACCCTGGCGGACGGCGAGCGGGTCGAGGCCGCCTACCTGGTGGGCTGCGACGGCGGGCGGAGCCTGGTACGCAAACGCAGCGGCATCCCCTTCTCCGGCACACCCGCCACCCTGACCGGCAGGACCGCCGTGGCCACGCTGACCGGCCCCGGCACGGTCACCTCGTCGTTGCGCGGCCCCGGCGGGCTGGTGAACCTGTCGCTGGTGCCCGGCGAGATCGCGACCATCGAGTTCGGCGACGGCCCCGGCGACCGGGACGCGCCCATGACCGCCGAGGAGCTGGCGGGCAGCCTGCGCCGGGTGACGGGGGAGGACGTCGGGGTCGCCCGGCTGGAGGCCGGCATCCGCTACAGCGACAACACCCGGCAGGCCGACTCCTACCGGAAGGGACGGGTCCTGCTGGCGGGCGACGCGGCCCACGTGCACTCGCCGATCGGCGGCCAGGGGCTCAACCTGGGGTTGCAGGACGCCGTCAACCTGGGCTGGAAGCTCGCCCTGGTGGCGCGCGGCGCGGCCCCGGAGCACCTGCTGGACACCTACACCGCCGAGCGCCACCCGGTGGCGGTCCGGGTGCTGCGCAACACCCGGGCCCAGGTGGCCATGATGCGCCCGGGGGCGCAGGTGGACGCGCTGCGCGAGGTGTTGTCGGAGGTGATGGTGCTGCCGGACGCCAAGGGGCACTTCACCCGCATGGTCGAGGGCACCGACGTGGACTACGCGCCCACCGCGCCCGACCCCCGCGTCGGCCGCTTCGTCCCCGCCCTGACCGCCGTCCCGCTCCCGTTCGCCCGCACCCCCGGCGACGACCGCCGCGGGAGCGAGCCTGCGGCGGCGGGCCGGCCGGTGGGTGAGCTGTTGCGGGACGGGCGCGGCCTGCTGATCGTCCCGCCCGGCGGGACGGACGCGGCCCACGCGGCGCTGGCGGGGCACCGCGACCGCGTGCGCCCGACCGTCGCGGAGGCGCCCCCGGGCGACGGGGGCGCTCTGCTCGTCCGGCCCGACGGTTACGTCGCCTGGGCCGGTACGGCAGCCGACGGCCTGGGCGACGCCCTCACCACCTGGTTCGGCCCCGCCGCCTGAGCACGGCTAGGCGAGCAGCCGGGTCAGCACCCGGGTGCCGAACTCCAGCCCCTCCACCGGCACCCGCTCGTCCTTGCCGTGGAACATGCCGAAGTAGTCCAGGTCCGGCCGGAGCATGAGCGGCGCGAAGCCGTACCCCTGGATGCCGATCGTGGCGAAGGACTTGGCGTCGGTGCCGCCGCTCATCACGTACGGGACCGGCCGCGCCTGAGGGTCCTCTGCCACCAGCGCCCCGGCCAGCTCGTCGAAGAACACCGACGGGTACGGCGCCGCCGGCGCCTCCTCCAGGTTGACGAACTCGCGGGTGATCTTCGGTCCGAGCAGCTCGTCGATCGTCGCGAGGAACTCCTCCTGCAACCCCGGCAGGTAACGGCCGTCCACGTGCGCCGAGGCCGTCGAGGGCACCACGTTCACCTTGTACCCGGCCGCCAGCATCGTCGGGTTCGCCGAGTTGCGGATCTGGCCGTGGAACAGCTCGCCGAGCACGCCGAGCCGGTCGGCCTCGGCGTCCAGCCGGTCCAGGTCGATCGGCCGGCCGGTGATCTCCGACAGGCTCTCCAGGAGGGCGGCGACCGACGGCGTCAGGCGTACCGGCCACTGGTGGGCGGCCACCCGCGACAGGGCGTGGGCCAGCGTGGCGACCGGGTTGTCCACGGCGGGACGCGACCCGTGGCCCGCCACGCCGTGGGCGGTCACCTTCATCCAGGCGGTGCCACGCTCGCCGACGGCGATCGGGTAGACGCGCCGCCCGCCGGAGTCCACGCTGAAGCCGCCCGACTCGCTGATGGCCTCGGTGACGCCGTCGAACAGGTGCCGGTGCTCGGTCACCGCGTGGCGGGAGCCGTAGTCGCCGGTCGCCTCCTCGTCGGCCAGGAACGCCAGCACCAGGTCCCGCTTCGGCCGTACGCCGCGCGCCGCCAGGCCGAGCACGGCCGCCAGCGTCATCGCGCACGAGCCCTTCATGTCCACCGCGCCCCGGCCGTACACGCAGCCGTCGGTGATCTCGCCCGAGAACGGGTGCATCTGCCACTCGGCCGGATCGGCGGGCACCACGTCCAGGTGGCCGTGGATGAGCAGCGCGTCGGGCGAGTCGCCGTCGATCCTGGCCACGACGGTGGTGCGCTTCGGCGCCGACTCGAACACCACCGGGTCCAGGCCCGCGTCGGCCAGCAGCGTGGCGACGTACTCGGCCGCCGGGCGCTCGCCCGAGCCCGGGTTGGTGGTGTCGAACCTGATCAGGTCCGAGCAGATCTCGGCGACGCTCTTCACGCTCTCCCCTTCAGCGTCAGCGGCGGCACGCCGGGCGTCTCCAGGTCGAAGATCAGCCCGTAGAAGGCCAGTTCGGCCTCCAGCACCGCCACGATGGTCTCTTCCCTGCGCCAGCCGTGCTGCTCGCCGGCGAAGGTGAGCAGAGCCCACTGTTTGCCGTGCTTGTCCAGTTCGGCGGTGAATCGCTCGGCCTGGCCCACGTCCACGATCGCGTCCTCCAGACCGTGCAACATGAGGCATGGGCCCGATGCCCGGGCCGCGTTCAGGAGCGGCGAGCGGTCGGTGTACCGCTGCCGCGTCTCGGGCAGCGGGCCCACCAGGCCGTCGAGGTAGCGCGACTCGAAGTCGTGCGTCTCGGCCGCCCAGCTCTCCGGGTCGGTGATCGCGTAGTGCGCGACCCCGCCCGCGAACACGTCGCTGTGCACCAGCGCGGCCACCGTGGTCCAGCCGCCGGCGCTGCCGCCCCGGATCGCGATCCTGGCGGCGTCCGCCCGGCCGAGCTGCACCAGGCCGCGCGCCACCTTGGCGCAGTCGTGCACGTCCACCACACCCCACTGGTGCCGCAGCCGTTCGCGGTAGGCCCGGCCGTAACCGGTCGAGCCGCCGTAGTTCACCACGGCCACGCCGATGCCCCTGCTGGTGAAGTAGGCGATCTCCAGGTCCAGGACGACCGGCTGGTTCCCGGTCGGGCCGCCGTGCACGAAGATCACGTACGGCGCCGGGCCCGCCACCCCGGCCGGCGGGTAGAGATGGGCGTGCACGCCCTCGACCGTCACCGCCTCCGGCGTGGGCAGCAGCGCCCGGTCGGGCAGCGGCTTGGGGGCCGAGACGACCTCGTGCCCGCCGGTGCCGAGATCGACCAGCGTGACCTCCAGCGGCGTGTACGGCGTCGCCCCCACTGCCGCCGCCCTGCCCCCGGCCGCCGACACCGTCGAGGCCCAGTACGTGTGCCCGTCCCCGCCGATCTCCCGCAGCCCGCCCGTCTCCGGGTCGAGCACGCCCAGGCGGCGGTGGTCGGCGGTGCCGTACACGACGACCAGGCTCTCGCCCGCCGGGGCCAGGCAGGCCAGGCCCGGCTTCCACGCCGCCGCGCCGAACTCCAGGTCGAGCGGCGTGAGGTTGCGCGAGGGGGAGCCGTCGAGGTGGACGAGGTGCACGTTCCACCAGCCGGTCGGGTCGGTGACGGCGTACAGGGAGCCGTCGTCGCGCCACTCGGCCTGGGCCACCGACTCCTCGGGGCCGCCCGCCACGACCCGGTGGGGGCCCGCCACGCCGTCCGGGGACAGGGGGGCCACGCACAGCTCGGTGCCGTCCCAGGGCATGTTCGGGTGGTTCCAGCCGATCCAGGCGATCTGCGTGCCGCCGGGGGACAGGCGGGGGTTCATCAGGAAGTGGTGGGCGCGGGCGACGACCCTGAGCGGGCCGCCGTCCAGCGGCACCGCGACCAGGTCACGCGCGTCGTCGATCTCGCGGACCGCCCACACCTCGGCGCGGCCGGGCGGCAGGTAGAGGTCGCCGTACCGGGCCGGGCCCTCGGGCGTGAGGGCGACCGGCTCTGCGGCCTTCCCGGAGGAGGCGTCCAGGCGGTAGAGGCGCTGATCGGACCAATTGGTGAAGACCAGGCCGCCGCCCGGCAGCGGGCGCCAGGAACGGCCGCCGTACTCGACCAGGCGGTTACGGGCGTTCCAGCCGGGAGGCAGCGCGTCGGCGCGGGAGCCGTCGGGCAGGCGGCGCACCACGCAGCGCCGGCCGCCCTCGTGCGGGCGCGGCTCGTCCCACCACACCTCCACGCCCTCGGGCGTGGCCACGGCCTCCACCCACTGGGGGCCGCCGTCGGTACGCGCCACATCGATCGGTCGAATACTCATGAAGAATCACCAATTGCCGTTGGTACAGGGGGGCAGGGGGTGCCCGGGCGGGTGGAGGACGTACACGATGCCGCCGCTGCCCGAACTCCTCAGCCACACGTTCTCGAACGCTGCCCGCGGATAGACCCGGCGAACCCCGCCGTCCGCGGGCGCGGCGGGGTCGTTCACGACGACGTCGCCCCCGGCGGTGAAGCCGGTGACGACCAGGATGTGACCGTTCGTGGAGTAGCCGGAGCCGGGCAGCTCGTGCGCCCTGAACGACAGCGAGGCGATCACCGGGATCCCGGCCAGCACGAACGCCTCCAGCTCGGCCGCCGACAGCAACCTCGTCACGAAGCCGGTCAGCCCGTAACGGCCCGCGTAGGCGACGTTGAACGGCCAGTTGCCGGTGCCCTGGTAGCTGTCGTCGTAGGTGCCCATGGCCGCGTGGTCCACCGCCGGGGCGGGGTCGCCGGCGCCCACCCAGGTCAGCTCGCCGGGCTCCGGGCCGCGGCCCCAGAAGGCCAGCGTCATCGCCACCGAGGCGGGGCCGCACCAGTTGGCGCCGCCGCCGTCCCAGCGCGGGTGGTGCCCGGCGTGCGCGTGCTGGGAGTAACCGGGCACGTCCAGCTCGACGGGCCCGGTCACCCCCGGCGTGCTCGGCACGACCGGACGCCTCGGCAGGGCCGAGGCCAGCACCACGAGCGAGGTCATCCGCGCGCCCTCGCCGCGCGCGGTGACCCGCGCCTGGAACGCCACCACCGGCCGCCTGGCCACGAACGTGTCCACGGCGACGTCGCCGTCCTCGTCACCCTGACCGGGCACCGAGGTACGCGATCCGTGCTCGGACCAGCGGCCCATGACGTACCACCTGGTCAGCGTGCCCGCCTCGGTCCTGGCCCGCAGCTCCACCTCGACCTCGGCGCCCGGCGGCGTACGCGCGGTCCAGGAGGGCACGAGCTGGGTGGCCGCGAAGCCGACCCGGTGTTCCTCGCTGGTCCACGTGCCTCCGGGCACGGTCAGACGGGTGAAGGCGACGCGCGCCAGATCGACGGTGAGCACCAGCCATATTGTGGTTTCATACCCGGTGTCGCACATCGGTTGGTTTACGTACCGGCCCGAGGGTGCGCCCCCGGGCCGGGCCCGCGCCCGGCGGGCTCACCTCACAGGTACAGGCCGGTGGACTCGTCGGCGCCGGCGGGGCTGATCTGGCGGCCCGCGCGCAGGGCGAACAGTTCGGCAAGGGTCGCGCCCGAGGCGCCGACGCCGTTCGGCGAGCCGAGCCAGGAGACGGCCTCGTCCCTGGTCAGCGGGCCGACCTCGATCTGGGCCAGGCAGCGGCCAGGACGGATCACGGCCGGGTGCAGGCGGGTCAGGTCCTCGTTCGTGGTGATGGCGACCAGCACGTCGCGACCCTGGCCGAGCAGGCCGTCGGTGAGGTTGAGCAGCCGCGAGAGCCCCTGGCCGGCCTGCGCCTTGGCGCCCGAGCTGATCAGCTCGTCGCAGTCCTCCAGCACCAGCAGCCGCCACCGCTGGGTGTCCTCGTCGGTGTCGTAGCCGACCGCCACCTCCATCAGGTAGCCCGGGTCGTTGAACAGCCGCTCGGGGTCGAGCACGCAGTCGACCTGGCACCAGTCGTGCCACTGCTTGGCCAGGGTGCGCAGCAGCGTGGTCTTGCCGGTGCCGGGCTGGCCGTGCAGCAGGATGAGCCGGCCGTTCACGCCGGCGGGCGTGGTGGCCATCAGGCGGCCGAGCGCCGGGCGCACCTGCGCCGAGTAGTTCGTACCGATCTCGTCCCAGGGCTGGGCGGTGATCGGCTTCTCCGACCGGTTGCCGCCGTGGGAGCCCCGCCACCAGAAGCCCATCTCGACGTGGTCGGCGTCGGGCATCGGCTCCTCGGCGCCGTCGATGCTCTCCTTCATCACCGAGGTGGCCAGTTCCTCGCTCACCGCCGTCACGCTCACCGTGGCGGTGCGGTTGCGGTGGCGTACGACCCGCAGGGTCCAGCCCTCGCCGCAGATGAGCCGCGACTCCGAACCGTCCTCCACCTGCGCGGTGCGCAACACCCGCCCCTCGGCCGGCCGCAGCCGCGCGTCCGGCCGCACGCGCTCCAGGTTGGCCAGCCGGGACCAGGGCTGGACGCCCGTCGCGAACGGCGACAGCGCCAGGGCGTCGATGACGTCGATCGCTGAGTCGGCGTCGTCGATCCAGATGTTCATCGGCAGCTCGGACGAGGAGTCCGGGCTGGGGAACGGCACCTCCCTGATCACAGACATAGGTAAAGGATCTCCTTCGTGGGCTCGGATGTCGAAGGGTTATGTGAGCGGTCGTTCACGTCTGCCGGGGCCGGGCACGTCATGCCGGGTGCGGGCGAGGGTGCCGCCTTTCAGCTCCAGCCAGACAGTACCCGGGATGCGGCCGCCAGTGGTCGCCCCCAAGGGAGAAAGTCGGTCACTCCGGCCGCACCCGGAGAAGACCGCCATGATCCGCCATGCGCGAACCAAGATCGCCCGGTACCTTGTGTCCTCGTGTCAAATCACTCCTTACGTGGAGGTATCGGGGAAGTGTCGAGGGTCACGTTACGCGAACGGGCGCGGTACTGGTTCGACAACACCATGTCAAGGGGGACGGCGTCGCTCATCGGCTGGCTCGCGCTGGTGTCGGTCGCCCTCATCCTCGTGGTGGCCGCGTTCACGCTCTGGCTCGCGCCCGACGAGCCCGACGGCGTCAGCGGCGCCGGGCAGGTGCTCTGGATCGCCCTCATGCACGCCCTCACTCCCAGCAAGGTCGCCAGCGACAAGGGCTCACTCGGCTACATGACCGTGATGTTCGCCGGGTCGCTCGGCGGCATCTTCATCGTCAGCATGCTCGTCGGCCTGCTGTCCAACGGCCTCAAGCAGAAGGTGGACCGCCTGCGCAGGGGCCGTTCGCGGATCGTCGAGTCCGGCCACACGGTGGTGCTCGGCTGGTCGGACCAGGTGTTCACGATCATCGCCGAACTCGTCAAGGCGCACGCCAGCCAGAAGGGCTCGGTCATCGCCGTCCTGGCCGACCACGACAAGCTGGCCATGGAGGAGGACATCCGCGAGCACGTGGGCGACCTGGGCAGGACGCGGCTGGTGTGCCGTACCGGCCGTCCCACCGAGCCGCGCGACCTCGGACTGATGAACCTGGATGACGCCCGCTCGGTCGTCGTGCTCTCCCCCGAGGGCGAGGACCCCGACGCGCACGTCATCAAGATCCTGCTGGCCCTGGCCAAGCGGGCCGGCTCGCACCCGCCCGTCGTCGCCGCCCTCGCCTCCGGCCGCAACCTCGCCGCCGCCCGGCTGGCCGGCGGCAAGGACGTGCACCTCGTCGACTCCGACGACACCGCCTCCCGGCTGATCGTGCAGTCCTCCCGCCAGTCCGGCATGTCCGTCGTCTGCATGGACCTGCTCAACTTCGACGGCGGCGAGATCTACCTGCGCGCCGACGAGGAGCTCGTGGGCGCCACCTACGGCCAGGCGCTGCACGCCTACCAGACCGCCGCCGTCATCGGCCTGCGCAGGCCGGCAGGCGTCGTGCTCAACCCGCCCATGGACACCGTCGTCACCGCCGAGGACCAGGTCATCGTCATCGCCCACGACGACTCCCACATCAGGCTCGCCACCGGCGAGCCCTCCGTGGACGAGCAGGCCGTCACCGCGACCGGCGCCACGCGACCCGAGCCCGAACGCACCCTCCTGCTCAACTGGAACGGCCGCGCCGAGCAGATCGTGCGCTACCTCGACGGCTACGTCTCCCCGGGCTCGGTCCTCGACATCGCCGCCGACCACCCCGACGCCGGCGCCGGCCTGACCGGGCTGCGCACCCTCACCGTGAACGTCAAGGACTGCGACACCACCGACAGGTACGCGCTCGAATCCCTCGGCATCGGCCTCTACCAGCACGTCATCGTGCTCTCCGACGACCGTTTCAAGCCCCACCACGCCGACACCCGTACGCTCATGACCCTGCTCCAGCTCCGCGACATGCAGAGCACGCTCGGCGAGCACTACTCGATCGTCAGCGAGATGCACGACGAGGGCAACCGGGCGCTCGCCGAGGTCACCGAGGCCGACGACATCGTCATCAGCGACACCGTCATCGGCCTCCTGCTGGCCCAGCTCGCCGAGAACCGGCACCTCGCCGACGTGTTCGGCTACCTGTTCGACTCCCACGGCTCGGAGATCTACCCCAGGCCCGCCGCCTCCTACGTCAGGACCGGCACGCAGGTCACCTTCGCCACCGTCGTGGAGGCGGCCCGGCGCAGGGGCGAGACCGCCATCGGCTATCGCGACAACCTGTCCAGGAACGTCCCGCCGCACTACGGCATCGTGCTGAACCCGGACAAGAGCGACCCGGTCGTGCTCGGCGGCAAGGACTCGGTGATCGTCCTGGCCGAACGCTGACCCCCGGCCCCGGCGCCGATCCCCGGACCGGCGCGGTGGGTTACGGTGTGCGGCGTGAGGACCATTGACTGGGCCGGCGACGCCGTCGAGCTCGTGGACCAGACGCTGCTGCCCGACCGGTGCGTGACGCTCCGCGTCGAGACCGTGGCCGAGCTCGTCGCGGCGATCCGGCGGCTGGCCGTGCGCGGCGCCCCCGCCCTCGGCGTCGCCGGGGCGCTCGGCGTCGTGCTCGCCGACGGCGACCCCGCCCAGATCGCCGAACTGCGCGCGGCCCGTCCCACGGCCGCCAACCTCGCGTGGGGCGTCGACCGGGCCGCCGCCCACCTGCGGGAGGGCAGGGAAGCGGTGCTGCGCGCCGCGCTCCGGGTCCGCGACGACGACATCGCCGCCTGCCGGGCCATGGGCGAACGCGGCGCCGATCTGCTGGAGGGCGACCGGCTCCGGATCATGACCGTGTGCAACACCGGCGGCCTGGCCGCCGTCGAACGCGGCACCGCCCTCGGCGTCGTCCAGACCCTGCACGAACGCGGGCGGCTGACCGAGGTGCTCGCCCTGGAGACCCGCCCGCTGCTCCAGGGCGCCCGCCTGACCACCTGGGAACTGGCCAGGATGGGCGCCCCCCACCGGCTGGTCGCCGACTCGGCGGGGCCGTACCTGCTGGCCAAGGGCGAGGTGGACGCCGAGCTCATCGGCGCCGACCGCATCGCCGCCAACGGCGACACCGCCAACAAGATCGGCTCGTACGCGCTCGCGCTCGGGGCCGAACGCGCCGGGGTGCCGTTCATCGTGGTCGCCCCCGAATCCACCATCGACCCCGCCACGCCCACGGGCGACCACATCGTGATCGAGGACCGCGACCCGGAGGAGATCCTGACCGTCCGGGGTGTACGCCTCGCCCCTGAGGGCACTCAGGCGCTGAACCCCGCGTTCGACGTGACGCCGCACGACCTGATCACCGCGATCGTGACCGACCGGCGGGTGATCAGGCCGTGAGCGGATGATCGAGCCCTGAAAAGGCGCGATCCCCGGACCTGCTCGCACCGCTCGCGTTACGCTCGGTCGTCCCGATATCTACTCTCGGAGAGCATCCGTGGCCATCGATCTGGTGTTACGCCGCGACTGGCAGGCCCGCGCGCCGCGCGGCGCCTACACCCAGCTTGACTCGACCAAGGGCGTCAAGGTCCACTACACCGGCGGCAGGGTCGATCCCGCCATCGTCTCCGACCACGCCGGCTGTGTGTCCCTCGTCCGATCGATCCAGGCGTACCACATGGACGGCAACGGCTGGATCGACATCGGCTACTCCTTCGTGTCATGTCCGCACAAGAAGGTGTTCGAGGGGCGGGGTCTGCACCATCTGCCCGCCGCCAACGGGCCGGGGCTCAACTCCGGTCATTACGCCGTGCTCGGCCTGGTGGGCAACGCCGGTCTCGTGCAGCCGCCCGACGGCGTCCTGCACGCGATCCTCGACGCCGTCCAGTACGTACGTGACCGGGGCAACGCCGGCAAGGAGATCAAGGGCCACCGCGACGGCTACTCCACCGACTGCCCCGGCGACCCGCTGTACGCCTGGATCAAGCGCGGCGCCCCCCGCCCCGGCGGCACGACCCCGCCCACCAATCCGCCGACGACCCCGACCTTCCCCGGCCGGCTGCTGAAGTACCCGCCGGTCATGGAGGGCGAGGACGTGCGCACCTGGCAGCGGCAGATGCGCAAGCGCGGCTGGGACGTGACGGTCGACGGCGCGTACGGGAGCCAGTCCCGCGACGTGTGCCGCAAGTTCCAGCGCGAACAGGGTGTCGACGACGACGGTGTCGTGGGCCCGGTCACGTGGAGACTGGCCTGGGAGGCGCCGCTCGCCGACGGGTAACCCCCGGGTTACTGCCGCCGTCCGGCAGCGCCTACTATCCGTTGCATGGAACTGGCAGCGGGGTTTCCTCCCACCACTCGCGACGACTGGCGGAGGCTGGCGGTCGAGGTCCTGCGCAGGTCGGGGGTCGAGGCGTCCTCGCCCGAGGCGGCGCTGTCCAGCCTGACCTGCGACGGTGTGACGGTCGCGCCGCTCTACGACGCGGGTGACGTGCCGGGCGATCCGGGCTCGCCGGGCGCGCCGCCGTTCGTGCGGGGGGCGCGGGCGGTGCCCGGCTGGGACGTACGGCAGCGGCACACCGTGGCCGACCCCGAGGCGGTGCTGGCCGACCTGGAGAACGGGGTGACCTCGCTCTGGCTGGTCGTCGGCGACGGCACGATCCAGGTGGGCGACCTGGCGGCCGTGCTGAAGGACGTCTACCTCGACCTGGCGCCGATCGTGCTGGAGGCGGGGGAGCACACGCGGGAGGCCGCCGAGGTGCTGTTCGGCCTGGCGGCCGGGCAGGGGGTCGCGCTCAGCGGCAACCTGGGCGCGAGCGGCGACGTGGGGGCCGAGCTGGCCGCGCGCTGTGCGGCGGTCCAGGGGTTGCGGGCGGTGCTGGTCGACGGCACGCCGTACCACGACGCGGGTGGCGGTGACGTCGAGGAGCTGGGGTGCTCGATCGCGCGGGGCGTGGCCGAGTTGCGGACGCTCACCGGCGCGGGGCTCACGGTTGAGCAAGCGCTAGGTCAGATCGACTTCCGTTACGCCGCCACCGCCGACCAGTTCGCCACCATCGCCAAGCTGCGGGCGGCGCGCCGCCTGTGGGCCAGGGTCGCCGAGGTGTGCGGCGCGGCCGAGCACGGCGGGCAGCGCCAGCACGCCGTCACCAGCTCGGCCATGATGACCGCGCGCGACCCCTGGGTGAACATGTTGCGCACCACCGTGGCCTGCTTCGCGGCGGGTGTCGGCGGGGCCGAGGCGGTCACCGTCCAGCCGTTCGACGCCGCGCTCGGCCTGCCCGACGCCTTCTCCCGGCGCATCGCCCGCAACACGCAGTCGCTGCTGCTGGAGGAGTCGGGCATCGGGCGGGTGGCCGACCCCGCAGGCGGCTCCTGGTACGTCGAGCGCCGCACGGCCGACCTGGCCGAGCGGGCGTGGGCCTGGTTCCAGGAGATCGAGGCCGCCGGGGGAGTGGAGGCCGCCGGTGAGCTGATCGACGCCCGCGTCGCGGCCACCAGGTCCCGCCGCGACGACGACATCGCCCACCGCCGGGCCCCGATCACCGGCGTCAGCGAGTTCCCCGATCCCGGCGAGCGGCCCCTGCGCCGGCCGCCGGCCCCGGCCGGGCGGCCCGTGGCGCGCCACGCCCAGGAGTTCGAGGCGCTGCGCGACGTCGCCGACGCCCTGCCCGAGCGTCCCAAGGTGTTCCTGGCCACCATCGGGCCGGTCGCCGCGCACACCGCGCGGGCCTCGTTCGCGGCCAACCTCTTCCACGCCGGTGGCCTGGCCACCGAGACCGCCGGGCCGGGCGCCGACCCCGAGCAGATCGCCACCGCCTTCGCCGTGAGCGGCGCCGCCGTCGCCTGCCTGTGCTCCACCGACAAGCTGTACGCCCAGCACGCCCGCGCCGTGGCCGCCGCCCTGCGTCACGCGGGGGCGAGACGGGTCTGGCTGGCGGGGAAGGGAGACTACGAGGGCGTGGACGCCTGCCTGTACGCGGGGTGCGACGCGCTCGCCGTGCTCCGTCAGACGTTCGAGGACCTGGAGGTGCTCCGATGATCCCCGACTTCACCGGCGTCCCGCTCGACGGGGGCTCGGGCCCCGGCGCGGGCGCCGTCCCTGAGGGCGAGGTGTGGGAGACGCCCGAGGGCATCGGGGTCAAGCCGCTCTACACGGCCGCCGACCTCGACGGGCTCGACTTCCTGCGGACCTACCCCGGCGCGCCGCCGTACCTGCGCGGGCCGTACCCCACCATGTACGTCAACCAGCCCTGGACGATCCGCCAGTACGCCGGCTTCTCCACGGCCGAGGACTCCAACGCCTTCTACCGGCGCAACCTGGCGGCCGGGCAGAAGGGCCTGTCGGTCGCCTTCGACCTGGCCACCCACCGGGGCTACGACTCCGACCATCCGCGTGTGGCCGGCGACGTGGGCATGGCCGGGGTGGCGATCGACTCCATCTACGACATGCGGCAGTTGTTCGACGGCATCCCGCTCGACCGCATGTCGGTGTCGATGACCATGAACGGCGCGGTTCTGCCCGTCCTCGCGATGTACATCGTGGCGGCCGAGGAGCAAGGCGTCGCGCCGGAGGAGCTGGCCGGGACCATCCAGAACGACATCCTCAAGGAGTTCATGGTCCGCAACACGTACATCTATCCGCCGACGCCGTCGATGCGCATAATTTCGGATATTTTCGCTTATACGAGCGAAAAGATGCCGAAATTCAACTCGATCAGCATTTCTGGGTATCACATCCAGGAAGCCGGGGCGACCTGCGACCTCGAACTCGCCTACACCCTCGCCGACGGCGTCGAGTACCTGCGCGCCGGCATCGCCGCCGGCATGGACGTCGACCGGTTCGCCCCCCGGCTGTCGTTCTTCTGGTGCATCGGCATGAACTTCTTCATGGAGGTCGCCAAGCTGCGCGCCGCCCGGCTGCTCTGGGCCAAGCTCGTCGCGCGGTTCGGGGCGGCCAACCCCAGGTCGCTGAGCCTGCGTACGCACAGCCAGACCTCGGGCTGGTCGCTCACCGCCCAGGACGTCTTCAACAACGTCGCCCGCACCTGCGTCGAGGCCATGGCCGCCACCCAGGGCCACACGCAGTCGCTGCACACCAACGCCCTCGACGAGGCGCTCGCGCTGCCCACCGACTTCTCCGCCCGCATCGCCCGCAACACCCAGCTCCTCCTCCAGCAGGAGTCGGGCACCACCCAGGTGATCGACCCGTGGGGCGGCTCCTTCTACGTCGAGCGCCTCACCCACGACCTCGCCGAGCGCGCCTGGGCCCACATCGAGGAGGTCGAGGCCGCCGGCGGCATGGCCAGGGCGATCGAGGCGGGCCTGCCCAAGCTGCGCATCGAGGAGGCCGCCGCCCGTACCCAGGCGCGCATCGACTCCGGCCGCCAGCCGGTCATCGGGGTCAACAAGTACCGCGCCGCCGACGACGAGCCGATCGAGGTGCTCAAGGTCGACAACAGCGCCGTACGCGCCCAGCAGCTCGACAAGCTGGCCCGGCTCAGGGCCGAACGCGACGGCGAGGCCGTAGAGCGCGCGCTCGACGCGCTCACCAAGGCCGCCGAGAACCCCGCGCCCGGCCTCGACGCCAACCTGCTCAAGCTGGCCGTGGACGCCGCCCGCGCCAAGGCCACCGTCGGCGAGATCTCCGACGCCCTGGAACGGGTGTTCGGCCGCCACGCCGAGCAGGTGCGTACGATCTCTGGGGTGTACCGCGACGAGTCCGGCCCGGCCGAGAGCATCGAACGCGTCCGCAGCGCCTGCGCCGACTTCGAGCGGCACGAGGGCCGCCGGCCGCGCATCCTGGTCGCCAAGATGGGCCAGGACGGCCACGACCGGGGCCAGAAGGTGATCGCCACCGCCTTCGCCGACCTCGGCTTCGACGTCGACGTCGGCCCGCTGTTCCAGACGCCGGAGGAGGTGGCCAGGCAGGCGGTCGAGGCCGACGTGCACATCGTCGGCGTCTCGTCCCTGGCCGCCGGGCACCTCACGCTGGTGCCCGCGCTGCGGCGCGCGCTGGCCGACCTGGACGCCGAGGACATCATGATCGTGGTGGGCGGCGTCATCCCGCCGGGCGACCACGACGAGCTGCGGGCCGCCGGCGCCGCGGCCATCTTCCCGCCGGGTACGGTGATCGCCGACGCCGCCCTCGACCTGATCCAGACCCTCCGCGAGCGCCACTAGACCCCGCCCGGCGGGGGTCAGAGCGGAGTGTCGTCGCAGAGGGTGACTTCGATGGTGCGCTGCCGGGTGACCGGGGCGGTGATCCGCAGCGTGACGGTGTGGGGTCCGGAGCTCGTCAGGGTGCTCGGGGAGGTCAGGTAGCGCCGGCCGTTCTCGGTCACCGTGGCCGAGGAGCGGGTGGTGACCGCGCCGTCGATGATCCAGGCGTACTGGAGGGTGACCGGGTCGCCGGTCCTGGCCACCGCGGCCTGGAGGCGTACCGCGCCGTCCCAGCAGTCGCCGTTCCTGGTGCCGCCGGAGGGGCGTAGGGAGCCCAGGGTGAGGAGGTCGGGGAGCGGGCTCGGGGTGCTCTCCGACTGCGGCTCCGGCCCGCTCGTACGGGTGCGCCTCGGGCGTGACGTGGGCGAGGCGGCCCCGGTCGTGGCGGGGGCGCCGGCGGCGTCCGCCGCGTCGCCGGCCGTCGGCGTGGGCGTCGAGGGTGTGAGCCACACGATCGCGCCCGCCAGCACCAGCACGGACACCCCGGAAACCCCGGCCACCATCGCCGTCTTCACCCGCCTGCGCACCCGGCCCGGACGCCGCGCCCCCGGACCGGCCGGTTCCGGCACGTGCTCCTGCGGCTCGGCCTCCCCGAGGGTGTCGGCCTCGGACAACCGGGAGTCGGTGAGGTGCGGCTCAGGGACACCCGGTTCGGTGAAGTGCGGTTCGGGGAGGTGCGGGCCGTCGGGGTGAAGGCGTGGAGGCGGCGGCCCGAAGTCGTGCGGGGCCGCCGGCTGCGGATCGGGGCGCTCCGGCAGGGGAGCGGGCATCGCCGGGGGGCCGCCCGCGACCAGGCGCATGCCGGGGATCGCCGGAGGGCGGACCACCGCGGGCGTCTCGTACGAAGCCGCGCGGGGAGCGGCGGCCGGCGGGCCGCCGAGCAGGCGGAGGAGCACGTCCCGCATGGCCGGTCGCCGCTCCGGGTCCTTGGCCAGGCAGTCGAGCACCGCGTCGAGCAGCGGTTGCGGCAGGTCACCGGTACGGGGTTCGTCGTGCAGGATGCGGTTGATCACCGCGGGCAGCGAGTCGTCGCCGAACGGCGGCACCCCCGTCGCGGCGAACACGATCACCGAGGCCCACGCGAACACGTCCGCCGGCGTGCCCGCCCGCCGCCCCGAGAGCTGCTCGGGCGCCATGTACGCCGGCGTCCCCGTGATGGTGCCGGTCGCCGTCACCCCCGCCCCGAACGCCGCGGACATGCCGAAATCGGTCACCCGCGGCCCGCCCGGCCCGCGCCGCACGTTGGCCGGCTTGAAGTCCCGGTGCACGACGCCCGCCTGATGCACGGCGGCCAGCGCCGTCGCGGTCGCCACCGCCAGCCGCTGCAGCTCCGCCCCGCCGCGCGGCCCTCCGGCCTCCTGCAACGAGCGCCCGTCCACGTACTCGGTCACGATGTACGGCCGCCCTCTGGCCGAGGCGTCGAGCACCTGCGCCACGCAGGACGGCTCCACACCGCGCGCGGCGGCGATCTCCCTGGCGAACGCCTCGCCGGCGGTCACGCCCTCGGCCAGCACCTTGACGGCCACCGGACCGCCGTCGCGGCCGCGCGCGAGGTAGACCACACCGTGGCCGCCCGCGCCCAGCCGCCCGGCCAGCCGGTAGGGTCCCACCGCTGCCGGGTCGCCCTCGCGGAGGGGTTCGACGTTGGGCATGAGGGGAGTGACTCCTGTGACGGCTGTGATCAGAACTCCAGCACCTTACTGGCAAATATCAAGACTTGTCAGAAGTTAGGCTGATCATGCAGATGAAAGGGGTGAACCGGGTGCGCTCGCTGGAGGACTACGCCCAAGGTGTACGGGCAGGCTCCCGTACGTGGATCGCCCGCGCGATCACGCTGGTCGAGTCGACCAGGCCCGACCACATGGCACTGGCCCAACGGCTGCTCGTCGAGCTCACCCCGCTGTCCGGACGGGCCCGCCGGGTCGGTGTCTCGGGCGTGCCGGGGGTGGGGAAGTCCACGTTCATCGACGCGCTCGGCACGTACCTCACCGGCCAGGGGCACAAGGTGGCCGTGCTGGCCGTCGATCCCTCCTCGACCAGGACGGGCGGCAGCATCCTCGGCGACAAGACCCGCATGGCCCGGCTGTCTGCCGACCCGGCCGCGTTCATCCGCCCGTCGCCGACCTCCGGCACGCTCGGCGGCGTCACGAAGGCGACCAGGGAGGCCATGGTGGTCGTGGAGGCCGCCGGGTTCGACGTGGTGTTGGTCGAGACCGTCGGGGTCGGGCAGTCGGAGACCGCCGTGGCCGACATGGTGGACACGTTCCTGCTGCTGACGCTGGCCCGTACCGGTGACCAGCTCCAGGGGATCAAGAAGGGCGTGCTGGAGCTGGCCGACGTGATCGCGGTCAACAAGGCCGACGGCGAGCACGGGCTCGCGGCCAGGAAGGCGGCCAGGGAACTGGCCGGGGCGCTGCGCATGTTGCGTTCGGACCCGCGTCCCGGCTTCGGGCCGCCACCCGTACTGACCTGCAGCGGCCTGACCGGGGACGGCCTGGAGGAGTTGTGGCGGCGGGTCCTGGCCCATCAGGACGCGCTCGACCTGGCCGCCAAGCGCCGAAGCCAGCAGGTCCAGTGGACCTGGACCCTGGTACGCGACCGCCTGCTCGCCGAACTGCGCCACGACCCCGAGGTGGCGGCGATCACGGCGGAGGTCGAACGGGAGGTGCTGGCGGGGGAGCTGACCCCGTCGCTCGCCGCCGACCGCCTGCTGTCGGTGTTCAAGCGCCCCTGACCCGGCGGCGATCCCGGGGTTGTCTCCACCCCGGGATGAACAGACTTGCGCCCCGGGCAGAAATATCCATATCCGCAGAGTCATCGCCGATCTACACATTGTGTGGGACATGTCACGATGTCCCGCAACCGACGTGGGGAGAAGCGCGATGTGTGCGGAACCGATGTTGCCCGAGACAGTCGCCGGGGCCCTGGAGGAGTACGCCGGACTGCTGGCCGGGCACGGCATCACCTGGGGCGAACCCGAGATCCACTACGTGAGGTTCTTCGCCAGGCGCCGGGTGTTGCCGCCCGCGCGGGTCGGCACGTTCTGGCGCCTGGCCTTCGAGGAGGCCGCCCGGCTGCACCCGGGCGAGCCGATCGACCGGCTCGGCCCCCACCTGGCCGAGGCCGACTTCGACCGGGTGCTCGGCGTCGCCCTCGACGGCGAGCTGCCGCCGCACCTGGTCGCGCTGCGGATCGGGCCGGAGGGGATCGAGCTGCGGGGCGCGTCGAGAACGGTCCTGACCCCGGCGGCCCCCGCGCCCGCCGTCCCGCCGCCGCCCGGACGCGGCGAGGAGAAGATCTTCCTGCTCGTCGACTCCGCCCGCGACACCCCCTGCCCGGTCACCGTGGACGACGCCCACCGGGAGCTGGCCCCCCACGGCGCCTGGCTGGTCGAGGCCGACGACGACAGCGTGATCGTGGCCGACGGGCGGCGCGTCCGGCTCGACCTCCTGCTGCGCTTGATGCCCGCCGCCCGGCTCACCCTGGTGGCGGGGGAGCCGTGCCGGTGGAGCGTCGCCTCCCGGGACGGCCGCGGCTGGTACCCGCCCGGCTTCCCCAGCCGCCACGACTACCACGGCAGGCCGTACTTCCATGGCGATGGCCTCACGCTCGACGTCCCGGCCGAGCCCCTGACGATCACCGTCACGAGAGGCATGGAGTACGCCGAGTCCGCCCTGGAGCTCACCCTCGACCCCGGCGAGGAGCGCGTGGTCCGGATCGCCCCGCAACGCCTCTACGACGCCGCCGCCCGCGGCTGGTACGGCGGCGACCTGCACGTCCACCTCAACTGGGCGGGCGACGTGGCCGGCGGGCCCGCCGACGCCGCCGCCGCCCAGCACGGCGAGGACCTGCACGTGCTGAACCTGCTGGCCGGCAACGTCTCCGGCGCCCGCGTCTACGACCGGGAAGCCCTCGACCACTGGGCCGGGATGGACCTGCCCTGGTCCGACGCCACGCACGTGGCGCGCATGGGCGTCGAGTACCGCAACGACCTGCTCGGCCACGTCTACGCCTTCGCCCCGGACCGCGCGCCGGGCCGCTTCCACACCGGCTTCGACGGCGACGCCGACTGGCCGCCGAACGCCGACGGGCTGCGGGAGCTGCGCGGCCTCGGCGCGGTTCTCGGCTACAGCCATCCCTTCTCCGTCCCGGTCGGCGACGGCGACCCGCCCAAGGCCGTCGTCTCCCCGGTGCCGCGCAACTGCGCCGCCCGCGAGCTGGTCGCCGACGCCGCGCTCGGCCTGGTGGACAGCCTCGACGTGCTCACCCACGCCTCGATCGCGTCCACCGCGGCCGTCTACCGGCGGCTGATCGGCGCGGGCAACCGGCTGGCTGTCACCGCCGGGACCGACTCGATGATCTCCTTCACCCGTTCGGACAACCAGTCCAACCCGCCCGGCTGGGCCCGTGTGTACGCCCGCGTCGAGGGCGGGCTGAGCGCCCGGACGTTCGCCGACGCGGTACGGGCCGGCCGCACGTTCGCCACCACCGGCCCCTGGCTGGAGCTTTCGGTGGACGGGTACGGCCCCGGCGACGTCGTCGACGCCCGCCCCGGCGACCACGTCCGCGTCACCGCCACCGCGATCGGTCCTGAGGTGGCCGCCGTGCGCATCCGTACGGCCGAGGGCGTGCGCGCGGGCGCGGAACGGCTGCTCGCCGACGAGCGGCGCCCGGACGGCGAGGAGCGGCTGACCGTGACGGCCGAGCTGCGCGTGGACGAGCCGACGTACGTGATGGCCGAGGTCGTGTGCGACCCGCACCCGCGCACGATGACCGGCACCGGCTACGCCCTGACCAGCCCCGTCCACGTGGACGTGGCCGGCCGCCGGGTCGCCAGGCGGGAGGACGTGCTCTGGTGCCTGGAATGGCTGGACCTGCTGGAGGAGCTGATCAGGTCGCACGCCCGCCTGGCCACCACCGGCCAGCTCGCCGACGACGTCGCCCTGCTCGACCAGGCCAGAGAGGTCTACCGAAGCCGCCTGTCCTGAGGCCTCGCCATCGAGCCGTCTGGCCGAGTGTGCTAGATTTTGGCCATGCGGTCAGAAAATCAATCGAGCGGCCAGAAATCGCGGTCGTTCATCGAGGAGGCCAGGCGGGCGCAGATCATCGCCTCGGCCGTGGAAGTGATCGCCGAGGTCGGGTTCGCCCAGGCGTCGCTGGCGCGCATCGCCCAGCACGCGGGCATCAGCAAGGGCGTCATCTCCTACCACTTCGCCGGCAAGGAAGAGCTGATGGAGGAGGTGGTCAACAGCGTCTACGGCGAGATCGCCGCGCACGTCATGGCGCGGGTCGAGGGCGTCGAAGGCCCCACCGCGATGCTGCGGACGCAGATCCTCGCGGTCGCCGAGCACATGCGCGACCACCGCACACGGCTCAAGGCCCTCGGCGAGATCTTCTACAACCTGCGCACCGCCGACGGGCAGCCGCGCTACGGCGTCAAGGCCAACGAGGAGCTCTATCAGGCGATGGAGCAGATCTACGCCTACGGCCAGCGCACCGGCGAGTTCCGCGACTTCGACCGGCGCGTCATGGCCGTCACCCACTCCTCCGCCATCGACAACATGTTCGCCTACTGGGTGGCGAACCCCGACCACGACCTCGAC
This sequence comes from Nonomuraea sp. WAC 01424, assembly GCF_003947315.1. Lineage (NCBI taxonomy): Bacteria > Bacillati > Actinomycetota > Actinomycetes > Streptosporangiales > Streptosporangiaceae > Nonomuraea > Nonomuraea sp. WAC 01424. Next base: position 322,735 of record NZ_QHHZ01000011.1, read on the forward strand.
GCGCACGCCGCGGAGCTGGCCGACCTGTTCGAGAGGGCATGCAGACGATGACGACCGTCACCCGGACGAGGCTCCTCGCGATCGACAACCTGCGCGTGGCGCTGACCGCGCTGGTCGTCGCCCACCACGTCGCCGTCACCTACGGCAACATCCCGATGTGGTACTACACCGAACCGGCCCAGGACCCCTCGGGCACGGTGCTGGACATCCTGGTGGTCTTCAACCAGGCGTTCTTCATGGGGTTCTTCTTCCTCATCTCCGGCTTCTTCACCCCCGGCTCCCACGACCGCAAGGGCGGGCGCGCGTTCGTCCGCGACCGGCTGGTCAGGCTCGGGGTGCCGTTGCTGGTCTTCCTGCTGGTGCTGCGGCCGCTGGTCACGCTCGGCGACCACGGCATCCCGTACTGGAAGTTCTATCTGGCGTCCTGGGACCCGGGGCCCATGTGGTTCGTCGAGGTGCTGATCGTCTTCGCCCTGCTGTACGCCTGGTGGCGGCGGCTCGGCCGGTCCGGCGGGCAGAGGGCGGGCGGCGCGCTCACCCTCAAGGGGGTCGTGCTGTTCACCGCCGGACTGGCGGCGGTCACCGTCCTGTGGCGCATCCCGGTGCCGCAGGGCACGTACGTGCCGGTGCTGGGGCTGCCTACGCCCTACTTCCTGCCGCAGTACGCGGCCATGTTCGTGGCCGCCCTGGCCGCCTTCCGGCGCGGCTGGTTCGAGGCGCTGCCCAGGCGGGCGGGCACCGCCGGGTTCGTCGCCACGGGTGTCGCGAGCGTGGTGCTGCTGCCGCTGTCGGGCATGACCACGGGCCTGGTGGCGTCGGCGGTCATGGCGCTGTGGGAGTCCGTGGTCGCCGTCGGGATGATCGTCGGGCTGGCGGTGTTGTTCAGGGAGCGGTTCGACCGGCAGGGGCCGCGCGGCAGGTTCCTGTCCGAGCACGCCTACGCGGTCTACGTCATCCACCCGCTGGTGCTGGTCGCCGTGGCCTGGGCGGTGCAAGGGCTGCACGCGGCGGCGATCGTCAAGTTCGCCCTCGTGCTGGCGCTGTCGTTGCCGCTGTGCTGGGCGCTGGCGTACGCGGTCCGTTCGTTGCCGGGGGCCAGGCGGGTGCTCTGACGCCCGGCTTGATTCCCGGCTTGACTCCGGGCTTGACTTTGGGCCTTGCCGGGCCCTGGCGGGCATGTCACCATCGCGCTAACTCTTAGGAAACTTTCTTAAGAGATTCCGCGAAGGGATGTGATCTGGTGCGACGGAGCCTGACGCTGTTCGCCGCCGCGCTGGTGGTGGCGGGCCTGTTCTCGGTCGTCGTCCCGGCCCCGCCGGCCGGGGCGGCCGCCTGCGCGACACCATGGAGCGCCTCGACCGTCTACAACGGCGGCGCCGTGGTGTCCCGCGGCGGGCACAACTGGTCGGCCAAGTGGTGGACGCAGAACGAGACCCCGGGCAGCGCGGCCGTCTGGGCCGACCAGGGCGCCTGCGGCGGCGGCACGCCCACCCCGGGCTGCGACCACCCCAACTGGGTGGCCGGCCAGTGGTACGCCACCGGCAGCATCGTGCGGTACACCGACGGCAAGTACTACATCGCCGTCCACGACAATCCCGGCTACGACCCGGTGATCAGCACCTGGTACTGGGGCCCGTACGCCTGCGGTGGCGGCGGCGGGCCGACCGACCCGCCGGACCCGGGAGGCTTCGTGGTGAGCCAGGCGCAGTTCGACCAGATGTTCCCCGGCCGCAACTCCTTCTACAGCTACAGCGGCCTGACCACGGCGATCGCCGCCTTCCCCGCCTTCGCCGGGACCGGCTCCGACACCGTCAGGAAGCAGGAGGCCGCCGCGTTCCTGGCCAACGTCAACCACGAGACCGGCGGGCTGGTGTACATCGTCGAGCAGAACACCGCCAACTACCCGCACTACTGCGACGCGAGCCAGCCGTACGGGTGCCCCGCCGGCCAGGCCGCCTACTACGGCCGCGGACCCATCCAGCTGAGCTGGAACTTCAACTACAAGGCGGCCGGCGACGCCCTCGGCATCAACCTGCTGAACGACCCCTGGCAGGTGGAACGGAACGCGTCCGTGGCCTGGAAGACCGCCCTGTGGTACTGGATGACCCAGAACGGCCCCGGCACCATGACGCCGCACGCCGCCATGGTCAACAGCCGCGGGTTCGGCGAGACGATCCGCAGCATCAACGGCAGCCTGGAGTGCAACGGCGGCAACCCGGGCCAGGTCCAGAGCCGGATCAACGCCTACCAGCGCTTCACCCAGATCCTCGGGGTCGCCCCCGGAGGCAACCTGTCCTGCTGACCGCCTTCCGGCGCGCGCTCAGGCCGGCTGCTCGCCGGGCGCGCGCCGTTCGGTGGTCTCCAGGTAGGCGCGCAGGGCCCGGCGGGACCGGGTGAGGGTGTCGATCTGCTCGTCGAGGCCGCTCAGCCGGGCGCGCAGGGTGTCGAGGAGCTCCGGGCAGGGGACGAGGTCGGGCGCGGGGCCGGTGACGCACGGCAGCAGGTACGCGATGTCCTCGGTCGACAGCCCGGCGTCGAGCAGCTTCCTGATCTGGCCCACGGTCAGGACGGCCTCGTCGGAGTACTCGCGGTAGCCGCTGGCCCGGCGGTCGGGCTCCAGCAGGCCCTGGGCCTCGTAGTAGCGGAGCTGGTGCGCGCGGACGCCGGTCCGGCGGCTCAGATCCCCGATCAGCACGGTCGTCCCCCTTGACCTTCATACCGGTCTCAACGTTGACGATTCTTCCATAGCTGCCGAACCACCTTGGAGAGCACTGTGATGACGAAGAATCCGCGTACCCCCGTGACCGTCCTGGGCCTGGGCCTGATGGGGGAGGCGCTGGCCGGGGCGTTCCTGCGCGAGGGCCACCCGACGACCGTCTGGAACCGTACGGCGGCCAAGGCCGACCGGCTGGCCGCCGGCGGCGCCACGCGGGCCGGCTCGGCCCGGGACGCGGTGGCCGCCGCGCCGCTCGTGCTCGTCTGCCTGACCGGGTACGACGCCGTGCACGAGGTCCTCGGCCCGCTGGGCGACGTCCTGGACGGCCGGGTGGTGGTCAACCTCACCTCGGGCACCTCCGCCGAGGCCCGCGACACCGCCGCCTGGGTGGAGCGGCAGGGCGGGACCTACCTCGACGGCGCGATCATGGCCATCCCCGACGCCATCGGCACCCCGGACGCCGCCGTCCTCTACAGCGGCCCCCGGGCGGCCTTCGACCTGCACGAGCAGGCGCTGGGCAGCCTGGGCGGCACGGCGACGTACCTCGGGGCCGACCACGGCCTGTCGGCGCTGTACGACGTCGGCGTGCTGAGCCTGATGTGGAACATCCTGAACGGCTTCCTCCAGGGGGCCGCGCTGCTCGGCGCGGCCGGGGTGGAGGCCACGGCGTTCGCCCCGGTCGCCAGGAACGGGATCGAGACCGTGGCCGGCTGGCTGGCCGGGTACGCGCGGCAGATCGACGACGGCGTGCACCCGGCCGCCGACTCCACCCTCGACACCCACCTGGCCGCCATGGAACACCTCGTCCAGGAGAGCGAGTCGCACGGCGTGGACGCCGGGCTGCCGCGCTTCATCCGGGCCCTGGCCGCCGAGGCGGTCGCCGCCGGGCGCGGCGGCGAGGGCTACACGGCGCTGATCGACCGGTTCCGCAAGCCCTCGGGCCACGCCTGAGCCCGAGGCCGCGGACAGGCCGGCCCCCGGCCGTCACCGGGGCCGGTCGACGGGCCCGTCGTCAGTCGGCGTAGAAGGCGTTCAGGGTTTCGGCGTGGCGTTCCTCGACGGCCTTGCGCCTGATCTTGAGGCTGGCGGTGAGCTCGCCCGTCTCCACGGTGAAGTCCTCGGCCAGGATCGCGAACTTCTTGACCGTGGCGTAGCTCGCCTGGTCGGCGTTGACCTGCCGGATCGCCCGGTCGACCTCCTCGCGCATACGCGGGTGCCCGCGCAGCGCCTCGGGGTCGGCCGGCAGCGACTCGGCCTCGGCCCACGGGCGCACCACGTCCATGTCGAGGGTGACCAGCGCGGTCACGTAGTTGCGGCGGTCGCCGTGCACGAACACGTGCGAGGCGAACGGGCAGGCGGCCTTGATGCGGCCCTCCAGGTGGGTGGGCGCGACGTACTTGCCGCCGGAGGTCTTGATCAGCTCCTTCTTGCGGTCGGTGATGAGCAGCCGGCCGGCCTGGTCGAGCTCACCGATGTCGCCGGTGCGCAGCCAGCCGTCCTCCAGCGTCTCGGACGTCTCCCGCGGCAGGCCGTGATAGCCGCGCATCACGCCGCGCCCGCCGATGAGGATCTCGCCGTCGTCGGCGATGCGGACCTGGGTGCCGGGCAGGGGCGGGCCGACCGTGCCGAACCGTACCGACTCGGGCCGGTTGAGGAAGCTGCCCGCCGAGGACTCGGTCAGGCCGTAGCCCTCCAGGATCGTCAGCCCGGCGCCGTCGAAGAACTCGGCGACGTCCCGCGACAGCGGCGCGGCCCCGGAGATGAAGAAGCGGATCCGGCCGCCGAACCGGGCCCGCAGCTTGGCGAAGACCAGGCGGTCGGCCAGCGCGTGCTCGACCCGGGTGGTGAGCGGGACGGCCGCCTCGCGCTGACGTGCCCTGCTGACCCTGATGCCGGTCTCCCGCGCCCACTCGAAGATCCGCAACTTGATGCCGCCCTCGCGGCGCACGGTGGCGACGACGGTGTTGTGGATCTTCTCGAAGATCCGCGGCGCGGCGGCCATCACCGTCGGGCGCAGCGCGCCGAGGTTGTCGGCGATGCGGTCGAGGCGGCCGTCGATCGCCGTCGGCACGCCGATGTCGATCATCACGACCTCCAGCAGCTTGCCGAACGAGTGGGACAGCGGCAGCCACAGGAAGTGCAGGTCGTCCGGGGTGATGAGGTCGATCTCGCGGACCGAGCCGGCCGCGAACAACCAGTTGTCGTGGGTCAGCTCGACGCCCTTGGGGCGGCCGGTGGTGCCGGAGGTGTAGATGAGCGTGGCCAGGTCGTCCTGGGAGATGGCGTCCACCAGGGCGTCGTAGTCGCCCTCGCCGCCGCTGACCGAGTCGAGGGTGACCACCCAGCCGTCGTCGCTGGGGGAGCCGTCGACGACGACCACGTGGGTGACGTCGGGCAGCTCCTTCTGTACGGACCTGAGCTTGGCCACCTGCTCGTCGTTCTCGGCGATGACGATCGTGCTGCCGGAGTCGGTGACGACGAAGGCGCACTCGGCGGCCGTGTTCGACGGGTAGATCGTGGTCGTGGCCGCGCCCGTGGACAACACGGCCAGGTCGGCGAGGATCCATTCGAGCCGGGTCGAGCAGAGGATCGACACGCGCCGGCCGGGCCCCGCGCCGAGCCCGGACAGCCCCAGCGCCAGCCCCCGGACCCGGTCGCCGACCTCCCGCCACGACATCGAGACCCATGTGTCGTCCGACGGCACCCGGTAGGCCTCGGCGTCGGGGGTGGCCGCGATCCGGTCGCGCAGCAGGGAGGGAATGCTGGACATGCCTGACCTCCTGAGGGGTGTGCTGCCGACTCTAGGACGAGTGCGCCGGGTCAGTCGATGCCCTTGATCGGCCGGCCGCCGCCCTGGCGCGGGGCGGCGTACGCGACCGTCGCGGTCGTACGCACCTCCCACGCGCCGCAGGCGCAGCGCAGGTAGCTCACCAGGCCCTCGGACGTGCGGTGGGAGGAGACGAGGGTCAGGGCGAAGGGGTCGTGCGGCTCTCCGGGATGCATGACTCCAACCTGATGTAATGACCTTATGCATTTCAACACTTACGGCGGCAACGGGGCCGAACTCGCGGCGGCACTGGTCAACGCGGACGACTTCAGCCCGGCCGCCGTACGGGAGACGCTCACGGCCAACGCCATGTGGCGCACGGACGTCACCCCGGCGCAGGCCGCGGAGCTGGCGGCCTGGGCGCGCCGCCTCGCGCCCGTGTTCGGCGAGCCCGACACCGGCGCGCAGGTACGGCTGATCAACGAGCTGCTGGAGATCACCGCCTCGAAACCGCACATCAGCACGCACGACGGGCTGGAGCCTCACCTGCACTTCTTCTCGACCGAGGCCGACATCGTCTCCAGGGCCAAGGACACCACCGCGGGCGGGCTGGCCATGGCGGTGTGCTTCTCCGACGGGCGGCGGCTGGGGCGCTGCGACCGGCAGGGGTGCGAGATCGTCTACGTGGACACCTCACGCAACGGGCGCCGCCGGTTCTGCTCGCTGACCTGCGCGAACCGGGTCAACGTGGCCGCCCATCGGGCGCGGGACCTTGCCCGACGGCTGTGATATGGGTAGAATGCCCGGGTCGTATCGCCGACCCATGGGGGCAGTTGACGTGAGGATCTGAGGCAGCGGGCACCGCGCCTTTCCGCCCTGTCCTGGGCGTCGCGCGCACACCTGAGCCTCGGCGACCTCCTCGCCCTCCTTCCAGCTCCGGCTGTCCGGTTCGCTGTGTGCGCAGCGGTGTTTCCCGCCAAGTCACGAAATTTCGGGTTTTGTGATGGGAGCCGCCTTATGTCTTTTTCTATTGTCGTCGATCACGTGTCCTTCGGCTGGCCCGACGGGACCAGGGTGCTCGACCGGCTCGACGCCGCCTTCCCCGCCGGGCGTACCGGGCTCATCGGGGTGAACGGGTCGGGCAAGTCCACCCTGCTCAAGGTCATCGCCGGGGAGCTGACGCCGGGCTCCGGCTCGGTCTCGGTCACCGGCGAGGTGGGGTACCTGCCGCAGAACGTGCCGCTGGAGGGCGGCCGTACCGTGTCCGACCTGCTGGAGATCAGCGGGAAGCGGGCCGCGCTGCACGCCATCGAGGGCGGCGACGTCGCCGAGGAGCACTTCACCGCCCTCGGGGACGACTGGGACGTCGAGGAGCGCGCCGGGGCCGAGCTCGACCGGCTCGGGCTCGACCACGTCGGGCTCGACCGTACGGTGGCGACGCTGTCCGGCGGCGAGGCCGTCATGGTCGCGCTGGCCGCGCAACTCCTGAAGCGTCCCGGCGTGCTGCTGCTCGACGAGCCCACCAACAACCTCGACCTGGACGCGCGACGGCGGTTGTACGCCGCGGTCGCCGCCTGGCCGGGCGTGCTGGTGGTGGTCAGCCACGACCGGGCGCTGCTCGACCTCGTCGACCAGATCGCCGACCTGCGCGACGGCGCCGTGCACCTGTACGGCGGCAACCTCGCCGACTACGAGGAACGGCTCGCCGCCGAGCAGGAGGCGGCCGAGCGCACGGTCCGGACCGCCGAGGGCGAGGTACGGCGGCAGCAGCGCGAGCTGATCGAGGCCAGGACCAAGCTCGACCGGCGCAGGCGCAACGCGCGGAAGGCGTTCGAGAACAAGAAGGTGCCCAAGATCGTCGCCAACGGGCTGAAGATGAAGGCCCAGGTGTCGGCGGGCAAGCACCGCGCGCTGCACCAGGAACGCCTGGAGGATGCCAGGGAGAGGCTGACCGAGGCCGAACTGGCCGTACGGGACGACGCCGAGATCCGCGTCGACCCGCCCGGCACCGCCGTCCCGGCCGGCCGGACCCTGCTGACCCTGCCCCTCGACCCGCCGCCCGGCCGGCCGGACGACGGGGACGACGGGGCCGACGGGGAGCGGGTCAAGGTCCTCGACCGGCTGGTCGTCCGGGGCCCCGAGCGCATCGCGCTGCTCGGTCCCAACGGCTCGGGCAAGACCACCCTGCTCAGGAGGATCGTCGAGCACGGCGCGCACGTCCCGGTGCGGTACCTGCCGCAACGGCTCGACGTGCTCGACGACACGCTGAGCGTGGTGGACAACGTCCGGGCGGTGGCGCCGTCGGCCTCGGTCAACGACGTACGGGCGCGGCTGGCCCGCTTCCTGTTCCGGGGCGAGCGGGCCGACCAGCCCGTGGGCACGCTGTCGGGCGGCGAACGTTTCCGCGCCACCCTGGCCGCCCTGCTGTCGGCCGACCCGCCGCCGCAGCTCCTCCTGCTGGACGAGCCGACGAACAACCTGGACATGTCCAGCGTGCGCCAGCTCTCCCAGGCGCTGGCGGCCTACCGGGGCGCGCTCGTGGTGGCCAGCCATGACCTGCCGTTCCTGGAGACGCTGGGGATCACCCGGTGGCTGCGACAGGATCGGGACGCGGGACTGGCCGAATCGTAATTGACGTCTGGGGATCAACCGGGCGATAGTGTGGCAGGTGGCTTCACCCCGGTTGATCTCCTGCGTTCTCGCCCTGGCGACGGTGACGCTCGCCGCCTGCTCTTCCCCTCCACCGCTGACCGGCGGTGAGCCGAAGGTCAGCGGCGTGGCGGACGGCAAGGGCGGAGGTCCCGGCGGCGACCCCGGAGGCGACCCCACGGCGGGTCCCAGCCCGAGCGCGAGCGGCCTGACGCCGGAGGCGTACAAGGGCGAGCTGGACAGCAGGCACAAGTCGATGCTCGCCGCGATCAACGCCATGGCCGGCGCGCGCGGGGTCCAGGCGCTCAACCAGCGCGTGGACAAGGCCGAGCAGGCGCTGAGCGGCGCCGCCGACGCCCTGGCCGCGCTCACCCCGCCCGACGCCGTACGCGCCCAGCACGACGCGTACGTCACCAGCCTGCGCGACTTCGCCACCGAGCTCGGCTCCACGGCCGGCAAGGTCGGCAGCCGCGAGCTGTGCACCTCCTCGGCCGTGCTGAGCGACGTCGGCACCCAGCTCACCGCCCTGAACAAGGCGGGCGAGGCCCTGCAGAGCGCCGGCGACTACCCGGCCGACGTCGTCACGGTCAAGGCCGGCGGCAAGCAGAACAGGCGGCTGAAGAACGGCGCGTTCATCCGCAGGTCCGCGATGGGCGGCCGCAGCTCCCTGGAGATCGACAACGGCGGCACCCGAGACGCCGTCGTCACCGTGGTCAAGGGCGGCAGCAAGACCTTCACCGTGTACGTGCGCAAGAGGACCAAGTTCAAGGTCAGGGGCGTGCGCGACGGCACGTACAAGATCTACTTCACGCACGGCGTGGACTGGGACGGCAAGAACAAGTCCTTCACCCGGCAGTGCAGCTTCGAGCGTTTCCAGAAGTCGGTGAAGTTCAAGACCACGGTCACCGCCACCCAGATCCTCTGGCACGACTGGCGGATCACCCTGCACGCCATCACCGGCGGCAACGCCCGTACGGCGCCCGTCAACCCGGACGACTTCCCCGGCTGACCCGGCACGCCGACCCCCGGCAACGCGAAAGGGCCGCGCGGGAGCGCGGCCCTTTCGCGTGTCAGGACGATCAGGTGGAGAACAGCATGCCCACCCAGCTGCGCTGGCGGTGGTGACCGTAGTGGTGGCCGCCGTGGTGGGGAGCACCCCAGGCCGGGCCGGGGGCGGGAGGCGGGGGAGCGGCGTTGTACTGCGACTCCATACGGGTCAGGGTCTCGAGCTCGCCATAGTCGAGGAAGATCCCACGGCAGTTGTCACACTGCTCGATGTGGACGCCGTTGCGCTCATATGTCCGCATGTTGCCGCGGCACTTCGGGCACTGCATCTAAGTCGCTCTCCTTGGATCCGGGGTCTCAGGCTGAAACCTACCGCGTGCGGCCCCCGTCACGCTCGGACGATTCTGCTGCACGATTCGATTAACGAATGTTCCACCTCGTCCAGTTCCCGGTTCTCGCGCTCGGCGTTGAGCACCGCCACGGCGGCGAGCTGTACGGTCAGCGCCCGAGCGGGCAGGACGAGCCGCTGCCAGGGATCGTCGCCCTGGCCGAGCGCGGGGCCGCCCGAGGCCAGGTAGGCGCCCAGGAAACGTTCCCAGACGGCCGGTTCGAGCAGGCCGGCGGCGTACCAGGCGGCCGGTCGCGCCAGGTCCCAGGCCGGGTCGCCGACGCCCAGGTCGTCGACGTCGATGAGCAGCCACCGGTCGCGGCAGACGAGCTGGCCCAGGTGCCAGTCGCCGTGGGTGAGCAGGCCGGGCACCGGCTCGGGCTCGGGCAGCTCCTTGAACGCGTGCCTGACGAGCTGCTCGACCGGGCCGTCGCCGTTCATCCTGGACACCGCGCGGGCGGCCCGCGCCGGGCCGCCGGCGGCCGGCATCGGCGGCACCAGCGTGAGGGGGACGGCGTGCAGCCGGGCCAGCAGCCGCGCGCCCTCCTCCCAGGGGGCCGAGGCGGGGTCGTCGTGGCCGACCGGGCGCCCGGTCGGCCAGACCGTGACCGCGCGGCCCGCCGCCGTCAGCACCTCGGGCTCCAGCGGGGCCAGCAGCACGCCGCTGACCGCGGCCGAGGCGGCGGCCCTGAGCCGGAAGCGCAGCGGGTCCACCTCGTCGCGGGCGGAGTGGGCCTTGACCACGACCTCGCCCATCCGTAACACGACCACGTCGGTACGCGTCTGGTGCCGTACGGGTTCGCCCGTGCCGCCGTATGCCGCGGCGATGCCCGCAAGCTCCTGCTCTAGACCCACTCGTACAGACTATTGGGCGGTTATGGGGGTCGCGCCCCACAGCGGCGGCTCGCAAGTCGCCACAAGGGCACCACAAGGGGCGTTCGGCACCATGGGCTCCCTTCCTCTTGCTGAGAAAGGGACATCCTCTATGAACAGGACAGCGTTGCTGCTGAGCACGCTGCTGCTCGGCGGCCTGCTGACCGCTCCTCCCGCGTTCGCCGCCGTCTCCACCGAGACCGGCGCCGCCGCGGTCACGACGGCCGCCACGCGGGTGAAGGCGAACCCGGCCAGGCACTCCGGCGAATGCCCCGTCACCGTCGGCTTCTCCGCCGTCCTGGTGGTCAGGGGCGCCGGCACTGTCCGCTACCGGTGGGTACGCGGCGACGGGAGCAAGAGCGCGTACAAGAGCGTCCGCACCCGCGGCGTGCGCAAGGTCACGGTGAAGGACCGCCAGACCTTCGACCGGACCACCTCCGGCTGGCAGGCCGTGCAGATCCTCGGGAAGAAGGGCTTGTCGGCCAGGGCCCGCTTCCGCGTGGACTGCGCGGGCGCGCCCCAAGTGTGGGACGCCGCCCGTCCGCTGCCCGCCGGGCAGGACGAGCCGCTGGTCACGGCCGTCGCCGTCGAGGCCGCGCCACCGGTCTACTCCGGCGCCTGCCCCACCACGGTGAGGTTCACGGCCACCGTCCAGGTGTCGCGTCTGCCCGCCAGGGTCGACTACCGGTGGATCGACAGCGCCACCGGCGAGGGCCCGCGCGAGTCGCTGTACTTCGCGGCCGGCGGACCCCGGCTGCGCCAGGTGACGCTGCCGCTCAGCGTCGGCTCCTCCGCCGACGGATGGAAGGCCGTCGACCTGCTCACCCCCGGCGGTCACGACTCCGGACGGGCGACGTACCGGGTGACCTGCGGCGACGCCCCGCGACCCACGCCGACCCCCACCCCCACGCCGACGCCGACCACGACCCCGCCGCCGGCGCAGAAGCCGGAGCTGGAGATCGTGAGCCTGGACCCGGGCGACTACGCGGGTGACTGCGCCGAGCCCGTCGAGTACCACGCCCTCGGCCGGGTACGCCTGCCCGCCGGCCCCGAGCAGCAGGTCACCTACTGGTGGACGCAGAAGTCGGCCGAGTGGAAGGGACAGCTCACCTTCCCCGCCAGCACGCAGCCCCGCTCGCAGGACGTCAGCGCGACCTGGACGTTCGGCCCCAAGGACGCCGGCTCCCAGCAGCTCACGCTCACGGCCCAGGGCGCCGCCGCACCGGCGACGCGCTCGTTCGCGTTCACCTGCCAGAAGCAGCCGGACGAGCCGACCGTGTCCATCCGGTACCTGACGACTCCCCAGTACAAGGGCGAGTGCGCCGCCGGCCACAACAGCCGGTCGTTCGCGGCGGTCAGCGCGGACGCCGAGGTCGAGATGGAGTACCGGTTCATCGTGGACGGCGTCGCCGAACTGCCGCAGAAGATCCGGCTCAGGCCCGGCGCCCCGGAACAACTCGAAATCCTCCGGTACGACACGCCGACGAGCAGCGGTTCCGGAAAGGTGCGGTTCGAGGTGCTCAGCCACAACCGGCCGGTCCTGGAGGCGCCGTACACCTGGACGTGCGTCCCCCGGGACACCTCCGACGTGGTGCGGATCACGGGTGTCCAGACCTGGTCCTACGTCGGCGACTGCGTGCTCAGGCCGAGCGTCGCCGTCCACGCCTGGGTCACCGGCACCGCGGGAACGCGGGTCGACTACCGCTCGCTCAGGGACGGCGGCTCGCCCCAGTCGGGCACGATCACCCTGAGGAAGGGCGGCGTCACCGCCATCGGGGCGGACTGGAGCTGGGGCGACAAACCCAGCGGAACCCTCACGTTCGAGGTGCTCAGCCAGCACAAACCGAGCCTGGCGCTGCCCTACTCGGCGACCTGCAAGAAGTGACCGTCACAGCGCGATGACCGCGGCCCGGGTCCGGCGAAGGTGACACCGTGTCGGACACACTGGGGGCATGAGAATCGGTTTCGCCGTACCCCAGTCAGGGCCGTGGGCCACGCCGGAGAACATGCGGCGGATCGCCGTACGGGCCGAGGAACTGGGCTACCACGAGCTCTGGACGTTCCAGCGCGTGTTGTACCCGGTCGGGCATCCCATGGGGCCGACCTACCGAAGCGTCCACGACCCGCTGATCACGCTGGCGCACCTGTCCGGCGTGACCGGCACGATCCGGCTGGGCGTGGCCGTGGTCAACGTCTACGTGCAGCCGGTCCTGCTGGCCAAGCAGCTCGCCACGCTGCAGACCGTCTCAGGAGGCAGGCTGAGCGCCGGGATCGGGCTCGGCTGGCTGCCGGAGGAGTACGAGGCCGCGGGGATCGGCATGGACCGGCGCGGGCGCAGGGGCGAGGAGTTCGTCGAGGTGCTGCGCGAGGCGTGGACGGACGAGGTGGTCGAGCACGACGGCGAGTTCTACCGGGTGCCGCCGTCCCACATCGACCCCAAGCCGGCGCCGGGACCGCCGCCGATCCTGCTCGGCGGCACCTGCGAGGTCGCGCTGCGCCGGGCCGGACGGCTGGCCGACGGATGGATCAGCTCCAGCAGGGAGGACCTGTCGGCGGTCGCGGGCCGGATCGGGCTGATCAAGGAGTCGATCGCCGCCGCCGGGCGCGACGCGGCCTCGTTCCGCTTCGTCTGCCGCGGTGTCACGCAGGTGCGGCCCGCCGGCGGCGAGGACGGGCGCCGGCCGCTGACCGGCACGTACGAGCAGATTCGGCGGGACGTGGACGCCCTGGCCGCCGCGGGCGTCACGGAGGTCTTCCACGACCTCAACTTCGACAAGGACTTCGTCACCGCCGGCGCCGGGGAGGCGATGCGCCGCGCCGAGGAGGCACTGGAGGCGCTGGCCCCCAGGGCCTAGCCGCCGTAGGGGACCGTGATGATCTCCAGGTTGTGCCCGTCGGGGGCCGACCAGTAGAGCCCGCGGCCGCCGTCGTTGGTGTTGATCACGCCCGGCCTGGTGTGCCCGGGATCGGCCCAGAACGGCAGGCCGCGGCTCTTGATCCGGCCCCAGATCTGGTCGAACTCCTCCTCGCCCACGAGGAACGCGTAATGCTGGGGAGTCACCTCCCCGGTCGTGCGCATCACGTCGAGGGAGACGCCGTTGGCCAGCGTCACGACCCGGAACGGGCCGTAGACCGGCGCGGGCTCCAGGCCGAGGACGTCGACCAGGAAGGCGGCCGTGGCGTCCCTGTCGGTGGCGCTGACGATGGTGTGGTTCAGCTGGACGGGCATGTTCTCACGCTACGTGCCGCAACGCCTCGGCGGCCACCGCGCACCGCAACTCGCGCATCCCCGGCCGCCCGCGTACGGGATGGACGGCGTTGGTCAGCAGCACCACGGTCAGCCCGCGCGCCGGATCGACCACCAGCGACGTCCCGGTGAACCCGGAGTGGCCGAACGCGCCCTCCAGCGGGCCGACGATGCCGGGGTCGCCGATCCGTACGCCGAGCCCGTGCCGGAACGCCGCCCCCTCCGCCCCCTGGTCGCGGGTCATCTCGGTCACGCTCTCCCGGCCCAGCATCGGGCCCCCGCCCAGGCGCAGGGCCTCCCCGAAGGCCAGCAGGTCGTCGGCGGGTGCGAACAGGCCCGCGTGGCCGGCCACCCCGCCGAGGGCGTGGGCGGTCTCGTCGTGCACCTCGCCGCGTACGCAGCCGGGGCCGGGGCGTTCGGGCTTGAACTCGGTCGCGGCCACCCGGTCCACCGGCCCGCGGTCGGGAACGGGACGGTAGCCGGTGCCGGGGAGGTCGAGGACGTCCGTGATCCGGGTGCGGACCAGGACGTCGAGGGACGCGCCGCCGGCCAGCTCGGCGATCCGGCCGGCCATGATCATGCCGACGTCGCTGTAGAGGTAGGGGCCGCCGACCGGGCCGGTGACGGGCGTGGCGAGCATCGCGGCCATGCGTTCGGCCGGCCCGGCGTGCGGGAGTTCCAGGTCGACGCGGCGGGTCGGCGTCAGGCCCGCCGTGTGCGTGAGCAGGCGGCGCAGCGTGAGCCTCGGGTCGCCGCCGGGGATCCGGGCCGGGATCGGCTCGTCCAGGTCCAGCAGCCCCTCCTCGGTGAGCGAGAGCACCACCGCGGTGGTGAACAGCTTGCTGACCGAGGCCAGGTCGAACACCGAGTCCCGCCGTACGGGCGGGCGCACGGCGGCGAGCGCACCCGGCGCACCCCCGCCGCCGTTCCCGCCGCCGTTCCCGCCGTCGTTCCCCCCGCCGTGCCCGCCGGCGTCATCGGGGACGGGACGGGCGCCGGCGTAGCGCACCAGTTCCCCGGCCGTGGCGGCGGCGACCACCGTGCCGTGCGCGGCGATCAGCGCGACCGCCGCCGGGCACACCTCGGGCACCGCCGCGGCCAGCAGCCGCTCCAGCCGGTCCGACATCCCCGTTCCCCCCTCGTCGAGCCTCGGTCGAGCCTTGTACGGAGCCGGCCGTCAGCCGCTGTCCTCAGCCGCTGTCCTCAGCCGCTGTCGTCAGCCGCTGAGGGCGTCGCTGAGCCGCTCTCCGTGCGACTCCAGCAGCGCGCGTGCCGCGTCCGCGTCCAGCCCGTGCTGGATCATCACCACGGCCGTCTTCGCCTGCCCGCCGGCCGCCTCGAGCGCCGACTCGGCCGTCGTGGCGTCGGCCCCGGTGATCTCGCTCACCATACGCAGCGCGCGGGAGGCGAGCTTGCTGTTCATCGGCGACATCTCGATCATCCGGTTCCCGTAGGTCCGGCCCAGGCGGACCATGGAGATCGTCGAGATCATGTTGAGCACCAGCTTCTGCGCCGTGCCCGCCTTCAACCTGGTCGAGCCCGCCACCACCTCGGGCCCCACCACCACCTCGATGCCGTGCTCGGCGGCGGCCGACAGCGGCGCGCCCCGGTTGCACGACAGCGCCGCCGTAAGGGCCGGCCGCGCCGCGGCCTCGCCCAGCGCGCCCAGCACGAACGGGGCCCGCCCGCTGGCCGACACGCCCACCACCGAGTCGAGCGCGCCCACCTCCAGGTCCTTGATGGCCGCCGCGCCCGCCTCGGCGTCGTCCTCCGCGCCCTCGATGGACCGGGTCAGCGCCTCGGACCCGCCCGCGATGACGCCCTGGACCAGCGAGGGGTCGGTGCCGAACGTGGGCGGGCACTCGCTGGCGTCGAGCACGGCCAGCCGTCCCGAGGTGCCGGCGCCGACGTACAGCAGCCTGCCCCCCTCGGCCACGCGGGCCGCGATCGCGTCGATGGCCGCCGAGATGGCCGGGACGGCCGCGGCGATGGCCACGGGCACCTCGGCGTCGGCCTGGTTCATCAATCGGGCGACCTGCTCCGTCGGCAGCCGGTCGATCTGGCTGAAGCGGGGATCGCTCTGCTCGGTGGACAGCTCGGGTAGCGGATCAATCATGACGCTAATTTCCACCCTTTACTTCTCAGTTGTAAATATCTTTCAGAGAATGGATCCATGTCATACGTACGCACCGGAGCTGAACGGCTGGCCGCGGATCCCGCGCTGGCCGGAGGCGCCCGTCTCGGCCTGATCACCAACCCCACCGGAGTCCTGCCCGACCTGACCCCCACGCCCGACGCCCTGCTGGCCGCCGGCGTGCCGCTGACCGCGCTGTTCGGCCCCGAGCACGGCCTGCGCGGCACCGCCCAGGCGGGATCGAGCGAACACGACGCCGTGGACCCCAGGACGGGACTGCCGGTCCACGACACCCACGAGCTGTCGGGCGAGGACCTCGACCGCGTGGTGGCCGCCTCCGGCGTGGACACGCTGGTCTTCGACATCGCCGACGTGGGGACCCGCTTCTACACCTTCGTGTGGACCATGTACGACCTGCTGGCCTCGGCCTCCCGGCTGGGCCTGCGGTTCGTGGTGCTGGACCGGCCCAACCCCCTGGGCGGGACCGTCGAGGAGGGGCCGCCGCTGGACCCGGCGTTCGCCAGCTTCGTGGGCCGCTTCCCGCTGCCCGTACGCCACGGCAGGACCGCGGGGGAACTGGCGGAGCTGTTCGGCTTCGACGCCGACCTGCGGGTGGTCACGATGGAGGGCTGGCGGCGGGACATGACGTGGGCCGCGACCGGCCTGCCCTGGGTGATGCCCTCGGTCAACATGCCCACCCCGGACACCGCGCTGGTCTACCCGGGCACCGGGCTGTTCGAGGGCACCAACTTCTCCGAGGGGCGCGGCACCACCCGGCCGTTCGAGCTGGTGGGGGCGCCGTACGCGGACGAACGCTACGCGGTCACCCTGAACGGGATGAACCTGCCGGGGGTGCGGTTCAGGGACACCTGGTTCACCCCGACCTTCCACAAACACGCGGGCGTCCCCGTACGCGGGGTGCAGGTGCACGTGCACGACCCGGTGGCCTTCCGGCCGGTGCTGACCGGGTTGTCGATGTTGCACGCGGCCCGGGTCCTCTATCCGGACGACCTGGTCTGGACGGGCGACGACCTGTTCCTCGACCTGCTGTGGGGCTCCGACACGCTCACGCGCTGCCTGGAGGCCGGGGACGACCCGCGTGAGCTGTGCCCGCCGCCCGGCCGTCCCGAAGGACATCTGCTCTACAGCTGACATCAGGCCAGATCGCGCCGGTAGAGCCAGAAGACGCGTTCGGCTCGCGCGCCCACGGCGCGCGAGTAGAACCGCAACGGCCCCACCCATCCGATCTGGGCGCTCGCCTGGCCGCCCGCCCGCTGGTCGGCCAGGCAGCGGCGCAGCAGCACCCCGCCCAGGCCGAGGCCGCGGGCGTCGGGGGCGGTGCCCATGGGGCCGAACCACGACGGCCGCGCCCCCCAGGCGGCGAAGGCCAGCACGCGCCCGTCGCGCTCGGCGTAGTGCAGCCCGGTCGCGTTGAGCGCCTCCCAGGCCCACCGCTCGTTCCAGTGCTCCTCGACGAACGCGGCCACGGCCGAGCGGTCGGCCTCGGCCTTCCTGACCGCGACCCCCGCCCGCTCCAGCCGCAGCAGGTCGTCCTCGACCGACAGGTCGGCCGACGACAGGTCGGCGGTCATGTTCCAGGCGACCTGGTAACGCTCGTAGCCGAGGCTCTCGGCCAGGCAGGCGGCGGCGGTGTAGCGCACGTCGATGCCGGGCCAGGCGTAACAGGGCGGGTTCCCGGCGAAGCGGGCCTGCCGGGCACCGTGTCCGCGCAGCCAGTCCTCGGCGGCCCGTACCAGCGCGCGCCCGTGCCCGCGGCCCTGGGCCGAGGGACGCACGGCCAGCAGGTCGATGTGCCCGGCCTCGGGGTCCTTCGACGACAGGGACGTCAGCACGACCCCGCCGTCGGTGGCCAGCGCCGTCCAGCGGCGGTCGGTGGGCGGCTCGGCCAGGCGCCGGACCAGGTCGGGGGCCTCGGGTGCGTCCAGCGTCAGCGCGGCGGCGGCCTCCAGGCCCGCCTCGGCCAGGTCCGCGCCGCGCACGGTGGGCGACATCACACCTCGCTCATCGGGCGCGCGATGACGTTGCGCCGCTCGGGGTAGAAGCACGCGTGCTCCTGCGGCACGCCTTCCGTGAGCTGCAGCAGCGGCCGCTCGCCCGTGCACCGCTCGCCGCGGAAGGGGCAGCGGCGGGCGAACAGGCAGCCCTCGTCGGACTTGCTCTCGTCCAGCGACTCCAGCGGCGTCACCGGCTGCTCGCCGGGCTCCTCCAGGCCGTGCAGGACGGGGATGGCCGACAACAGCGACTGCGTGTACGGGTGCACCGGGTCGGCGATGACCGTGTCCACCGGGCCGCGCTCGACGACCTGGCCGCGGTAGATGACGTACAGCTCGCCGTCGTCGCCGATGTAGCGGGCGGTGGCCACGTCGTGCGTGATGAACAGCACGCTCACGCCGAGCCGCTCGCGCAGGTCCTTCAGCAGCGCCAGGATGCCCAGCCGGAGCGAGACGTCGATCATCGAGACGGCCTCGTCGGCGACCAGCATCTCCGGGTCGACGGTCAGCGCGCGGGCGATGACCACGCGCTGCCGCATGCCGCCCGACAGTTGGTGGGGGTAGCGCCCCAGCACCGAGCCCGGGTCCAGGCCCACCATCGACAGCACCTCGGCGGCCCGCTCCTCGATCCACTCCTTCGACCGTCCGGTCTGCCCGGCCCGCAGGCTGAGCGGCGCGTACAGCGTCTGGTGGATGGTCCGGGTCGGGTTCAGGGCCGAGTACGGGTCCTGGTGGATCATCTGGATCTTGCGGAAGTACGGCTGGCGCTTCTTCTGCTTGATCCCCGACATGGGCACGTCGCCGATGACGATCTCGCCCTCGTCGTAGGTCTCCAGCCCGGCGATGATCCGGCCCAGCGTGGTCTTGCCGCAGCCGGACTCGCCGATGAAGGAGGCCGCGCCGCCCTTGGGGATGGCGAAGTCCACCCCGCGCAGCGCCCGGACCTCCCGCCCGGCGAGGACGTTGCCGCGCTGCTTGTACGTCTTGACGATGCCGGTCCCGGTGATCACGCGTGCTCCTTCACGGTCACGGCGTGGCAGGCCACGACCCTCGATCCATGCGCCACGGCCTGCGGGTCGACGGTGTCGCACACGTCCATGCGCAGCGCGCAGCGCTCCCTGAACACGCAGCCCTCCTTCGGCACCGTGGCCAGCGTCGGCGGCCGGCCGGGCAGCGCCTGGGCCTCGGCGATGTCGCCCACGAGGCGCGGGATGGCCCTGATCAGGCCCTTGGTGTAGGGGTGGGTGGGGGAGCCGAGCACCTCGCGGGTGGGGCCCTGCTCGACCAGGCGGCCGCCGTACATGACGACCAGGCGGTCGGCGACCTCGGCCACGACGCCGATGTCGTGCGTGATGACCAGCGTGGTCAGGCCGCGCTCGGCGTGCACCTCGCGGATGATCTTCAGGATGTTCGCCTGGGTGATCATGTCCAGCGCGGTCGTCGGCTCGTCGAGCACCACCAGGTGGGCGTTGAGCACCAGAGCCAGCATGATGCCGACCCGCTGCCGCATGCCGCCCGACAGCTCGTGCTGGTGCGAGTCGAGCACGCGCGCGCCGTCCAGGCCCATGCGGCCGAGCAGTTCCTTGGCCTCGCGGACCAGGCCGCGCAGGTCCTCGACGCCGTGCGAACGGCCCAGGTCGAGGAGCTGCTTGCCGACCGTCTTGAGCGGGTTGAGCGAGTTCTGGGCCGCCTGGAAGACGTACCCGATGTGCCGGCCGCGGGCCTTGCGCAGCTCCTCGCCGGCGAAACCGGTCACGTCGCCGAGGCCGTCGATCTCGACGCTGCCCGCTGCGATCCGGCCCGGGGGCTGGACCGCGTTGAGCAGCGACAACGCCAGCGTGGACTTGCCCGAGCCGGACTCGCCGACGATGCCGGTGATCGTGCCGGGCTCCAGCGTCAGCGTGACGTCCCGGACGGCGGGCAGTTCGCCCGCGGGGGTCTTGTAGACGACCGTCAGGCCGTCGATGCGCACTCCCGGCGCTTGTTCGGCCACTTGTTACTCCTCGCGCAGCCGGGGGTTGAAGATCTCGTCCATGGCGTCCACCACGAGCACGATGCCGAGCGTCAGCAGCAGGATCGCCAGCAGGGGGGCCAGCAGGTAGCCGAGCGCGTTCGGCGTGATCATGGCGCCCGCCTGGAACACGGCGAGGTTGAGCATCACACCCCAGTTGTCCGACTCGTACGGCAGCACGCCCAGGAAGAACAGGCCCACCTGCGAGTAGACCGCGCCGGTGACCGCGATGAGCATGTTCATCGCGATGTAGGGCGCCATGCTCGGCAGCAGTTCCCTGCCGATGATGTGCGTGGTGGACAGCCCGAGCCCGCGCGCCGCCTCGATGAAGCCGCGCTCGCGCAGCGACAGCGTCTGCGAGCGCACCGCCCGCGCCACGCCGCCCCAGCCGAGCAGGCCGAGCACCAGCCCCATCTGGATGGGGTTGCCGAACTTCCAGACCGTGGCCAGCACCAGCAGCACCGGCAGGCCGGGGATGGTGAGCTTCATGTCGGTCAGCCGCATGAGCACGGTGTCCCAGCGGCCCCGCTTGAAGCCCGAGAACAGGCCGATGGCGGTGCCGGCGACGACCGTGATGATCGCGGTGACCAGGGCGGTGAGCAGGACGTAACGCGAGCCCTTGATCACCAGCGCGGTCACGTCCCGGCCCTGGGGGTCGGTGCCGAACCAGTGGTCCCAGCTCGGCGGCTGGGTGATCGCGCTCGCGTTGCCCGGCAGGTGCTCGGGCAGCAACAGCGGGCCGACCACGGCCATGACGATGAAGCCGGCGATGATGACGACCCCGGCCATGCGGCTGGGCTTGCGCTTCATCACCCGCCACACGCCGTTCCAGAAGTTGCGGCGCATGGCCGACGCGGCCGGCGCCGCCTCCGGGATGAGCGTGGCGCTCACGAGCCCTCCTCTCCGCTGCGCACCCGCGGGTCGATGACCGTGTAGAACAGGTCCGCCACGATGTTGGCGATGATCGTGCCGACGGTGATCAGCAGGAACGCCCCGCCCATCAGGCCGTAGTCGCGGTCCTGCACGCCGCTGATCAGCAGCCAGCCGAGCCCCGGGTAGTTGAAGATCTTCTCGATGAAGACCGCGCCGCCCAGCAGCAGGCCGAGCGAGAGCGCGAGCATGGTGAACAGCGGCAGGATCGCGTTGCGCGCGATGTAGCGGAACACGATCGAGCGCTTCATGCCGCGCAGCTCGGCGGCCAGGATGAAGTCGTCGCCGAGCACGGTGACCACGCTCGACTTCATCGCCAGGATCCAGCCGCCGTAGGCCGACAACGCGTACGTGACGACCGGCAGCACCGCGTGCTCGACCAGCGAGCCGATGTAGCCGGCGTTGAAGCCGGGCTCGAACAGGATGTCCACCGAGCCGTCGGCCGGCAGGATCGGGATGAGCGTCGCGAAGATCACCACGAGCAGCATCGCCAGCACGTACTGCGGGATGCCGTGCAGCAGCGAACCGGAGATGGCCAGGGCGTCGCCCAGCTTGCCGGTGCGCTTGATGGCCGCGTACACGCCGAGGATGATCCCGACGAGGAAGCTCAGCAGCGTGCCGGCCAGCACCGGTAGAACGGTCCACTTGGCCGCGTCGGTGAGCACGTCGAGCACCGGGGTGCCGGGCCGGCTGACCGACATGCCGAGGTCGAGGTGGAGCAGCCCGGTCATGTAGTCGGTGTACTGCTGCCACAGTGTGCCGTCGGGCAGGAAGCCGTACAGGACCTTCACGGCCTGCGCGGCGGCCTCGGGCGACATGCCCTGCTCGACCAGCTTCTCGTAGCGGGCGGCCATCGGGTCGCCGGGGATGTTGTTGATGATGAAGAAGCTGATCGTCGCGACTACGAGGATCATGACGAACCCGCGGGCCAGGTGGCCCGCGAGTCGTCGTGCGATGAGCGCCATGAACTACGACTTCGCCTTGATCATGCCGAGCTGGATCCAGACGCCCGAGGGCAGGACGCCGGCGCCCATGCGCAGGATCTCGTCGTCGTGCGGCCAGCCGGTGAAGCGGCTGTTGTTGACGAACTGGGTGTTGACGTAGTCCCAGAGCTGGATGACCGGGAGGTCCTGGTTCGCCGCTTTGGCGAGCTGGGCCATGATCGGCTTGGCCTCCTCCTCGGTGGCCGAGTTCAGCTTGCCGGTCAGCTCACCGGGGTTGATCTTGGTCCCGTCGACCTCGATCTCCTCGGGGCCGCCCATCCAGTTGCCGGCCTTGCCGGGCTCGGAGTGCTTGACCTTGCCGGCGACGTTGGTCCAGCCGTTGGAGGCGCCGTAGAGGCGCTGGTAGATGTCGTACGGCGCGGGGCCGAGCGCCATCAGCCAGAAGCCCGCGTCGTACTTGCCGGCCGCCAGTTCCTCCAGGTAGAGGGGGTAGTCGGCGGTCGTGACGACCTCGGCGTCCACGCCGGCCTTGATCAGCTGGCTCTTGATGTTCTCCTGGGCCGACAGCCAGTCGGAGAAGCCGGCGGGCGCGTGCATGGAGACCTTCCACGCCGAGCCGTCGGCCAGCGCCCACTTGCCGTCCTTCTTGGTGAGGCCGGCCTCCTTGAACTCCGCCTCGGCCTTGGCCGCGTCCGTCGCGTACGGGTCCAGCTTCGGCAGCGTGTCGGGGATCCAGGCCTGCGCGGCCTTCTGGTGGATGCCGGTGGTGGTGACCGCGGCCGTGCCGCCCTCGGGCGAGGCGACCTTGGTGACCTCCTCACGGTTGATCAGGTAGGCCAGGCCACGACGCACGTGCACGTTGTCGTACGGCTTCTTGGCCTGGTTGAAGGCCAGGCTGACCGCGACCGGCGAGTAGCCCTTGATGACCTCGTTGCCGGCGGCCGCCTTGATCCGGTTCATCACGTCCGTCGGGGCGGCGGTGAAACCGGCGTGGTCGAGCTTGCCCGCGGTGAGGTAGTTCCAGATCTGCTCGTTGCCGGTGTAGTTGAGGAACTTCACCTGCGCCGGAGCCACGTTCGCGGCGTTGTAGAAGTACTTGTTCTTGACCAGCAGTGCCTCGGACGGGTTGACCCGCTCCAGCACGAACGGGCCGGCCGAGGTGTCCTTCGGCGGGGCGAAGGTGAGCACCTTCTCGCCGAGGCCGGTGATCGTCTCACGCGCCTTGTCGGCGTCGGCGCCCTCGCCCCTGGAGCCCTTGAGCTGGTCCCAGAAGTCCGCGGGGAGCACGCTGCCCCACACGTGGGCGGGCAGGACGAACGTGTCGAGCACGCCGCGGGCGAACTTCGGGCTCGGGTTCGCCATGTCCTGGGTGATCTTCAGGGTGTGGTCGTCGACCACGGTCACGTCGGCCGCCGCGCCCGCCGCGCCCGGCGTGATCGAGAAGGCCGTGCTGCCCTGGGTGTAGGCGATGCCGATGGACATCTTGACGTCCTCGGCGGTGACGGGCTTGCCGTCGGACCACTTGGCGTTCGGCTGGAGCTTCAGGGTGATGGCCGAGTTGTCCGGCGCGATCTCCCAGCTCTCCGCGATGCCGGGGAGTGCCTGGTTGGGGTCCGTCAGGTGGTTCTTCACCCAGCCCAGCTTCATCGCCGTGTAGCCGGGGAAGGAGTTGCCCTTCGGGTTGTACGGGTTGGCCGGGGCCGTGGCCTCCAGGCCCGGCCTGTTGACGTCGATCGTGGTGAAGAGCCCGCCACCACCACCGCTCGAGGCGCCGGACTTGTTGTTAGTACCACCGCTGCACGCCGCTGTGGCGGTGGCGAGGCCCAGCAACGCCACTACCGCTGCCAGTCGCTTCATCTGCCGCTCCGGGGGATGTCGGACCTGTTGAGGATCTGTAGGGAATTGACCGGACCCTACGGTCGCCAGCAGGCAGCGTCAATAATCTCCAGATGTTGTGAGTGTAATGTAACTTTCCTTCATAGAGGTCCGGCGTGGCGCCAATCTCCATCGTGCGGCCGACGCCGGGCTCAGTCCATGACCAGCACAGCCGCGCCCCTGACGCGGTCCGCGGCCAGATCGGCCAGCGCCCGGCCGGCCGCATCCAGCGGGTAGATCTTTGTCGCCACCCGCGGCGGATGGGCCAGCGCCAGCTCCAGGTAGGCCCGCCCGTCGGCCCTGGTGTTGGCGGTCACGCTGCGCAGCGTGCGCTCCTGGAACAGGTGCCGCTCGTAGTTCAGCGGGGGCACGTCGGTCAGGTGGATGCCGGCGATCGCCAGCGTCCCGCCGCGGTCGAGCGCTTCGAGCGCGGGCGGCACCAGGTCGCCGACCGGCGCGAACAGGATGGCCGCGTCGAGCGGCTCGGGCGGCCGGTCGCCCGCCGAGGCCGCGCCCAGCTCCAGCGCCAGCTCCCTGGAGGCGGCCGACCTGGTCACGGCGTGCACGGTGGCGCCCCGCGCGATGGCCGCCTGCGCGGTCAGGTGGGCCGAGGAGCCGAAGCCGTAGATGCCGAGCCGTCCGCCGGGCGGCAGGTCACAGCGCGCCAGCGCCCGGTAGCCGATGATCCCCGCGCACAGCAGCGGCGCCAGCCGCTCTGCGGGCACGTCGCCGGGCAGCGGATAGACGTAGTCGGCGGGGGCCACGACGTACTCCGCGTAGCCCCCGTCGGCGTCCCAGCCCGTGTACGTGGAGTCCGGGCACAGGTTCTCCATGCCGCGCAGGCAGTAACGGCACCGGCCGCACGTCGAGCGCAGCCAGGCCACCCCCACCCGCTCGCCGGAGCCCTCGACCCGGCCCACCACCTGGTGCCCGGGGGTGGTCCGCGGCCGCCGCCGAGGCCGGTCGCCCTCGGCCAGGTGCAGGTCGGTCCGGCACACGCCGCACGCCTCCACCCGTACCAGCACCTCGCCGGGGCCGGGCTCCGGGACGTCCCGTTCGACCGGTACGAGCGGACCGGTCGCCATCGGTCCCGGCGTGTCCACCACCCAGGCGCGCATCACGACCCCGACAGGCGCCCGTGGGCGAGGGAGGCGTACAGGGCCGCGCCGTCCGGGAGCACGGAGTCGTCGAAGACCGCGTCCGGAGAATGGTTGTACGGCGCCGTGGCCGGGTCCCGGTCCGGCGGGCACGCCCCCAGGAACACGAACGCGCCCGGCACCTCCTCCAGCACGTACGAGAAGTCCTCCGACCCCATCACCGGCTGCGGCGCCACGAAGTAGCGGCCGGGGCCGAACAGCTCGTCGGCGGTCCGGGAGACGAACCCGGCCTCGTCCTGGTCGTTGACCGTCACCGGGTACCCCGTCCCGAACGACGTCTCCACCGTCAGCCCGTGCGCGGCCGCGATGCCCTCGACCACCTCCACCAGGCGCCGCTTGACCAGCACCCGGTGCTCCTTGCTGAACGTGCGCACGGTCGCCTCGAAGCGCGCCTCGTCGGGGATGACGTTGTCGGCCGAGCCGCCGTGGAAGGTGCCCACGGTGATCACCACGGGGTCGAACACGTCGAACGTCCTGGTCACCATCGTCTGCAGCGCCGTCACCATCTCGCACCCGGCCACGATCGGGTCCTTCGCGCGGTGGGGGCTCGACCCGTGGCCGCCGCTGCCCTTCACCGTCACGCAGAACACGTCGGCCGCCGCCATGAGCGGGCCGGGCCGCGAGGCGAACAGCCCCGGCGGCAGCATCGCCGAGACCACGTGCATCCCGTACGCCGCCACCGGCCGCGTCCCGGCCGCCGCGAGCACGCCCTCGCCGATCATGTGCTTGGCGCCCTCGTGGCCCTCCTCGCCCGGCTGGAACATGAAGATCACGTCACCGGCGAGCTCCGCGCGCCGCGCGCTGAGCAGCCGGGCCGCGCCGGCCAGCATGGCGGTGTGCAGGTCGTGGCCGCAGGCGTGCATCTGGCCGGGGGTCTGGGAGATGTAGGGCAGGTCGTTGCGCTCGGCCACGGGCAGGGCGTCCATGTCGCCGCGCAGCAGCACCGCGGGACCTGGCCGGCCGCCGCGCAACACCGCCGTGACCGAGCTGAGCGTCTTGCCGGTCGTGATCTCCAGGGGAAGCCCGTCCAGCGCCGCCAGCACCTTCTCCTGCGTCCGGGGCAGATGCAGGCCGAGCTCGGGGGTGGTGTGCAGGGAGTGGCGGAGCTGGATGAGCTCGTCCCGCATGTCCAGGGCGGATTCAGTGAACGACATGATGAATATTGTTCACGTGTGCGGCGAGAAGTCGACAAGGCACGCTCGATACCATGAACGGGTGACTCAGCGTAAGCGGATCGACTCCTGGTTGTCCGACATGGACGGCGTGCTCGTCCACGAGGGGCGGCCGATCCCCGGTGCGGACGAATTCATCAAACGGCTCAAGGAGTCCGACAAGAGGTTCCGGGTCCTGACCAACAACTCCATCTACACCCAGCGCGACCTGTCGGTGCGCCTGCCCGCCGCCGGGCTCGACGTGCCCGCCGCGTCCATCTGGACCTCCGCCCTGGCCACCGCCCAGTTCCTCGACGACCAGCGGCCCGGCGGCTCGGCGTACGTGATCGGCGAGGCCGGCCTGACCACGGCCCTGCACGAGGTCGGCTACATCCTCACCGACCTCGACCCCGACTACGTCGTGCTCGGCGAGACCCGCACCTACAGCTTCACCCAGATCACCCGCGCGATCCGGCTCATCGAGTCCGGCGCCCGCTTCATCGCCACCAACCCCGACCCGATCGGCCCCTCCACCGAGGGCTCGCTGCCGGCCTGCGGGGCCGTCGCCGCGATGATCACCAAGGCCACCGGCGTCGAGCCCTACTTCGTGGGCAAGCCCAACCCCCGCATGATGCGCAGCGCGCTCAACGCCATCGAGGGCCACAGCGAGACCACCGCCATGATCGGCGACCGGATGGACACCGACATCATCTCCGGCATGGAGGCCGGCCTGTTCACGATCCTGGTGCTGACCGGCGTCACCCAGCGCGACCAGATCGACCGTTTCCCCTACCGGCCGTCCCTGGTCGTCGACTCGGTCGCCGACCTCGTCGACCTCATCTGAGGCCCCCTGGGGTGACAACTCTCCTCCCAGGTCGCGAAGGATCGTGCGTACGGGATGAGAAAACCACTCCCGCGGTCCGCCGCCCGGTCGCGGGCCCCCGCCTGCCTGAGATCCTTGGTGGCGGACGGTGACTTACCGATGCTGAGGAGGGCGTGCAATGGGGGCGGACGCTGGGGCGGAGACAGCCGAGGAGCTGGCGACGTTGCGCGGCGAGGTGACCGAGGAGCTCAAGTTCGTCCGGGCGGCGCTGGCCGAGGAGTTCAACTCCGTACGGTCGGAGATCCTCGATCTCAACATCAAGCTGGACCGCTTGCTGCAACGTGTTGGCATTTAGGACATCAAGGCAGACTCCGCACCACATGTCCTTCGGGTAGCCTAACCTACGGTCCCGTAACCTGAAGGAGAAGATCTTTATGGCGATGTCTCAGACGGAACTGCTGCACGAGCTCGAGCCCGTGGTGGGCGTCGAGCTCGATCGCCACAACTCGATGGCCAAAGAGTGGTTCCCGCACGAGTACATCCCGTGGAGCGAAGGGCGTGACTTCGACGGCATCTACGGCGGCCAGGCGTGGCAGGAGGGCGACTCGAAGATCCCCGAGGCCGCCCGCGTCTCGCTCATCGTCAACCTGCTGACCGAGGACAACCTGCCCAGCTACCACCACGAGATCGCGACCACGTTCGGCCGCGACGGCGCGTGGGGCACCTGGGTCCACCGCTGGACCGCCGAGGAGGACCGCCACGGCACCGCCCTGCGCGACTACCTCACCGTCACCCGCGCGGTCGACCCGGTCGCGCTGGAGCGGGCCCGCATGTACCACATGGAGCAGGGCTTCACCACCGAGTACGGCACCATGCTCCAGCAGCTCGCCTACGTCTCCTTCCAGGAACTGGCCACCCGCATCTCCCACCGCAACACCGGCCGGGCCTCCGGCGACGAGGGCTGCGAGCGCCTGCTCGCCCGCCTCGCCGCCGACGAGAACCTGCACATGCTCTTCTACCGCAACCTGCTCAAGGCGGCCTTCGAGCTCGACCCCAACCAGACCATGCGCGCGGTGACCGAGGTCGTCACCACCTTCCAGATGCCCGGCACGGGCATGGACGGCTTCGCCCGCAAGGCCATGATCATCGCCAATGAGGGCATCTACGACCTGCGTCTCCACCTCGACGACGTGCTCATGCCCGTGCTGCGGCAGTGGGCGGTCTTCGACAAGACCGGGCTCGACGCCGAGGGCGAGGCCGCCCGCGAGGAGCTGTCGGCGTTCCTGGCCAAGACCGAGGTCACGGCCGCCCGGTTCGTCGAGCGCCGCGAGGAGCGCCGCGCCCGCGCCGCCGCCAGGGGCTGACGCCGGGGCCGCCGCCGTCCGCGGCCGTGGCATGATCCCTCCTCATGGAGTTCCTGGGCACGCTGTTCGTCTCGCTCGCCATCCTGGTGATGATCCTGCTGCTGGCGACGGCGGCCCAACGCCTGCTCGGGGTCAGGTTCGGCGCGTTACGCACCTTCCTGGCCGCGATGGTGGCCTGGGGCCTGGCCCAGCCGATGCTGACGCCGGTGATCGCCTCGTTCGGGCCGGTCGATCCGGAGACCACACCCGACGCGGGCGCGCTCGGGTTGCTGCTCCTGATCGCCATGTGCATGGTGCTCATCCCCATGGTGATCCTGGTGCTCGCCGAGGCGCTGGTGCCGCCGGGCTCGGTGCCAGGGCCGCTGGAGGTGCTGCGCTCGCTGCGCGGCCGGCTCCGCCGGGCCAGGCGCTACTCGCAGATCACCAGGATCGCGTTCAGGCACGGGCTCGGCCCCTACCTGCGGGGCCGCGGCGAGAGCCTGGAGGACAGGTCGGGCAAGGTGCGCCTGGCCCGGTCGCTGCGCGAGGCGCTCGACGACGGCGGCGTCACCTTCGTCAAGCTCGGCCAGGTGTTGTCCACCCGGCGTGACCTGCTGCCGGTCGAGTTCATCGACGAGCTGGGCCGGCTGCAGGACCATGTCGCCCCCGCGCCGTGGGAGCGCGTCGAGCCGGTGCTCGCCGCCGGGCTGGGCGGGCCGGTCGAGGAGGTGTTCGCCGCCTTCGACCGTACGCCGCTGGCCGCCGCCTCCATCGGCCAGGCCCACACGGCCCGCCTGCACACCGGCGAGAACGTCGTGGTCAAGGTGCGCCGGCCGGACATCGAGCGCGTCGTGGCCCAGGACCTCGACATCGTCCGCCGCCTGGCCGCCACGCTGGAGTCCAGGACCCGGTGGGGGCGTGCGCTGGGGCTGCGCGACCTGGCCGAGGGGTTCGCCACCGCCATCCGCGAGGAGCTGGACTTCCGGGTCGAGGCCGCCAACATGGCCGCCGTGGCCGCCTCGGGCAGCGGCGGGGTCACCTACCCCGAGCCGTTCCCCGCGCTCTGCTCCGAGCAGGTGCTGGTCATGCGGCGCCTGTCGGGCGGGCCGGTCACCGCGGCCACCCCCGAGCAGGGCCCGGCTCTTGCCCGCGACCTGCTCGACTGCCTGCTGCGGCAGATCCTCGTCGAGGGCGTCTTCCACGCCGACCCCCATCCGGGCAACCTCATGCTGCTCGACGACGGCACGCTCGGCCTGCTCGACTTCGGCTCCGTCGGACGCCTGGACGGCTCCGTACGCTCGGCCCTGCAACGCTTCCTGCTCGCGATGAACCGGCAGGACCCGCTCGGCGTCACCGACGCGCTGCTGGAGGTGGTGCCGCGGCCGGAGGAGATCGACGAGGCCGCGCTGGAGCGGGCGCTCGGCCAGTTCATGGCCAGGCACCTCGGGCCCGGCATGGACAGCGTGCAGATGTTCACCGACCTGTTCAAGATCGTCTCCGAGTACGGGCTCTCCATCCCGCCCGAGGTGGCCGCCGTCTTCCGGGCCCTTGCCACCCTGGAGGGCACGCTGGTACGCCTGTCGCCGGGCTTCAACCTGATCGGCGAGGCCCGCGCGTTCGCCGGCCGCTACCTGGCCGAGCGGGCCGGGCCCGAGTCCGTCAAGGAGGCCGTCGGCCAGGAGCTGGCCGCGCTGCTGCCGATGTTGCGCCGCCTGCCCCGCCGGGTCGAGCGCATCGCCAGCGCCGCCGAGCACGGCAGGTTCAGCCTGAACGTGCGGCTGCTGGCCGACGACCGCGACCGCCGCTACGTCACCGGGCTGGTCCACCAGGTGCTGCTCACGGTGCTCGGCGCCACGGCCGGGCTCATGGCCGTGCTGCTGCTCGGCATCGAGGGCGGGCCGATCGTGGTCGGCACCACGAGCCTGTACCAGCTCCTCGGCTACAACCTGCTGGTGATCGCCTCGATCATGGTGCTGCGGGTGCTCGCACTGATCTTCCGCCGCCCCCGTGACCAGGACCGCCACCGGGACTGAGGCGAAGTCAGGACGGCTCTTGACTCGGAGCTGGTCTTGGACATCCGAGGCATCGGGCACGTTTCCAGGTGACACCGGAACGCCTGGGGAGCAGTGGGTGAAAATCATCGGGATCGCCGCCAGTCTCCACGTGGGGTCATTCATCAACCGATTGCTGGACGCAGCGGGCGGCGAACTGCCGGAGGGCGTACGGTTCGAGATCTGGGCGGGGCTGGGGGATGTCCCGCCGTACCAGGCGGGCAAGGTGCCGGTGACGGCCAGGGAACTGCTCGGACTGGTCTCCGGGGCCGACGCGGTGTTGCTGACGGCGCCCGAGCACAGCCTGCTGCCGATGGAGCTGACGTACGCGCTGCAGTGGTTGTCGGCCGGTGACGTACTGGCCGGGAAGCATGTTGCGGTGATGAGCGCGAGCGCGCGGGCGTGCGGCGCGATGTGGGCGCAGGCGGAGCTCTACAAGCAGCTCCAGGGCGCCGACGTGGTCGTGATGGGCGCCGAGCTGGTCATCTCGCCGGCCTGCCCGCACTTCGACGACCACGGCCGGCTCATCGATGCCGAGCTGCGCGACCAGGTACGGGCCGTGATCGGGCAGCTCTGCCCGGCCGGGGCCATGGAGCCGGCGTTCTCCCTGTGAACGACGCGGCCCGGGCCCTGGGCGGGTTCAGTGAGGGTCGCGGCGCAGGCGCTTGACGTCGGAGCGGAGCTTCTTGCCCGCGATGCGGCGTTCGACGGAGCCGCGGCTCGGCTTGGTCGGACGGCGGTGCTTGGGCGGCGGCGCGACGGCCTCCCTGATGCGCTGGGCCAGCCGGTTACCGGCGGCCTCCCTGTTGCGCAGCTGGGAGCGGTACTCCGAGGCCACGACGGTGATCGTGGTGGTGCCGAGGCGGTCGAGCGCTCGGGCCTTGAGCGCGGGCGGGATCGCGGTGCTCGCGGCGACGTCGAAGATCAGCTCTACACGGCTGTCGGTGGTGTTGACACCCTGGCCGCCCGGACCTGAGGAGCGGGAGAACCGCCAGCCCAGCTCGGCGTCGGGGATGACGATCGAGTCGTTGACGACCAGCGGGCCAGTCATGGGTGAGGCTCCTGTTTCCTGATTGCGGCTTGTTTATATGAATGTCACCGTATATGAGCGACATATGCCGTTCGCAACGGCATTTTCAATGTCTGCCCTCACTGCGAATATGGAGAAGAACATTCCGCGGGAGGGGCACATTCCATGGACCCGAAGTGGGTCGCGCAGGCGGCGCTCACCGTAGGACTCGCCGTGATCTCCGCCGTCGTCTTCCTGCTGCTGAGGTGCCAGGGCAGGGGGCGGCCCTTCGGACCCGCGGGATGGCGGCTCGCGCTCACCGTCAGCCTGCTCACCGGGGGCCTGTCCGCCGGCGTCGCGCTGGCCGGCCACGCCCTGCTGGACGACGCCCTGGCCACCGTCCTGGGCGCGGTCGCGCCGAGCGGCCTGTGGCTCAGCCAGATGCGGGCCAAGCAGGACGAACGCCGCTCGCTGGGCCGGGAGGTGGCCACGTTCTGGCTGGTGTCTCTGCTGACCCGGCTCGACCAGGCGATGGCCGAGGACGAGCGCGTCTGGTGCGAGAAACGGGTGGACCCGTCCTGGAACGTCTACGAGCTGAGCCTGGCCGCGGCCCGCTACCACGAGCGCATCCGCGACCGCCTGTCCGCCGACGACCGGCGGCGCGAGCGCGTGCACGCCCGGCTGGACGCCGTCGAACGCAGGCTGGACGTGGCGGCGCTGATCGAGGACGGCGCCGCCCGCTCGCTGGTGGCCACGGCCCTCACCCTCTCACGCCACACCAGGACCCCGAGGTACGAGCGCTACCTCGGCAACCTCAACCGCCTGCACGGAGTGCTGCGGCACGACGCCGAGAACGACGTCCTGCGCCTGCTGGCCGCGGCCTACCGGGCCGGTTACCGCTCGCTGCCCGGGTACGTGCCGCCCTCGCGGGCCCGTGCCGGCGAACGTGCCATCCGGGCGCGCTGACCCGCCTCGGGCGAGGGCGGAGGATCCTCCGGCGTCAGGTGAGGGCGGAGGCAGATCCCTCGGCGTCGCCGAGCGTGAACGCCAGGCGGGCCCCCAGCGCGACCAGCGCCTCGCCGAGCGTGCGCAACGTGAGGTTCTCGTCGCCGGAGAGTATCTGGCTCACCCGGCCGGGCGACACGCCCAGCGACGTGGCCAGGTCGGCCCGGGTGATCTTGTGCTCCCGCATGTACCACGTGATCTCGTCGACGACCTCTTGGGCGAGACCGCCCACCTCTTCACGGGGGTTCCGGCGAAAGGCCATCTCGGTCTCGCTCTCGACGCTGTCGTTCCCTGTGCTCCTACTTTAGCTCTACCTAAACCTTTAGGCAAGACTAAACCCGGGCCTGCTCTTGACGGCCGGGGACGAGCGGCGTATTCCAATATCCGCGGAAGATCAAGCGGTCAGGGGTGGGGGAGGCGCAGTGACGGCCATCGTCGGCGTGCACGGGATCGGCAAGTACAACTACTACCTGGAGGCCGGGGGATCGGCCACCGGGGCCGCCGACGCCATGCGCCTCAAATGGGACCGCTACCTGGGCGCCGCGCTCGGCGGCGAGGCGGCGGCCTACTTCAGCGAGATCGCCTACTTCTCCCACCACCTGCGCGACGCCCGGCCGGGGGAGAGCGCGCCCCAGGCGGCGGCCCGGGTGGAGGCCGCCACGCAGCAGGTCCTCGTCGAATGGGCCAGGAACCTCGGCCTCGGCGAGCACGTCACCGGCGCGCTCAAGTCGTTCACCGGATGGCTGCTCGGCAAGCTCGACGGCAGGTCCGCGGCGTTCGCCAAGCTGTTCGCGCCGGAGGTGGCGCTCTACCTCACCGACCAGGAACGGCGCGAGAGGTGCCGGCGGGCCGTGGCCGACACGATCCGCAGGAACCGCCCCCGGGTGGTGATCGCCCACTCGCTCGGCAGCGTCGTCGCGTACGAGACCCTGTGGGCCAACCCCGACCTGCCCGTCGACCTGCTCCTGACGCTCGGCAGCCCGCTCGGCATGCGCAACGTCGTCTTCGAACGCCTCCTGCCCGCCCCCGTCAACGGCCGCGGCGAGCGTCCGAAGAACGTCGCCCGCTGGGTGAACATCGCCGACAAGGACGACATCGCCGCCATCCCGCCCGCCCTGCGCGCCAGCTTCACCGGCGTGGACGTCGAGGAGCTGGTCAACCTCGACTGGATCGACTTCCACACGGCCGAGAAATACCTAGGCTGCCCGGCGCTCGACCCGCATCTGCGACCATTCCTTGCATGACGTGGATTGTGTTCGACTACGGCGGTGTCCTGTCCCTGCCTCAGTCCGAGTCCGACGCCGAGGCCATGGCGCGGGCCGTCGGTGCCGAGCCGGAGACGTTCGCGCGCGGCTACTGGGAACATCGCCTGGAGTTCGACCGGGCGAGCCTGTCACCCGTCGACTACTGGGCGGCCGTGCTGGGCCGGCCCGTCACCCCGTCGGAGGTCGCTCGCCTCGTGGCGATGGACGTCGCGAGCTGGGCCTACCCCGACGAGGGCACGGTCGCCGTCCTCGGTGAGATCCTCGACGCCGGCGACGGTGCGGCGCTGCTGTCCAACATGCCCGTCTGCATGGCCGACGGCCTCGACGAGCTGCCCTGGATCGCCGCGATCGGCCACCGCTTCTACAGCGGCCGGATGGGCCTGGTCAAACCCGACCGGGAGATCTTCGACGCGGTCGCCCGCGAGCTGGCCGCCGACCCGTCCGAGATCGTCTTCATCGACGACCGCGCCGAGAACGTCGAGGGCGCCGAGCGCGCGGGCATGACCGGCGTGCTCTTCACCACCGCGGCCGCCCTCCGCAAGTCCCTGCGCGAGCTGCCCCGCTGACCTCCCGCCGGGACGACCGCCGCTGTTCACCCACGCTTGACTCCACTGTCACGACGGGGTCAGCGCGGGCGGACATACCTGGAGCGTGGACCGCAGAACGTTCCTGACAGCGGCGGCAGCCGGCCTCCTCGCGCCCCAAGCCGCCACCCCGTCCGCCATCACTTCGTCCGCTACCATCCTGTCCGCCGTCCGGCCCGCCGCGGCCCGGACTCTCAGATCCGACCCGTTCACGCTCGGCGTGGCCTCCGGCGACCCCGCCGCCGACGGGTTCGTCCTGTGGACCCGGCTGGCCGTCGAACCGCTCAGCGGCGACGGCCGCGGCCGCATGCCCGCGCGCGACGTCGAGGTCGACTGGCAGGTCGCCACCGACGAACGTTTCTCCTCGGTCGTACGGTCCGGCACCGCCACCACCCGGTCGCGGGACGCCCACAGCGTGCACGTCGAGCTGAACGGGCTGGAGCCCGGCCGCGACTACTTCTACCGGTTCAGGAGCGAGGGCAGGCTCTCGCCCGTCGCGCGTACCAGGACGACGCCGGCGGGGGAGCGGCCGCTCACCTTCGCCGTGGCCGCCTGCGCCCACTACGAGCACGGCTACTACACCGCCTACCGCCGCCTGGCCGAACAGGAACCCGACCTGGTGGTCTTCCTCGGCGACTACATGTACGAGTACGGCCCCAGCGGCTACACCGCGCTGGCCGGCCGGGTGCGTACGCACACGCCGGGCAAGTGCGCCACGCTCGCCGACTACCGGCTGCGGCACGCGCAGTACAAGAGCGACCACGACCTCCAGGCCGCGCACGCGGTCGCGCCCTGGCTGGTGGCCTTCGACGACCACGAGATCGAGAACAACTGGGCCGGCCCCGTCTCCAGCACCGGCGCACCCGGCTTCGCCCGGCGCCGCGCCGACGCCTTCCGCGCCTACTACGAGAACATGCCGCTGCGCCGCGCCAGCCTCCAGGGCGCGGTGCTGCGTATCAACCGGCGCATCTCCTGGGGCACCCTGGCCCGCTTCCACCTCCTGGACACCCGCCAGTTCCGCGACGACCAGGCGTGCCTGGACGGGGTGCGGGCCGGATGCGACGAACGGCTGTCCGACCGGCGCACGCTGCTCGGGTCCGGCCAGTGGCGCTGGCTGGAGGAGGGACTGAGCGGCTCGGACACCCGCTGGAACCTGCTGGGCCAGCAGATCCTCATGGCACAGCGCGACTACAAGATCGGGCCGGGCCGCGAGGTGAACCTGGACTCCTGGGACGGCTACGCCGCCGAGCGCACCCGCCTGCTCGGGTCGCTGTCCACCACCTCGAACCCGGTGGTGCTGACCGGGGACGCCCACATGCACCACCTGGCCGACCTCAAGGCCGACTTCGACGACCCGGACTCGCCGGTGGTGGCGAGGGAACTGGTGACGTCGTCCATCGCGAGCGACGGCGACGGGTACCGGGACCGGACGTGGATCGCCGAGGCCCTCCAGGAGAACCCGCACATCTCCTTCATCGACCAGCGGCGCGGGTACCTGATGGCCCGGCTGACCAGGGACGAGCTGTCGGTGGACTTCCGGACGCTCGACTACATCTCCCGCCGCGGCGCCCCGGCCCGCACCGCCCACCGCATCACCGTCCCGGCCGACCCCGACCGCTCGGCCGCCGCCCGCGCCGCCGCCCGCCCGCCCGCCGTTGGCTGAACGTTCGCTGGGAACGGACTGAGGGTCCGCTGGGAACGGGCGGGGGCGCGGGCGGCGGCCGGTGGGTCAGGCGCCGGGCCAGGTGCCGTCGGGGAACTCGCCGGTGGCGGTGCCGGACATGACGACCTGGTCGCGTTCGCCGAGGCCGGAGGTGATCTCCACGTACTGGTCGCCGCGGACGCCGGTGCTGACCACCTTGGCGGCGTCGTGCCCGCCGGAGCGTACGGTGACCACCTGGGCGCCGTCGGAGCGGCTGCGTACGGCGGCGGCGGGGATGTAGATCGTGTCCCTGGCCTCGCCGGTCGTCACCGAGACCGTGGCGGTCTGGCCGAGCATGAGGCCCTTGGGCGGCTCGTCGAAGGCCAGGGTGACGGAATAGCGGACGAGCTGGTTCTCGACGGTGGCGGTCGGGGCGATGGCGGTGACCGTTCCGTCGTGGCGCTCGCCGGGGCGGGTGGCGAGGGTGATGCCGGCCTTCTGGCCTAGTTTGAGGCGGTTCACGTCGGATTCGGTGACCATGGCCTGGACCTGGAGCTCGTTCAGGTTGCCGAGGCTGATGAAGGTCCCGGTGCCGGCGGTGTCGCCGACCGTGCCCGCCACCGACAGGACGGTGCCCGAGGTGGGAGCCACGATACGGGTGGCGCGTACGGCGTCGGCGGCCTGCTCCAGGGCGGCTTCGGCGCGGTCCACGTTCGCGGCGGCCTGGTCCTCGCCGAGCCCGCCGGTCTTGGGGGCGGTGGGGGTGCGGGAGGAGGTCTTCGCGGGCGCGCAGGCGCCGGTGCCCTGGGTGGGGCGGGGGGAGCCCGTCGTCCGGGGCTTGGCCGGGGTCTTGGAAGTGGGCTTGGCGGTGGGCTTGGTGCTGGGCTTGGCGCTGGTGGACGGGGTGGGGGTGGTGGAGGGCTCGGCCGTGGTGGGCGGCTTGGCAGGGGAGGTGGACGGCGTGCCGGGGGAGGAGGTGTGGCCGCCTCCAGGGGGGTTGCCGTCGCCGGGTGGGGTGGCGGTCACGGTGACCGTGGCCGTCACGGTGACGGTCACGGTGGGCTGGGGCTCGGGGGTGTGGTGAGTCGGGGGTGAGGTGGGGGTCCTGCTGGGGGCGGCGGTCGGGGTGCCGGTCCCGCCGGGGGTGGGCGTAGGGGTGGGAGTGGCGGGCCCGTTGAGAGGCGCGTCGGTGCCGGTGCCAGGGGGGACGGTCGGGCCGAGGACGCCTTGACCCGTGGACCCGCGACTGCCGGGCCCTGGGACCGTGCCGGTGGTGGTGCCGGTGGCCGCGGTGGTGGTGGGGGTGGCAGTGGGTGTCGCCGGGCTACCCGCCGGGCTACCCGCCGGGCTCCCCGCCGGGCTCCCCGCCGGGGTGCCCGCGGGGGAGGAGGCGGCCGGAGAAGGGGCGCCGGTGGGGGAGGTCGCGGGCGGGCAGGTGGCGGAGCCACCCGCACGGCTCAGGCCGGTCCCACTGGAGGAGGTGCCGCCGCTGCGGGTCCCGGTCGCGGTCCCGGTGCTGGTGCCCGTGGCAGCGGTGGTGCTGGGGGTGGTCGTGGTGGTCGTGGTGGCGGTGGTGAGGGCTGATTGGGCGGCGGCGAGGTCGGCCTTGGCGGCTGTGTACGCCTCGCGTGCCGAACGCCCGTCGATCCTGGCCAGCACCTGGCCCTTGGCCACCTTGGTCCCGACCTTGACGTACACCTTGGTCAGCGGGCCGGACGAGCCGAACGCCAGGTCCCGCCGGGCCCCGTCCACCGTGTTGCCGGCGGCGCTGACCAGGGCCGTGACCTGGCCGCGCTGGGCGGCGGCGAGCCGTACCCGGACGGCGGGAGGGTCGTCGTCGCGGAGTGCCAGCGCCAGGCCCGACCCGGCGACGAGCACGGCGAGGGCGAGCCCGCCCAGCGCGAAAGTCGGTCTCATGGGCGTCCATCCTGGCCGACCAGGTTCGCGGCAGCCTGCGAGCAGCCTGAGAGTTACCTGTGTGACCCCGTACGGGCCAAGGTTGTCAGCGAACGTTCAGCTACGTCACGGCTGCGGCGCAGGCTGGTGTGCAAGGGTCACCGGCTGTGAAGGTGTCGACAAGGCGCAGAGCGCTGATGACCAACGGAGCACTGGGCGTGCTCCTGCTGGGCGGTGCCGTGCTCGCCTATACCCAGCTCGGCACGGACCGGGCGGCCGGCGAGACGACCGTGCGCACGGTGAACGCGAGCCGCGGCTCGGTGACCGCCTCGGTGTCCGCGTCGGGCGCGGTGGCCAGTTCGAAGACGAGAGCTCTGTCGTTCGGTACGAGCGGCACGGTCGAGCAGATCTACGTGAAGGCCGGGGACAAGGTCGACAAGGGCGACATCCTGGCCAGGCTGGACGACTCCGCCGCCCAGGAGAGCCTGTCGGCGGCCAAGGCCACGTACCAGAGCGCGCTCGACGACGGCACCGGCACGGCCGCGCTCTACGCCTCCTACGTCAAGGCGCGCAACGCCTACCGCGAGGCCCAGCGCACGGTCGCGGCCACCGTCCTGCGGGCGCCTTTCAAGGGCACGGTCACGGCGGTG
The DNA here is from genome assembly GCF_003947315.1 of Nonomuraea sp. WAC 01424. Lineage (NCBI taxonomy): Bacteria > Bacillati > Actinomycetota > Actinomycetes > Streptosporangiales > Streptosporangiaceae > Nonomuraea > Nonomuraea sp. WAC 01424. Next base: position 360,862 of record NZ_QHHZ01000011.1, read on the forward strand.
AACGGATCCGTCGGAGGCACCGCCTCCGGCCCGGGCGGCGGAGGCAGCCAGGGCCAGTCCCAGGGCCAGTCCCAGAGCACCGCCACCGGTACGGGCGGCTTCGTCGACCTGGCCGACACCGGCAGGCTCCAGCTCGTGGGCACCTTCACCGAGTCCGACGTCGGCAAGCTCGACCAGGGCCAGGCCGCCACCGTGACCTTCGACGCCCTGCCCGGCGTGACCGCGAGCGGCAAGGTCACGCAGATCCAGCCGGTGGCCTCCACCAGCAACAACGTCGTCCAGTACCCGGTCACGGTCACCTTCACGAAGGTCCCGGCCCAGGTCAGGCTGGGACAGACCGCCACCGTCGAGGTCGTCGTCGGCCGGGCGGACGACGTCGTCACCGTCCCCTCCACCGCGGTCTCCACCAGCGGCGGCCAGGCCATGGTCACGCTGCTCCAGAACGGCCGCCAGGTCAGGACTACGGTCGAGGTCGGCGTCCGGGGCACGGCGCTCACCGAGATCAAGTCGGGCGTGTCCGAGGGCGACCAGCTCGTCCCCCCGGCGACCGGCACGCAGACCGGCACGCAGAGCGGCACCAACCAGCGCGGCGGGTTCGGCGGCGGGTTCCCCGGCGGTGGCGGCATGCCGGGAGGCGGGCGATGACGGCCCCCGCCCCGGTCCTGCGCGTACGGAACCTCGTCAAGGAGTACGGCGAGGGCGACGCCAGGGTACGCGCCCTGCGCGGCGTCAGCCTGGACGTCGAACGCGGCGACTACGTCGCCATCATGGGCGCCTCCGGCTCCGGCAAGTCCACCCTGATGAACATCCTCGGCTGCCTCGACGTGCCCAGCTCGGGCACGTACCTGATCGACGGCGCGGACGTGGGACGGCTGGACGAGCACCAGCTCGCGATCCTGCGCAACCGCCGGGTGGGGTTCGTGTTCCAGTCCTTCAACCTGATCCCGCGCATGAGCGCGCTGGCCAACGTCGAACTGCCGCTCGTGTATGGCGGCGTCGGCCAGGCCGAGCGGCGCTCGCGCGCCCTGGCCGCGCTGGAGCAGGTCGGGCTGACCGACCGCGTGCACCACGAGCCGAACCAGCTCTCCGGCGGCCAGCAGCAGCGCGTGGCCGTGGCCAGGGCGCTGGTCACCGCGCCCGCGCTGCTGCTCGCCGACGAGCCCACCGGCAACCTGGACACCGCCTCCACCCGCGACGTGCTGGAGATCCTGGACCGGCTCAGCGAGTCGGGACGCACGATCGTGCTCATCACCCACGAGGACGACGTCGCCGCGCACGCCGAACGGGTGATCCGGCTGGTGGACGGCGAGATCGTGGAGGACCGCCGCCAGTCGCCGGTCGACGGACTCCCTCCGAGGGCGGCGGCCAGTGAACCAGTTTGAGATCCTCCGCTTCGCGCTGCGCGGCCTGCTGGCCAACAAGATGCGCAGCGCCCTGACCACCCTGGGCATCCTCATCGGCGTCGCCGCGGTCATCCTGCTGGTGGCGGTCGGCGAGGGCTCCTCGCAGAGGATCCAGAAGAACATCCAGCGGCTCGGCGCCAACACGCTGACGGTCTCCCCGTCCTTCTCGGGCGGGGGCGGCGCAGGCGGCTTCGGCGGGCGCGCACCCGGTGGCGGCGGCGGCAACACCGGGCCGCGTACGCAGGCCAGGCAGCTCAGCCTGGCCGACGCCAAGGCGCTGACCGACCGGACGCTCGCGCCGTCGGTCAAGTCCGTCTCGCCGGTGGTCAACGCCTCCTCCTCGACCGCCGCGTACGGCGCCGCCAGCCACACGATCGCGCAGTTCGTCGGCACCTACCCCAGCTACTTCGAGGCCATGAACAAGCCTGTGGCCAAGGGCACGTACTTCTTCAACGACGACGTGCTGGCCGCGCGGAAGGTCGTGGTGCTGGGGCAGACGGTGGTGGAGGAGCTGTTCGGCACGGTCGATCCGATCGGTCGGCAGGTCAGCGTGTCCGGGGTGCCGTTCACGGTGGTGGGGGTGCTCAAGGAGAGCGGCTCCACCGGCATGCAGGACGCCGACGACGTGGCCGTCGCGCCGCTGCCGGCCGTGCAGCAGAGCCTGAGCGGGTTCGGCTCGCTCGGCTCGATCGTGGTGCAGGCCACCGGCGCGCAGGCCACCACGGCGGCGCAGTCGGAGGTGAGCGCCATCCTCAACCAGCGGCACGGCATCACCGGCGGCAACCCCGACTACCGGATTCTCAACCAGGCCACGCTGCAGGAGACGGTCAGCGAGGCGACCGGCACCTTCACCGTGCTGCTCGGCGCCGTCGCGGCGATCTCGCTGCTGGTGGGCGGCATCGGCATCACCAACATCATGCTGGTCACCGTGACCGAGCGGACCCGGGAGATCGGCATCCGCAAGGCGATCGGCGCGCCGCGCGGCGCGATCCTGGGCCAGTTCCTGATGGAGGCCACGGTGCTCAGCCTGGTCGGCGGGCTGCTGGGGGTGCTGGTGGCCTTCATCGGCACCCGGTTCACCGTGGCCGGCATCGAGCCGGTCCTCGTGCCGTCGTCCGTCGCGCTGGCGCTGGGCGTCTCGGTGGGGATCGGGCTCTTCTTCGGCAGTTATCCCGCCAACAGGGCGGCCAAGCTCCGGCCGATCCAGGCCCTGCGGCATGAGTAAGGAGAATGACATGGACCGGCTCGACTCCTCGCCCTTCCCCGACGACCTCGGGGAGGAGCTCGCCGTCCGGCCGCGCAAGGGCGTCTCGAAGCTGACGCTCGGGCTGGCCGCCGGCGTCGTGCTGGTGGCGGGCGTCCTGATCGGGATCCAGGCGGGCAAGCTGTTCGGCACGTCCTCGGCCGCGCCCGCCGCCGAGCCGCTCCAACGTACGAACGGCCAGCTCCCCGGCGGTTCCGGGCAGCGCATGGGCGGCGGTACGGTCGGCACCGTCGAGAAGGTCGACGGCGACAAGGTCTACGTCAAGACCATGGACGGCTCCACGGTCACGGTGACCACCAGCGACCAGACCACGGTCCAGATCTCCAAGCCGGGCAAGGTGGCCGACCTGGCCGCCGGCACCACGGTCGTGGTACGCGGGCAGCAGTCCGGCGACGGCTCGGTCACCGCGACCGCGATCACGCAGGGGACGCAGGGAGGGGGCCCGCGATGAACGAACCCGAGGCCAGGCTGCTGGTGGTCGACGACGAGCCCAACATCAGGGAGCTGTTCTCGGCCAGCCTGCGGATGGCCGGGTTCGAGGTGCTGACCGCCGCCGACGGGCGGGAGGCACTTCGGGTGGCCGAGGAGAGCACGCCTGACCTGGTGATGCTCGACGTGATGCTGCCCGACCTCGACGGCCTGGCGGTCGCGGGAAGGCTGCGGTCCCGCGGCCGCCGGGTCCCGGTGTTGTTCGTGACGGCCAAGGACACGCCGGAGGACAGACTCGCGGGCCTCGGGCTCGGCGAGGACTACGTGACCAAGCCGTTCAGCCTGGAGGAGGTCATCGCCCGGATCCGGGCGGTGCTGCGCAGGACCCGCAGGGGCGCGCCGCCGCCCCACCGGATGCGGATCGCCGACCTGGAGCTGGACGAGGAGAGCCACGAGGTCTGGCGCGACGGCATCCCGGTGCGGTTGTCGCCCACGGAGTTCCGGCTGCTGCGGTACTTCATGCTGAACGTCGGCCGGGTGCTGTCCAAGACGCAGATCCTCGACCACGTCTGGAACGGCGACTGGCGCACCGACGTGGGACTGGTGGAGTCGTACGTGTCCTACCTGCGCCGCAAGATCGACACCGGTGACCGGAAGTACCTGCACACGCTGCGCGGAGTGGGCTACATCCTGCGCCCGCCCCGGATATGAGGAAGCACCTCGCGCGCACCCCTCTCTGGATGCGCCTGGTCTCGGCCACGCTGCTGCTGGTCACCCTCGCCATCACGCTGACCGGCCTGTTCGCCGTACGGCTGCTGCGCGGGTACCTGGTCGAGCGGGTGGACCGGCAACTGCTGGCGGCCAGCGCGCCGCGCGACCTCCCGCCGCCGCCCGACGCCTGGCCGGCCGGGCACCAGCCGCAGCGCTTCTTCGGGCTGTTCCACTCGGTGCTGGTGGACGCGGGCGGCGCCACGGTACGGGTGATGAGCGAGTCCACCGAGGAGCACACGCCCAGGCTGCCCCGGCTGACCAGCGCGGACGTCGCCGCGCGGGGCGGGCGGCCGTTCACCGTCGAGCAGCTCGTGCCCGGCGGGCCGAACTGGCGGGTGGTCGCCGTGCCCGGCCGCGACGGCGGCAGCCGGATGATCGCCATCAGCCTCGGCGACGTCGAGGGGACCGTGGGCAGGCTGGCCCTGATCGTGGCCTTCGCCGGCGGCGGCACGCTGATCGTGCTCGGCGTCGCCTGCTACTGGCTGGTCCGGCGGAGCCTGCGCCCGCTGCGCGAGATCGCCCGTACGGCCAAGGACATCGCGGGCGGCGACCTGTCGCGCCGGGTGCCGATGTGGGCGAACACCACCGAGGTCGGCAAGCTCGGCCGTTCGCTCAACGGCATGCTGGCCCAGATCGAGTCGGCGGTGCGCGAACGGGAGGCGGCGGCGGAGTCGGCCCGCGAGTCGGCGACGGCGGCGCGGCGTTCGGAGGAGGTCATGCGCCGGTTCATGGCCGACGCCTCGCACGAGCTGCGCACACCGCTGACCTCGATCAGGGGGTTCGCCGAGCTGTTCCGGCTGGGGGCGGAGAAGGACCTGACCGAGGCCGTACGGCTGCTGAGCCGCATCGAGGGACAGGCCGCGCGCATGGGGCTGCTGGTGGAGGACATGTTGCTGCTGGCCAGGCTCGACCAGCGGCGCGAGCTGGCACGGCGGCAGGTGGACCTGCTCAGCCTGGCCGCGACCGCCGTGATCGACGCCCAGACGCTCGCCCCCGACCGCCGGATCGAGCTGGTACGCCTGGACGGCGGCGAGGGCGAGGTGCCGGTCACCGGCGACGAGTCGCGGCTCGGCCAGGTGCTCGGGAACCTGGTGAGCAACGCGCTGCACCACACGCCGCCCGGGACGCCGTTCGAGGTGCGCGTGGGGCTGGACGGCGAGCGGGCCGTGGTGGAGGTGGCCGACGAGGGGCCGGGGTTCCCGCCGGAGGTGGCCGAGCGGGTGTTCGAGCGGTTCTACCGGGCCGACCCGGCGCGCGGCGTGGGCGGGGCCGGGCTGGGGTTGTCGATCGCGGCGACGCTGGTGGAGGCGCACGGCGGGATCATCATGGCGGAGGGCGAGCCGGGCAAGGGCGCCGTCTTCCGCGTTCTCCTCCCGGCCGCGCCCCGCCCGTAGCCGCTCCCCGCCCCCCGGGCCGTGTGGGCGCGGGGGTCAGCCGAAGGTGTAGCCGTACAGGCCGGTGCCATTGGAGAGCTCGCGGAGGCGGCCCAGGCGCAGGCCCGACTCGCGGACGCCGGGGGCGTACATGACCAGGCCCTGGTCGGGGGCGGCGACCATGAGCCCGTACAGGGGGCGTGCGGCGTTCAGCGTGCGGTAGCGGCCGCCCCAGCCGGGCAGCGCGGCCAGCGAGGCGCCGAAGTCGCGTCCCTTGCCCTTGATCAGCAGGTTCCCCACCCGGGTCAGGCCGCCCGACGCGCGTCCCTGGAGCACCTGGACGGCGTGCTCGCCGGGCACCCCGATGGCCAGCTCGTCCCTGCCGTCGCCGGTGAAGTCCCCGGCGGCCAGCGCCGCGCCGAACCGGTCGTAGTAGCGCGGCTCGCCCTTCAGCGACCGTTGCGACCACGCCTCGCTCCCGTGGGTGCGCAGGCCGGCGCGCGAGCCGTACAGGACGTCCACGGTGCCGTCGCCGTAGTCCATGGCCCGCTGGTTCTCGCTGAGGCCCTCGCCGGGGACGCCGATCGCCAGGTCGTCGCGTCCGTCGCCGTTGAAGTCGCCCACGGCCAGCGCGACGCCGAAGGCGTCCCACTTCTCCGAGGCGCCGGCGATCCCGGGCGAGCTCTGCGTGAGCTGCCGTGCCTGGCGGGCGCGCGGGTCGAGCACGGTCACCGAGCCCTGGCCGTCCAGGGGCGCGCTGTCGGCGGGCGCGCCGACGGCCAGCTCGTCCTTACCGTCGCCGTCGAAGTCCCCGGCCGCGAGCGCCGCGCCCCACTGGTCGGTGACGTTCGCCGCCTGCCGCACCCACCGCGTCTTCTGAGTGATTTGGTACGCCTTCCGCCCCTTCATCCCATAGACGGTGACCGCCCCGCCCGAGGCATAGCTGGGCGAGCCCACGGCCAGCTCGTCCACGCCGTCGCCGTCGAAGTCCCCGGCCGCCAGCGCCGCGCCGAACCGGTCGCTGCCGCGCCCGGCCGGAGCCAGCTCCTTCCCCGTCACCAGGCCGCCGGGCGAGCCGTCGAAGATCTGCACGACGCCGTTGCCGTCCGCGCCGGGCACCCGGGCCCCGGTGAACTCCTCCGACACGCCGACCGCCAGATCGGCGCAGCGGTCGCCGTTGAAGTCGCCCACGGCCAGCGCCGAGCCGAAGGAGTCCCCGGGTTCCGCGCCGGGCTGGGTGAGCTTGACGGTCCGGCCCGATCCGTACATGACGGTGACCGAGCCGGCCCTGGAGTCGTCGTACGGGGCGGCGACGGCGAGGTCGGCGCGGCCGTCGCCGTCGAAGTCGAGGGGGTGCCCGCCGCACGCGCGCGCGGCGGCGGGTCCGGTGCCGGAGACGAGGGGGACGACCAGGCAGGCGGCGAGCAACGCGTTCATACGGACAGTCATGTCCGTCCAGGTCGAACCCGGACTTAACACCACGAGAACGGGCCAGGAGGGCATGATGCACATCCGCTTCGGAAGGGACTTTCGACCCGTCCGCCCGGCGGCGGGAACGTGCCAGGATAGACGGGTGGACATCGACCTCGCTGATCTGGACTTCTGGCGCAAACCGCTCAAAGAACGGAACGAGGCCTTCGCCCGGCTCCGGCAACTGGAGCACCCGGTGTTCTTCCCGGAGAAGAAGGTGCCCCTCCTCCGCTCCGGCAAGGGCTTCTACGCCCTCGTCCGCCACGCGGACGTCGTCGAGGCCAGCCGCAACGCCAAGATCTTCTCCAGCGAGCCCGCCGTGACCAACCCGGAGCCGCCCGGCTGGGTCAAGCAGGTGTTCGGCGAGTCCATGGTCAACATGGACGACCCCCGCCACGCCCGCCTGCGCCGCATCGTGACGCGCTCGTTCAGCCCCAAGATGCTGGCGGGCCTCCAGGGCGACATCGAGGCCGCCTGCGCCCGCATCGTCGACGACGTGGTCGCCGAGGGCCCCCGTGACTTCGTCGCACAGGTGGCCGCCCGGCTGCCCATCCACGTCATCTGCGACATGCTCGACATCCCGCAGGAGCTGCGCGCCAAGGTCCACCAGCACGTCGACATCTCCACCGCCTACACCGGCCTGCGCCCGAGCCTGGCCCGCAGCGTTCAGATGGCCGGCCAGAACATGCTGGCCCTGCTGGCCCTGCAGCGCATGGTCATCAAGCTCGGCCACGAGCGCGTCGCCGAGCCCAAGGGCGACCTGGTCTCGCTCCTGGTCAACGCCAACCCCGACGGCGAGAAGCTGACCGACAAGGAGCTGGGCTCGTTCTTCTCGCTGCTGCTGGTCGCGGGCAACGAGACCGCCCGCAACACCATGGCCCACGGCATCCGGCTGCTGACCGAGAACCCGGCCCAGCGCGAGCTGCTGACCGCCGACTTCGACGCCCACATCAACGGCGCGATCGAGGAGATGGTCCGCTACGTCTCGCCCATCATGCAGTTCCGCCGCACGGTCACCGAGGACTGCACGCTGCGCGGGCTGGAGCTGAAGCAGGGCGACAAGGTCGTGCTCTTCTACGGCTCCGCCAACCGGGACGAGTCGGTCTTCCCCGACCCCGACACGTTCGACATCACCCGCGACACCAAGCCCCACGTCGGGTTCGGCGGGCCGGGCCCGCACTTCTGCCTGGGCGCCAACCTGGCCAGGCAGGAGATGCGCACGATGTTCAGGGAGCTGCTGACCAGGCTGCCCGGCATCCGCTCGGTGGGTGAGCCCGACCTGCTGCTGTCCAACTTCGACAACAGCGTGCGCGGCCAGGCGTTCACGTACTGACGGCTTCGGGCTCTCCGGCCAGTACGTTCGTCCTGATGGTGAAGAAGGTGATGGCCGCGGCGACCGCCATCATCACGGCGCTGATCAGCATGGCCGACCGGAACCCGGCGTTGAACACCGGCGGGTTCTCGAACGCGTCGCCCACCAGCCCGACCAGCGGCGGCACGGCGGCCACCGCCAGCAGGCTGCCGGTGCGCGCCACGGCGTTGTTGACGCCGCTGGCCGTGCCGGCGTAACGCTCGTCGGCCGTGGCCAGCACCGTCGCGGTCAGCGGCGCGACCGCCGCCGACAGGCCCAGCCCGAAGACGGCCGCCGCGGGCAGCACCAGCAGCGGGTAGGAGGCGTGCGGGCCGATCATGCTCATCAGCACGAACCCGGCCCCCGCCAGCAGGATCCCCAGCGTCATCGGCCAGCGCGGACCGAACCGCCGGGCCGTCTCCCCGGCCCTCGACGACAACAACATCATGAGGATCGTGGTCGGCAACATCGACAGCCCCGCCGCGATGGGCGAGAACCCGGACACCACCTGGAGCTGGATCACCAGCAGGAAGAACACCACGCCCATGGCGGCGTACATGATGAGCGTGACGACGTTGACCGCCGTGAAGACGTGGTTCCTGAAGATGGCGACCGGCACCAGCGCGTCGGGCGACCTGCGCCGCTCGGTCACCACGAACGCCACCCCGAGCAGCGCGCCCGCGATCAGCGGCACCGGCGCGCCCCTCTCGATCAGCCCGTACGTGATCCCGGCCAGCGCCAGCGCGGCCAGCACCGAGCCGAGCACGTCGAAGCGCCCGGCCGCCTGCTCGTCCCGGCTCTCCGGCACGTGCCGCAGCGTGACCAGCACCACGATCAGCGCGAACGGCAGGTTGATCAGGAACGCCCACCGCCAGCCCGCCGTCTGCACCAGCCAGCCGCCGAGCAGCGGCCCGATCGCGCTGGGCACGCCCCCGAGCCCGGACCACACCCCGACGGCCCGCGGCCGGTCCTGCTTGACGAACGACGCCTGGATGATGGCCAGCGACCCCGGCGTGAGCAGCGCGCCGCCGACGCCCTGCAACGCGCGCGCCCCGATGAGGAACTCGATGTTCGGCGACAGGCCGCACAGCGCCGAGGCCACGGCGAACCAGACCGTGCCGATGAGGAAGATCTTGCGCCGCCCGTAGCGGTCACCCAGCGAGCCGCCCAGCAGGATCAGGCCGGCCAGGGTGAGCGTGTAGGCGTTGACGGTCCACTGCAGGCCGTCCATGGCCGCGTTCAGCTCCTTGCCCAGGAAGGGCAGCGCGACGTTGACCACGGTGCTGTCGAGCAGGGCCAGCCCCGACCCGAGCACGGTCGCGCTCAGGATCCATCGCCCTCGTGCGGACTTGACCTGGACGTGACCGTTCTGCTCCATATGACAATCTTGTCACCGGCCCCGCCGCCCTCCGGAGGCCACCCCGGCGTTCGCGCCCTACGGGCGGGAGCCGAGGGCCCGCAACACGAAACCCGACACCGCCGCCTCGGCCTGCTCGGGCGTGACCTCGCCGCTGATCAGCGGCACCCGCTCGGCCCCGATCACGGCCAGCACCATCCGGGCCGTCGCCCCCACCTCGGCCACCTGGAAGTCGCCCGACTCCACCCCGCTGTCGAGGATCTCCACCAGCACCCGCTGCATGGGCGCGACGTGCTCGGCGAGCTGCTGGTAGGCGTCGGGCCCGAGCGCCGCGCCGAGGTCGGCCGCGCCCGGGTGGGGGTGGGCGAGCAGCCCCGCGAGCTGGAGCCGGACGAAGGCGCGCAGCCGGTCGGCGGGCGAGGCCTCCTCGGGCAGCTCCCGCTCGTAGCTCTCGATGAAGTAGCTGGTCACGCGCTCGGTGAAGGCCAGCAGCAGCGCGGCCTTGTCGGGGAAGTAGTTGTAGAGGACCGTGCGGGTGATGCCGGCCTCGTGGGCCACGTCGGTCAGGGAGATGGCGTCGATGCCCTGGGCCCTGGACAGGCGCGAGACGGCCTGAAGGATGCGGTCGCGCGTCTGGGCACGATGCTCGCCGATCGTGGCGGCCGAGATGCGGGGCATAGGCCCATGGTAGGCCGGATCCTCCCGCCCGTGCCCGCGACGGCCTCCGCAGGCGAAAGGACCGGTGGGTGGGTCAGGGTTTGCGGCGGTCCGGGGCCGGGGCGCCGGCGGCGGCGCGGCGGGCGAGGTCCCACAGGCGCTCCAGGGTGGCGAGTACGGGCGGCGACTCCGGGCCGAGCAGCCGTACCCAGGCGCCCGCGCCGTTGGGCAGGGTGCTGGCCCCGCCCGCCAGCCCGCTGCCGACCGCCGTCTCGTGCAGCGTCCCGGCCAGCTCGTCGGCGGGCACGGCGGAGGTGATCACGTACAGGGTGGACAACACGCCGTGGCCGCCGAACATGGCCGGGCCGGTGACCGGCGCCCGCTCCGGCACGAGCCTGATCGGGTCGGCGAACAGCAGCCCGCCGTCGGCGCCGTGGACGTCCAGGTCGGTGCAGAACGCGGTGTAGGCGTGCCGCTCGCCGCGGGCCAGCCGCCCGGCCATCACGGTCTCGCCGAGGATCACCGTCGCGCCCGGCCCCGCGCTCACCCGGGTCCGCTGGTAGAAGCGGGACCCGGCGAACGGGATCACCGGATCCGGCAGGTACTCCAGGTAGCCGTCCCGCTCCACGGCGATGGACACGAGCTGGGTGGCGTAGTCCTGCTCCATCCGGTAGAGCTTGGTGGCCGCCTGCGTGGTCACGTGCACGGCCGCCCCCGGGCCGCAGGTCAGGTCGAGGCGGAGGCGGTCCGCCTGGAGCACCCCGCCGCCGGTGGACATCACGATCACGTACGGCAGGTCGGGCCGGGCCGCGTCGTAGTAGTGCGGCCGCATGATCTGCAACGGCGCCTTCTGGTAATGGCCGGTCAGCTCGGTACGCCCGCCGCGCCGCTCGAAGGCCAGCTCCAGCACGCCGACCTTGCCCGGGCTGCCCACCGGCAGCATGTCGGGTACGTCGGCGTGCCGGGCCACGTCCGCCGGGATCGAGTCGATCGTGTAGTGGCCGGCGGCCAGCCGGTCTACCGGGCCGGCGAGCATGCCGGTCTGCCGCTGAGCACGAAGTCGGCCACCTCGGGCACGCCGGTCCCCTTCAGGGAGTCGGTCAGGATGACCGGCCGGCCCTGGCGGACCCGGTCGGCGTCGCGCACCAGGTCCTCCAGGTCGGCCCGCACGTACGGGGCGATGTCGATCTTGTTGATGACGAGCAGGTCGGAGTCGGTGATGCCGGGCCCCCGCTTGCGCGGCATCTTGTCGCCCTCGCCGGTGTCGAGGACGAACACGTACACGTCGGCCAGGGCGGGGCTGAAGGTGAGGGTCAGGTTGTCGCCGCCGCTCTCGTACAGCAGGGTGTCGATGTCGGGGAAACGTTCCAGCATCTCGGCCCCGGCGGCCAGGTTCATCGTCGGGTCGTCGCGCACGGCGGTGTGCGGGCAGGAGCCGGTCTCGACGCCCACGACCCGGGCGGGGTCCAGCACACCGTCCAGGGTGCGCCGGACGTGCTCGGCGTCCTCCTGGGTGTAGATGTCGTTGGTGATGACGGCCACGTCGCGGCCGCGTTCGAGCAGGATGGGCACCAGCGCCTCGATGAGCGCGGTCTTGCCGGACCCGACCGGGCCGCCGACGCCGATCTTGAAGACGTGGTCCAGGGCGGTGCCCGTGGGCCCGCTCGCGGTGGTGTGCGGGTGGTGGTGATGGTGCATGCGGATGCCCTCTTTTTCAGGTCTCAGGTGGCGAACAGCCGGGCCTCGGCGCGTTCGTGGGCGGCGCTCATCGTGTCCGCGAGCGGCGTGGCGGCGTGCAGGTCGAGCGGGCCGCGGGCGGCCAGGGCGTGCGCGGCGGCCCGCCCGAGCGCGACGGCCGCGCCGTGCAGGGTGGCCTGGGCCTGCCGGAAGTCCAGCCGGCGCAGCCGTACGGCGGCGCTGACCCAGCTCGCGGCGAAGGCGTACAGGTCGCCGGTCACCGCGTCGCCCTCCGGGACGCCGAGCCCGGCGTAGGCCGTGCCCAGCACGACGGCGTGGTTGCCCGGGGTGGTCCTGGCCTCGACCAGCTCCGACAGGCGTGCCAGCTCCGGCGTCGCGAAGACCAGGGCGGCCGTCCGCAGGACCTGGTTGCCGGTCCTGGTGGCCGCGGCCCGGATCTCCCGGCCGAGCTTGACGGCGTGCAGCCGCCGGTCGACCTCGACGACCGCGTCCCAGTCGCCCGCCGTCACCACCCGGTGGACCAGCACCAGCGCGGTGGCGTCGCCCGGACCCGCCGCGTGCAGCAGCAGGTCCTCCAGCAGCGCGGCGACGTCCACCGGACCGGCCTGCGCGTACGCCTCCAGCCCGTGCGAGAGCGTGTAGAGGCCGCCAGGGAAGGCCGAGTCGGTGAGCTGGAGCTGGGCGAGCAGGCTCATGCCAGGAAGAACAGGTGGTTCAGCGGCAGCTCCTGCGCCGGCGCGATCGTCGCGTGCTCGCCGTCCACCGTGACCTTGAACGTCTCCGGGTCCACGGTGATCTTCGGCAGCGCGTTGTTGCGGATCATGTGCCGCTTGTCCACCGTACGGGTGTGGCGCACCTTGGCGATCAGCCGTTGCAGGCCGAGCCGCTCCGGCACCCCGGCGGCCCTGGCGGCGTCCGGCAGGAACGTCACGTTGCTCTTGCGCTGAGCCATCCCCATCGCGCCGTACATCGGCCGGTAGTAGACGGGTTGCGGCGTGGGCAGCGAGGCGTTCGGGTCGCCCATCTGCGACCAGTTGATCAGGCCGCCCTTGACCACGAGGGCGGGCTTGGCGGCGAACGAGGTGAACGGCCACAACACGATGTCGGCCAGCTTGCCGTCCTCCAGCGAGCCGACGGTCTCGGCGATGCCGGTCGTACGGGCCGGGTTGATGGTCAGCTTGGCCAGGTAGCGCAGCACCCGGGCGTTGTCGTTGCGCTCGGAGTCCTCCGGCAGCCTGCCGCGCTGGTCCTTGCAGTGGTGGGCGGTCTGGAAGGCGCGGGTGAAGGTCTCCCCGACCCGGCCCATCGCCTGGGAGTCGGAGGAGAACATGCTGATCACGCCCATGTCCTGCAACACGGTCTCGGCGGCGATGGTCTCCACCCGCACCCGGCTGTCGGCGAAGGAGACGTCCTCGGGGATGTCGTGGTTGAGGTGGTGGCAGACCATCACCATGTCCAGCAGTTCGTCCGCCGAGTTGACCGTGTACGGCAGCGTCGGGTTCGTCGAGGACGGCAGCGCGTTCGGCTCGCCGGCGATGCGGATCATGTCCGGCGCGTGTCCGCCGCCGGCGCCCTCGGTGTGGAAGGTGTGGATCGCGCGGCCGTTGATGGCGCTGATCGTGTCCTCCAGGTAGCCGGCCTCGTTGAGGCTGTCGGCGTGCAGCGCCACCTGGACGTCGTACTCGTCGGCCACCCGCAGCGCGCAGTCCACCACCGCCGGGGTGGAGCCCCAGTCCTCGTGCACCTTCAGCGCGCACGCCCCGGCCTCGATCTGCTCGGCCAGCGCGGCGGGCAGGCTGCCGTTGCCCTTGGCCATGATGCCGATGTTGACCGGCAGCGCCTCGACGGCCTGCAACATGCGGCCGATGTTCCACGGGCCGGGCGTGCAGGTGGTGCCGCGGGTGCCGTCGGTGGGGCCGGTGCCGCCGCCGATCAGCGTCGTGATGCCGTTGGTGAGCGCGTTCTGGGCCTGCTGCGGCGCGATCAGGTGCACGTGCGGGTCGATGGCGCCCGGGGTGGCGATCATGTTCTCGCCGGCCAGCACCTCGGTCCCGGCGCCGATGACCAACCGGCGGTCCACGCCGTTCTGGGTGTGCGGGTTGCCCGCCTTGCCGATCCCGACGATCCGGCCGTCCTTGATGCCGATGTCGCCCTTCACGACGCCGAGCACCGGGTCCAGCACGACCGCGTTGGTGATCACCAGGTCGAGCGCGATCGTGGCGTTCTGGGAGCCGGGGTCGGACGCCATGCCGTCGCGGGCGGTCTTGCCGCCGCCGTAGACGGCCTCGTCGCCGTAGTAGCCGGCCGAGTGGTCCTTCTCGATCTCGATCACCAGGTTGGTGTCGGCCAGTCGCACCCGGTCGCCCACGGTGGGGCCGAACATGGACACGTACTGCTTGCGGTTCATCGTGCTCATCGGTTCAGGCCTTCTTCTTCCTGGCGGCCGGCTTCTTCGCGGCGGCCTTCCTGGCGGGCGCCTTCTTCGCCGGCTTCTCCTCGCCCGGCGCGCGGACGGTGGCCGAGGGCTCGGGCTGGTCGGAGTAGCCCAGCTCGGCCAGGCGCAGCAGCGCGTGCGTACGGCTGTCCCTGGCCCGCAGGCCGCCGTCCACCAGGCCCGCGAAGCCGACGACGCGCATGCCGCCGGCGAACTCGACCAGGTTGACCTGGTGGGTGTCACCCGGCTCGATGCGTACGGCGGTGCCGGCCGGGATGTCGAGATGCATGCCGTACGCCTTCTCGCGGTCGAAGCTGAGCGCCCGGTTCGCCTCGAAGAAATGGAAGTGCGAACCCACCTGGATGGCCCGGTCCCCGGTGTTGCGCACGGTCAGGGTGACCGAGGCGCGGCCGGCGTTGATCTCGATCGGGTCGTCCCCGTACATGATCCGGTCCGTGTCCGTCATGTCGAACCGCTCCTTTCTGGTCGAGACGGTGTCAGCCGCCGATGGGGTCGTGGCAGGAAACGAGCTTGGAGCCGTCCTTGAACGACGCCTCGACCTGCATCAGCTTGAGCATTTCGCGCACCCCGGGCATGACGTCCCCGGCGCCGAGCACCTGCTTGCCGAGCTCCATGCACTCGGCCACGGTCCTGCCGTCTCGGGCGCCCTCCAGGACCGCGACGCTGATCAGCGACACCGCCTCGCTGTAGTTCAGCTTGAGCCCGCGGGCGCGGCGCTTGGCGGCCAGGTCGGCGACCACGTAGATCAGCAGCTTGTCCAGTTCGCGTGGTGCGAGGTTCATGAGCCTCTCCTTAGGTGGAAGCGCGCCGGACGCCGGAGAAGGCCGGGACCGCCGCCAGGAAGATCCAGGTGACCAGGACGAACGGCCAGGTCAGGGTGTGCCCGCCGACCGGCTCGAACAGGTGGCCGACGAACGCCGTCAGCACCGTCGCCGAGACCACGCCGGCCAGGGCGTACAGCAGCCCGAGGGTGGTCGGGGCGACGAACGTGCCGCACAGGGCGATGCCGGTGAGCACCGCGTTGTAGCCGTACAGGCCGGCGCCGATGTCGGCGGCGGGCGCGCCGAGCAGGACGGCCACCAGGATCCCGGCGGCGCTGGAGGCCACCGCGGCCAGCGCCACCCGCCATCCGGCGATCGCCAGGCCGATCAGGAAGATCAGCCCGACGTACCACTTGCCCTGGAAGAAGACCTGGCCGACGCCGTTGAGCAGGCCCTGCCACAGGTCGGTGAAGGTCACCGTGGTCCCCGGGGAGGTGGCCGACGGCGGCACCGCCAGCGTGTGTCCCCGCCAGACCCGCTCGTAGGACGGGCCGCCGACCACCATGATCGTGGCCACCACGCAGAACGGCGCGGTGAGCCCCGGCAGGTCGTGCGGCCCGAGCAGGGTCTTGAGCGCCGACGTCAGGACGCTGCCCATGATCGCGCCGACGACGACCAGCAGCACCGTGATCCAGCGGGCCTCGAAGTACAACACCAGCGCGACGCCGATCAGCGTCCCGTTGAATCCTTCGAGCCCCGTGGTGACGCTCTCCCTCGCCGCGCCGAGGAACCAGGCGGCGACCGTGCCCACGGCGGCGCCGAGCAGGCCGAAGAGCGCGAACCGCCATCCGGCGGCGAGCAGCGCGACGACGAAGCAGGCCGAGGTCCAGATGTTGTTCTGCAGATCGACCTGACCGACCCCGCGCAGCGTGGCGAGCGGCAGGTCGGGCACCTCGGCGCGCATGTCCGCCTGCCTCTCTCGCCGGGAATCGGGTCAACGAGCGGCAACATTCCCCAGCGGCCGGCGGGCCACGCGGCGGCGGCAGGTTCATGGACATTCTTTGCGAATGCCGTCGAAGACTAAGAGTGCCTCAACAATGAACAGGCCCGGCAAAGGGGTGTGACCAGGGTGTTTTGCTTCCGCTTCGGCCGATCATCTCTCGTGGAGAAACAGGAAGCGAGGTCGCGCGATGCCGCCAGGGCTCAACACCGGGGACTCCGCCTGGGTGCTCGTGAGCGCCGCCATGGTGCTGCTCATGACCCCCGGGCTGGCCTTCTTCTACGGCGGCATGGTCCGCGCCCAGAACGTGCTCAGCATGCTCTTCATGAGCTTCGTCTCGATCGCCCTGGTGACGATCCTGTGGTTCGGCTACGGGTACGGCCTGGTCTTCGGCCCCGACGTCGGCGGCGCCGGCGTGATCGGCTTCGGCGACCTGCGCTTCGCCGACATCGCGCCCACCATGCTGCACGGCCGGGTCCCCACCTACGCCTTCGCGCTGTTCCAGCTCACCTTCGCCATCATCACGGTGGCCCTGATCAGCGGGTCCGTGGCCGGCCGGACCCGGCTCGGGCCGTGGATCGTGTTCTCCGTCGTGTGGGTGACGCTGGTGTACTTCCCGGTGGCCCACTGGGTGTTCGACCGGCAGGGCTGGATCAGCAAGTGGGGCGTGCTCGACTTCGCCGGTGGCCTGGTCGTCGAGCTGAACTCCGGCAAGGCCGGCCTCGCGCTGGCCCTCGCGCTCGGCCCCGGCGTACGGTTCCGCAGGAAGGAACCGCCCCAGCCGAGCAACATCCCGTTCGTCATGCTCGGCCTCGGCCTGCTGTGGTTCGGCTGGTTCGGCTTCAACGGCGGCTCGGCCATGGCCGACGGGAGCATCGCCGTCAACGCCTTCCTGACCACCATGATCGCCGGCTCGGCCGGGATGCTCACCTGGCTCGTCATCGAATGGTTCCGGTACCGGCACTTCACCCGGCTCGGCTCGGCCACCGGCGCGCTGGCCGGACTGGTCGCCATCACGCCGTCCTGCGCCTACGTCAACTCCGAGGGCGCCCTGATCATCGGCATCGTGGCCGCCGTCGTGGTGTCGTTCGCCGTCACCTGGAAGCTCGTCCTCGGCTACGACGACACCCTGGACGTCGTCGGCGTGCACGGCGCGGGCGGCATCGTCGGCACGGCCCTCATCGGCCTGCTCGCCACCGGCGTCGGCGCCAGCACGACCAAGGGCCTGTTCTACGGCGGCTCGATCCAGGTGCTGCTCAAGCAGCTCGCCGCGATCATCGTGGTCGCGCTCTACTCCTTCATCGTCACCTACCTGATCGGCCGGGTCGTGGACCGGCTCTGCCGGATGCGCGAGACCGAGGCCGAGCAGCTCGCCGGCACCGACGTCCAGCTCGGGACGGAGGAGTGATGGCCGAGCCGCGGCATCCGGCCCGCGCCCTCACCCTCATCGCCGTGGGCGGCGGGATCGGCGCGGTCGCCCGGCACCTGCTCACCCAGACCCTCATGGGCGCCGACCACCCACTGCCCTGGCCCACGCTGGTGGTCAACGTCGTCGGCTGCCTGCTGATGGGCCTGCTCACCGGCGAGCTGACCCGGCACCCGCTGCACCGCATGCCGGTCAAGGCGCTGCTCGGCACCGGCTTCCTGGGCGGCTTCACCACCTTCTCCCACCTGGTGGACGGCGTGCGCGAGCTGACCGTGGACGGCGCCGCCGGCTGGGCCGCGGTCTACCTCGTGCTCAGCGTCGTCCTCGGCCTGCTGGCCGTCTGGGCGGGTCTCACGCTGGGGGGCCGGCGATGATCCTCGTCCTCGTCGTGTTCGTCGGCGGCCTGATCGGCGCGCCCGCCCGCTACCTCGTGGACGCCGCCGTGACCAAAGGGGCCGGCAAAGCGATGCCCTGGGGCACGCTGGCCGTCAACGTCATCGGCTCGGCCATCCTCGGCGTGCTGATGGGGATCGCCTCGCGCGGCATGCTGCCGGCGGTCGTGTTGTCGCTGGTGGGCACCGGGTTCTGCGGCGCGCTCACCACGTTCAGCACGTTCAGCACCGACACCTGGAAGATGCTGGCCGCCGGGTCCACCGGCAAGGCGCTGGCCAACATCGCCATGAACCTCGTGCTCGGCCTGGCCGTCGTCAGCCTCGGCTACCTGCTCGGCAGGGCACTCGCCGGCTGACCGGAAGGAGGCTGGAACGCCCATGACCGCCCCCTGGGAGCGGGTGAAGCGGACCCTGGTCGGCCGGCCGCTGCGGACCAAGAGCCTGGAGCGGCAGTTGCTGCCCAAACGGCTGGCGCTGCCCGTCTTCTGCAGCGACCCGATCTCGTCGGTGGCGTACGCGACCGAGCAGATCATCATGGCCCTCACCCTGGGCGGGCTCGCCCTGCTGCACGTGACCGGCTGGATCGCGCTGGCCATCGTGGCCATGCTGGTGATCATCATCGTGTCCTACCGGCAGACCTGCTACGCCTACCCGGGCGGCGGCGGCGCCTACGTCGTCAGCCGGGAGAACCTGGGCATCAACGCCAGCCTGGTCGCGGCCAGCGCGCTGCTGGTCGACTACGTGCTGACCGTCGCCGTCTCGGTCGCCGCGGGCGTGGACGCCATCACCTCCTACGCGCCCGGCCTGGACCGCTGGTCGGTGGCGCTGAGCGTGTTGTGCATCGTGCTGCTCACCCTGGCCAACCTGCGCGGCAGCCGCGAGTCCGGCCGCGGGTTCGCGGTGCCCACCTACGCCTTCATCGGCTCGGTCTACGTGTTGTTCCTGGCCGCGGCCTGGCGGTTGCTGTCCGGCGAGCGGCCCCGAGCGGTCAGCGCCGACTTCACCATCGAACCGCTCTACCAGCCCGTCGGCGTGGTGGCCGTCTTCCTGGTGCTGCGCGCGTTCGCCTCCGGCTGCACGGCGCTGACCGGGGTGGAGGCGGTCAGCAACGGCGTGCCCGCCTTCCGGCGGCCCAAGAGCAGGAACGCGGCCAACACGCTGGCCATCATGGGCGTGTTGTCGATCACCATGTTCTCCGGCATCACCGTGCTGGCCCTGCTCACCCACGTACGGATGACCGACCCCGACCACCCCGGCAGGCTCGCCGGCATGCCCGCCGGGTACGTCGAGCCCACCGCGCTCGCCCAGATCGGCGAGGCAGTGCTCGGCCACGGCTTCTTGTACGCCCTCCTCCAGGCCAGCACCGCGGCGATCCTGATCATGGCCGCCAACACCGCCTACAACGGCTTCCCCATGCTGGCCTCGATCCTGTCCGCCGACTCCTACCTGTCCAACCAGCTGCACAAACGCGGAGACCGGCTCGTCTTCAGCAACGGCATCCTGCTGCTCGCCACGGCGGCGGCCGTGCTGCTCGTCGTCTTCGAGGCCAACAGCTCCCGGCTCATCCAGCTCTACATCATCGGCGTCTTCATCTCCTTCACGCTGAGCCAGGCCGGCATGGTGCGCCACTGGCAGCGCACCGGCCCGCGCACACCCGGCGTGCGGCGGCGCCAGGCCGTCAACGCGCTCGGCGCGACGGTGACCGCCGCCGTCCTGGTGATCGTCCTGATCACCAAGTTCGCGAACGGCGCCTGGCTCGTCTGCCTGGCCATTCCCGGGCTGTTCGCCCTCATGAAGGGCATCAGGCGGCACTACGACCAGGTACGGGCGGCGACCACGCCGGACACGCCCGTCGAGCTGCCCGGCGGCGCGCACGCCATGGTGCTGGTGTCCCGGCTGGGCAGCCCCGCGCTCCAGGCGGTCGCCTACGCCGCGGCCACCCGCCCGGCCGGGCTGGAGGCCGTGCACGTGTGCACCGACGAGAACGTCAGCCGCGAACTGCGCGAGGGGTGGGAGCGCTACGCGCCCTCCTCCGTGCCGCTGACGATGATCGACTCGCCGTACCGGACCATCGTGGGCCCGGTCCTGCGGCACGTACGGGACTGGCTGGCGCTGCATGCCGGCCAGATCGTGACCGTCTACATCGTCGACTACGTGACCGGCCGATGGTGGGAGCCGGCCCTGCACAACCGGCTGACCGCGCGGCTGCGGGACCGGCTGCTGCTGGTTCCCGGCGTGATGGTCACCCTGGTGCCGTACCGGCTGGCCTCGGGCGAGCTCCGGGCCGAGCGGCAGCCCCGCGACGCCACCCGCCTCGCCGTCCTGGCCAGGCAGCCGACCGACGACGGGGACCAGGCGGGGACGCCGGTCGAGGACTAGGCGGCGGCCCTGACCACGTGCATCAGCTCGGCCAGGACCTCGGTGTTGAGCTGGTAGGCCAGCCGCACCTCGCCGATGATCCGCCGCTGCTCGCGCTCGTCCAGCTCCGCGCCGAGCGCGTCGAGGCGGGCGCGGTAGTCGTCCTTGAACCGGGGCAGGCTGCCCACCTCGTCGAAGATGTAGAAGTCGACGCCGCCGCCGGGCCGGTAGCCGAAGATCTTCTGCAGCTCCATGCGGATGAACTGGCCGCCGGACAGGTCACCGAGGTAACGGGTGTAGTGGTGGGCGATGTAGCCGCCGGGCCAGTCGCTCATCTGGTGGATCCTGGCCTGGAGGGTCCTGGTGGCCTTGGAGGGGGCGACGCGCTCGCGCCAGGCGGGGCCGTAGATCGTGGCCAGGTCGCGTTCGAGGGCGGGCTCGCGGTAGAGCTCGGGGAAGACGAACCGGCCCGCGACCGGGTGGCCGGCCAGTTCCTTGGATACCCCGTCGAGGGCGAGGTAGGCGAAGTAGTGCTGGGCGACCATCTCGCCGTACTCGTGCTCGCTCAACCGGCCGCCCATGAGCTCGGCGAGGTAGCCCTCGGACTCGGCCGACTCGTGATCGCCCCAGGTGGCGGCCCTCAGGGTCGCGGAGAACGACGTCGTCACAACACTTCCTCAACTCGCGGGTACGTTTCTGACACAGTGTCACAAACCCTCGGAGGCCGCGTCAAGGTGATGGCGACAGCATGTCAGCAAAACGCGCCTCGCCTTTCATCTACCCCGTGAGAAGGGCCTCAAGGGGCCCCTGGGTGACGGGTGTGGCGGGGTTGTCGTCGCGTACGGTGGCAGACGCCAAACGGTCCGCTACCTGGAAAAATCGCTCTAACATACCTTGACACTGTCACTCGCCCGTCAACCCAGGAGTGATCTTGACCGTCCATTCCGATGTCGCCAGGCGACGTGTAGAAGACCTGCTCCAGGAGCACGAGGAGCAGATCATCGCCCGCTGGGTGCAGATCGCCAAGGCCCCGTCGGACGAGCTCCTCGACATCTACCGGGCCCTTCGGTCCGCGCTCGACCAGGGCAAGGGAGACCTCGCCGACGTCCGCGGCCTGCTGGCGGAGCTCTCCCGTACCCGCGCCCGCGCGGGCCACCCCCCCTCCGACACCGCCCGCGCCGTGTTCGGCCTCAAGGAGGCCCTGTACGAGGTCGTCGAGGCCGACGGCCTGGCCGAGGCCCTGCGCGGCTTCATCTGGTTCTCGCGGCTCATCGACGACCTCGGTCTGCTCACCTTCGAGACCTTCGCCGACGCTCGCGAGAAGATCATCATGGACCAGGCCGAGCAACTGCTCGAACTGTCCACCCCGGTGGTCAAGCTCTGGGACGGCATCGTCGCGGTCCCGCTGATCGGCACCCTCGACTCCGCCCGGACCCAGGTCGTGATGGAGAAGCTGCTGCAGACCCTGGTCGACACCGGGGCCGAGCACGCCGTGATCGACATCACCGGCGTGCCCGCCGTGGACACCCAGGTGGCCCAGCACCTCCTCAAGACCGTGGTGGCCGCCAGGCTGATGGGCGCCGAATGCGTCATCTCCGGCATCCGCCCGCAGATCGCCCACACCATCGTGACGCTCGGCATCGAGTTCGGCGACATCGTCACCAAGGCGTCGCTGGCCGACGCCCTCGCCCACGCCTTCAGGCGCAGCGGCGTCCAGGTGACCGCGTCCAGGAACTCGCGCATCGCCGTAAGGGCGGAGGGCGTCTGATGGACCGGGTGCCCGTCCTCAAGCTCGGCGACATCCTGATCGTCTCCATCCAGATCGACCTGGAGGACCAGAGCGTGCTGGCCCTCCAGGAGGACCTGGCCGAGCGGGTCGTCGCCACCGGCGCCCGGGGCGTGATCATCGACATCACCGCGGTGGAGATCGTCGACTCCTTCATCGGCCGCATGCTGGCCACGATCGCCACCATGTGCCGCATGCTGGACGCCCAGACCGTGGTGGTCGGCATGCGTCCCGCGGTCGCGATCACCCTGGTCGAGCTGGGCCTGTCGCTGGGCGGCGTACGAACGGCACTGAACCTGGAGAAGGGAGTGGCGCTCCTCGACCACGTCAGGGGCGCCGCCACGTGACCAGGGCGATCACGATCGCGGGCAGCGGGGACGTCGTGGCGGTCCGCCAGATCGTACGCACTCTCGCGATCGAGGTCGGCCTGTCCCTCGTCGACCAGACCAAGATCGTCACGGCCGCCAGCGAGCTGGCCCGCAACGCGCTCGTCTACGCCGGCGGCGGCGACGTGCGCATCGACCACGTCGAGAACGGCCGCAGACGCGGACTCAAGCTGGTCTTCAGCGACGAGGGCCCCGGCATCCCCGACCTCGACCAGGCGCTCACCGACGGGTTCACCACCGGGGGCGGCATGGGCCTCGGCCTCGGCGGCTCCCGCCGGCTGGTCGACGAGTTCGACCTGATCTCCGCACCCGGGAAGGGCACGACCGTGACGGTGATCAAGTGGGTCAGGTGAGCCCCGCCTGGGTACGCGCCGAGGACCCCAGCGCCGTCGGCGCGGTCCGGCGGCGGGCCGTCGAGCTGGCCGAGCTGGCCGGATTCGACGCCACCCGCACCGGGCAGACGGCCGTCGCCGTCAGTGAAGCCGTGTCCAACCTGGTCAAGCACGCCGTGGAGGGCGTCGTCCTGGTCCGGCCGCACCCCGAGGCCCCGGCCACCGTGGAGCTCGTCGCGGTGGACAAGGGGCCCGGCATGGCCGACGTGGCCCGCGCCCTGCGCGACGGCTACTCCACCTCCGGCACGCTCGGCATCGGCATGGGCGCCATCGCCCGCATCGCCAGCGGGTACGACGTCCACTCGGTGCCCGGTACGGGCACCGTGCTCGTCATGCACTTCACCGCCGACGACACGCCCGGCCCCCCGCTGCGCGCCAGCGGCCTGACCCGGCCGATCGGCGACGAGGTGAGCTGCGGGGACGGCTTCGCCATCGCCAGGAACGGCGAGTCGACGACGGTGCTGCTGTGCGACGGTCTCGGCCACGGCCACATCGCCGCCGTCGCGGCGCAGACGGCCGTCGAGCTGTTCGAGCAGGTGCTGGAGCAGGAGCCCATCTCCATCCTGGAGCACCTGCACCGCGGCCTGAACCGGACCCGCGGCGGCGCCGTCGCGGTGGCCCGCGTGCGGCCGGGCGCCGTCACCTTCGCCGGGCTCGGCAACGTCTCCGGCTGGGTCGCCGATGCGGAGGGCCGGCAGGGCATGGTCTCGCTCCCCGGCATCGCCGGCCACCAGGGGCGCACGCTGCGCCAGTTCGAGTACCAGGTCCCCTCCTACGCCACCGTCGTCCTGCACTCCGACGGGCTGACCGACCGCTGGGACCCCGGGAGCATGCCGGGGCTGTTCGCGCGCACCCCCGCGGTCATCGCCGCGACCCTGCTGCGCGAGGCCGGCAGCAGGCGCGACGACGCCTGCGTGGTGACGGTGAGGCCCGGCGATGGCGGGAACTGAGCTCATCCGCGTCCGGCTCGACACCGACCAGGACGTGTTCGTCCTGCGCCGCGTCGGCCGCGCCGCCGCCGAGCTGGCCGGGATGGAGTCGCAGGACCAGATCAGGGTGGCCACCGCCCTCAGCGAGGTGGGCCGGGAGGCGTACGGCCAGGGCGCGGCCGCCGTGATCACCCTCGGCCACGACCAGCTCGTGATCACCATCAGGCACACCCGGCCCTCCGGCCTGAACCACTCCGAGGGCCTGGAACTGGCCGGCCGCCTCGTGGACGACGGCGCCGGCCGCGACGGCAGCGTCACCATCACCAAACGGCTCCGGCCGCGCCCCGCCACAGTCCCGCTGGACGTCATCCGCGCCGACCTCGCGAAGCTGGCCCCGATCAGCGCGCTGGAGGAGCTGCGCGAGCAGAACAGGGAGCTCGCCGAGACCCTGGAGGACGTGCTGCGGCTCAACTCCGAGCTGCAGGAGACCAACACCGGCGTGCTGGCCATGTACAACCAGCTCTCGGCCGAGCTGGAGGAGACCAACAGGGGAGTGGTCGCCCTGTACGCCGAGCTGGACGAGAAGTCCGGCCAGCTCCGCGAGACGATCGAGGCGCGCAACCGGTTCTGGGCCACGGTCAGCCACGAGCTGCGCACCCCGCTCAACTCGGTCATCGGCCTGGTCAGGCTCCTGACCGGCCCGGGCGGCGAGCCGCTGACCCAGGAACAGGGCCACCAGGTCGGCCTCATCGGCGACTCCGCGCAGACGCTGCTCGAACTCGTCGGCGAACTGCTCGACATGGCCAAGGCCGAATCGGGCCGCCTGGACCCGCAGCCCACGCTGGTCGACCTGGCGCGGATGGCCGGGCAGCTCCACGTCACCATGCGCCCGACCAGCGAGCGCGCCGGCGTGACCCTGAGCCACGAGATCGCGCCCGAGGCCGCCGAGCTGTACGCCGACGAGAGCATGCTGCTGAGAATCCTCCGGAATCTGCTCTCAAACGCGCTCAAATTCACCCAGAGCGGGCAGGTAGTGCTGGCCGCGCATGCCGACGAAGCCAGAGGCGAGATCGTCATCACGGTCACCGACACCGGCATCGGCATCTCGGAGGAACATTTGAGGCGCGTGTTCGAGGACTTCTACCAGGTTCCCGGCTCGCTGCAGGTCAAGGCGAAGGGCACCGGACTCGGGCTGCCGTACGCGCGCAGGCTCGCCGAAGCCCTCGCCGGCACGCTGGAGCTGACCAGCACCCAGGGCGAGGGCACCACCGCCACCCTGCGGCTGCCGCACCAGATCGGCACGCCCGAGGTCGAACGCGTCCTGATCGCCGACGACGACGAGGTGTTCCGCGCCGCCGCCCGCCGCATGCTCTACGGCTTCACCGTGCACGTGGACGAGGCCGCCGACGGCGCCGCCGCGCTCGACCTGATGGCCGCCACCCCACCCGACGTGATCCTCGTCGACCTGCTCATGCCCCGCGTGGACGGCAACGTGCTGCTGCACGAGATGGCCGAGGACGAGCGGCTGAGCGGCATCCCCGTCGTCGTCGTGACCATCGCCCCGCAGCGGGCCCCGGGCAACCGGCCGGTGTTGTCCAAGCACGGGCTGCGCAGGGAGCAACTCCTCCAGGCCATCCGAAGTGCCCGCGGGGGCGGGGAGGGCGGCGGGGGAGAAGAGAACCGCGATGGCTGAGCCCGCCTGCGTGCTGGTCGTCGACGACACCCCCACCAAGCGTTACATCCTGTCGAGCTGGCTGCGCAGGTCCGGGCACCAGGTGCTGGAGGCGAGCGGCGGCGAGGAGGCCCTCGGCATGCTCGCCGCGCACGAGGTCGACCTCGTCGTCCTCGACGTCCGCCTGCCCGACATCGGCGGCTACGAGGTCTGCGAGCTGATCAAGGCCGCCCCGGCCACCGCCGCGATCCCCGTCATCCAGGTGTCGGCCAACGCGATCACCCCCGCCGACCGTACGGAAGGGCTGGAACGCGGCGCCGACGCCTACCTGACCGAGCCCATCGAGCCCACCGAGTTCGCCGCGACCGTCGAGGCCATGCTGCGCTACTACCGGGCGCGCTGGCGGGCCGAGCTGATGGCCGAACGCCTGGCCAAGCTGGCCGAGGTGACGCTGCGGATGAACGAGGCCGAGACGTTCGACGAACTGCTGACCGTCGCCGTCGAGGGCACGGCCGAGATGCTCGGCCGCTACTGCGGCACGCTCGCCCTGCCGCCCGACGGACGGCTGCGGCGCTACCGGGTCCGGCCCGGCGAGCCCGCCGAGGCCCAGCCCGCCGCCTCCGACGTGCTCGACCGCCTCGCCGAGCTGACGCTGAAGGACGCCTCCAGGGCGCGGGTGTTCACGCTGACCACCGGCGAGTGGCAGGGCCTGCTGCCGGACGTACGCGTCGACGGCGCCGCGACCGGCGTGCTCTGCCGTACCAAGAACTCCCCGTCGCCGGTCTACCTGGGGGCCGAGGCCGTACCGCCGCTCGACGCCGACGAGGTGAACCTGCTGCGCCAGCTCGGCCAGGAACTGGCGCTGGCGCTGGGCGCGCTGCGCGCCTACACCGAGGAGCACGACATCGCGCTGACCCTCCAGCGCAGCCTGCTGCCCAGCCGCATCCCCGAGGTGCCCGGCCTCCAGGTCGCGCTGCGCTACCAGCCCGCCGTGGACAACGTCGAGGTCGGCGGCGACTTCTACGAGGTCCTGCAGGTCGACGGGCGCGTCCTGGTCGCGATCGGCGACGTGGAGGGCCACTCGCTGCACGCCGCGACCGTCATGGCCGAGCTGCGCCACGCCCTGCGCGCCTCGCTCATCGCCCAGGTGGACCTGAGCGCGTCGCTCGACCTGCTCAACCAGCTCATGCGGCGCTACCACCGGGGCCTGACCGCCACCGTCTGCCTCATGCTCATCGACCCGGCCACCGGCGAGATCGAGCTGGCCAACGCCGGGCACATGCCGCCGCTGTTCGCCGGGCCCGGCAGCTCCTACCACACGCTGGGCAACCTGCTGCTCGGCGCGGTGCCCGAGGAGTACCAGGTGGACCGGCTGAAACTGCCGCCCGGCGGCACGATGATGTTGTTCACCGACGGACTGCTGGAGGACCGGCACGTCCTGCTCGACGACAGCATGGAGCGGGCCAGGCGGCTCGCCGAGACCGTCGAGGACGACCTGGAGGAGTTCGCCGAACGCATGCTGGGGGCGTTCGGGGCGCGCGAGGACGACGTGGCGCTGGTCGTCGTACGCCGCACGCCCGCCTAGACCCGCGCCCTACCGCGTGTAGCGATGCTTGGCGCCCGGCGGGAAGTACTCCGGATCCCCGGCCTCCCGCAACCGGATGAACGGCGTCTGCTGCGCCACCGGCACATAGTTCGCGAACTCGCTGTTCAGCCGCAGGAGCTGGGCCAGGATCGAGGTGCCCACGGCCTGCGCCACCTCCTCGGACGGCTTCTCGCCGGGCATCAGCTCCACCGTGACCGTCAGATGCCGGTCGTGGTCGGCGTCCACCGCCGCCTCCATCACGAACTTGCCCGTCACCGACCCGCTGACCTCCGGCTGCTCCAGCCCGACCGCGATGTTCTCCGGGTAGACGTTCGCGCCGTAGTAGGACAACGTGAAGTGGCTGCGGCCGAAGACGTAGACGAACGGGTGCCGCGGGCCGGACGCCGTGGAACTGAAGCCGCGCCGCAGCGCGAACTCCAGCATGCGCTCGTACGGGATCACGCCGCCCTCGTCGGCGATGTGGTACCTGACCAGCGGGACGCCGTTGTCGCCGGAGAACAGCAGGGTGCCCTCGTGCGCCTCGAAGAAGCGCACCCCGGGGTCGTACTGCACGAGGGTCGGCAACCGGGACTCCCCGAACAGCTCCCTGGCCGCCTCCGGCCGCGCGGACAGGAAGCGGCGCAGCTCGACCGAGAGCGGCGTCTCGTTGCCGAGCACGCCGGCGTCGGCGGTGCCATAGAGGGAGGCGATGCCGCGTACCGGGTCGGCGATCCCGGCGCGGCCGGCCACCAGCGTGCGCCACTCCTCGCTGAACACCTCGCCCGCCGTGACCAGCTTGACGTCCCAGTCGGCCCAGGGGAGCGGCTCGGTGTCGATGACGTTCTTCAGGAACGGCGGATAGCCCAGCAGGACCACCTGGTCGAAGTGCGGCGCCAGCTCCGGCAGCACCCGCGCGATCTCCCTGCGGTCGGTGCCGGGCGCGACGACGGTGATCGGGTAGCCGCGTTCGGCCAGGTGGCGGCAGCAGTCGATGGTGAACAGGCCGCCTACCCAGGTGCCGAGGGCGAAGCAGACCACGGCCAGCGTACGGCGTTCGCGGGCGCCGAAGGAGTCCCTGAAGACCTCCTCGAACCGGGCGGCGATCACCCGCTCGTCGGCCACCGTACGCGGCCAGAACGACGGCGTGCCCGTCGAGCCGGACGACACGGCCACGAGGTCGCCTATCACGCCGTCCCTGCACAGGTCGGGGAGGGGGTGGTGGCGGATGTAGGTGTCCTTGCTCGTCATCGGCAGGCGGCTGAAGTGCTCCAGGGTGGTGACGGTCGCGGGCTCGACACCGTGCTCGGCCAGGAACGTGCGGTAGGCGGGCACGGTTTCGGCCACCTGGTGGAAAAGCTCAAGAGGTTCCATGGGCTGTGCGCGTCCGCCCGCCCCCGTCCGGAGACCGGCCCCGCGCCTCCTCCCTCCGAAATACACCGACTCCACCCCATGGTGACACCCCCACCCCATCCAGCCCATCACCCACACTCCCGCCCATCTCTGGCGCGCTGGCTCGCCGTACGCGGCCTCTCGGGGCGTGCGCCGGCTTCCTACCCCCGGTTCGCCCGTCCGACGTTCCCGGGGCGTACGTGGGCCCTCGGAGGGCGGGTCATTCGCCGGGGCGGACGAGGCCGGATTCGTAGGCGAAGACGATGGCCTGGGCGCGGTCGCGCAGCCCCAGCTTGGTCAGCATCCGCCCCACATGCGTCTTGACCGTCTGCTCGGCCACGAACAGCTTCTGGGCGATCTCCTGGTTGGACATGGCCTGCGCGACCAGGATGAGCACCTCGGTCTCGCGCTCGGTCAGCTCCTCCGGCCGCCTGCCCGTCGGGGTACGGGGGCCGCCCAGCCGGGCGAACTCGTGGATCAGCCGCTTGGTGACCGCCGGGGCGATGAGCGCGTCACCGGCCGCGACCACCCGGACGGCCTCCGCGAGCTGCGCCGCCGAGGCGTCCTTGAGCAGGAACCCGCTGGCCCCGGCCCGCAGCGCCTCGTAGACGTAGTCGTCGAGGTCGAACGTCGTCAGGATGAGCACCTTCGAGGCCGGGCTCGCCGCCAGCACCTCCCGGGTCGCCTCCAGCCCGTTCATGACCGGCATGCGTATGTCCATCAGCACGACGTCGGGGCTCAGCTCGATCGCGCGCGCCACCGCCTCGCGGCCGTCGGCCGCCTCGCCCACGACCTCGATGTCCGGCTGCCCGCTCAGGAACACGGTGAAGCCCGTGCGCACCATGCCCTGGTCGTCGGCGATCAGCACGCGGATCACGCGCCGCCCTCCCTCTTCTCGGCCGCCTTCCCGGTCGGCTGCTCCCCGATCGGCTGTTCCTCGATCGGCAACGCGGCGCTCACCTGGTAGCCGCCGCCCCTCGCGGGCCCGGCGTCGAGCGCGCCGCCGAGCAGCGCCGCGCGCTCGCGCATGCCCACCAGCCCCTGTCCGGCCCCGGGCGTGGCCGCGGGGGACAGGCCGGGGCCGTTGGCGACGCGCAGGCGCAGCGTGGCGTCGTCCCGCGTGATCTCGACGGTGACGCTCGACCCCGGCGCGTGCCGCATCGCGTTGCTGAGCGACTCCTGCACGATCCGGTACGCCGACAACCCCACCGCGGGCGGCAGCCCGCCGACCGGCCGCCGCTGCCTGACCACGACGGCGAGCCCCGCGTTGCGGGCGTTGGCCACCAGCTCCTCCAGCCGGTCGAGGCCGGGCTGCGGCGCGGTGTCGGTGCGGCCGTCCTTGTCGCGCAGGACGCCGAGGACCTGCCGCAGCTCGGTGATGGCCTCAAGCGACAGCGCGCGGATCTCCGCCAGCCCGGCCTCCAGCTGCGTCGGGTCGCCCGCGGCCTTGAGCGGCACCGCCTCCGCCTGGATGGCGATCACCGACATGTGGTGGGCGACCACGTCGTGCAGCTCGCGGGCGATGCGGGCGCGCTCCTCCAGCACCGCCTGGGCGCCCTCGGCCTGCCGGGTGCGCCGCTCCTCCTGGATGAGCCTCGCCGTGGCGTTGCGGCGGGCGCGCACGTTGTGGCCGAACAGCAGGACGACCGCCGCGAGGCCCCCCACCACCGGCATCGAGTTGCCGTCGGCGGCCCACAGGAACAGGGCCGTGACGACCCCGGCCCCCAGCACGATCCGCCGGTCACAGCGGACGCCCACGGAGTAGAGCGCCAGAAGGAAGGCCACCCCCACCGTTATCGGATACGGCGCGTAGCCCTCGTCGCGGCCGATCGTCAGGTTGGTCCAGACGGCGACCGGGGCGAGGACGATCGCGACCCGCCACGCCGCCAGCGGCCACCGGTTGCGCAACGCCATGGGCAGGCCGGCGGCCAGGCCCGTCAGGAGGACGAACCCGCCCCAGACCGGCAGCGGATCGCCCGGCGTCAGCGCGGCCTGATCGTTCCACTCCTGGGCCGTGGACAGCGTCACGCCGAACAGCTCCACGGCCAGCACGAGCTCGGCCACCTGCACCAGGCTGAACGTCTTGACCGGGACCAGCCACGCGAGCCACCGCGGCACCGGCATCATCAGCCACCGGGAACGGGGCCGTGGCGGGGGATCGGCGCTGCCGGTGAGCAGCGCGAGCGTGAAGGGCCGCAGCACCGCCAGGAGAGCCCGCCCCAGCGTGACCGCGTGGCGCAACGCCACCGCCCCGGCCCCGCCGCTCACGCCATCCGGTTCGGGAGAACCAACCGGTTCGGGGGACGGGGACGCGCCGGCACGCGCGCCGCTCGCCGGGGCGGGGGGCGAGGAGCGCCGGTCACGGTGATTCACCTGGTCAAGAATACGGAAGGCCGACCCGTCCGGCGTCAACCCCAGGTCTGATCCGGACCTCACTCTCAGGTATCGCTTACATCATTACGATCGCCGTGAGCGAACATCGGCAAGGTTGGGAACAATGGCCCGCTCTGATGAATTGAGTCGGTATAACTCAACCCTTTGGAGTTCGCATGAGTGAGAGCTTGATCCTCCCGGTCCTGCCGCTCGACGACGAGGTCGTCCTGCCGGGCATGGTGGTTCCGCTGGACCTGTCCGACTCCGAGGTGCGTGCTGCGATCGACGCGGCCCGCGCGTCCGGTGGTAACAAGCCGCGGGTCCTCCTCGTTCCCCGGATCGACGGCCGTTACGGCGCCGTCGGCGTCCAGGCCGTGATCGAGCAGGTCGGGAGGCTGCCGGGGGGTGAGCCCGCCGCCGTGGTGCGGGGTGTCGACCGCGTCCGCGTGGGCACCGGCACCACCGCCGCCGCCGCGGCACTGTGGGTCGAGGCCGACACGATCGACACCGTGGCGGCCGGCGAACGCGCCCAGGAGCTGGCCAAGGAGTACAAGGCCCTGGCCACCACCATCCTGCAGAAGCGCGGCGCCTGGCAGGTCGTCGACCAGGTCAACCAGATCGACGACCCCTCGGTGCTGGCCGACAGCTCCGGCTACACCCCCTGGCTGACCACCGCGCAGAAGATCGAGCTGCTGGAGGCCGCCGACCCGGCCGACCGCCTCGCCAGGCTGATCGAGTGGTCCCGCGAGCACCTCGCCGAGCTCGACGTCGCCGAGACGATCCGCAAGGACGTCCAGGAGGGCATGGAGAAGCAGCAGCGCGAGTTCCTGCTGCGCCAGCAGCTCGCCGCGGTGCGCAAGGAGCTCAAGGAGCTCAACGGCGACACCGCCGAGAGCGAGGAAGAGGACTACCGGGCCCGCGTCGAGGCCGCCGACCTGCCGGAGAAGGTGCGCGAGGCCGCGCTCAAGGAGGTCGACAAGCTGGAGCGCACCTCCGACCAGTCGCCCGAGGGCGGCTGGATCCGCACCTGGCTGGACATCGTGCTCGACATCCCGTGGAACGAGCGTACCGAGGACAACTACGACATCACCGGCGCGCGGGCCGTGCTCGACGCCGACCACACGGGCCTCGACGACGTCAAGGACCGCATCATCGAGCACCTGGCCGTGCGCAAGCGCCGCCAGGACAAGGGCGTCGGAGTGGTGGGCGGCCGGCGCAGCGGCGCCGTCCTGGCCCTCGCCGGTCCTCCCGGGGTCGGCAAGACGTCCCTGGGCGAGTCCGTGGCGCGCGCGATGGGCCGCAAGTTCGTCCGCGTCGCGCTCGGCGGCGTACGCGACGAGGCCGAGATCCGCGGACACCGGCGCACCTACGTCGGCGCCCTGCCGGGCCGCGTCGTCCGGGCCATCCGCGAGGCCGGCTCGATGAACCCGGTCGTCCTGCTCGACGAGGTCGACAAGGTCGGCGCCGACTACCGCGGCGACCCCACGGCGGCGCTGCTGGAGGTCCTCGACCCGGCCCAGAACCACACCTTCCGCGACCACTACCTGGAGGTCGAGCTCGACCTGTCCGACGTGCTGTTCCTGGCCACGGCCAACGTGCTGGAGGCCATCCCCGGCCCGCTGCTCGACCGGATGGAGGTCGTCACCCTCGACGGCTACACCGAGGACGAGAAGGTCTCGATCGCCCGCGACCACCTGCTGCCCAGGCAGCTCGAACTCGCGGGGCTGACCTCCGAGGAGGTCAAGGTCGAGGACGCGGCGCTGCGGAGGCTGGCCGGCGAGTACACCCGCGAGGCCGGCGTGCGCTCGCTGGAGCGGGCGGTCGCGAGGATCCTGCGCAAGGTGGCGGCCAAGGACGAGCTGCCCGTCACGGTCGGCGCGGACGACCTGGTCGGCTACATCGGCCGGCCGCGGTTCGTGCCGGAGTCGTCGCTGCCCGAGTCCACCCAACGCACCTCGGTGCCGGGCGTGGCCACGGGCCTGGCGGTGACCGGGGCCGGCGGCGACGTCCTCTACGTGGAGGCGTCCCTGGCCGACCCGGAGACCGGCGAGACCGGCCTGACCCTGACCGGCCAGCTCGGCGACGTGATGAAGGAGTCGGCCCGGATCGCGCTGTCCTACCTGCGCTCGCACGGCGCGGAGCTGGAGCTGCCGGTCACCGCGCTGAAGGACCGCTCGGTCCACGTGCACTTCCCCGCGGGCGCCGTTCCCAAGGACGGTCCCTCGGCGGGCGTGACGCTGACGACCGCGCTGGCCTCGCTCCTGTCGGGCCGCCAGGTCCGCGCCGACGTGGCCATGACCGGTGAGATCTCGCTGACCGGGCGGGTCCTGCCGATCGGCGGCGTCAAGCAGAAGCTGCTGGCCGCCCACCGGGCGGGCATCACCACGGTGCTCATCCCGGCGCGCAACGAGCCCGACCTGGACGACGTGCCCGAGGAGGTCCGCAACGAGCTGACCATCCACGCGGTCAGCGACGTGCGCGAGGTCCTCGACATCGCGCTCGCCCCGGCCGAGGTCGCCTCCACGGTCGCCGCCTGACCCGAGAGGGCACGGCCCCTCACGCCGCCCCGCCGCACCCGGCCCCTCCGGGTGCGGCGGGGCGGTCGCATGTCCGCGTGGCCGTTCGAGGAGGTCAGGCGGTGATCAGGAGCGCCTCCAGCTCCTCCAGCAGCGCCACGACGCGGGCGGCGCGTTCCGGGTCGCCGACCGCGGCGCGCACCGCGTCGTCCACCGGCCTGCCCGCGCGGCGGTGGACCGCGTTCAGGGCCAGGTCCGTCGCCGTCACCCGGGTACGCCGCCCGTCGCCGGGATCGGGCGCCGCCTGGACGAGGCCACGCTCGCGCATCCTGGCCACCGAGGCCGACACGTGACTCTGGACGAACCCCGTCCTGGCCTGGATCTCGCCGACGGTGCTGCCCGGGTGGCGCAGCACGTCCTCGAAGACGGCCTCCTCGCCGGGGGTCAGGGGCGGGCCCTTGGTCTCGCCGGCCGCCGCCTTCGACAGCTCCACGAGCCGCCGTCCGAGCCTTCGCATCCGTGCCACGTTCATGGTCGCCAATCTTATCGCTGGAGATGTATCGTTGAAGATATGAATGGAGTGGCGAGGACGGCGGTGGGCGCGGCCTGGTTACGGGCGCGCGAGAGCGAGCGGCCCGACCGGCTGTTCGACGACCCGTACGCGGGCGCTTTCGTGGCGGCGGCGGGCGCCGGGCAAGGGAGCGGGGCGGCCGGCGTCTTCGGCGACCACCTGGCGTTCAGGACCAGGTTCTTCGACGACTACCTACGGGAGTCGGGCTGCGACCAGGTGGTGTTGCCGGCGGCCGGGCTCGACAGCCGGGCCTACCGGCTCGCCTGGCCGGCCGGGGTCCGGCTGTTCGAGCTCGACCAGCCCGAGCTGCTGGCGTTCAAGGACGGCGTGCTGCGGGAGCTGGGCGCGACGGCGCGGTGCGAGCGCGTCCCGGTGCCGGTGGACCTGCGCGAGGACTGGCCGGGCAGGTTGCGCGCGGCCGGGTTCGACCCGGCGCGGCCCACGGCCTGGCTGGTCGAGGGGCTGCTGATCTACCTGAGCGCGGCCGAGGCCGGGCGGCTGCTCGGCGAGATCGGCGCGCTGTCGGCGGCGGGCAGCAGGCTCGCCTTCGAGCACGACCGGGCCGCGGCCGCCGCGCTCATCGAGCGGGCGCGCACGATGCCCGCGTTGCGCCGCGTCGCCACCCTGTGGAAGGGCGGCCTCGGCGAGGACGCCGTCGCCTGGCT
Organism: Nonomuraea sp. WAC 01424; assembly: GCF_003947315.1. Lineage (NCBI taxonomy): Bacteria > Bacillati > Actinomycetota > Actinomycetes > Streptosporangiales > Streptosporangiaceae > Nonomuraea > Nonomuraea sp. WAC 01424. The sequence continues at coordinate 395,291 of NZ_QHHZ01000011.1, forward strand.
GACCACCCGCGGCTGGCGGGCCGACGTCGTCGAGCTGTCCGCCCTCGCCGCCCGGTACGGCCGCCCGGCCCAGGGCGGCGGTTTCCTCACCGCGGTACGAGGTGACGCAGATCACCCCGATTCCCCGGAATAGGAGTATGGAAAGGCGGCGTTAGCACCGGCGTGAACGAGGCATACGCGAACGACCACCGCGCCCACCGGGACGCCATGTGTTGTCGCATGCGTATGGGGCGAATGCCGGCCCGTTAGAGACCAGATCCCGCCCGTTCTCCTCGAAGGTCACCATGATCCACACACCTTGCTTCGTGCTGCGCAGGCTGACTCACCTGCCGTTCCCTCCGGGCAGCCACTAGATCCCACCGCTCCGACGGTGATGTTCGTGTCAAGAAGCGGCCGCGTACCGGCCGCTCTCAGTCGTGGGGAATTTCCGTGATCCAGGCTTCCGGCCTGCGCAAGCAGTACGGCCAGACCGTCGCGCTCGACGGCGTCGACCTGCACGTGCGCGAGGGCGAGATCTACGGCGTGCTCGGCCAGAGCGGCGCCGGCAAGAGCACGCTGCTGCGCTGCGTCAACCTGCTCGAACGCCCGACCGCAGGCACGGTCACCGTCGCCGGGCAGGACCTGACCGCGCTGCCGGGCCGCGAGCTGAACCGCGCCAGGCAGCGCATCGGCATGATCCACCAGCACTTCGCGCTGCTGTCCTCGCGCACGGTCGCCGGCAACGTCGCCTTCCCGCTGGAGGTCATGGGCGTGCCCAGGGCCGAACGGCAGCGGCGCGTGGCCGAACTGCTCGACCTCGTCGGCCTGTCGGGACGCGGCGGCGACCGCCCCCACCAGCTCTCCGGCGGCCAGAAGCAGCGTGTCGGCATCGCCAGGGCGCTGGCGGGCAACCCGTCGGTGCTGCTGTCCGACGAGGCCACCTCCGCGCTCGACCCGGCCACCACCCAGTCGATCCTGGCCCTGCTCCAGCGGCTCAACGCCGAGCTCGGCCTGACGATCCTGCTCATCACCCACGAGATGAACGTCGTCAAGAGCGTCTGCGACTCGGTCGCCATCATGGCGCGCGGCCGCATCGAGGAGTCGGGCGCCATCGCCGACCTCATCAGGACCCCCGGCTCCCGCCTGACCAGGGAGATCTTCCCGCTGCCCGAGCCCGCCCCGGCCGGCTCGGTCACGCTCACCTTCACCGGCGACCCGGGCCGCCCGCTGGTCTCGGAGATGGCGCGCAAGTTCGACGTGGACGTCAACATCCTCGGCGGCTCGATCGAGGACCTGGCCGGCGGCTCGGTCGGCCGCCTGCGCGTGGCGCTGACCGGCGCGGAGTCGTCCTCGGCGCTGTCGTACCTGCGGGAGTCGGGGCTGCTCGTCGAAGTCGCGGGGGAGGCCGCATGACCTGGGAAGAGATCGTTCCGCTGCTGTGGCCGGCCACGTGGGAGACCGCGCAGATGGTGGGCTGGGCCACGCTGTTCACCGTGCTGTTCGGGCTGCCGCTCGGCGTGGCGCTCGTGGCCTTCGACCGGGGCGGGCTGCGTCCGTTGCCGGCGCTGAAGTCCGTGCTCGGGATCGTCGTCAACATCGGGCGGTCGTTGCCGTTCATCGTGCTGATGATCGCGATCATCCCGTTCACCCGGCTCGTGATCGGGACCACGATCGGGACCGCCGCCGTGGTGGTGCCGCTGACCGTGGGGGCCGTGCCGTTCTTCGCGCGGCTGGTCGAGACGGCGCTGCGCGAGGTCGGTACGGACGTCGTACAGGCGGCGCAGGCCATGGGGGCCAGCCGGACCGCCATCGTGCGCAAGGTCCTGCTGCCCGAGGCGCTGCCCGGCCTCGTGTCGGGACTGACCGTCACGATCGTCGCGCTCATCGGGTACTCGGCCATGGCGGGCACCGTCGGCGGAGGCGGGCTCGGCGACCTGGCCGTGCGGTACGGCTACCAGCGGTTCGAGACGCTCGTGATGATCGTGACCGTCGTCCTGCTCATCGTCATCGTGCAAATTCTGCAGAGTCTGGGCGACTGGGTCGCTCGGCGCATTTCACATAAGTAAGGAAAAATCATGAAAATTCGTTCGATATTGGGTGCTGCTGCGCTGTCCCTGTTGCTCGCCGCATGCGGTACGTCGCAGTCCGCTACCCCGACCCCCGCGGCCGAGTCGGCCGACACCGTGCTGAAGGTGGGCGCGAGCCCCGTCCCGCACGGCGAGATCCTGAAGTTCGTCAAGGACAACCTGGCCCAGGCCGCCGGGCTGAACCTGGAGATCGTCGAGTTCACCGACTACGTCCAGCCGAACGTGCAGCTCGACGAGGGCCAGCTGGGCGCGAACTTCTTCCAGCACAAGCCCTACCTGGACGACTTCAACGCCTCCAAGGGCACCAAGCTGAGCTTCGTCACCCCGGTGCACCTGGAGCCGCTCGGCCTGTACTCCAAGAAGATCACCTCGCTGCCGGCGCTGGCCGAAGGGGCGACGGTCGCGCTGCCGAACGACGCCACGAACCTCGGCCGCGCGCTCAAGCTGCTCGCCGACAACGGCCTGGTCAAGCTCAAGGACGGCGCGGGCACCGCGGCCACCGAGCGCGACGTCACCGACAACCCGAAGAAGCTCCAGTTCAAGCCCCTTGAGGCGGCCCAGCTTCCGCGCTCGCTCGACGACGTGGACGCCGCGGTGATCAACGGCAACTACGCGATCGAGGCCGGGCTCAAGCCCTCCGGCCAGGCGCTGGTGCTGGAGAAGACCGAGGGCAACCCGTACGTCAACGGCCTGGTCGTGCAGACCGGCCACGAGAAGGACGCCGCCGTCGTCACCCTCGGCAAGCTGCTGCAGGACCAGAAGGTCAAGGACTTCATCAAGCAGAAGTACGAGGGTTCGGTCATCCCCGCGGAGTGATCCTGCCACGGTTGATCCACCACGGAGGCGTGCCTCCGGTACGTCACTGAAGCCGCGGTCCCGGCGCCGGGACCGCGGCTTCGGCGCGCCCTAGCGCCGCCGCCAGGCGACCGAATACTGTTCTGGTCATGTACCCGGGAGCCATCGCAGCCGTCACCCCCGACAAGCCCGCTGTGATCATGGCGGGCTCCGGGCAGGTCATCACCTACCGCGAGCTGGAGGAGCAGTCCAACCGCCTGGCCCACGCCTTCCGCGCGGCCGGGCTCGCACCGGGCGACCACGTCGCCTTCATGCTCGCCAACCACCCGCTCTTCCTGGCCATCGCCTGGGCCGCGCACCGCGCGGGCCTGTACTACACGCCGATCAGCTCCCGGCTGCACACCGACGAGCTGGCCTACATCGTGGACAACTGCGGCGCCCGGGCGTTCATCTCCAGCGCGGACCTGGCCGAGGTGGCCACCTCGATCACCGGCGCCACGCCGCGCGTGGAGCTGCGGCTCATGCTCGACGGCGTCGCCGAGGGCTTCACCTCCTACGAGGAGAGCGTGGCCGGCTGCCCGGTCACCCCGATCGCCGACGAGTGCCAGGGCGCCGACATGCTCTACTCCTCCGGCACGACCGGCCGTCCGAAGGGCGTCAAGGTGGCCGCCTCGCTGGCCCCGCTCACCGAGTCGAACACGCTGGTCAAGCTCATCCAGGGGCTGTTCGCGCCGTCCGCGGACAGCGTCTACCTCTCGCCCGCGCCGCTCTACCACGCCGCCCCGCTGCGCTACTGCCTGTCCTTCCAGCGGCTCGGCGCGACGGTGGTGGTGATGGAACGCTTCGACCCCGAGGAGTACCTGCGGCTGGTCGAGCGGTACGGGGTGACGCACTCGCAGCTCGTGCCGACGATGTTCATCAAGATGCTCAAACTGCCCGAGGAAACCCGTAAGAAGTACGACCTGTCCTCGCTGACCTGCGCCATCCACGCCGCCGCGCCCTGTCCCGTACCGGTCAAGGAGCAGATGATCGACTGGTGGGGGCCGATCGTCCACGAGTACTACGCGGGCACCGAGGGCAACGGCTTCCTCTACGTCGGCTCCCGGGACTGGCTGGAGCACAAGGGCACGGTCGGCCGCTCGCTGCTCGGCGTCGTGCACATCTGCGACGAGGAGGGCGAGGACCTGCCGCCCGGCGAGCACGGCACGGTCTACTTCGAGAACGGCGCCCGCTTCGAGTACCACGGCGACCCCGGCAAGACCCGCTCGGCACAGGACCCGAAGGGCCGCGGCTGGACCACCCTCGGCGACATCGGCTACCTCGACGCCGACGGTTTCCTGTACCTCACGGACCGCCGCTCGTACATGATCATCTCGGGTGGGGTGAACATCTACCCGCAGGAGGCGGAGAACGTACTGGCGGTGCATCCCAAGGTGGCCGACGTGGCCGTGTTCGGGGTGCCGGACGAGGAGATGGGGGAGCAGGTCAAGGCCGTGGTCCAGCCGATGACGGCGGCCGAGGCGGGGCCGGGGCTGGAGGCGGAGCTGATCGCGTACTGCCGGGAGCGGCTGGCGCACTACAAGTGCCCGAAGTCGGTCGACTTCCGCGACGAGCTCCCACGCCACCCCACGGGCAAGCTCTACAAGCGTCTCCTCAGAGACGAATACTGGCCCACCCGCACCTGAAGGCTGTCGAACGGCGCCGGCCGCCGGCGGCGCCGGGTCAGTGCCGGCTCAGCCGCTCGGTCACCAGCGCGGCGACCATGAGGCCCACTCCCGCGAGCAGGAGTTCGAACGGTCTGGCCAGCTCGGGCAGCAGGAGCTCCATGGGGTACTGGCCGGTGTCGCCGTTGTGATCGTTCGCATGGTGGGAATGCTACGAGGGCGGCGCGCCCGGGTCGTGATCGATGGAGCCTTCACGCAGGGCCGCGGAAAGCTGAAGAATGGGCTTGTGACGAAGACCTCCGGCGCCGCGTCCGCACCAGGACCTGCCTCCACCCGGAACGGCTGGATGGTTCCGGCCGCGATCTCCGCTGCCGGATCGTTCTGCTTCCTCGCTGCGATGGTGCTGATCGGAGTGTCCGGTGAGACCCAGCCATGGCTGCGGATCGGCCTCGGCGCTCTGACGTTCTCCGCAAATGTGTGGGGCTGGTACTTGGTATCTACCCGCAGGCAGAGGCGGAACGTCACCGGCTAGTCGGCCTCACGCGTCATCGCAGCGAAAAGTGACAGTTCACCGTGGGGGCCAGCCCTCTCGTGGCGCTGGTGCTCGCCACCTGGCTTCATCGATCGCGACGATGACCCGTAGAGGATCGTCGTGTTGAACCGCCAATCACCCGCATGCAAACGGCTCGAAGGGATTTCGAGCTTTTTGCATGCGGGTGACTGCCTCTGTGAGCAGCGGAGATAAGGTGTGAGTGAGCCGTCTCACAGAGTTCCGATCAACGCCTTAACCAGTGCTTACGCCGGTCTTGGCACCCTTGAGCCATAGGGACTTGAGGGAGATGACAGATGAACGCGAACGAGCCTCACGAGCAGGGCACCGGTGGGTGGAGCCAGTTCGGCGCCACGCCTCCGGCCGCCGGGGGCTTCCCCCGTCGGGACACGATCGCCATGGAGCAGCCGCAGCCTCCTCCTCCGCCGTCCGCCCCCGTCAAGCCGCGCCTGACCACCGGGCAGAAGGCCGTGGCCGGGCTCGCCCTGGCCGCGATGGCCATCGGCGGCGGGGTCGTGGGAGCCGCCGTCGCCACCGCGTTCCAGCCCCAGCCGCAGCAGGTGGTCAGCGCGCCGAGCCCGAAGTTGCGGCAGGCCTCCAACCAGCTCTCCACCGCCGAGGTGGCCGAGCGGGTGCAGCCGTCGGTGGTCATGATCCAGGGGCAGACGGGTGAGGGGTCGGGCGTCGTGCTCTCCGAGGACGGCCTCATCCTCACCAACAACCACGTGGTGGTCGGCGCGGCGCAGGGCGGCGGTCAGATGACCGTCAAGTTCAGCGACGGCAAGACGGCCAAGGCCACCGTCGTCGGCACCGACCCGCCCACCGACCTCGCGGTCATCAGGGCGCAGGACGTCTCGGGGCTGACCAAGGCCGACCTCGGCGACAGCGACCAGCTCAAGGTCGGCGACGACGTACTGGCCATCGGCAGCCCGCTCGGCCTGGACGGCTCGGTCACCAGGGGCATCATCAGCGCCCTGAACCGTACGCTCAACCTCGGCGGCGAGCAGCGTCAGCAGCTGCCGCCCGGCTTCGGCGGCGAGCAGCAGCAGAGCCCGGTGCAGGGCACGACGATCGGCGACGTCATCCAGACCGACGCCGCGATCAACCCCGGCAACTCCGGCGGCGCGCTGGTGAACGCGGCCGGCCAGCTCGTCGGCATCAACACCGCCATCGCCTCCGACGCGGCCGGGGGCGGCGTCGGGTTCGCGATCCCCGTCAACACCGCCAAGCAGGTCGCCGAGCAGCTCATCAAGAACGGCAAGGTCAGCCACGCCTTCCTCGGCGTGAGCGTCACCGACGCCACCGGCGACGTGCCCGGCGCCCTGATCAGGCAGGTGACCGCGGGCAGCCCGGCGGCCAAGGCCGGACTGAAGGAAGGCGACCTCATCACCAAGATCGGCGACACGCCGGTTGACTCAGGCGATACGGTTGTTGGACAGGTCAGAGGTTTCAAACCGGGCCAACAGGTCAAGATCACATATATGAGGGACGGTCAGTCGGCCGAGGCCACCGTCACCCTCCAAGAGAAGAAGTAAACACAAGGACCCCCTCCCGGAGACGGGTGTGCCGTTGAGATCGCTGCGGACTCGGCGGCACACCCCCCCATCAGGAGAACCCTCAGGCGAACCGGCGGCCTTCGTCGTGGCGGTAGGCCCACGTGGCGGCGGCCGCCGCGATCACCGTCCACACGCCGAGCATGATCAGCGCCACCGGATCCGGGCGCACGTCCGAGATCGCCGCCCAGATCAGCTCGGCCGCGCCCCTGGAGGGCACGTACGGGGAGATGCTCTCGACGATGTCCGGCATGATCTGCGGCGGCAGGATCAGCCCGCCCACGATGGCCACGGGGAAGAACACGATCTGGGCCACCGCGAGCGCCGCCTTCGACGGCAGCGTCAGGCCGATGAACAGCCCGATCAGCATGAACGGCACACCCCCGGCGATCAGCGCCAGCAGCCCGAGGACCAGCCGCCCGGGCGTGATGACCGCCTCGGTCAGCAGTGCCCCCACCACCAGCACCGGCACCACCGACAGCAGCATGAGCACCACGGTCGAGATCATCCGCCCGGCCAGGCGCGGGAACGGCCCGGCGGGCAGCGTACGGGTGTAGGGGTCCCACGGCTGCTCGCGGTCCTGCGAGACGGTGGCGCTCAGCCCGATCACCGCCGACGACATGGCGCCGAAGAACATCAGCGACCCCGTCGCCGACGTCGCCGCCGCCGGGTCCTCGCCCGCGAACGGCACCACGAACGCCAGCATCGAGATCGCCGGGAACAGCGAGCTGGCCAGGATCCCGATGGGCACCCTGAACTGCTCGACGAGCCGTAGCCGGGTGTGGGCCAGGATCAGGCTAGACATGCGCGTTCTCCTTCGCGGTGATGGTGAGGAAGGCCTCCTCCAGCGTGGTCGGCCTGACCTCCAGGCCCGAGAACGGCGTGCCGCTGCGCACGAGCTCCACCACCAGCCGGTCGGGGTCGGTGGTCAGCAGGCTGACGCGGCCGTCCTGGCGTTCGGTGCTGAGCACGCCGGGCAGATCGGGCAGGTCGCCGGCGTCGAGCGAGACGCGCCGTACCCCCACCATGTCGCGTACGGCGCGCACGGTGTCGTCGGCCAGCACCCGTCCTTGGCCGACGACCACCACGCGCTGGGCCAGCGCCTCGATCTCCTCCAGGTAATGGCTGGTCAGGACGACCGTGCCGCCCTCGTTGTGGAAGGCCTGGATGCCGTCCCAGAGGGTGCGCCTGGCCTCGACGTCGAGTCCGGTCGTGGGCTCGTCCAGGAACACCAGGCGCGGCCGGCCGACGAAGGCCAGCGCCACGGCCAGGCGCCGCTTCTGACCGCCGGACAGGCTGCCGACCTGGCGCTTGACCAGCTCGCTCAGGCCGAAGCGGTCGAGCAGCTCGTCCTTGCCGAGCGCGTCGGGGAAGTGGGCGCGCACGAAGTCGGTGATCTCGCCGACCTTCAGCGAGTCCGGCAGACCGGTCTCCTGCGGGGTCACGCCGATGCCGCGGCGTACCACAGGATTCTGCGGCGAGCCGCCGAGCAGCTCGACCGTGCCGGAGGTCGGGCGGCGCAGCCCGACGAACAGGTTGATCAGGGTGGACTTGCCCGCCCCGTTCGGGCCGAGCAGGCCGACCAGCTCGCCCGCCCGGATGTCGAGCGAGACGTGATCGAGCGCGAGCACGTCCCCGTAGCGGCGGGTGACCTCCACCGTTCTGGCGAGGGCCGTCATGAGGTTCCTCCAGCGTTGTCGAGCAAGGCGCGGATCGCCTTGGTGTAGTCCTCGAATGCCAGGCGTCCGCGCCGGGTGAGCGCCACGTACGTGACGGGGGTGCGGCCCTTGTGCGTCTTGGTGATGCGGACGTAACCGGCGTCCTCCAGCTTGGTCAGGTGCACCGAGAGGTTGCCGGCCGTCATCCCGAGCAGGTCCTTCAGCGACGGGAACGCGATCTCGTCGCGCTCGCCGAGGGTGTTGAGCGTGGCGACCACCCGCAGCCTGGCCTGCGCGTGGATCACCGGGTCGAGCTCTGGCACGGCGCCGTCGGGGCTCACATCCGCCGCCGCAGCACGATGCCGGCCGCGATGTAGCCGCCGCCGGTGAGCACGGCCGTCAGCAGCGCGTGCCAGCCGGCCCCGAGCATGACGCCCACCCCGTTGACGACCGCCGTCCACACGCCGACGAAGAACATCGGCCAGTACGTCCAGATCGCGCCGCCGGCCATGTAGAGCAGCGCGACCAGCATCATGAAGCCGCCGCCCCACAGCAGGCCGCTCTCGCCGGCCGGGAGCTGGGGGCTGATCCGGATGGCGATCACCGTCATGGAGACGATGCCCGCGGACCAGGCGTAGCCGTACATCATGCCCTTGGCCGAGGTCTCGCCGCGGACCTGCGCGCCCATCTTCACCATGCCGAAGACGGCGATCGCCCCGGCCAGCGACATGCCCGCGAACAAGACCGTCAGGGCCTGCGCGCTGGAGATCGGCGCGTAGGGGACGCCGTCGAGGCCGTAGTGCAGGAACAGCGCCGCGAAGCCGAGGGCCCACGCCACACCCCAGGGCGTGTAGAGCAGCAGAGGGTCGCCGTGCAGCCGCTTGACCGTGGCGGTGCGCTGCTGCTCGATGAGCCGCAGCGTCTCCTCGGGGGTACGCGCGTGATCATCCTCAACCATGCCAACTCCTCTTACTCGCAAATAGGTTTGTATCGTAAACCTGATGGCAAAGCAAACCCATGGAGTGGTCGATCGACAGACGCTTACCGCCTGGTGAGGGCCTCGGACTCCCACAGATCGCGGTAGTAGCCCGGCACGGCCACGAGCTCGTCGTGGCGGCCCCGCTGGACAACGCGGCCCTCGTCGAGCACCACGACCTCGTCGACCGACTCCAGGCCCTTGAGCCGGTGGGTCACCAGCACGGTGGTGCGGTCCCTGATGACGTCCAGCAGGTCGGCCATCAGGCGGTCGGCGGTCTCCTCGTCCAGCGCCTCGGCGGGCTCGTCCAGCAGGAGGACGGGCGGGTCGTACAGCAGCGCCCTGGCCAGGGCCAGGCGCTGGAGCTGGCCGCCGGAGACGGTCCTGCCATCCTCGCCGAGCTCGGCGTCCCAGCCGGTGCGCTCGACCCACGGGCCGAGCCTGGCCTCCCGTACGGCCGCGCCCAGCCGTTCGTCGTCGGCCTCCGGCCCGGCCAGACGGAGGTTGTCGCGCAGGGTGGTGCGGAAGATGTACGGGTCCTGGGTCAGGCCGGTCATCAGGGTGCGGACGTCGTCGCCCGACAGGTCACGCAGGTCGGCGCCGTTGACGCGGATGTTGCCCGACTCCGGCTCGGCCAGGCGCATCAGCGCGGCCAGCAGCGTGCTCTTGCCCGCGCCGCTCGGGCCCACGATCGCGACCCGGCGGCCGGGCGTCAGACGCAGGGAGACGCCGTCGAGGGCCGGCCTGGCGGCGCCGGGGTGCCGTACGACGAGGCCGTCGACCTCGACCGTCAGGGGAGCGGAGGGCACGGGCGCGGGCGCGGCGGGCTCGGCGACGGCCGGGGTGGCGGCGCGCACCTCGCGCAGCCGCCGGATCGCCGCGGTGATTCCGGCCATGCGCTCGCCCGCCGCCGCCAGCGGCAGCACCGGCTCGAACGACACCAGCGCGGTCAGCGCGAGCACCGCCGTGGCGACCGAGCCCGCGCTCGCCCCCTGGGCGAGCAGCACGATGGCCGCCACCGTCAGGCCCTGCGTCAGCGTGCCGGCCGCCAGGGCGGCGGCGTGCACGCGCGACTGGCGGCGCTCCAGCGCGGCCAGCGTCTCGTCGGCGGCCAGCGCGCCGGTCAGGGCCCGCTCGCCCGCGCCGTAGGCGGCCAGGTCGGCCGAGCCGTGCACGAGGTCGGCCACGCGGGCCGCCAGCGCGGCCCTGGCCGGGGCGATCCGCGCCGACCAGCGGCGCGCGGCGGCGGCGGTCGCGGCGGGCAGCAGCACACCCGCCACCACGAGCCCGGCCAGCAGTACGAGTGCCGTCACCGGCAGCACGGTCAGCCCGATGACGACCGCGGCCAGTCCGGTCAGGAGGGCGGCGGCGGCCGGGAGCAGCGCGCGCACCAGCAGGTCCTGGACGGCCTCGGTGTCGTCCACCATGCGGCTGAGCAGGTCGGCGCCGCCGTGGCGGGGACGCTGGGGCGGGATCAGCGCCTCGTAGAGCCGTTCGCGGGTGCCCGCCTGGGCACGCAGGGCCACGTCGTGCCCGGTGAGCCGCTCGGCGTAGCGGAAGACGCCCTTGCCCGTCGCGAACGCCCTGGTCGCCACGATGGCCACGCTCAGCGCGGCCAGGGACGGCTGCTGCGCGGCCCTGGTGATCAGCCAGGCGGCGGTCGCGATGAGCCCCAGCCCGGCCAGGTCGGCGGCGGCGCCGGCCAGCACCGCCCAGGCCAGCCGCGTGCCCATGCGCCGGTTCATCGCCCGCTCCCCTCAGGAAGGGAGGCCACGCTCTGCGGCTCCCTCATAGTGCCGCCGCTGTCCGGTTCGGCCGGGTCGGCGGGTGGCCGGTCGCGGGTGGTGTCGGCGACGATGCGGCCCTCGTGCACCCGTACGACCCGGTCGGCCAGGTCGATCATGGCGGGCCGGTGCGCGACGATGACGGCGGTGCGTTCCCGTGCCAGGTCCGCGGTGGCGGCCACGACGGCGGCCTCGCTGCGTCCGTCGAGGCGGGCGGTGGGCTCGTCCAGCAGCAGCGCCGTGGCGTCCGGGCGGCAGAAGGCGCGCGCCAGCGCGACCCGCTGCCGCTGGCCCGCCGACAGGTTCGCGCCGCGCTCGCCGACCACGGTGCCGAAGCCCTCGGGCAGGCCGTCCACGAAGTCGGCGTGCGCGTCCGCCGCCGCCTTCCTGACCTGCTCCTCGGTGGCCCCGGGCGCGCCGAGCCGGATGTTGTCGGCCACGGACGTGGTGAACAGGTGGGGCCGCTGCGGCACGTACGCCAGGGCGGCGCGCCAGCTCTCCAGGTCCAGTTCGCGCAGGTCCGTGCCGTCGACCAGGACGCGCCCCTCCTGCGGGCGTACGAAGCCGAGGACGAGGTTGAGCAGCGTGCTCTTGCCGCCGCCGCTCTCGCCGACCAGCGCCACCCGTTCGCCGGGGGCGATGGTGAGGGTGACGTCCTCCAGGGCGGCCTCGTCCCTGCCGGGGTAGCGGACGGTCACGTTCTCCAGGCGGATCTCGGGGGCGCCGTGGCCCTCGTACGGGCGCGCGGCGCCGGGGGCGTCCCCGGCCTCGCCGTCCAGGACGGAGAAGGCCGCGTCGGCGGCGGCCACCCCCTCCATGGAGGCGTGGAAGCGGGTCCCCATGGCCCGCAGCGGCAGGTACGCCTCCGGCGCCAGCAGCAGCACCAGCAGCGCCGTCGTCAGGTCCAGCGACCCGCCGAGCAGCCGCAGCCCGATGGGCACCGCCACCAGCGCCAGCGACAACGACGCGCACAACTCCAGCACCAGCGACGACAGGAACGCCACCCGCAACGTGCGCATGGTCGCGCTCCGGTGGGCGTCGGCGACCTGCCGGATGACCGTCGCCTGGTAGCGGGCCCGCCCGAAGGCGCGCAGCGTCGGCAGCCCGCGCACGACGTCGAGGAAGTGCCCGCCGAGCCGCGACAGCGCGTGGAACTGCCGCTCGGTCACGGTCTTGGTCGTCATGCCGACCAGCGCGCCGAAGACCGGGATCAGCGGCAGCGTGATCAGCACGATCACCGCGCTCCCCAGATCGGCGGTGAACAGCCGGACCAGCACCGCCACCGGCACGACCGCCGCCACGGCGATCGAGGGCAGGTAGCCGGTCAGGTAGGCGTCCAGGCCGTCCAGGCCCCGGCCGGTCAGGGTGACCAGCTCGCCCGACCGGTGACCGGTCAGCCTGGACGGGCCCAGCTCGCCCAGGCGGGCCAGCAGCCGGTGGCGCAGCGCGGACTTCACGCCCGTCGCCGTGCGCCCGGCGAAGACGCCCTGCGTCCAGGCGAGCAGCGCCCGTACGCCCACCACGGCGGCGAGCGCGCCCAGCGCGTCGGCGGTGAACCGGCCGGACAGCACGCCGGCGAGCAACTCGGCCTGCGCGAGCACGAGCAGCCCGGCCAGTACGGCCGCCACCATGGTGACGGTCAGGTGGCGGCGTACCGAGCGCTCGGCCCGCATGAGCCGCAGGAGATCCTTGTGCACGTGGCCTTCAGAAGAACGAGGGGAGTGGGACGGCGCCCTTACCTGGCCGGAAAGTCCGCCATACCCATACTTGCGCGCCCAGCATGACCGGCGCGAACGGCAACGCCATGACACTGAGCACATTCAACGTAGCCGCCGGAGCGCTGTGCTCCAGCAGGTACGGCATCGCCCCCACGAGCAGCCCGGCCGCCGGCAGCGCCGAGACCAGGCCCGAGAGCAGCAACGCCCGCCCCGACCGTACGGCCCCGAAGGCGCCCGGCGTGCGCCAGGCCAGGAACGTCCACCCGTGGAAGGCGAACAGCAGGGTCACCAGCACGCCCAGCAGCACCCCGACCGGATTCACCGGCGAGGACGTGAACCCGGTGGCGGCGGCGTACAGCGTCATCCCCCATCCGAACGACAACCCCAGCGACCCGAACGCGATCAGCGCGTCCCAGAACCCGCGCCAGCCGCCGCCGTCCAGCCGGCGCCGGAACCACAGCCCGGCGTCGCGCACGATCCAGCTCAGCAGCATGGCCACGACCAGCGGGTAGAGCCCGAACAGCACCTCGCCCTCCAGGCGCGGGTACACCCCGAACAGCGTTCCGGCCACCGCCACCAGCCACACCTCGTTGGCCAGCACGAACGGCGCCATCGCGGCCACCATGCGGTCGCGGCTCTCGCGTGTCCTGCCCAGCACCGGCAGCAGCAGGCCGACGCCGAGGTCGAAGCCCTCCAGGGCGAAATACCCGGTCAGCAGCACCGCGAAGAACAGGAACCAGATCACTTCCATGTCAGCACTCCTAGTGGCTCAGCGCCGGGGCGGGCTCGGCGCCGGCGGGGGACGCCCCGAGGTCGAGGCCGTACGGGCCCCGCCGGATCACCCGGGCGATGAGGACGTAGTCGACGACCGCGAGCAGCCCCAGCACGGCGGCGAACCCGATCAGCGAGGCCGTGACCATGCCCGAGGTCAGCCCCGGCGTCAGCGCGTCGGCCACGGTGAGCTTGTGCCACACCATCCACGGCTGGCGGCCGATCTCCCTGGCCATCCAGCCCAGGATCGCCAGCACGAACGGCAGCGGCGTCATGATCATCAGCACCGGATGCGTCCAGCGCCAGCGCGGCAGCCAGTAGATGATCGGCAGGATCAGGAACAGCAGCACGAACGCCAGGAGCTGGCCGATCTCGATCATGAGACCGAGCGGCACCGCCCCTCCGCTGCCGTCGTCGAACTTGCCCTCCTGGATGCCGCCGAACTGCGCGTATCCGAAGCCCATGGCCAGGAAGGCGCCGAGAGCCGCCACGCCGACCCCCGTGCGCAGCGACTTGCCGAAGAACAGCGTGTCTTCCGTACGGCGCCGCAGCCGGTACGCGCTCGCCCCGGCCAGCAGCGCCGCGCCGGTGAGCAGGCCCGCGCCGATGACGTGGGGGAAGGAGAAGACCAGCGCCTTGTTGGTCAGCAGGGCGCCGAAGTCGACCAGCTCCAGCCGGCCGTTCCTGACCACCGAGCCCGCCGGGTTCTGCAGGAAGGAGTTGGCGACCATGATGAAGAACGCGCTGGCGTACGCGGTCAGCGTCACCAGCCAGATGCAGGCCAGGTGCAGCCACTTGGGCAGGCGCCCCCAGCCGAAGATCCACAGTCCGAGGAACGTGGACTCCAGGAAGAAGGCCACCAGCGTCTCCATGGCCAGCGGCGCGCCGAACACGTCTCCGGCATAGTCGGACAGCCCGCTCCACGACAACCCGAACTGGAACTCCATCACCAGTCCGGTGACGATGCCCAGGGCGTAGTTGATGACGTAGACCTGCCCCCAGAACCGGGTCATGCCTCCGTGCAGCGCGCTGCCCGAGATGACGTGGCGGGTGTGCATGAGCGCCACGATCGGCGCCAGCCCGAGCGTGAGCACGACGAACAGGAAGTGCAGGCTTCCCGTCACGGCGAACTGCGTGCGGGCGAGTTCGAGTACGTCCATTCCATCGACTCCGTTGTTGTGTCTACCTACATATAGGCAGCCTACATGTAGACTGGCTACATGCGAACCGGTTGTCTAGGATCTAGGGCATGAATCCAGACGCGCTGCGCGGGCACATGGACGCGTTGCTGCTCTCGGTGCTGGAGCGGGAGCCGCTGCACGGCTACGCGATCATCGAGGCGCTCCAGGAGCGCAGCGGGGGTGCGCTGAGCGTGCCCACCGGCACCGTCTATCCGGCGCTGCGGCGGCTGGAGCGCATCGGCTACCTGGCCAGCGAGTGGGCGACGGTGGGCGGGCGCAAGCGGCGCACGTACCGGCTGACCGACTCGGGCAGGAAGCAGCTCGAAGGGGAGCGGTCGGCCTGGCGGGAGTTCACCAACGTGATCGGCAGCGTGCTCCAGGCCGAGGCGCGCGCCTCAGGGTGACGTGCGGGCCTCAGGGCTGACGGGTCAGTGACGGGTCAGCGGGCGCGGGTGACCCGCAGGCAGCGGGTCGCGCCGTAGATCTGCAGGCCCCAGAACGCGGTCGTGACCAGATTGGCCAGGAACGCGGGCAGGTAGCTGGTCATCGTGCCCGGCCCGGAGGGGCCGTAGGACAGCGCCAGGCTCATGGCGCCCGCGATCGGCAACATGCCCCACACGACGACGCCCAGCGACCGGGTGACCAGGCGCGGGCGGCGGATCCAGCGGGCGCCCCGGCCCAGCGCCAGCAGGGCGACGCCGCCGTAGAGGCCGGTCGCGAGCTGGCAGATGTCGAGCAGCCGCGAGACCACGTGGTACCAGGCGGGCCGGCCCGCCCAGACCGACGGGTCGGTGGGGTAGACGCGCCACACCACCGACCACATGAGCGCGGTCAGCGGGACGCTGATGAACAGCAGCAGTCCGAGCCGGCGGCCGGCCACGGCGGTGAGCTCGGTCTGGTAGCTCGGCGCGATCTCGGCGACCGGGCCGAACTCCGCGACCGCCAGCCGTTCGGCCTCGGCGCGTTCGAGGCCGTCGGCCTCCAGGGCGTCGGCGGTGTCGGACAGGCTGTCCCGCGCTTCGACGACCAGATCGCGTTTGGGGCCCGACGGCCCGGCCAGTGCGCGATCGAGGTCGGCCACGTAGTCGTCGATACGCATGATCCCCAGTCTACGGAGAACGCCGCCCGCGGCCTATCGGGGATATCCCCGATATTTCGCCCGGCGACTTGATGTGTCGGAAAAATCCTACGTATAGTGGCTGACATGCTGATTTCTGGGATCCTCGCTGTCACCGTGCCCGTCGCCGACCAGGCGCGGGCGCTCGACTTCTACACCGGAGTGCTCGACTTCGAGGTACGCACCGACAACCCGTTCCCGATGGGCCGCTGGCTCACCGTCGCGCCCAAGGGGGCGGCGACCACGCTGCTGCTGGCCTCCTGGTTCCCCGGCATGGCCCCGATCGGCGGCCTCGTCGTGTCCGCGCCCGACCTCGACGCGCTGGCCGCCCGGCTCGCCGCGAACGAGGTCGCCCACGAAGGGCCGAGCGAGGAGGCGTGGGGCCGCCAGCTCCTCTTCCAGGACCCGTTCGGCAACGGGTACGTGGTCAGCCAGGCATGACCGCCGACCACGTCTTCACCGCGCTGGCCAGCCCGGCCAGGCGCGAGCTGCTGCGGCTGCTGCTCCAGGAGGGGCCCCAGCTTGCCGGGCGGCTGGCCGAGCGGTTCGACATGAGCCGGCCCAGCGTCTCCGAGCATCTCAAGGTGCTCAGGGACGCCGGGCTGGTGGCCGAGGCCCGCAAGGGCCGGGAACGCCACTACCACCTGGAGGCGGAGCCGCTCATGGAGATCCGCGACTGGCTCACCCCGTACGAGAGGTTCTGGCGCGAGAAGCTGGCCGGACTCTCCTCGCTGCTGGACGAGATGGAGGAGGACGATGGCTGAGGACCGGAGTGCGATCCGGCTGGACGAGTTCCTCGCGCACCCGCCGGCCAAGGTGTGGCGGGCGCTGACCGATCCGGAGCTGATGGCCCGCTGGCTGATGCCCAACGACTTCCGGCTGGAGGTGGGGCACCGGTTCACGTTCACCACGCAGCCGAAGAAGGCGGTGGGGTTCGACGGGGTGGTCCACTGCGAGGTGCTGGAGTTCGAGGCGGAGAAACTGCTGCGGATCAGCTGGAGCGACCGCAAACAGGCCGACTGGACGGTCACCTGGCGGCTGGTGCCGGAGGGGCGGGGGACCCGGCTGTTCCTCGACCACGAGGGCTTCGATCCCGACGACCCCGTGCAGCAGCTCTCCCGCAAGATCATGGGCGGCGGCTGGCCCCGCCACTTCACCACCATCGCCACCCTCGCCGAATCCCTCTGACCCGCGCCCTGGCCCGGCCCGGCGCGCCACGGGGCGGGCGGGGTCAGGTGTCGGTCGGGAGGCCGAGGTGGGACAGCACTTGTGCGGCCAGCTCGGGCGGTGGCCGGTCGTCGGTGTCCACGCGCAGGTCGCCCGCTCCCGCCCGGTCGAGGGCCGCGGCCTCGCGCGTGGCGCTCGCCGCCACGGCGCGCAGGGCGTCCCGCCCCAGCCCTCTCAGCTCGTCGCCGGGCGTCGCGGGCCCGCCGCCCCGGCCGCGCAGCAGGACCCGTTCGAGCAGCGTGGACGGGGAGGCGTGCAGCCGGAAGACGGTCGGCGCCAGATCCGGGAGCAGGCGGGCGTACGCGCGGACCGTCTCGTCGGAGTCCGCCTCGCCCGAGACGACCAGGTACGCGGCCCCGTCCGCCCGGTAACCGGCCCACAGCGCGGCGAGCCCGCTGGCCTTGAGCCGGCGGCCCTCGTCCGCGCCGGACGGGCGCAGCGCGGCGATCTGCCGGAGATCGACGTAGGCGGCCCGTACGCCCGACCGGTGGATACGGCTGAACACCTCGTAACCGACCGTCGACTTCCCGGACGCCGTCGCACCCGAGAACCACAACAGAGGCACCCGCGCCCGCCCGGCGTCGGCGACACCACCGCCCTGAACGACGGGCACGCGTCCGGGGGCGGGCGCGGCGGTTCCGAACGCGGCGCCGAGCCGTCCGAGCACCAGCCGGGCCGCCTCCGCCACCGTACGGCCGCCGGTGTCCACGCACAGGTCGGCGTACCGGCTGCCCTCCTGCGCCGCGGCCTCGGCCACGGCCGCCTCCACCAGGTCAGGACGCCACCCCCGCCCCAGGAACCGTTCTCGCAGCTCCTCGGACGGGACCCGCAGCCGGCACACGGTGAACGCCGCGCCGGGCAGCAGCGCGGTGTACTCGCGCACCTCCTCCGGCGTGTCCACGAACCCCGCCAGCACCAGGCACCGCATCCCCTCGCGCCGGAACCCGGGCCACAGGGCCGCCAGGTTGCGCGCCCGGACGCGGTGGGTGCCGGCCTCCGGCTCGGGATGGCACAGGCTGATCTGGTCGGCGTCGACGAACGCCGCCTTGACCCCGCTACGGCCGAGCCGATCGAAGATCTCCCAGCCGAGCGAGGACTTCCCGACGCCCGTGGGCCCCGACAACCAGAGCAACGGCACGCGATCAGTACGCATCGGCCGCGACTTTAGCGAGCCCGCTCCGCCACCCGCCACCACATTTCCGGCCCCGGAGCCACGAACCCCGAGGCCGGTGCGGCTACTGGTGGATGGCCGGGTTGTGCTGGTCGGCCTGGCCGCCGGCGTGGGAGGCGGAGCTCCACAAGACCGCCGCCACCGTCAGCGCCGCCAGCAGCGTGAACCAGGCGACCGCCCGCCCGAGCCGCATCCCGTACCCCCACAACAGCCACGACAGGGACAACCACCAGTGCTCACCGGCCTGGCGGCGCATCTCCATGGCGGCGAAGGCGAAGTCCGCCGAGGTGTCGCGGTCCTCCACCCGGCCACGGAGCTCGGCGTAGAGGGCGGCCAGCCGGTCGGGGGTGGTGGCCGAGCCGCCGGAGTCGTCCCAGCCGCGCAGGGCGCGCTCGTCGGCCAGCGCGCTGCGCCGGGAGAACCAGCGCACCATCGGGTGGCGCAGGCTGACCCGCACGCCGCGCGGCGTGAGCGCGAACGTGCAGTTCCTGACCCGTACCCCGGCCGGGTGGGTGAGCCCGGAGAAGCCGCATCCCGACAGGTCGAGGCCGGTCAGCGTGAGGCTTTCTGCGTCCACCTGGCGCAGGGAGCTCAGCATCGACAGGCCCTTGCCGGTCACCGACGCGGGCCCGTGCAGCACGGCGCCCTCCAGGTCGGCGCTGGAGTCGGTCAGCCGCACCGTGGTGGCCGCCGTCACCTCGACCCGCCGCAGGTCCACGCCGCAGCGCGCGACGGTCACGTCGAGCAGGCCGTCCGCGCGGGCCCGCGCGACCGAGAGCCTTCCGGTGGCCGACAGGTACGCGTCACCGGCGAAGTGCGCGTACTCGAACCCGGCCTGCCCGCGCACCTTGCGGAAGGAGACGGTACGGCCGAACCTGGCCCCCCGGAACGTGCCACCCGTGCCCATACGCGCGTCGTCGAAGGTGGCGTACCCGTCGAAGCGGGCGCCCTCGCACGACAACCCGCGCTCGAAGACGGCCTGGCCGAACAGCGCGTCGCGGGACATCACGGCCCGGTCGAGCGAGACGTGCCCCCGGGCGCGTACGCCGTGGAAGGACAGCTCGCGGGTGAACCTGGCCCCCGCCAGCGACACGTTCCCCTCGAAGAGCGCCCCGAAGAACGAGGCCAGCCGTTCGAACCTGGCCCCGTCGAGCGACACGTCACCGGCGAACGTCACGCCCGACAGCCGGACGTCGCCGGTGAACCTGACCCGGTCGAGCCGGGTACGGCCCGGTCTGCAGCCCGTCGCCTCCAGGACCCGCGACAGCAGGTCGGCGGTGACGGTCGTGCCGCGGAGGTCGAGCAGCCTGCCGGGGGACAGCCGGGTGAGGACGGCGGGCAGATCCTCGGCCGGCAGGTGTGCCATGCACACGCCGGACGGCTGTTGGGCGATTCCGGGGCAGGCAGCAGAAAACGCGCAGGTGACCCAGTCCATGCACTGGTCATACCCGCGCGCGCGGATGTCAAGGTTCGATGATTTAATGTTCTATCCACTTTTGTGTGGAAATATGCGGTCAATAATCCCTCTAAAGTGCCGGTCATGCGCGTTTTATCCCGAGCAGCACTCGCCGCCCTCGTGGCGGGCACCCTGACCGCCACCCCGGCCATCGCCGAGACGGCGGCGGCGCCCTGTGACACCCCGGCCGACCGCCGCGTCGCCGAGGTGCAGGGCAGCGGCGCGGCCAGCCCCCTGGCCGGCCAGACCGTACGGGTCGAAGGGGTCGTGACCGGCGACTTCCAGCGGACCGACCAGCTCAGCGGCTTCTTCCTCCAGGACCCGAACCCGGACGACGACCCGAGCACCTCCGAGGGCCTGTTCGTCTTCGCCCGCGAGTCCTTCAAGGACGTCAAGGTCGGCGACCGCGTCCTGGTCACCGGGAAGGCCGTCGAGTACAACGGCTGGACCGAGTTGTCCCCGGTCACCGCCGTGGACGTCTGCGGCACCGGGAACGTCGCGGCGCAGCCGTACACGCTGCCGCCCGCCGGGTCCGCGGACGGGCTGGAGCCCGTCGAGAACATGTTGCTCACCTTCCCGCAGCCGCTCACCGTGGACGACAACTACAACCTGGGCCGCTTCGGCGAGGTCACGGTGTCGGCGCACGGGCGGCTCTACCAGCCCACCGACCGGCCCGGCGTGGACCCCGTCCAGGACCTGCGCCGTTCGCTGCTCATCGACGACGGCTCCAACCGGGAGAACCCGGCCACCCTGCCGCCCGTCACGCGCGCGGGCACCGTCGCCGCCGGCATCACCGGCGTCCTCGGGTACGGCTTCGGCGAGTACCGCCTCCAGCCCACCCGGCCGATCGCCTACCTGGACGCCAACCCGCGCACGCCGCGCCCGTTCCCGGTGGTCGGCAACGTGAAGGTGGCCTCGTTCAACACCCTGAACTGGTTCACCACGATCGGCTCGCGCGGCGCGAGCAACGCCAACGAGCAGCAGCGGCAGCTCACCAAGCTGGTCGCCGCGCTGAAGGGCCTGGACGCCGACGCGGTCGCCCTCATGGAGGTCGAGAACAACGGCCAGACTGCGCTGCAGGCGCTCGTGGACGCGCTCAACGCCGAGGTCGGCGCCGGCACGTACGCGGCCCTCACCCACCCCTACCCCGGCACGGACCTCATCCAGGTCGGCCTGATCTACAAGCCGGGCAAGCTCACCCCGGTCGGCGAGACGAAGGCCTCCCAGGACCCCGTCTTCAGCCGCCCGCCGCTGATCCAGACCTTCCGCAGGAAGGGCGGCGGCCAGCCGTTCACCATGATCGTCAACCACCTCAAGTCGAAGGGCAGCTGCCCGGCCGACGCCCCCGACGCCGACCAGGGCGACGGCCAGAGCTGCTGGAACCCCACCCGCGTCAAGCAGGCCCAGACCCTGCTGGACGTCATCGGCGACCAGGACCTGCCCAACCCGCTCGTGCTCGGCGACCTCAACGCCTACGGCGAGGAGGACCCGATCGACACGCTGGAGGCCGGCGGCCTGACCAGCCTCACCAAGCGGTTCGTGCCCGAGCGGCAGCGCTACAGCTACCTGTTCGACGGCCTGGCCGGCGAACTCGACCACGCCTTCGCCGGAAAGCAGCTGCTCAAGCGGGTCACCAGCACCACCATCTGGCACATCAACTCCGACGAGCCGCGCATCCGCGACTACAACACCGAGTTCAACCCGCCCGGCCTCTACCAGCCGGACGCCTACCGCTCCTCCGACCACGACCCTGTGGTCATCGGCCTGACCCTGCCCGGCGGTCACTGACCTCCGGCCCGAAGGCGCGGCCTTCCGGCCGCGCCTTCGGGCGTTCCAGAATCGCCTGCCGGACAGGGCTTGAGGGCGCCCAGGGCATGGAATGCTGATGACGGGTACGTGGTTGACACGGTTGCAATTTCACCGAAGAGCGAGGAGCCACTTGTGGCGACCATCGAAGTAACAGAGAAGAACTTCAACGACATCGCCGACAAGGGCATCGTGCTGCTCGACTTCTGGGCGACGTGGTGCCCGCCCTGCAAGAAGTTCGGGCCGATCTTCGAGGCGGCCTCCGACAAACACGAGGACATCACCTTCGGCAAGATCGACACCGATGCGGAGCAGGCGCTCGCCCAGGGCTTCGACATCACCTCGATCCCCACGCTGATGGCGATCCGCGACGGCATCGTCGTCTTCGCCCAGGCCGGTGCGATCCCGAGCCCGGCGCTCGAAGACCTCATCCGTCAGGTCCGGGCCCTCGACATGGACGCGATCAGGTCCGAGCTCAGCGAGGAGCTGAAGAACGCCGAGCAGTCCTGACCCTGGCGGGCCCCGCCGGCACGGCGGGGCCTTCGCGTCCCGCGACCCCCGCCAGCGCGGCGACCAGCGGGAACGCCGCGATCACCACGAGCGTGCCGGGCAGCCCCAGCCCGCGTGACAACGCCCCCGCCACACCGAGCCCGATCCCGCCGCCGACGAAGAACGTCAGGTTCAGCAGGCCCATCGCGCCGCCGCGCCGCTCCACCGGGAAACTCGCCGACATCCGGGCCGTGATCACCACCTGAGCCAGCGAGAACGCCGGGAACCCGAGCGAGGCGGCCACCACGAGCACCACCGCCGCGACCGCCCGCCCGTCGCCCAGCACACCGGCGATCCCGGCCGTGACCAGGCTGCCGGCGAAGACCGCGGCCACCGCGGGCAGCAGCCAGGCGCGGGTGCCCGCGACCCTGGCCAGCACCACGCCCACCAGCGCCCCGGGCAGCAGCCAGGCGCCGATCGTCAGCACGCTCCACCCGTGCACGCCGGCCAGGAGTTGCGGGGCGGCCCACATGGTGGCGAACAGGCCGCCGTACACACCGACGCCGACCAGGGCGGCCCTGCGGAAGACGCGGTCGGCGGGCAGGTCGCGCGGGACGAACCCGTCAGGGGTCGTCCGCCCGCGCCGGACCAGCGCCGCCCCGGCGAGCGCCGCCACCACCCCGGCCAGCGCCGCGACCGGCCAGGTCAGGCCCAGGTTCGCCGCCTGCACCAGCACCAGGAACGCCGACACCGCCGCCGCCAGCAGCCCGGCCCCCACGATGTCCACCCGCCCGCGCGAGCCCGCCCGGCGCGCCGGCGGCAGGCAGAACGGCATCGCCACCAGCGCCAGCGCGGGCAGCGCCAGCGTGAGCCGCCACGACAGCGCCTGGGTGACCAGCCCGCCGGCCAGCGTCGCGCCCGCCGAGAAGACCGCCATCGCGCTGCCGAACCAGGCCAGCACCGCCGGACGCCGCTCCGGCTCGGCGGTGGCCGCCAGGCTCAGCGCGACCGCCGACAACGCCCCCGACCCGGCCGCCAGCAACGCCCGCGCCGCCACGAGCGCGCCCAGCGACGGCGCCACCAGGCAGGCCAGCGCCCCCGCCACCAGCACGGCCGAGCCGAGCAGCAGCGTGCGGCGCACCCCCCAAGCGTCCGACAATCGCCCGAACAACGCCGTCCCGATCCCCAGCGCCAGCGCGTGCGCGGTCAGCACCCACACCACCGCGCCAGGACGCGCCTCCAGGTCGGCGGCGACGTCGGGCAGGGCGACCCCGGCCGCCGTGACGCCGAACACGGCCGGGCCGAACAACGCGCCCAGCCTGATCCCGATGAATCCACTCCCGTTCATGCGGGCCAGTCCATCGCGGGAAGAGCGGGCGAACCAGGAGACGTTCTCCTGGACAGCCATCACGAATCATGATGAATGGAGACCCAGTGGAGCTGCGCCAGCTCGCCTACTTCGTCGCCGTCGCCGACGAGGGCGGCTTCGGCCGGGCCGCGGAGCGGCTGCACATCGTGCAGCCCGCGGTCAGCCAGCAGGTGAGCCGGCTGGAACGGGAGCTGGGCGCGCGGCTGTTCGACCGTTCGACCCGGCACGTACGGCTGACGGAGGCGGCGGTCGGGCTGCTGCCCGAGGCGCGCGAGGTGCTCGCCGCCGCCGACCGGGCCCGCCGCGCGGTCACCGGCCACCTGGCCGAGGCCACGTTGCGCCTCGGCGTGTCCTCCGCGCCCGGCACGCGCCTGTACCCGATGCTCAACTGGCTCGACCCCGGCCTGCGGGTCCGGCTCAGCAAGCAAGGGCTGGCCGAACGGCTGGCGGCGGTGCGCTCGGGCGACCTGGACGCCGCCCTGGTCCGTCTCGTGGACGCCGCGCCCGGCCTGGAGTTCTTCCCCGCCTGGACCGAGCCGCTGGTCGTGGCGCTGCCCGCGGACCACCCGCTCGCCACGGCCGGGCCGCTCAACCTCGGTGATCTCGGCGACCTGCCCGTACGGCTCGCCCCCCGCGAGCGCAACCCGCCCTTCCACGACCTGGTCACCGGGGCCCTGGCGCGGGCGGGTGTGGACCCGCCGCGCGGCCCGGCCTTCACCGGCCTGCACGACACGCTCATCGACCTGGCCGCCGGGCCGCCGTCGTGGACGTTGTTCTACCCGGTCTTCGACGAGCTGCCGCCGGTGCGCGGGGTGGCCTATGCCGTACTGGCCGAGCCGGAGGTGGCCACGTACCTCGCGGTGCCGGCCGGGCCGCCGACGCCGCGGATCAGGCAACTCCTCGCGGCCCTGCCGTGATCGCGGGTTGTCAGGGCTTGCGTCAGGGCTTGCGGCCCACGCCGACGTAGCCGACGTCGGTGCCGTTCGTCAGGGCGGACGGATCGGTGGGCCGCCAGTCCTGCGGGAACACCAGGCCGGGCGCGGCCAGCTCGTAGCCGTCGAAGAAGCGCAGGATCTCCTTGTCGGTCCTCAGGCTGAGCGCGGCCGTGGCCTGGTTGTAGACCCGCATGGCCTGCGGCGTGGTGTCGGGCCTGGCGTCGATGGCGTGGCTGATCACCAGGTGGCTGCCGGGCACACTGGCCTCGCGCAGCCCGGCCACGATGGGGTCGGCCTGCTCGTCGGGGATGAAGTGCAGGATCGCCAGCATCAGGAAGGCGACCGGCCGGCTGAGGTCCACCAGGTCGCCCAGCTTGTCCAGCAGGACGTCGACCTCGCGGATGTCGGCCTGGAGGAAGTCGACGTCCGCCGTCCGGGCCAGCAGCGCCCGGCCGTGCACGCACACCACCGGGTCGTAGTCCACGTAGACCACGCGCGCCTCGCGGGCGATCTCGTGGGTGTTGCCCTGGGTCGGCAGCCCGGCCCCGAGGTCGACGATCTGCCGTACGCCCGAGTCCACGACGTGCCGGACGGCACGCTGCAGGAACGCCCGGTTGGAGCGGGCCGCCTCCTTGGTGTTGGGGAACACCTTGAGGATCTGCTCCGCCGCCGCGCGGTCGGCGGCGAAGTTGTCCTTGCCGTCGAGGTAGTAGTCGTACATCCGCGCGACGTTGGGGACGTTAGGGTCGACCCCCTCGGGGGCAGTGTCCACGTTTTCTCCCGAAATTTCGGTCTTTCGGGAGATCATAGCCTTGCCGGGGTCACCCGCACCGGAATTCCGTTCGGTTGCTTCCCGCCGCGGCGCGCCCCGAAGGACGCGCCGCGCGGAAGGGCTCACCGCCGGTGGCGCACAGCCCCGAAGAAGCTCAGCCCCGGTAGAGCTCAGCCCCGGTAGAGCTCAGCCCCGGTAGAGCTCAGCCACGCGGAAGGCGAGGTCGAGGGACTGGCCGCGGTTGAGGCGCGGGTCGCACGCGGTCTCGTAGCGGGTGCCGAGGTCGCCCTCGACGATCTCGTGGCCGCCGCCCACGCACTCGGTCACGTCGTCGCCGGTGAACTCGATGTGGATGCCGCCCGGGTGCGTGCCGAGCGCGCGGTGCACCTCGAAGAAGCCCGCCACCTCGTCGAGCACGTCGTCGAAGTGGCGCGTCTTGTGGCCGCTCGGCGCCTCGAACGTGTTGCCGTGCATCGGGTCGCAGATCCAGGCCACCTGCGCGCCGGAGGCGGTGACCTCCTTGACCAGCGCGGGCAGGTGCTCGCGGATCTTGGACGCCCCCATCCGGGTGATGAAGGTGAGCCTGCCGGGCTCGTTGTCCGGATTGAGCCGCTGGACCAGCGCGAGCGCCTCCTCGGGCGAGGTCGTCGGCCCGAGCTTGACACCGATCGGGTTGCGGATGCCGGCGAAGAAGTCGACGTGCGCGCCGTCGAGCTGGCGGGTGCGCTCGCCGATCCAGACCATGTGCGCCGAGACGTCGTACGGCAGGCCCGTACGGGAGTCGATGCGGGTGAGCGCCCGGTCGTAGTCGAGGATGAGCGCCTCGTGGGAGGAGTAGAACTCGACCGTGTGGAACTCCTCGGGCTCGGCCCCGCAGGCCCGCATGAAGGCCAGCGCCTGGTCGATCTCCCTGGCGAGCTGCTCGTAGCGGCGCCCGGCGGGCGACTCGGCCACGAAGTCCTGGTTCCAGGCGTGCACCTGGCGCAGGTCGGCGTAGCCGCCCTTGGTGAAGGCCCGCGCCAGGTTGAGCGTCACCGCCGAGGAGTGGTACGCCTTGAGCAGCCGCCACGGGTCGGGATTACGCGACTCGGGGGTGAACTCGAACCCGTTGACCATGTCGCCCCGGTAGGCCGGCAGCTCCACGTCGTCACGGACCTCGGTGCCCTTCGACCGAGGCTTGGCGAACTGGCCCGCCACGCGCCCGATCTTCACGACCGGCACCTTCGCCGCGTAGGTCAGCACGATCGCCATCTGCAACAACGTCTTGAGCTTGTTGCGCACGTTGTCGGCGGTCGCGCCGGAGAAGGTCTCGGCGCAGTCGCCGCCCTGCAGGACGAACGCCTCGCCGCGCGAGACGGCGGCCAGCTGCCGCTTGAGCTGGTCGCACTCACCGGCGAAGACCAGCGGAGGCAGGCCGCCGAGCTCGGCGACGACCTTGTCGAGCTCGCCGCGGTCGGGCCAGTCGGGCTGCTGCGCCGCGGGAAGTGCTCGCCAGGAATCGAGATCCACGAGATTGCTGCTCACGAGATACGAGGGTATTTCATCGGGTCGGCCCCACCGACCCTCTTGTCCACGTTGTGAGAATGCATTTATCAGGCTTCGGGAGACTTCACATGCTCAGGCAGCACTCCCAAGCCGATGAAACGCCTCGGCAGCCGGTTGAACAGCGGAATTTTGGTCACGTCCCGAGGCATCCGGGAGGCGTTGAATCCGCGGCCCAGCGCCGGGCTGATCACCCGGTTCTGCACCAGCCGCTGGGCCGCCTGCGTGATCCGCGTGGGCAGCATGCGCCGGCGCTGCAACCGGTGCAGCGTGGACTCCGGGATCGGCACGCCCGCCGCGAGCGGCGCGGCCAGCAGGTTGGCGGCGGCCACCGCGTCCTGCACGGCCAGGTTGATGCCCACCCCGAACACCGGCGACATGGCGTGCGCCGCGTCCCCGATGCACAGGAACCCCGGACGGTGCCAGCGGCGCAGCCGGTTGAGCGCGACCGTGAGCACGCTGACGTCGTCGAAGCCGTCGATCTCCCCGACCCGATCCCGCAGGAACGGCAGCAGCGTGGCCACCGGCTGCCTGAGCGCGTCGATGCCCTGCTCGGTCAGCCGCCCGAACCCGCCCTTGGGGATCAGGTACGCGAGCTGCCAGTAGGTCTCCCGGTTGATGGCCACCATCATGTGGCCGCTGGAGATGCGCAGGAACGTGTCGTCGGGGTCGTCGTCGTGCCGCGGCAGCCGGAACCAGACCACGTCCATCGGCGCGCCCAGGTCCTGGGGCACCAGGCCGGCGCCGGCCCGCAGCGTCGAGTGCCGTCCGTCGGCCGCCACGGTGAGGTCCGCCCTGAGCTCGTGCTCGCCGGACGGGTCGCGGTAGCGCACCCCGCGTACGACGCCGTCCTCGCGGATCAGGTCGTGGGCCTCGGCGTTCATCAGCAGCCGGAAGTTCGGGTAGGCGCTCGCGGCCGTCGTGACGAGCTTCAGGAAGTCCCATTGGGGCACGAACGCGATGTAGTCGTAACCGCCCGGCAGGTCGCGCAGGCTCGCGAGCCGGATGTCGCCGACGTCGGTCGCCAGCCTCAGCTCGTGGGTCTTGCGGTGGGGCAGTTTCAGGAACGCCTCCACCAGCCCGAGCTCGTCGAGCACGCGCAGGGTGGAGGGATGGATCGTGTCGCCGCGGAAGTCACGCAGGAAGTCGGCGTGCTTCTCCAGCAGCGTCACCTCGACGCCGGCCCTGGCCAGCAGGAGTCCGAGCACAGCGCCCGCCGGGCCACCCCCGGCTATTACACAAGTCATAATTCATCACCCAATGAGATTGTTGCACATCTGCGGAATTGGGCAAGCGCCTGGGCCATCCGGGGTGCCCGAACGGCCGAAGTAATGGCGTGAGCCGCCTGTCACCGCGGGAGTCGACGATGGACGACGACCTCCATCCCCTTTCCGGGGCCTACGCCGTGCACGCGCTGCCGTACGGGGAGTGGATGGTGTTCGAGAGGCACCTGCGCGGGTGCGAGGGGTGCGCGGCGGAGGTGCGGCGGCTGCGCGAGACGGCCGCCAGGCTCGCCGAGGCCGTGGCCGAAGCCCCACCCCCAGCCCTCCGCCCTCGCCTCCTCGCCACCGCCACCCGCCACCGGCCCCCTGCCCCCGCCCAACCGCCCCTCCTCCCTCCTCGCAGCCCCCGCTCCCACCCGCCCCTCCCCGACGCGCCGCCCTCCGTCGGGACGGCTCCCGCCGCGCCGCACCCGCCCGGCGCGGTTCTCCCGGCACCGGGTACCTCCGGGGGCGGTGTGTCGGAGGGCGAGCCGGGGACTCTGGTCCTGCCGCCCGGGGCCGTTGAGGGCGCGCGCAGGCGGAGGGGGAGGCCCGGCACAGGCGAGGGCAAGCGGATGCGCCGGGGCAAGAGGACGGCCCGGGGCGCCGCGGCGCGGCGCGGCGCGGCGGCTGCCGAGGCCGGAGCAACCGGGTGGGCGCAGGGAACGGCGGAGGTGGTGAAAGGCGTGCGGGGGATGGCCGGGGTGGTGAAAACCGGGCGGGGGGCGGCTGGGGTGGTGGCTGTGGCGGTGGCGGTGGCGTGCGCCTTCGGGGTGGTCGCCTACGGCGCCCGACAGGACCTGGCCGAGCTGCGCGTACGGCAGGCCGACCTGACGGCCGTGCTCGCCGCCCCCGACGCCGAGACGGTACGCGAGCCGGCCACCCCCGGCGGGACCGGCACCCTGGTGGTCTCCCGGGCCAGGGGACGAATGGTGTTCACCTCCTCGGGCCTGCCCGAACTGCCCCGATCGAGAAGGTACGAGCTGTGGCTGCTGGGCCCGGACGGCGCGCGTCCGGCCGGGTTGCTGGAACGGACGCCGGGCGGGGTCACCGCGCCGGTCCTGGCCGCGCCCGGCCGCGCGGACGACCGGATCGCGCTCACCGTCGAGCCCGCCACGGGCTCGCCCAGCCCCACGACCATCCCGATCCTGCTCGCCGCCCTCCCCTCCACCTGAACGAGCCGGGTCCGACTGAACGAGGCGGGGTCAGGAGGGGAGGGGCGGGCGGCCGTAGCGGGTGGTCCAGGTGGTGTAGGCCGGGCTCCGGGACGCGACGGCGGCGTGCGCGGCCCGCGCGCTCTCCAGCAGCGCCGGCGCGTGCGCCGCGAACGACGACCGCCAGATGAGCACCTGCCGCATCCACAGCGGGTTCCCGCGCAGCGACAACACCGCCACCCGCTCGCCCGGGTCGTAGAGCGCCTGGCAGGCCGACACCGCGTGCCCGGCCGCGATCAGCTCCCGCCGTACCCCGGCCTCGACGAGCTGGTACCGTCCGCGCGGCGTGAAGCCGGCCCGCCCGCACGCCTCCAGCAGGTGCTCCGGCCAGCCCATCCCGTCGGGCGGCGGCAACACCCACGGCTCGCCGGCCAGCTCGGCCAGCTCCACCTCCGTACGCCCGGCCAGCGGATGCGCGGCGGGCAGCGCCACGAACACCGGCTCGACCGCCACCACCCCCATCCCCATCGACGGGCCGGGCCGCAGCTCGTGGTCGGGGTAGTCGGCCACGAGCGCCACGTCGAGCCGCCCGTTGGCCACCATGTCCACCAGGACCCGGACGAAGTGCTCGGTCTGCAGCGTGATGCGCGCCTCGGGCAGCGCGCCGGCCAGGTTCGCGACGAGGGGCACGACGACGGGGTTCTCGAAGCTGCCCACCCGGATCGCCTGCCCGGCCAGCTCGTACGGCCCCGCCGCCAGCAGGTCGTCCACCCCCGCCAGCACCACCCGCGCCCTGGCCAGTACGAACTCCCCGAACGCGGTCGGCGCCACCCCGCGGTGGTCCCGGGTGAAGACCGCGCCGCCGAGCAGGCGTTCGATCCGGCCGAGCTGGGCGGTCAGCGCGGGCTGCGAGACGCCGAGCGCAGCCGCGGCCCTGGTCACGCTGCCCTGGTCGGCAATGGCCCTGAGTGTCCGGAGATGTCGCAGTTCGAGCTGCATCCCGCTGAAGGTATCACTCCGGAGTTATGCCCTTATGGGATGAGACTGCCGGATCTAAGGGGCCGATAGTGCATGACATGCGTAAATTCGCGGCCCTGGTGCTGGCCGCCGCCGTCTTATATGTCCCATCCGCCCACGCGAGCGCGGCCGCCGCGCCCGGTACGGCCACGGTCGCGCCGGTCCAGGTCACCGGCGCTCCGGCCAAGCGGTTCAACCTGATCGTCATGGGCGACGGCTACACCGAGGCCGACCAGGCGAAGTTCCGGGCCGACGTGGACCGGCACCTCAACGTGATGTGGTCGATCGAGCCGTTCAAGACCTACCGGAACTACATCAACGTCTACCGGATCGACATCGTCTCCGGCGAGTCCGGCGTGAGCTGCGACCCCGGCCTGGACGCGCCCCGCCGTACGACGCCGCTCAGCATGGGCTTCTGGGGCGGCTGCAACCCGGGCAGCGTCCAGCGCCTGATCACCATGGACAACGCCGCCGCCAACCGATTCGCGAACCTGGTCACCGGCACCGCCTCGGGCAACCGGCAGATCCTCGCCCTGGCCAACAGCGGCACGTACGGCGGCGCGGGCGGCAGCTACGCCACCGCCTCCGGCAGCAACTCCATGTCCGCCCTGATCAGCCCGCACGAGCTCGGCCACTCCCTGGGCGGCCTCCAGGACGAGTACGACTACTACCAGCGCGGCGTCCCCGGCGGCACCTACACCGGGTCCGAGCCCTCCAGCGCGCACCACAGCCTGCTGACCGAGCAGCAGATGCTCGACCAGCGCAGGAAGTGGTGGCGGTGGCTGGGCGAGGACAGCGAGTCGGGTGGCCCGATCGCCCGCTACGAGGGCGGCATGTACTACACCGCCAGCGTGTGGCGGCCGAGCCGTCACTCCATGATGAAGACCCTCGGCTACTACTTCGACCAGCCCAGCCGCGAGGTCATGACCCAGCGCATCACCGCCAAGACGACGCTGATCCAGGACTCGGCGCCCACGTCCGCGCCCGTCGGGGCCGACCGGGTGCTCTGGATCGAGCCGATGCGCCCGGTCGGGCACGCGCTGACCACCACCTGGACCGTGGACGGCAAGGATCTGGCGGGCGACGCCGACGCCCTCGACCTGCGCACCCTCGGCCTCGCGCCGGGCACGCACACGGTCACGGCCACGGTCGCCGACCCGACCGCGTTCGTCCGCGACCCGGCGATCCGGACCGCCATGACCAGGTCGCGTACCTGGACCGTGGACACCACGCTGACCACCCCGCCCGACGGCGTCGAGGCCGGCGTCGTGTCCTCCACGCCGACGGACCGCCCGCTCGGGCGCGCCGACGTCGCCTACGTCGAGACCACCCACCCCGCGGCCACCGTCCCCGCCGTCACCTGGGCCGTGGACGGCCGGCAGGCGGGCACCGGCACGGACTTCGACCTGGGTGCGGCCGACCTGCCGGCCGGCTCGCACACCCTCACCGCCACGCTCGGGTCCACGACGCTGACCTGGCAGGTGGACGCCACCGCGCCCGCCACCGGCTACGAGCTGTCCGAACCGCTCGCCCGCTCCGGCGACACCTACGTCTACAACGCCCCCTTCACCATGAAGCTCACCGGCGACGACGACCGCGACGGGTACGTGGTCTCGGAGTCCCGGGTGGACGGCGACGGCTGGTTCAACTACTTCGGCTGGCCCACCTCCTCCGAGCTGCCCTGGACGTTCACCGAGGAGGGTACGGTCATCGACTCCCTCGTCTACGGCAAGCTGCCGCGCGGCCGGCACACGGTCGAGTACCGCTCGATCGACGCCGCCGGCAACTACGGGCAGGCCAAGAGCTTCACCGTCACCACCATCGCCCCGCCGCCCGCCTGCGACCGCACGGTCACCGGCGCGCACCGGGGCCCGCTCACCGTCGCCGACGGCGTCACCTGCCTGAAGGACGCCCAGGTCACCGGACCGGTCACGGTCAAGGCGGGCGCCTCGCTCGTGACCGACGGCGGTCGGATCAGCGGCACGCTCACCGCGGCCGGGCCCGCCGCCGTACACCTGATCAGGACCCGGGTGGACGGCGCGCTCAGCGTCACGGGCGCGCGGCAGCTCACCGTCGTGGGCGCCGAGCTGCGCGGCGCGGTGGTGCTCACCGGCAACACCGCCCCGATCCTGTCGGGCGCCACGGTCAAGGGCGCGCTCGCCTGCACCGGCAACAGCCCGGCGCCGGCCGACCTCGGCGTGCCGAACCAGGTCACCGGCGCGGGCGCGGGTCAGTGCGGCAAGCTCTCAGCGGGCGTCAAGGGCAAGCCGTACGAGGCGGTCCAGGACCTCCGCCAGTGAGCTGACGGCCAGATCGCGGACCCTGGCGTACTCCGACTCGGGGTACTGCCGGGGTCCGTTCTCGACCAGCAGGATCAGGTAGAGGTAGGCGCGGTAGAGGTCGAGCCGGGCGCGGGCCGAGGGGGTGAGCTCCAGCGGCGTGACCTCGCGGTAGCCGGCCAGCAGCGGGTCGTCCTCGCGCAGCTCACCGAAGATCGTCGGGGTAACGAACTCGGCGATCGGGTCACCCCAGAACGCCCGCTCGTGGTCGATGATCGCCTGGATGCGAGGCTCGCCGGTCAGGTCGAGGAAGACGTTGCCCGCCCACACGTCGAAGTGCACCAGGCACGGCGTCGTCACCTCGTCCAGCACCGGCGCGGCCCGCTCGAACACCGCCATGATCTCGGCCGCCGGGCGCGGCAGCGGCGCCGGGTAACGCTCGGTGTCGCCCAGCAGCGCGCCCGCCATGGCCAGGAACGCCTCCCGCCAGGTCGCGCCGACGATCCCGGCGTGCGGGTAGCCGAACACCTCGCCGGTCACCGCGTTGAACGCGGCCAGATGGCGGCCGAGCTCCCGGCGCAGCGCCTGCTCGCCCTCGGGCTTGACGTCGTTCCAGGAGACGCCGTCGAGCGCGGTCAGCATCAGGTAGTCGCCGCCGAGCACCGGATCGTCGAACCCGGCCACCAGCAGCTCGGCCATCGGCACGCCCGCCGCGGCGGCCAGCTCGTAGGCGGCGGCCTCCATGCGCAGCAGGTTGCGTTCGTAGCTGAGCTGGTCGAGGTCGGGCGACGGCGACAGCTTGAGCACCACCTCGCGGCCGTCCTCCAGGGTCAGCCGCCACACGGCGTTGGCGTAGCCGTCGGTCAGCTCGGTGGCCGTGAAGACGCCCGCCCCCACGGCCCGCCGGGCCAGCGCGTCGAGCTCGTCCGGCGATAAGCGGCGCTTGGTCCTACTGTCCACGCGGGCCCCTTCCGGGTTCAGGCGGCGCTGATCGTCCAGCTCGCCACGTGTTCGTCGCCCGGCCGCAGCACGACCAGGTCGGTGCCGGAGTTGAAGGCGTCGGGCGGGCAGGTCATCGGCTCGACCGCGACGCCCTCGTAGCCGAGCTGCCGGCTCGTGCAGACCTGCACCCAGGGCAGCACGGCCGCGTCCCAGGAGATGCGTACGCCGCCCACCCGCACCTCGCCGCGGTCGAGGTCGGTGAAGGCGTGGTCGATCACGGTGTCGCGGACCGGGCGCGGCTTCCTGAAGTCGTACGGGGAGCCGGCGACGTCGGCCGGGCCGGCGGGCAGCAGCCGGTCGTCGGTCCTCAGGTAGCGGGCGGCGGGCAGCTCCAGCTCCTCGCCGAGCAGCCACGGGTGCGGCCCGCAGCCGTAGGGGGCGTCGGCCCCGCCGGTGTTGCGGGCCGTGACCGTCGTGGTCAGGCCGCCCTCGCCGAGGCGGTGCTCCACCGACAGGCCCAGCGCGAACGGGTAGCCGGGCGCCGTGGCGATCTCGTACGTCAGCCGCGCCCGATCGGGCCCGGCCTCGGTGACCTTCCAGTCGACGACGGCGACCAGGCCGTGCAGCGCGTGGCCGCGTTCGGGCTCGGTCACCTCAAGCCGATGCTCGTGCCCCTGGAAGGTGTAGCGGGCGCCGCCCACCCGGTTGGGCCAGGGAGCGAGGACGGTGCCCGCGAAGTAGGGGACCGGGCCCTGCTCGGGCCAGGTCGTCACCAGGTCACGCCCGCCGTGCCGGAGCATCCTGAGCGCGGCGCCGCGCGGGCTGATCTGCGCGGTGTAGCCGCCGCCTTCGAGCTGGGGCACGGAGCAGGTCCTTTCGTCGGGCATGATCGGGCCGGGCCAGGATATCCCCTGGTCAGACGGATGGTCAGGCGGACTCCCGGCGAACCAGGTGCGTGTCGAGGATCACCACGGGCTGGCGCAGCTCCTCGCCGTTGATGCGGGCCACGAGGAGCTGGGCCATCTGGCGGCCCATGGCCTCGGTCGGCTGGTGGACCGTGGTCAGCGGCGGGTCGGCGTGCAGCGCGGCCTTGGAGTCGTCGAAGCCGATCACGGCGACGTCGCCCGGGATCGCCTTGCCCGCGGCCTTGAGCACGCGCATCGCGCCCAGGGCCATCGGGTCGGAGGCGGCGAACACCGCGTCGAGGTCGGGACGGCTCTCCAGCAGCTCGTGCATCGCGGTGGCGCCGCTCTCCTCGGAGAAGTCCCCGAACGCCACGATCTCCGGCAGGCCCGAGGGCAGCAGCGCGTCGCGGTAGCCGGCCAGACGGTCGACGCCCACGCCCATGTCCTGGGGGCCGGCGATCGTGGCGATCGCGGCACGGCCGAGGCCCAGCAGGTGCTTGACCGCCTGCCGGGCCCCTGCCCTGTTGTCCATGTCCACGTAGCTGTAGGGGTCGAGGCCGACGGGCCTGCCGCCGAGCACGGTCGGCACGCCCATCTCCTCAAGCCTGCCCGGCAGCGGGTCGGCGCCGTGCAGCGACAGCAGCAGCACGCCGTCGACGTGCTGCCCCGTCAGGTAGGTCTCCAGCCGCTCGTGCTCCTCGGGGGAGCGCGCCATCGCCAGGATGAGCTGCAGCCCGGTCTCGGCCAGCGCCGAGCCGATGCCGCGGATCGTGCCCGCGAAGTAGGGCTCGTC
Organism: Nonomuraea sp. WAC 01424; assembly: GCF_003947315.1. Lineage (NCBI taxonomy): Bacteria > Bacillati > Actinomycetota > Actinomycetes > Streptosporangiales > Streptosporangiaceae > Nonomuraea > Nonomuraea sp. WAC 01424. The sequence goes on from NZ_QHHZ01000011.1 coordinate 430,243, forward strand.
GAAGACCCGGAACTGGGACTCGGACACCACCAGGGCCACCGTGTCGGTGCGGCGCGTGACAAGGGCACGCGCCGCCCTGTTGGGGACGTAGCCCAGCTCGCGGATGGCCAGCTCGACGGCCTCGCGGGCCTTGGCGCTGACGTTGGGCGAGCCGTTGATGACTCTCGACACCGTGCCCCGGCCCACACCGGCCCGAGCCGCGACTGCCTCAAGAGTCGGTCGGTTCATGTCGCCTATTCTGCCGGATGATCTCCGAGTACCAGAGCGCGCTGTCCTTGAGCACCCGCTCCTGGGTCTCGAAGTCGACGTGGACCAGGCCGAAACGCTTGCCGTAGCCCCAGGCCCATTCGAAGTTGTCCATCAGCGACCAGGCGAAATACCCCTGAAGGGGCACTCCCGCGTCGATCGCCTGCCGGCACGCGCCGAGGTGCGCCTCCACGTACGCCCGCCGCTCGGCGTCGTGGATCCGGCCGTCGGCCGGCACGTCGTCGAAGGCGGCGCCGTTCTCGGAGACCACCATCGGGATCGGCGGGTAGTCCCGCGCCACCCGGGTGAGGACCTCGACCAGGCCGCCCTCGTCGATCTCCCAGCCCATCGCGGTGACCGGCCGGCCGCCGTTGACGAACGACACGTGCTCGCTGCCCACCCACGGCGAGGCCGTGTCCGTGGGGGCCGCCGCCGCCGACGCCTTGCCGCCGGGCTCGCCGGAGACCGTGAAACGGCTGTAGTAGTTCACCAGCAGCACGTCGATCGGAGCGTTGACGATCTTCATGTCGCCCGGCTGCACGAGGTCGTCGTCGAACGGGAGGTCGTTCAGGACGTCCTCGGGGTAGCGGCCGGTCAGCAGCGCGTCCAGGAAGAACCTGTTCTGCAGGCCGTCGATGCGGCGGGCCGCCTCCAGGTCCGCCTCGCTGCCGGTCGCGGGGGAGATCGCGTACAGGTTGACGCAGCCGCCGACGCGGCGGGCGTCCATCGCCTGGACGGCCAGGCCGTGGGCGAGGTTGAGGTGATGCGCGCCCCTGATCGCGTTGCGCGGCTCACGCCGCCCCGGGGCGTGCTCGCCCGAGGCGTAGCCGAGGAACGCGGCGCACCATGGCTCGTTGACGGTGCTGAAGGTGTGCACGTGGTCCTTCAGCGCCTCGTGCACGATCGCGGCGTAGTCGGCGAACCGGTAGGCCGTGTCGCGGTTGGGCCAGCCCCCCTTGTCCTCCAGCTCCTGGGGCAGGTCCCAGTGGTAGAGGGTCAGCCAGGGGTCGATGTCGTGCCGCCTGAGCTCGTCGGTCAGCCGCTTGTAGAAGTCCAGGCCCTTCTGGTTGACCGCGCCCGAGCCGGTCGGCTGCACCCGGGGCCAGGACACCGAGAAGCGGTAGGCCGTCAGGCCCAGGTCCGCCATGATGGCGACGTCCTGCCGGTAGCGGTGGTAGTGGTCCATGGCCACGTCGCCGTGGTGCCCGTTGAGCACCCGGCCCGGGGTCTTGGTGAAGGTGTCCCAGATGGAGGGGCCGCGCCCGTCCTCGGTGACCGCGCCCTCGATCTGGTACGCCGACGTCGCCGCCCCGAACGCGAAGCCGGCGGGGAAGCGCAGCCCGGCACGAGTCTGTTCCTCTTGAGTCGTCACGCCTTGACCGCACCTTCCATGAGTCCGCCGACGATCTGGCGGCCGAATGCGACGAATACCGCGATGAGCGGAATGATGGACAGCGCGGTACCCGCGAAGATCAGCGAGTAGCTGGTGGAGTAACGCGCGTTGAGAGAGTTGATGGCGATCTGCACGGTCGGGTTGTCGGGGGTCAGCACGATCAGCGGCCACATGTAGTCGTTCCACATGAGCATGAAGGTGTTGATGCCCAGCACCGCCATGCCCGGACGCACGGCCGGCAGCACGACGTTCCACCAGATGCGCAACGTCGCCGCGCCGTCGACCCTGGCCGCCTCGACCAGTTCGTTCGGCACGGCCTGACGGGTGTACTGCGTCATCAGGAACACGCCGAACCCGTTGAGCAGGTACGGCAGGATGATCGCCTTGAGCGTGCCGGTCCACTCCAGGCTCACCATCATGCGGTAGAGCGGGACCACGCCCATCTGCTGGAGCGGCACCGCCATCGTCAGCAGCACGAGCAGCAGCAGGATGTTGCGGCCCTTGAACTGCAGGCTGGCGAAGGCGAACCCGGCCAGGGTCGAGATGATCACCACCGAGACGGTCACGATCGCCGCGGTGAGGAAGGAGTTGGTCAGGCCGAGCAGGAAGTGCGCGTCCTCGTTCTCGAGCACCGCGACGATGTTCTCGCCCAGGTTGCCGCCGGGCAGGAACTTCGGCGGCACCGACACGGCGTCGGAGTTCGTGCGCGAGGCGATGACCAGCATCCAGTACAGCGGGAACGCCGACAGGAAGATGGCCAGCCCCAGCATGACCCGTGTCATGACGGTCGGTTTCCAGCCGGTCACTTGGCGCCTCCGATCCGCCGGACGAACAGGAAGTTGACGGCCGCGCCGATGAGGATCAGCAGGAACAGCAGCCAGGCGGCCGCCGCGGCGTAGCCGTAGTCGAACTCGCGGAAGCCCTGCTTGACGACGAACATTGCCACCGTCTGGAACTGGCCCTGCGAGCCGCCGTCCACGTTGCCGTTGTAGAAGGTGGTCGGCTCGGAGAACAGCGTCAGGCCGCCGATCGTGGAGTTGAGCACCACGAAGATCATGGTCGGGCGCAACATCGGCAGGGTGATCTGCCAGAACTGCCGCCGCCGGGAGGCGCCGTCGATGGCGGCCGCCTCGTACAGGTCCTTGGGGATCGTCTGCATGCCGGCCAGGAAGATGATGGCGTTGTAGCCCGTCCAGCGCCAGTCGACCATCGCGGCGATGGCCAGCCAGGACGGGAGGCGCTCGGCCCGCCAGTTGGTCTTCTCGACGCCGACCATGCCCAGGACCCAGTTGACCAGGCCCCAGTCGCGGGCGAACAGCTGGGTGAACACCACCGCGACCGCGACCACCGAGGTGACCAGCGGCAGCAGCACGCTCATGCGGATCGGCAGGCGCCAGCGGAACTTCTTGTTCAGCGCGTTGGCCAGGAACAGCGCCATCAGCATCTGCGGGATCGTGGCCAGCAGGAAGATGCCGACGGTGTTGGTGACGGCGTTCCAGAAGTCCTCGTCGGTCAGCAGCGCGGTGTAGTTGCCCAGCCCGGCCCACTCGGTGTCGCCGGCCAGGTCGTAGTCGTAGAGCGAGTAGTAGAGCGTGAAGGCCAGCGGGAACAGCCCGAAGGCGGCGAACAGCAGGAAGTACGGGGACACCAGGGCGTACGGCATGGCCTTGACGTCCAGTCGTGAACGCCACAGGCGGCCGGGCGGGCGGGCGCGGCGACGATTGCTCCGCGCCGCCCGCGGAAGGGTGTCGAGGCTCATAACAGACCTTTCAGCGGCAAGCCCGGCCCGCGCTCGCGGGCCGGGCGGGGGAAGATCAGCCCGCGGCCTTCACCGCGTCGTCGACCAGCTGCTGCCAGGCCTTGTCGTAGGGGACCGAGCCGTCGTCCATGCCCTGGACGACCGACTCGACCGCGTTCTTGACCTGCGCGTGCTTCACGCCCAGGAAGACCGGCTGCAGGCTCTCCGCGGACTTGGCGAAGATCTCACCGATCGGGGCGTCGCTGAAGAACTCGTTCTTCGCGCCCTGCACGGCGGTGTCGGCCTGCGCCTTGCTGTTGCTCGGCATGTTGCCGAAGTCGGTGAAGATGCTCGCCTCGGTCTGCGCGCCGGTCAGGTAGTCGGCGACCTGCGCGGCCTCCTTCGGGTGCTTGGACTGCTTGGGCACGGCCAGCCACGAGCCGCCCCAGTTGCCGCCGCCGCCGGGCACCGAGGCGACGTCCCACTTGCCCTTCATGCCGTCGCCGGCGTTGCCGGAGACCACGCCGAGCATCCAGGACGGGCAGCCGACCGTGGCGAAGGCGCCCTTCTGGGTGCCCGCGGCCCACTCGTCGGTGAAGTTGCGCAGCTTGGCCGTCAGGCCGGACTGGCTGAGCTTCGAGGCGAAGTCGAAGCCCGCCTTCACCGCCGGGTTCTTGTCGACGATGAGGTTGTTGTCCTTGTCGAAGTAGGCGACGTTGCCGTTCTTGGCCGCCTCCTGGTACAGCACCACGTTGTAGAGCGTGTTCGTGCCGTCGGTGAACTTGGTGTCCTTCACCTTCGCCTGGAACTGCTGGCCGACCTTCATGAAGTCGTCCCACGTCGGCCACAGCGCCGCGACCTTCTCGCGGTCCGTGGGCAGCCCGGCCTTCTTGAACAGGTCCGCGCGGTAGCAGAGGCTCATGCCGCCGATGTCGGTGCCGAGGCCGAAGATCTTGCCGTCGGCCGTGACGCCGTTCTCCCACTTCCAGGCCGGGAAGTCGGCCTTGCGGCCCTCAAGGCCGTACTCCTTCAGGTCGGCCCACCACTCGGGGTGCGCCTTGGCCAGGCCCATGCCGCCCTCGTCGATGCCGATGACGTCGCCCGCGCCGTTGCCGGACTGCAACCACTGGATCATCTGCGGCCAGTACTGCTGCTCGAACTGGTCGGTCAGGTGCTCTTCCTTGATCTGGATGTCCTTGTGCTCGGCGTTCCACTTCTCGATGGCGTTCTTGTAGCCGAAGTTGGAGCCGCCGCCGAAGGTCTGCACCCGGATCGTGACGGGCTCGGCGGCCGCGGAGGAGGCGGGGGCGTTGCTGGCGGCCGGCGTGTCGCCGCCGCTGCCGCACGACGCGACGGTCAGCGCCGCCGCGGCCAGGGCTGAGGCCGCGGCCAGACCGCGACGCTTGCTGATCATCATGGTGGGACCCCTTCTCGGGTTAATGGTGGGGAGGTGCACCGCGGCACGCGCTCCGCCGCGGTGGGAGTGTTTGGGAGCGCTCCCACAAAGGGTGCACTTACCGGCTGTGTCCGTCAATCCGCCGAAACGGAACCGTTACCAACCGTGCGATTTGCCGCCCCTAATCAGGATTTATCGGCATGAAGGGTGTAAAGGGCTGCTTGGGAGCGCTCCCACCTCAAGAGACATCTTTTGTGCCGCATCAAGGGCATGTCGCCCGGACAGCCTGGCCTTGCTCCCGGTTGCGCCCCGCTGTCACCCTGTGTGACGGTTTGCTGGCACGTTCCAAACCTTCCGCCCGCCTCAGCAGGCGGCGGCGCGCTGGCCTACCTGGGCCCGCTCGCGGGCGTTGCGCGTCATCGAGGCCGCCCGCTCGAACTCGGCCCGTGCCTCGCCGCGCCGGCCCAGCTTGAACAGCAGGTCGCCGCGGACGCTCGGCAGCAGGTGGTAGCCCTTGAGCGACGGCTCGTCCACGATCTGGTCGAGCAGCTCCAGGCCGACCGCCGGTCCGTAGGCCATCGACAGCGCGACCGCGCGGTTGAGCTCGACGACGGGGGAGCGCGCCAGCCGGGCCAGCGACTCGTACAGGGCCGCGATGCGTACCCAGTCGGTGTCGCCGGGATCGACCGCGCGGGCGTGGCAGGCGGCGATGGCGGCCTGCAACACGTACGGGCCGCCCGTGCCGCCGCCCAGTCCCTCCGCCCGCGCCAGAGCCGCGAGCCCACGGCCGATGAGCAGCCGGTCCCACACGCTGCGGTCCTGCTCCAGCAGCAGCACCGGCTCGCCGGACGGCCCCACACGCGCCGCCGCCCTGGACGCCTGGATCTCCATGAGCGCGACCAGCCCGTGCACCTCGGGCTCGGCGGGCATCAGCCCGGCCAGCACCCGGCCCAGCCGCAGCGCGTCCTCGCACAGGGCGGGCCGCATCCAGTCGTCGCCCGCGGTCGCCGAGTAGCCCTCGTTGAAGATCAGGTAGATGACCTCAAGTACGGACGACAACCGCCCCGCCAGCTCCGCCCCCTGCGGCACCTCGAACGGCACCCGCCGCTCGGCCAGGGTGCGCTTGGCGCGCACGATCCGCTGGGCCGCCGTCGATTCGGGGATCAGGAACGCGCGGGCGATCTCGCCGGTGCTCAGCCCGCCGAGCACCCGCAACGTCAGCGCCACCCGCGCCTCCGTCGACAACGCCGGATGGCAGGCGGTGAAGACCAGCCGCAGCAGGTCGTCCTCGATCTCGTCGGCCTCGGGCGGCTCGTCCCCGGCGCTCTCCAGTCGGTGGCCCAGCTCGGCCAGGTTGCGCGCCATCCGTTCGTTGCGGCGGATCAGGTCGATGGCCCGGCGCTTGGACACCGTCATCAGCCAGGCGCCGGGGTTGCGCGGCACGCCGGACTCCGGCCACTGCTCCAGGGCCGCGACCAGCGCGTCCTGGGCCAGCTCCACGGCGAGGCCGACGTCGCGGACCAGCCCGGCGAGCCCGGCGATGAGCCGGGCCGCCTCGATCCGCCAGACCGCCTCGATCGCCCGGTGGGTGTCGGAAGCCATCACCGGCCCATGACACCAGCCCGCGCCCCGGCCCGCAAGCGGAGGTCAGTGCTCCCGTCCGCCCAGACGCCGGCGCATGGCCCTCTCCCGTTCGATCTCCGCCGGGTCGGAGGAGCCCGCGTCGGGCGGGTCGGAGGGGTCGTGCACCCGCCACACGTCGAGCCCGATGCCCTCGTGGCCACCCGGCACGGGCAGGCGCAGCGCCCACTCGATGGCCTCCTCCCTGGACTTCACCTGGATCAGCCAGAACCCGGCGATCAGCTCCTTGGCCTCGGCGAACGGGCCGTCGATCACGCTCGCCCCGCCGGCGCTGTAGGCGATCTGCGCGCCCTGCGAGCTGGGGTAGAGCCCCTCGGCGGCCAGCAGCACGCCCGCCTTGGCCAGCGCCTCGTTGTAGGCGTGCATGTTGTCGACGATCTCCTGGCTGGGCAGTTCCCCGGCCTCGGTCGCCGGATTCGCCTTGCCGACGATCATGAATTTCACGCTGCGGTCCCTTCTGTCGCACGGCCCCCGCTCCGGGGGCCGGTCCCGTATGCGCGTCGAACGGGCGCCGGCCGGATCGACACGCGGGCCGTCCCGTCTCAGGGCACGGTACGGGAAAGGCCGGTGAAGGGCAGGCCCGGGATGTGCCATTCTCGACCCATGTCCGAACCCGCCGGGGACGTCCTCGCCCCCAACCGAGCCCTGTGGGACGAACGCGCCCGGATCCACGGCTCCACCGCCGCCGACAGGTTCTACGACGTCGGCGCCTTCCGCGACGGCCACCAGACCCTCTACGCGCTCGAACGCCGCCTGGCGGGCGACGTCGCCGGCCAGGACCTGCTCCACCTGCAGTGCCACTTCGGCATGGACACGCTGAACTGGGCGCGTCTCGGGGCGCGGGTCACCGGCGTCGACTTCTCCCCGGTGGCGGTCGCGCGGGCTCGCGACCTGGCCGCGCGGGCCGGGCTGGCGGCGGCCTTCGTGGAGGCCGACACGCAGCGGCTGCCCGAGGAGCTGGCCGGCGGCTTCGACGTGGTGGTGGCCACGTACGGCGTGTTGTGCTGGATCGGCGACCTCGGCGCGTGGATGCGCGGGGCGGCCATGGCGCTGCGGCCCGGCGGGCGGCTGGTGCTGGTCGACCTGCATCCGGCCTACCAGACCGTGGCCTCGGTCGACCCGCTGGTCGCCGACTGGCCCTACGGCGGCGGCGAGGCCCACCGGGAGACGGTGACCGGCACGTACGCCGACGCCGGGGTGGTGACCGAGGCCCAGGAGTCGGTGCAGTACCCGTACTCGGTGGGGGAGATCGTCACCGCGGCGGCGCGGGCCGGGCTCACGGTGGCCGAGCTGGGCGAGCACGTCGCGACCGAGATGGACCCGCGCGGGCTGCTGGCCGCGGGCGCGGACGGCCTCCACCGGTTCCCCGTCGACGGGACGAACCTGCCGATCCTGTACTCGCTGCTCGCGGTGCGGCCCTGAGACGCGGCGAGCGCGCGTCCCCCACGGGGACACGCGCTCGAAAGCCGGGGGTCAGCCCGCGTACTGCGGGTAGCCGTAGCCGACGACCTGCGACTTCGGACGGACGCGCTCCTCGACCTTGCCGTTGCCGGTGTTGCCCTCGATCGTGGAGATCGTGCCGTCGTGGTTGTCCTTGACGACGAAGCCGACGTGCTGGATGGCGCCCAGGTTCTTGCTGCCGCTCCAGGAGAAGAAGACCACGGCGCCGGGCTTGGCCTGGCTGCCCCAGCGCTTGTTGGCGGCGAACCACTTGGCGTGGGCGACGGTCCAGGCGTCCCAGCCGACCTGCGGGCGGGCGCCGGTCTCCTCGCCGACCCAGGAGACGAACATCGAGCACCAGGGGGCGTTGATGTAGTCCTGGCGGCTGCCGCCGTCGCGGGCGACGGTCTCGTCGGCGCGCTGGGAGTCGGCGTACCACTTCTGGAACTTGGTGCCGCCGCCGTAGGCGTTCTCCGAGGTGCCGACCTGGGCCTTGGCCATGGCCAGCACCTGGGCGGCGGTCACGTTGACCTGGGTCTCGGTGGGGATGCGGGCCTGGGTGGCGGCCTCGGGCGCGACGGCCGCCTGCGCGGAGGCGGCGGCCGGGTCGGTGGTGTCGGCGCTCGCGGCGGTGGCGTGGGCGCCGAGCGCGGAGGCGATGACGGTCACGCCGAGCGGGGCGCGGGCGTAGTTGATCTTCGGGGCACGGGAGAGACGGTGTATGGCCATCGAGGGCATTAACTCCTTGCTTCCATGCCGCTTACCGGGTTAGCTGACGGGTTCGGACGTGGAAGCTGCCCTACGGCACCGAAGTGCCGATTCACCCCAAAGGACGTGGGTCCCCGGTTCCGCCCGGAGGCGGATTCAGCGGTCACAGGACGATCCTGTGAAATGTCGTGCGATGGTTGAACAAAGTCGGACAAACCGGACGTCTGCCACGAGATGCCCCACAAGGTAATACATCGGGCAAGAGTGTGGCAACTGCCTAAAGGCCCAGCTAGGAGAGTTGTCCGCGCGCGTCGGCCAGAAGTCCCATCATGGCAAGGGATTCGTCAAGCGGCATGATCGTGCTCTCGGTACGGCCCTCGGCCGTGGCGGCGCGCACCTCGCGCAGCTCCCCGGCGTAGCCGTTGTCCGCCGGATCGAGCACCAGCTCCTCCGGCTCCATCGACGGCCCCGACAACAACACCCGCTCCGGCGCCCAGAACGGCGCCCGGATGTCGGCCCGCATCGACGTGCCCACCACGCTCGCGTCGTTGGGGTGGTGCGCGAGCAGCGACACGTCCACCAGCGCCCGCCGTCCGCCCGGGTAGAGCAGCACCCCGCCCGCCTCGGCGTCGACCCCGCTGGGCGCCAGCGAGCCGGTCACCCGCAGCCCCTCCGGCATGCCGAGCAGGAGCTGAGCCAGCCCGAACGGGTAGATCCCGAGGTCGAGCAGGGCCCCGCCGCCCAGCTCCGGCGCCCACAACCGGTGGGCGGGATCGTAGGGCAGCGCGAACCCGAACGAGGCCCGCACCGAACGGATCTCACCGAAGCGCGGATCGGCCGCCACCCGCTGGATCAGCGGGTTGAAGCGCATCCACATGGCTTCCATGAGGAAGACCCCGGCCGCGCGCGCCAGCGCCACCATGCGCTCGGCGTCGGCCACAGTGGCCGCCAGCGGCTTCTCGCACAACACCGACTTGCCCGCCGCGATGGCGGCCTCGGCCACCTCCAGGTGCTGGGCGTGCGGGGTGGCGACGTAGACCGCGTCGACGGCCGGATCGGCGCACAGGGCCTCGTAGGAGTCGTAGGCCGACTCGGCGCCCAGCGGCAGGGCCAGCGCCCGCGCCCTGACCAGGCTCCGCGAGCCGACGGCGGCCACCCCCATGCCCGGCTCGGCCACGATGGCCGCCCCCACGGTACGCGCGATGCCGCCGGTCGCCGCTATCCCCCACGTGAAATCTCGCACGCCCGAGATCGTAGAGCGCTCAGGTCAGGTTGAACGAGTCGGGGTCGGGCCCGATGCGCCGCCCCGCGTTCATCGCGCCGAGGGCCGCCATGTCCTCGGCGTCGAGGATGAAGCCGAACACGTCGAGGTTCTCCTCGATCCGCGCCGGGGTGACCGACTTGGGGATCGCCACGTTGCCGAGCTGGAGGTGCCAGCGCAACACGATCTGCGCGGGCGTCCTGCCGTACTTCTCCGACAACACGCCGAGCGCCGGGTCGGCCAGCAGTCCCTTGCCCTGCCCGAGCGGGCTCCACGCCTCGGTCAGGATGCCGTTGGCCTCGTGGAAGGCCCGCATCTCGCGCTGCTGGAAGTACGGGTGCAGCTCGATCTGGTTGATCGAGGGCGTGATGTCGGTCTCGTTCATCAGCCGGGTCAGGGTGGCGACGGTGAAGTTGGAGACCCCGATGGCCTTGGCCCGGCCGTCCCGGTAGATCTTCTCGATCGCGCGCCACGCCTGTACGTACTTGTCCTGCTGGGGCACCGGCCAGTGGATCAGGAAAAGATCTACGTAGTCGAGGCCCAGCCGGGCCAGGCTCTCGTCGAAGGCCTGCTCGGCCCGGCCGTGGTCGCCGTTCCACAGCTTGGTGGTGACGAACACCTTCTCCCGGGGAATCCCGGCGGCGCGCACGACGCCGCCGACGCCCTCCTCGTTCTCGTAGGCGGCGGCGGTGTCGATATGCCGGTATCCGGCGCGCAGCGCGGTCGTGACGGCCCGCTCGGCCTCGTCGGCCGGGACCTGCCAGACGCCGAAGCCGAGCTGCGGGATCTGCACACCGTCTGTGTTGAGCATCAGCGAGTTCATACCCTCCATTGTTCACGTGTCGTTTCTTGCGGCTTAAGCAGGCCGGGCTACCTTGAGGCGGGTCGTGCAAGGCCATCCACCGGCTGGGGGAAACAGAGTGGTCAGACAGGCGTCGGCCTGGGTGGAGTCTCCGCTCCAGATGCTGTGCGCCGTCGAGGCCCACCATGCCGGGCTCCTCGGTCCGCAGACCCTCGTCGTGCCGCGCGCCGGGCTGCGTCCGCTGCGGGCCACCCGCAAGGAGCTGCGCCGCCTCGACCTGCCCGCCGGCCTGGTGCTGGACGAGCCGCGCGAGGGCATGCCGCGCCGCGTCCAGGCCGTCGGCGACGCCTTCTCCGGCAAGGTCCAGATGCGCTGGCTGACCTCCAACCCCGGCCGCATCGTCATCGTGGACGACGGCCTGGCCACGCTCAGGCTGCTCGAACTGCTGGCCGCCGGGCCGTACCGGCCGCTGCTGCGGGCGCGGGCGACGCCGTCGCGGACGCGCGCGCTGCTCGGCCTGGCCGCCGCGCTGCGGCTGCGGATGAGCCGCGTGTCGGTCTTCACCGCGCTGCCCGTCCCCGACGAGCTGGCCGCCGCCGTCCGCGAGGCGGGCGTCGACCTCGTACGCCACGACTTCGCCTGGCTGCGCGCCCAGCCGCCCAGCGTCCACGGCCCCGCCGAGCGCACGGTCGTCCTCGGCACCTCCCTGGTCCGCAACGGCCTGGTGCACCGCGACCATTACCTGCGCTGGCTGACCGAGCTGGCCGGCCGCGAGCCGCTGGCCTACTACCCGCACCGCCGCGAGGACCCCGTCGACCTCGCGCTGATCAGGGAGCGCCCCGGCATCACCGTGCACGACGCGGGCGTGCCGGCCGAGCTGACGCTGCGCGGCCTCGACGCCGGGCAGCGGGTGCTCAGCCTCCCCTCGACCGCGATCACCTCGCTGCGGGTGCTGCTCGGCCCGCGCGGTGTCGAGGTCGAGCCCGTCGAGGTGCCCGACGATTGGTGGACCAGCAGGGCGGCCCCCGACCTGCGATCGCATTTGACAGGAGCTTCCAGGTGAGGGTGCTGGCGGTAGCCGACTCCGACTCGTATCTGAAGTGGGCGGCCTGCCTGCTCGACGACCTGCCCGCGGGCTGCGAGACGGAGCTGGTGGTGGTGCGTACCCCGATCGCGCCCTCGGCGGAGCAGATCGCGGCGGCGGTGGGCGGGCGCGCGGCGCCCCCGGTGTTGTCGGCGCGGTCGCTGCGCCGCCTGGCCGAGCGCACCAGGCCCGACGCGATCCTCGTCGGCTGCACCGGCCCGGTCGTGGACGTGCTGGTGGCCGACGTGCTGGCCGGGCTGCGGCCGCGGCCGGTGTTCGTCAGCGGGCTGCCGGGCATCTCGGTGCCGGCGACGGAGAAGGCGTGGTTGTTCCGCAGCGGCTGCGACCTGTTCGTGGTGCACAGCGAACGCGAGGTGGCCGAGTTCTCCGGCATCGCCGCCCGGCTCGGCGGGGGAGGGGCGGTCGGGCTGGCCCGGCTGCCGTTCCTGCGGCCGGGCGCGGCGGCCGGCATCGGCGACCGGATCGTGTTCGCCACCCAGGCCAAGGTGCCGCGGGCGCGCGAGGAGCGCGAGCGGGTGCTGCTGTCGCTGGCCGAGCTGGCCGCACGCCGGCCCGGCCTGGAGGTCGTGGTCAAGCTGCGCGCGCTGGAGCACGAGCGGCAGACCCACAACGAACGCCACCACTACCAGCGGTTGTGGCGCGAGATGGGCGAGCCGGGCCGGCTGTCCTTCGCGGCCGGGTCGATGCACGAACAGCTCTCGCGGGCGGCCGGGTTCGTCACGGTCAGCTCGACGGCCGCGCTGGAGGCCATCGCCATGGGCGTGCCGTCGCTGGTGCTGAGCGACTTCGGCGTCAACGCCGAGATGATCAATCTGGTGTTCGAAGGCAGCGGCCTGCTCGGCACCCTCGACGAGCTGGCCCTGGGCGACTTCCGTACGGCCGAGCCGGGCTGGTGCGAGGCCAACTACTTCCACCCGGCCGGCCGCGACGACTGGGCGCGGCTGCTGACCGGCCTGGCCGCGGCCGGGGAACGGGAGCCCGCCCGCTCGCTGCTGGACGGGCCCGAGCACGCCGCCGCCCGCCGCCGGGCCCGGTTGCGCGTCGAGGTGCCGCCCACGATGTTGCGGGCGGGCTACCGGGCCAAGCGGCGGGTGCGCCGCTACCTCAGATCGCTGACCTGATCTTCCTGCGCAGCCTGGAGAGCGCCGAGGGCGGCTCGGCCAGCCCCAGCGTCTCCAGGCGCTTGCGCTTGAAGTAGCGCCCGTCGAAGGCCAGGCCCGACGGGCGCAGCTCCGGATAGGCGTCGGCCTGCATGCAGTAGCCGACCGCCCGTACCAGCGCGGCCAGGTCGGTCCGCGGTGGCTGGTCGATCACGCCGTCGGCGCCCAGCCGGGGCAGCAGCGCGTCCACGATCGTGGCCGGGATCCTGTTGCTGTTCTCGTACGGCGTGAGCCGGTCCAGCACCAGGTCCGCGCCGAAGGAGGCGACCGGCAGGTCGAAGTAGCGGCGGGCGGTCATCAGGCCGGTGGAGAAGCAGCCCACGACCAGCTCGGGCCGCAGCGCCGCGAAGCACACCTCGGCGGGCACGCTCTCCCCGGCGACCGTCAGCCGTACGCCCAGAGGCTCGGCCGCCGCGCGCAGCAGTTGCGCGTGCCGGCGTCCGGCCGCCGGGTGCGGCTTGAACACCACGCTGGTGTGGCCTCGGGCGACCAGCGCGCGCAGCATCGCGGTGTGCAGCTCGGCCTCCTCCTCCGGCGTGACGATCTCCAGGGCCGACAGGTACTGGCCGAGGATGACCGCCTGCCCGGCGAGCATGTCGGGCGCGGTGGAGGCCACCTCGCGTACGACCGAGAGGAAGCGTTCGCCCGGCAGGACGACGGGCGGCACGCCGTACTCGCTGAGCAGCAGCGGGGTCAGGCCCGGCACCAGGTCCAGGTGGAGCAGGCGCTCGATGCGGCGGGAGATCTCGGCCGGCAGCGGGTCGCGGGTCGGCCCGTAGCTCATCAGCCCGTCGGAGTAGACGGTGATCGGGCAGTCGCGCACCAGGCCGGCGATCGTCCGCGCGGGCGGCACCGCGATCGACTCCAGCACCAGCTCCTCGACCTCGTCCAGGGCCAGGTACGAGCGGATCAGCCGCTCGAACATCGGCACCTCGATGACCCGCGCCCGCCAGTCGGAGGGGTGCAGCGGCGCGATCAGGTCGTTCCAGGAGTGCACCTCGTCGAAGCGCGAGCGCAGCACGGCGAAGCCCGGCGTGTTGTCGAGCGGCACCGACACCTCGGGGATCGCCGCGTTGTTCGACACGAGGAGCACGCGCCGGCCGTCGCCGAAGCGGCCGTCGTCGATGGCCGCGGCCAGCGACATCGCGCCGAACAGCGTCGAGGCGTAGAAGACCTTCATCAGGAGTCCTCCCGATCCCGGCGGATCCGGACGTGGGGGCTGGGGGGAATGTCGGGCACCAGGGCCCGCAGCGCGGCCTCCCGCTCGACGGCCATCCGCGACACCGCGTCGGCCACCAGCGCGGCGGGCAGGCCGCGGACCATCTGCGCGCCGCGCTCCTCGAAGCGGGCGCGCAGCGCGGGCGTGAACCGGCCGGCCAGCTCCAGGTGGTGGGCGAGCAGCGCGCAGAAGTTACGTGCCGCCTTGGGCAGGAACTCCGGCTCCAGGTCCTTCAGGACCAGCTCGAAGGCGTCGAAGAAGTGCAGTTGCCGCTCGTCGCCGACCTGCGTCAGCGAGCCGGACACCAGGCGCCGGTAGAACACCCCGGCCAGCGACACCACCGCGAACGTGGCCGCCTCCCGGTGCAGCCGCCAGATCCACGGCCGGTCCTCGGCGGTGTGCAGCGAGCCGGGGAAGTGCAGCAGGTCCCGCAGCGAACGCCGGTAGACCCCGGCCCACGCGTACGGGTAGTCCACCATGGTCCGCATCCCCGCGGGCAGGATCGCCCCGCGGGGGTCGAGCACCACGCCGCGCCGCGACAGCGGGGCCCGGTGCACCACCCGTTTGCGGCCCTCCACCTGGACGTGGTCGACGCGGACGAAGTCGCAGCCGAGCCCGTCGATGGCCGCCACCAGCCCGGCCAGGTAGCCGGGGGCCAGCCAGTCGTCGCCGTCCATGAACGTGACGTACCGCCCCGAGGCGGCCGACAGCCCGGTGTTGCGGGCGTCGGCCAGTCCCACGGGGGCGGGGTTGCGCAGCACGGTCAGGCCGGGCAGGTCGCGGGCGAAGTCGGCGATGATGTCCGGGGTGGCGTCCACGGAACCGTCGTCCACGACGATGAACTCGAAGTCGCGCCGGGCGTTGCGGCCGAGTGAGGTGAGCGCGTCGGCGATGAAGCGCTCACCGTCACGCACCGGCACGACGACGGAGAGAGTGGTCGGCGTCATGACTCAGACGGTCACCCGGCGCAGCCGGGCCTTGGGCGCCTCCTCGCCGGGGAAGACGCGCTTGACGCCGTCTCCCATGGCCTGCTCGATGATGCGGATGTCGCGTACCAGGTGCTCAAGGCCGGACGGCTCCAGGGAGGCGGCGTGGTCGGAGCCCCACATGGTGCGGTCGAGCGTGATGTGCCGCTCCACGCACACGGCGCCGAGGGTGACCGCGGCCAGGGAGATCTGCAGGCCGCGCTCGTGCCCGGAGTAGCCGACGGGCACGCCGTAGCGCTCCTTCAGCGTGGTGATCGTGCGCAGGTTGGCCTCCTCCGGCGGCAGCGGGTACGTGGAGGTGGCGTGCATCATGATCAGCCGGTCGGTGCCCAGGATCTCGACCGCCTGGTCGATCTCCGACAGCGTGGACATGCCGGTGGACAGGATGAGCGGCTTGCCGGTGGCGGCCAGGGCGCGCAGCAGCTGGTGGTCGGCGACGCTGGCCGAGGCGATCTTGTGGGTGAGCACGTCCATGCTCTCCAGGAACTCCACCGACGGCACGTCCCAGGGGGAGGCGAACCAGTGCAGCCCGCGCTCGTCGCAGTACTTCGCGATCTGCCGGTACTCGTCGTGGCCGAACTCGGTGCGCTCCTTGTACTCCAGGTACGTCATCTCGCCCCACGGCGTCTGCCTGATCTGGCCCTTCTGCTCCTCGGGCACGCAGATCGCGGGGGTGCGCTTCTGGAACTTGACCGCCTGGCAACCCGCGTCGGCCGCCACGTCGATCAGGCGGCGGGCGATGTCGAGGTCGCCGTTGTGGTTGATGCCGATCTCGCCGATCACGTACACGGGCTCGCCGTTGCCGACCAGCACGTCGCCGATCGCGACCGGGCCGAGCCGCGGCCGGACCTTGGCCTCGGCGACCGGCGCCTCGGGCCGGGCGGCCACGACCAGGTCGCACAGCTCGCGCACCGCGCCGGAGCCGCCGGGCCTGGTCAGCACCACGCGGGCGGCGGCGCGCACGCGCGGGTGCGCGTCCGGGGTGGCGATCGGCCAGCCGACCTCGGCCATCGGGCCCAGGTCGTTGACGTCGTTGCCGACGTAGGCCACGCGCGCCGGGTCCAGGCCCTCGATGGTCAGCCAGTCGCGCAGCACCGTGCGCTTCTCGGCCAGGCCCTGGAGGACGGGCACGCCCAGCTTGCGGGCGCGGGCGGCCACGACCGGGTTCTGCTCGGTGGACATCACCAGCACCTTGACCCCGGAGCGGCGCAGCAGCGCGACGCCCATCCCGTCCGAGCGGCTGACCAGCACCATCTCGCGGCCATCGGAGTCGATGTAGGCGCGGTCGTCGGTGTGCACGCCGTCGAAGTCGGTGATGACCGCGTCCACGTCGATCGGCTCGGGCCGGTCGATGAACGGCGCGAGGGCGCGTACCAGCTCCAGGTCCTCGGGGTTGTCGACCTCGATGGCGTGCTGCGGCGGCACCGGCTGCACGGCGACCTCGCCGAAGAAGCGGTGGCCGTGCTCGCGCAGGCCGGCGGTGCGCATGACGTAGAAGGCGCCGTTCTCGCGGAACTCGGGCTCGCGGTCCTGCCTGCGCTGCCGTACGGCGGGGTCGTGGTTGACGCCCGCGCCGGCGGCGGTCCACAGGAACTCGTGCGTCGGCAGGCCGGACACGACCGAGTCGGCCTCGCCGTCCAGGACCTTGCGCACGGCGGCCGACAGGTCGGCCGGGTCGATGAACGCGCTGGTGCACTGCACGAGCACGACCACCTCGGGGTCCTCGCCGAGCGCGTCGAGCGCGTGCAGCACGGCCGACTCGCTGGAGGCGGTCGCGCCGCTCAGCTCCTCGGGCCGCTCCACCACGGACGCCCCCGCCTTGCGGGCGGTCTCGGCGATCTGCGGGTGGTCGGTGCTGACCACGACCTGGTCGACGAGCTCGGCCCGCAGGCACGCCCGTACCGCGCGGGTGACCAGCGGGACGCCCCCGACCAGGGCGAGGTTCTTCAGGGGTACGCCCGCCGAACCTCCGCGGGCGGGAACAACGGCCAAGACTCGCAAGTGTCTTCTCCTCAGTGCATCGGATCGCACCCAGAAGCTAGAGGGCCGGATTGAACGGGCAGCGTCACCGCCATTAACTTTCCATGGGGATCCGGTAGAGCAACTCTGGCCGGCCCACCCCGCCGTACTGCGGGACGCGGACCGCCATCCCCTGCTCCACCAGGTGTTCCAGGTAGCGGCGGGCGGTCACCCGGGACACCCCGACCGCCTCGGCCACGTTCTGCGCGGAGCTGCCGTCAGGCCGTTCCCGCAGCCGCGCCGAGACGGCGTCGAGGGTGTCGCGGGCCAGCCCTTTGGGCAGCTCGGAGGTGCCGCGCAGGGTGCCGAGCACCCGGTCGACGTCGCCCTGCGCGACGATCGTGCCGGTGTCCTGCCTGAACCGGGCGTAACGCGCCAGCTTCTCGGCCAGGGTCGCGTAGGTGAACGGCTTGAGAAGGTACTGGGAGACGCCCAGCGACACCGCCGAGCGCACCATCGCCAGGTCGCGCGCGGAGGTGACGGCGATGACGTCGCACAGCAGCCCGCCGGCCCGCACCGCGCGGCACACCTCCAGGCCGTGCATGTCGGGCAGGTACAGGTCGAGCAGGATGAGGTCGACCGGCCGCCCGCGCAGGAACCGCAGCGCCTCGCCGCCGGAGCGCGTCACCCCGGCCACCTCGAAGCCGGGCACCCGCCCGACGTAGACCCGGTTGGCCTCGGCCGTGATCTCCTCGTCCTCCACGATCAGCACGGACACCGCCGCATCCGGCCGGTTCATCGGACCCGCTCCGGGACCGGCAGCCGCACCGTGAACGCCGACCCGGCCACCTCGATCGTGCCGCCCAGCCGTCGCACCGCCTGTCCGACCAGCGCCAGCCCGAGCCCATGGCCGTCGCCCTTGGTGGTCCAGCCCTTCGCGAACGCCTCCGGCGCGGTCAGCCCCGGCCCGTCGTCGGCCACCCTGATCACCACCCCCTCCTCGCCCGCGCTCAGGTGCACCTCGACCCTGGTGGCCGCGTCGAGGGCGTTGTCGACCAGGTTGCCGACGATCGTCACCAGGTCGCGCGGGTCCAGGCCCAGGTCGTCCAGGTCGCTGTCGCGCGTGAGCAGCAGCTCGCCGCCGCGTTCGGCCGCCTCGGCGCTCTTGCCGAGCAGCAGCGCGGCCAGCACCGGCTCGCGTACCGCGCCGACCACCCGGTCGGTCAGCTCCTGCGCCGCGCGCAGTTCGGCCGTGCCCAGCGCGACCGCCTGCTCGGTGCGTCCCAGCTCGACCAGCGTGATCACGGTGTGCAGCCGGTTGGCGGCCTCGTGCGCGGCCGAGCGCAGCGAGTCGGCGAAGCCGCGCTCGGCGTCGAGCTGCCCGGCCAGCGCCTGCAACTCGGTGTGGTCACGTACGGTCACCACCGTGCCGAGCCTGCTGGCCGCGCTGTTGACGGCCAGCACCCGGTCGCCGGCCAGGTGCACGCGTTCCTCATGGCCCTCCAGCAGCCCCGACAGGCCCAGCTCGGCCACGTGCCGGCCCTCGGCGTCCGGCGGCAGGTCCAGGAGCTGCCCGGCGGCGTCGTTGCAGAGCGTCAGCGTGCCGTCCAGGCCGACCAGCAGCAGTCCCTCCCGTACGGCGTGCAGGACGGCGTCGTGGTGGTCGTGGATGCGGCCCAGCTCCACCGGGCCGAGCCCGTGGGTCTGACGGCGCAGCCGTACGGTCACCAGCCACGTCCCGGCCGCGCCCAGGCCGAGCGCGAGCGCGGCGATCAGGCCGCCCCAGACGAGCTGCCCGCGCAGCCTGGCGCTGATCCGGTCGATCGTGATGCCCGCGCTGACCAGGGCCCGTACCCGGCCGCCGGACCACACGGGCGTCACGGCCCGCTTGGAGGGGCCGAGCGTGCCGGTGTAGGTCTCGATGAAGGTCTCCCCGGCCAGCGCCCGCCCGGTGTGGCCGAGGAAGCGCCGGCCGATCTCGGCCGGGTTCGGATGGGTGTAGCGGGTGCCGTCCGGTTTCATGATGGTGACGAAGTCGACGCCCGTCCGCTCGCGCACGCGCTCGGCGTACGGCTGCAGCGCGAGCGTCGGCTCCGGGTCGTCCAGGGCCGCCGCCACGCCGGGCGCGGCCGCCACACCGACCGCCACGGCCCTGGCCGTGGCACCGGCCTCCTCGGTGAGCAGGCGGTGGGCCTGCACGAGCGCGAGCACCGCGCAGCCCGTCACGGCGACCGCGACCACGAGCAACTGCAGGACCAGCATCTGGCCCGCCAGGCTCCAGCGGCGCATGAGGCCCCCTTGCGTGAACGAAACGAACTCAATCGTGACGTGGGTCACAGTGAGGCGCATAGTCGCACGGCCAGCCCCTTTTTCCAAAGCGGTGGAGAGAACCCCCCATGCGTGATCGCACTCGTTACCTGTACCTGGCCGTCATCGGCGCGGTCCTGCTCGGCATCCTGGTCGGATTCGTCTGGCCGGACGCGGGCAAGGAGCTCAAGCCCCTCGGCACCGGGTTCGTGGCCCTGATCAAGATGCTGATCAGCCCCATCATCTTCTGCACGATCGTGCTCGGCATCGGCTCGGTACGCCAGGCCGCCAAGGTCGGCAAGGTCGGCGGCCTGGCGCTCGGCTACTTCCTGGTGATGTCCACCGTGGCCCTGGTCAACGGGCTGCTGGTCGGCAACGTCATCGACCCCGGCTCCGGCCTGCACCTGACCGACGCCGCCAAACAGGCCGCCGAGGCCGAGGCGGCCAAGGGCGAGGCCACCGGCGGAGTGGACTTCCTGCTCGGCATCATCCCCGTCACCCTGGTCTCGGCCTTCACCGAGGGCTCGGTCCTGCAGACGCTGCTGGTGGCGCTGCTGGCCGGGTTCGCGCTGCAGGCGATGGGGGAGCGGGGCACGCCGATCCTGCGCGGCGTCGAGCACGTCCAGCGGCTCGTGTTCCGCATCCTCGCCATGGTCATGTGGGCGGCGCCGGTGGGCGCGTTCGGGGCGATCGCGGCCGTCGTCGGCGCCACCGGGATCGAGGCGCTGAAGAGCCTGGCCATCATCATGATCGCCTTCTACGTCACCTGCCTGCTGTTCGTGGGCGTGGTGCTGGGCGCGCTGCTGTGGCTGGTGGCCCGGATCAACCTGTGGTCGCTGCTGCGCTACCTCGGCCGGGAGTTCCTGCTGATCCTGTCGACGTCCTCGTCGGAGACGGCGCTGCCGCGGCTGATCGCCAAGATGGAGCACTTCGGCGTGAGCCGGACCGTGGCCGGCATCACCGTGCCGACCGGCTACTCCTTCAACCTCGACGGCACCGCCATCTACCTCACCATGGCCACGCTGTTCATCGCCTCGGCGACCGGCTCGCCGCTCCAGGTGGGCGAGCAGATCTCGTTGCTGCTGTTCATGATGGTGGCCTCCAAGGGCGCCGCGGGCGTGACCGGCGCCGGCCTGGCCACGCTGGCCGGCGGCCTGCAGTCGCACCGCCCCGAACTCGTGGACGGCGTCGGCCTGATCGTCGGCATCGACCGGTTCATGTCCGAGGCCAGGGCGCTGACCAACTTCGCGGGCAACGCCGTGGCCACCGTCGTGGTCGGCACCTGGACCGGCGAGTTCGACCGGGAGCGCGCCGCCGAGGTGCTGGCCGGGCGGGCGCCGTTCGACGAGTCCACGCTGCTCGACGACGACCGCCCCGAGCCCGAGGCGGAACGGGAGGTCGTACGCGTCTAGGGTTTGCGGCCGACGCCCGCGTAGCCCATGCGGGCGAAGTCCTCGTCGTAGAAGGCCGGGCTCGCGGGGTCGGTGAACGGGAAACCGATCTCCGGCCCTTTGCCCGTGGTCAGACCGGGCGGGATCAGCTCGAAGTCGCCGAAGAAAGCAGCGATCTTCTCACCGGGCCGCGGGCAGAACGGCGTGCTGGCCCGGCGGTAGAAGTCGCGGACGCGGGCCACCCGCTCGGGGGCGTGGTCGCTGCCCGCGTGCGAAATGGCCAGGTAGCTGCCCGGCGCGAGCGCGTCGCGGTAGGCGGCCACGACACCGTACGGGTCGTCCTTGTCGGGGATCAGGTGCAGCAGGAACATCATGAGCACGGCGACCGGCCGGTCGAGGTCCAGCAGCCCGCGCACCTCGGGGCTGTCCAGCACCTCCCGCGGGCGCCGGACATCGCCGTGCAGCATCACCACCCGTTCGGGCCCGGCCAGCAGTGCCCGCCCGTGGGCGGCCACCACCGGGTCGTTGTCCACGTAGACCACCCGGGCCTCCGGTACGAGCCGCAGGGCCACCTCGTGCACGTTCTCCGCGGCCGGCAGGCCGGAGCCGAGGTCGAGGAACTGGGTGACGCCCCGGTCGCACAGGTAGCGGACCACCCGGCCGATCAGCAGCCGGTTCTCCCGCGTGCCGTCCCTGACCTCCGGCATGGCGCTCAGCACCAGCTCGGCCAGCTCCCGGTCGGCCGGGAAGTTGTTCTTCCCGCCCAGGAAGTAGTCGTACATGCGCGCGGAGTTGGGGATGTGGGGGTCCACGCCGCGGGGCGCTTCTCGCGTCATGCGAGCATGATCCACTAACCGGTCGCCGGAAATCTACGCTTCTGGCATCAGATGGCCGGAAGTCTGAGGACGAACCGCGCCCCGCCCCGGCGGTCCTCCACGCAGACGCTGCCCCGGTGGGCCATCGCCACGTCCCTGGCGATGGCCAGCCCGAGCCCGGTGCCGCCGGAGTCGCGGCTGCGGGCGGCGTCCAGGCGGGTGAAGCGCTCGAAGATGCGTTCGCGGTCGGCCTCGCGGATCTCCTGCCCGTCGTTCTCCACCGCCAGGACGGCCGTGCCGCCCCTGGCCGGGCCGGCCTCCCTGGCCACCACGACCTTCACCAGGGTCTCGGCGTGCCGCTGGGCGTTGTCCAGCAGGTTGGTCAGCACCCTGGCCAGTTGCAGGCGTACGCCCTCGACGACCACGCCCTCGATCAGCTCCAGGCGCGTGGGCAGCTTGTCGCTGCGTACGGCCAGCTCCTGACGTACCAGGTCGGCCAGGTCCACCGGCTCCCTGGCCACGTCCACGCGGGAGCCGATCCTGGCCAGCAGGAGCAGGTCGGTGATGATCGCCTCCAGCCGGTCGGTGTCGCGCAGCGCGCTGTCCACCAGGGCCTCGACGTCGGTGTCCTCCGGGTAGAGCTGGGCGCTCTCCAGCTGGGCGCGCAGCCCGGCGATCGGGGTGCGCAGCTCGTGCGAGGCGTCGGAGGCGAACTGGCGTTGTTGCAACGCGGAACGTTCCAATCGGGCCAGCGTGTTGTTGATCGCCTTGGCCAGCATGGCGACCTCGTCCTCGCCGCCCGGCTGGGTGACGCGGTGGCTCAGGTCGCCGGCGCTGACGGCGTCCAGTTCGGCGCGCATGGTGGCCACCGGGCGCATCGCGCGTCCCGTGACCAGCCAGGTCGCCCAAGAGGTGAGCGCGATCAGCGCCGCCACCTGGGAGAACACGATGATCTCCAGCGTCTGCGAGGCCAGTACTTCGGGGGTGCTGCGCCCGGCGTAGACGATGGGGGAGTCCGGGGACATGCCGGCCTTGACCGCCGACAGGTGGATGCACTCGGTCGGCAGGCAGTTGGTGGTGTTGACGACCCGGCTCTCGGCGGTGGGCCGTACGTCGCTGAGCGGCGGCAGGTTCCTGGCCGCGTCACTGCTGGCCAGGACGCGGCCGTCGGCGCCGACGACCTGGATCAGGTCGATGGACGGGTTGGGCACCGGGATCGTGGAGCCCTGCGGCAGGCCGCCGGCGCGCATCTCGGAGGCCACGCGTTCGGCGGTGTCCCGCGTGTCCCGGTAGACGCCGCTCGTCACCAGGGACCGCGAGACGATGCACCCGGCGATGCCCACGGGGATCAGCACGAGGGCGGCTACCACCGTCGCGATGAGGGTGACGCGTCCGCGCAGGGAGCGGGCCCACAGGGGTGACACTCCCCGAGACTACTAACCGTAATTGCCGCCAAATGCCGCGTTAAGGGAAAGGTTCCCCCAACGTCAGCGCTGGATCCAGACGGCGGTGTCCGGCGGGATCGAGCCGTCGGTGGCGAGCGGGCCGCTGGCGAGCAGCACCGTGCCGGGCACGACCGGGGCGATCGGCTCCTCGCCGGTGTTCAGGACCACGACCAGGCCCGGGTGGCGCTCGATGGCCAGAACGTCCTTGGGGGCCTCCAGCCACCTCAGCGTGCCGCCGCCGAGCGCCGGGTGCTCCTTGCGCAGCCGCAGCGCGGCGCGGTAGAGGTTCAGCGTGGAGCCGGGGTCGTGCTCCTGGGCCTCGGCCGACAGCGACGTCCACGACTCCGGGATCGGCAGCCACGGGTCGTTCCAGCCGCAGCCCGGGGCGCTCGTCCACGGGACCGGCACCCGGCAGCCGTCGCGGCTCTCCCCGGTGCGCCGGAAGGCCGGGTCCTGCCGCAGCTCGTCGGGCAGGTCGAGCACCTCGGGCAGGCCCAGCTCCTCGCCGTTGTAGAGGTAGGCCGAGCCGGGCAGGGCCAGCATGAGCAGGGTCGCCGCGCGGGCGCGGGCCAGGCCGCCGTGCCGGGTGACGTGGCGGGGCTTGTCGTGGTTGGACAACACCCAGGTGGTGGGCGCGCCGACCAGCTCGGCCTCCGCCAGCGACTTCTCGATCACCGTACGGAACGACTTGGCGTGGAAGTCGGCCATCATGAACTCGAAGTTGAACGCCTGGTGCAGCTCGTCGGGCCCCACGTACCGGGCCAGCCGCTCGGGCGAGGACACCCACGCCTCGGCCACGGCCATGCGCCCGCCGGGGTAGGAGTCGAGGATCGGCCGCCACTCGCGGTAGATGTCGTGCACGCCGTCCTGGTCGAAGTAGGGCACGCGCTCGTCGCCCAGCATCTCGGCCTGCCGGCCCTCCTTGGGGCCCACGTCGGGCAGCCCCTCGGCCTTGATCATGCCGTGCGCCACGTCGACGCGGAAGCCGTCCACGCCCCGGTCCAGCCAGAAACGCAGGATGTCGCGGAACTCGGCGCGTACCTCGGGGTTGTCCCAGTTGAGGTCGGGCTGCTCGGGCGCGAACAGGTGCAGGTACCACTGGCCGTCCTCGACCTGGGTCCAGGCCGGGCCGCCGAAGATGGACTCCCAGTCGTTGGGGCGGTCGCGGAAGACGTAGCGGTCGCGCAGGCCGGCCTGGAACCAGGGGTGCCGGTCGGAGGAGTGGTTGGGGACCAGGTCCACGATCACCCGTACGCCGCGCTCGTGCGCCTCGGCGACCAGCGCGTCGAAGTCGGCCAGCGAGCCGAACATCGGGTCCACGTCGCGGTAGTCGGCCACGTCGTAGCCGCCGTCGGCCATGGGGGAGGTGTAGAAGGGGCTCAGCCAGATCGCGTCCACGCCCAGCCCGGCGAGGTAGCCCAGGCGCTCCCGCACACCCTTGAGGTCGCCGGTGCCGTCGCCGTCGGCGTCGGCGAAGCTCCGGGGGTAGACCTGATACACGACGGCGTCCCGCCACCAGTCGTCGTTGCCGAGCATGGCTTTCCTTCCCCCGGATGTCCGTGATGTCTGGTGCAGGATGTCGCGCGCGCTTGCGACAGGTCAAGTGCAAGTTTCGGAAAGTTGCAAACTGCTCGTCAGGCCGTGATCACCCGCGGGGACGAGGTCAGCGGGTCACGGGTCGGATGTGGTTCCGGTAACGCTCTTTCGCAAGTTCTTCCAATTCTTGCAAAGAGCCGCTAACGTCCCGGAAACGTAAGCCGTGAAAGCGGTTAATAACGATCTTCTTTGGCGGCGGCGCACGCAGGCGCCGCCGCTCCTCCATGACCTCGGGAGGTCTCATGCGAGTACGGGTTCTGGGAGTGGCCGCCCTGTCCACCCTCGCGTTCGCCGCTACGGCTTGTGGTGACTCCGGCGCGCCCGCACCGGCGGCTCAGCCGAGCGGCCCGGCCTCGTCCTCCGCCCCCGCGCCCAGCGGCGGCACCCTCGTGATCTGGGCCGACACCAACCGGGTCAAGCCGCTCAAGCCCTTCGCCGACCAGTTCGGCACCGAGAACGGCGTGACCGTCGAGGTGAAGGAGATCAGCAAGGACAACCAGCAGACCTTCCTGACCGCCTCGCAGCAGGGCAGCGGCCCGGACATCATGATCGGCGCCCACGACTGGATCGGCAACCTGGTCCAGAACGGCGCCATCGACCCGGTCACCCTGACCGACGAGCAGAAGGCCGCCTTCCCCGAAATCGCCATGAAGGCGGTTACCTTCAACGGGCAGGTGTACGGCGCCCCGTACGCGGTGGAGAACATCGCCCTCATCCGCAACACCAAGCTCGCCCCCGACGCCCCCGCCACCCTCGACGAGATGATCGAGAAGGGCGCCGAGCTGAAGAAGGCCGGCAAGGTCAAGGAGGTGCTCTGCCTGCCCGTCGGCCAGAAGGGCGACGCCTTCCACGTCTACCCGATCTTCGCCTCCGGCGGCGGCGCGCTGTTCGGCGCGACCCCGGCCGGCGACCCCGACCCCAAGCAGGTGCTGCTCGGCTCCGACGACTCGGTCAAGGCGTTCGGCAAGCTGAAGGACCTGGGCGAGAAGGGTGACGGCGCGCTGAAGACGTCGATCACCAACGAGAACTACATCGTCAACTTCGCCGCCGGCAAGTGCGCCTACCTGATCTCCGGCCCGTGGGCCATGAGCGAGGTCAAGAAGGGCGGCATCTCCTACGACATCACGCCCGTCCCGGCGTTCAAGGACGGCAAGCCGGCCACGCCGTTCGTCGGCGTCCAGTCCTTCTTCGTGGCGGCCAAGGGCAAGAGCAAGGCCCTGGCCCAGGAGTTCGTCGCCAACTACGTGACCAACAAGGACGTCGCCAAGGCCCTGTACGAGGCCGACCCCCGGCCCCCGGCGCTGACCGCCGCGCTCCAGGAGGTCCAGGCCACCGACCCCGACGCCCTCAAGTTCATGGACGCCGGCAAGAACGGCATGCCGATGCCCGCCATCCCCGAGATGGCCGCGATCTGGGAGCCGTTCGGCATCGCCGAGACGGCCGTGGTCAAGGGCGGCGACGCGGCCAAGGCCGCCGCGGCCGCGCAGAAGGCCATCGACGGCGCGCTCAAGAACTGACATGTCACTGGACATGCACGAGGCCGTGGGGACGACCCCGTCCCCGCGGCCTCGCCGGGAGCTCACCACGGCGTTCTTGGTGAGCAGGATCGCGGTGCTCGCCGTGGCCGCCGCGATCCTGCTCTACGCCGTGCCGCCGCTGGTCGCCACGCGCTCGTGGGTCTCGCTCACGCTGCTGGGGCTGGCCTCGGCGGCCATCGCCGGCCTCTACCTGACCCGCCGCTTCGTCCCGGGCAAGTATCTCGTCCCCGGCACCGTCTTCCTGATCGCCTTCCAGGTGCTGCCCGTGCTCTACACGGTGACCACAGCGTTCACGAACTTCGGCGACGGGCATCGCGGCGACAAGGCCGCCGCCGTCACCGCCATCGAGACCGGCTCGGTCCGCCAGGCCCCCGGCTCGCCCGAGTACGGCCTGACCGCCGCGCTGCGCGGCGACGAACTGGTGTTCCTGCTGGTCGACCCGAAGACCAAGCAGGTACGCCTCGGCACCCCCGAAGGGCTCACCCCGCTGGAGGGCGCCCAGGTCGGCGTCACCGGCAAGGTGTTGTCGGCCCCCGGCGTGACCGTGCTGAAGGCCCCCGAGGCGGCCGCCCGCGGCCCGGAGATCTCCGCGCTGTCCGTGCCGACGCCCGGCGGCGTGATCAAGGCCAACGGCCTGAGCCGGGCCGTGGAGGGCAAGGCGGCGCTGGTCTACGACGCCGCCTGCGACTGCGTCCAGGGCGACGGCGGCACCTGGAAGGCCGACGAGGCCCAGGGCTACTTCGTCAACGCCGACGGCGACCACCTGGCACAGGGCTGGCAGGTGAACGTCGGCCTCGACAACTTCACCCGCGTCCTGACCAATCCCACCATCTCCGGCTACTTCGCGGGGGTGCTGGGCTGGAACCTGGTGTTCGCGGTGGCCTCCGTGGCCGGCACGTTCGCGCTCGGCATGGCCGTCGCGCTGGCGTTGCACCACCCGCGCATGCGCGGCACGAAGGCCTACCGGATCGCGCTGATCCTGCCGTACGCGATGCCGGCCTTCGCCATGCTGCTGGTCTGGCGCGACATGTTCAACCGCGACTTCGGCCTGATCAACCAGTTCTTCGGGCTGAGCGTCGACTGGCTCGGCGAACCCGCCACCGCCCGCTTCGCGGTGATCCTGGTCAACGTGTGGCTCGGCTTCCCGTACATGTTCCTGGTCACCACCGGCGCGCTCCAGGCGATCCCGCGCGAGCTGACCGAGGCGGCCTCCATCGACGGCGCCACGCCGTGGAAGGCCTTCCGCCGGGTGACGCTGCCGCTGCTGCTGGTCGCGCTGACGCCGCTGCTGATCTCGTCGTTCGCGTTCAACTTCAACAACTTCAACGCCATCGCGCTCACCACCGACGGCGGGCCGTTCCCGGCCGAGAGCCCCCAGGTCGGGGCCACCGACCTGCTGATCACCTACACCTTCCGGCTGGCGTTCGGCGCGGGCGGGGCGCAGTTCGGGTTCGCGGCGGCGATCTCGGTGTTCATCTTCGCGATCGTGGCGGTCATCTCGGCCGTGGCCTTCCGGCGTACCCGCAGGCAGGAGGAGGTCTACGCATGAGGATGGCGCTCCGGCACGTGTTCGTGCTGCTGGTGTGCGCGTTCGCGCTGTTCCCGATCCTGTTCGTGGTCTCGGCCGCGATCAACCCGATGGGCACGCTGGCCTCCACCGACCTGCTGCCGTCGGGGGCGAGCCCGAACAACTTCGTCAACCTGCTCACCTCCGACAGCTATCCGTTCGGCCGGTGGTTCTTCAACTCGGTGTTCATCGCGCTGGTCTCGTCGTTCGCGAGCCTGCTGCTGTCGATGCTGGCCGCCTACGCCTTCAGCCGCATGCGTTTCGCCGGCCGCCGGGTCGGGCTGCTGGCGCTGCTGCTCATCCAGATGTTCCCGCAGTTCCTGGCCATCGTGACGATCTTCATGATCTTCACCAGGGTGACCGAGCTGTACCCGGCGTTCGGCTTCAACACCGTCTGGGGACTGCTGCTGCTCTACCTGGGCGGCGCGCTCGGCGTGAACACCTGGCTGATGAAGGGCTTCCTCGACACCGTGCCCAAGGAGCTCGACGAGGCCGCCACCGTGGACGGCGCCACCCACGCGCAGATCTTCTGGCGGGTCATCATGCCGCTGGTCACGCCGATCCTGGCGGTCACCGCTCTGCTGGCCTTCATCGGCATCATGAGCGAGTTCCTCATGGCGAACGTGTTCCTGCGCGACCCCGAGAGCAAGACCCTCGCCGTCGGCATGTACGGCATGATCGCCGGCGACCACCGCAACGCCAACTTCGGGATGTTCGCCGCGGCGACGTTGCTCACCGCCGTACCCACGGTGAGCGTGTTCCTATGGCTGCAGAAGTACATCGTCTCCGGGCTCACGGCCGGGGCTGTCAAGGGATAGGTTCATGCGTTTTGTCGGCGAGCCGCATCACGACGGCTCAGCTCTCTACGTCTCCAGCCGGGAACCGGCGCTCGGCTCGCGGGTGACCCTCTGGCTGCGGGCGCCGCGGGCCGCCGGGATCACCGGCGTGCACGTCCGTACCGTCTGCGACGGCGAGCCCCGCTACACCGAGGCCCGCGTCGACGAGTCCAGAACCGGCGCCCGCGTCGGCGGATACGGCGCGGACGACGTGTGGTGGCACGCGGAGGTCACCGCGGTCAACCCGGTCACCCCGTACCGCTTCCTGCTGCACACCGGCCGCGGCCAGTTCTGGCTGACCGCGGCCGGGCCGGTCGCCCACGACGTGACCGACGCGGGCGACTTCCGCCTGGTCTGCCACCAGGCGCCGCCCTCGTGGATGTCCGACGCGATCGTCTACCAGATCTTCCCCGACCGGTTCGAGCGCTCCGGGCCGATGCCGGACCTGCCCGACTGGGCGCTGCCGCGCGACTGGGACCGCGACCCGGTGATCCCCAGCGGCCCCGGCACCGCCCAGCAGTTCTACGGCGGCGACCTCGACGGCATCACCCGCCGCCTCGACCACATCCAGGGCCTCGGCGCCGACACCGTCTACCTGACGCCGATCTTCCCGGCCCGTTCCAACCACCGCTACGACGCCGCGAGCTTCGAGCACGTCGATCCGCTGCTCGGCGGCGACGAGGCCCTGCACCGGCTCGCGGGCGCGCTGCACGCGCGCGGCATGCGCCTGCTCGGCGACATCACCACCAACCACTGCGGCGACGCGCACGAATGGTTCACCGCCGCCGTCTCCGACGTCAACGCCCTCGAACGGGAGATGTTCTACTTCGACCCCCACACCGGCGACTACGAGTCCTGGTGGGGCGTCAAGTCGCTGCCCAAGCTCAACTGGGGCAGCGAGCTGGTCCGCTCCAGCATGCGCGCGGTGCTGAAGAAGTGGCTCGGCCCCCTGGACGGCTGGCGCGTCGACGTCGCCAACATGACCGGCCGGCTCGGCCGCGACGACCACAACCACGAGGTCGCCGCCATGCTGCGCGAGCAGCTCGGCGCGCAGGCCGCCTTCATCGCCGAGCACAACCACGACGCCTCCCACGACCTCGACCGCGACGGCTGGCACGGCACCATGAACTACGGCGGCTTCACCCGCCCGGTGTGGGCCTGGCTGCGCGGCCCGGAGCTGGACCTGCCGCACTTCCTCGGCGTGCCGGGCGGCGTGCCCGACCGCGACGGCCTGGACACGCTGGCCACGTTCAGGGCCTTCGCCTCGCACATGTCCTGGCGCTCGCTCACGCACTCCTGGCAGCTCCTGGACTCCCACGACTCCCCGCGCATACGCACGGTGACCGGCTCCCGCGAACGCCACCTGCTGGCCCTCGGCCTCCAAGCCACGCTGCCCGGCACACCCATGGTCTTCGCCGGCAGCGAGTTCGGCCTGACCGGGATCAACGGGGAGCACTCGCGCACCCCGATGCCCTGGAACCGGCCGCACGACCAGGACCTGGACACGCTGGCGGCCTACCGGGACCTGCTCGGGCTGCGTCGCGCCGAGCCCGCGCTGCGGCACGGTGGGTTGCGCTGGCTGCACGCCGACGCCGACTGCCTGGTCTTCGCGCGCGAGACGTACGAGGAGTCGCTGCTGGTGTGCGTGCGGCGGGCGCCCGGTCCGGCGCTGTCCATGGGCGCGCAGGCCCAGGGCGTTTACAACGCTCCAGACGGCGACGTGATCCCGGGGGACGGTCCTTCACTGAGTGTGTGGCGCATCACACGCTGATCACGCTACGGTATGCCTCGGCCCCGTTCCGTCTTCATCAAGATAGTGGTGTGCGCGCATGAGGTTGCTCTCCGTAGCCGTCGCGGTTTCGTTCCTGGCCGCCGTACCGACCGCCGCGCAGGCCAGGGCGGGCACGATCTACTACGTCGACTCCAGGGCCGGTGACGACGGTGCGGCCGGCACCAGCGCCGACAAGCCCTGGAAGACGCTGGAGAAGGTCAACGCCGCCGACCTCAAGCCGGGCGACACCGTCAGCTTCAAGCGGGGCAGCAGCTTCACCGGCCCGCTCATGCTCACGGCCAACGGCACCGCCGCCCGGCCCATCGTCATCACCTCCCACGGCGCCGGCGCCATGGCCAGGATCAGCGGCGACGAAGGCGACTGCGTGGTCGCCAAGGGCGCCTACTGGCGCATCAGCGGCCTGCGCGCCTCCCGCTGCCGGTGGGCCGGGTTCGCGCTGCGCGGCCACCACATCGTGCTGACCGGCGTGCAGTCCGACGGCAACGTCGCGGGCGTGTGGGTCACGCCGTCCGGCTCGCACAACACCGTGCGCGACAGCACGCTGACCGGCAACAACAGGATGAGCGTCAACGACGAGGGCGGCGACAACGACTCCGGCGCGTTCGGCGTGCTGCTCAACGGCGACGACAACCTCGTGACCCACAACACCATCACCGGCAGCTACGCCAAGAGCCACGACTACGGCACCGACGGCGCCGCGGTCGAGATCTTCAACGGCGACCGCAACCGGATCACCCACAACATCTCGCGCGACAACGAGACCTTCACCGAACTCGGCGCCCAGAAGGGCAAGACCGCCACCGGCAACATCTTCGCCTTCAACGTCGTCACCTCCAGCCGCAGCCGCGGCTCCTTCCTCATCACCCGCGGCCCCGGCCACGTCGTCGGCCCGGTCAAGGGCACGATCGCGGTCCAGAACTCGGTCTACCTGCCGGCCAAGGACACCATCGGCTGGTCCTGCCACGACGGCTGCTCGCCGTCCATCCTCAGACTGCGCAACAACGTGATCGCGGTCGGCGGAGAGGCGGGCTGGGAGGACGGCAAGGGCGCCGACGACGGCGGCAGCGTCTACTTCGGGCGCAAGCTGGTCTTCAAACTGGGCCCGAAGTCGGTCAAGGCCGACCCGCTGTTCGTCTCCCGCACCGACCTGCGCCTGCGGCCCGGCTCCCCGGCGCTGGGCCGCGGCCTGCCGCTGTCGCCCACCTGGTACGGCGGCACCGCGCCCGGCCAGGACATGCTGGGCAGGCCGGTGCCCGCGTCGCCCGACGCCGGGGCCTACCAGCGATAGCGGTGTAGCCTACCGGGCATGGTTCCGGATCTTCGCCTGCCGCTGGTCAGGCAGCTCGCCGAGGCCGACGTGCCCCACCGCTTCTGGCACACCGCCGGCCCCGGCGGGCGCGTCTGGCTGTTCGAGAGCGTCGAGGGCGACGGCGACCACTGGGCGATCAGGCAGATCGAGGTCGACGCCGAGCGCGTCGCCCACCGCTACTGGTGGGAACGGCTCCAGGACGAACACGGGTTCCTCACCGACCAGCCGCTGGAGATCTGGGAGCTGACCGAGATCACCGGCGCGGCCTTCGAAGCCGTATGGGACGCCGCCTGACCGTGTCGTCGGCGCGGCCCTCCATAAGGCGTCAGGGGGTGCGTTCCAGGACGAGGGCGTTGGCCAGGCCGCCCGCCTCGCACATGGTCTGCAGGGCGTAGCGCGCGCCCCGGTCCCGCATGGCGTGCACGAGCGTGGTGGTGATGCGGGCGCCGCTGGCGCCGAGCGGGTGGCCGAGGGCGATGGCGCCGCCGTTGACGTTGACCTTGGCCGGGTCGGCCCCCGTCTCCTGGAGCCAGGCCAGCACGACGGTCGCGAAGGCCTCGTTCACCTCGAACAGCTCGATGTCGGACAGTGAGAGCCCGGCGCGGCGCAACACCTTCTCCGTGGCCGGGATCACGCCGGTGAGCATGAGCAGCGGGTCGGAGCCCGTGACGGCGAAGCTGTGCAGGCGGGCCAGCGGGCGCAGGCCGAGCCGGTCGGCGGTCTCGGAGCTGGTGATGAGCACGGCGGCCGCGCCGTCGTTGATCGGGCTGGTGTTGCCCGCGGTGACCGACCAGGTGATCTGCGGGAAACGCCGGGCGTAGCCCGGGTCGGCGAAGGCGGGCCGCAGCCCGGCCAGGATCTCCGGCGTGGTGGCGGGGCGGATCGACTCGTCCCGGTCCAGGCCGGCGATCGGGGCCGTCTCGGCGGTGAAGTCGGCGGCGGCGGCCTTGGCGTGGGAGGCCGCGGAGAAGGCGTCCATCTGCTCGCGGCTCAGCGACCACTTGGCGGCGATCAGCTCGGCGCTGATGCCCTGCGGGACCAGCCCCTCGGGGTAGCGGGCGGCCACCGAGGGCCCGAACGGGTCCGCGCCCGGCGGCACGTTCGACCACATGGGCACGCGGCTCATCGACTCCACGCCGCAGGCCACGACCAGGTCGTAGGCGCCGGACATGACGCCCTGCGCGGCGAAGTGCACGGCCTGCTGGGAGGAGCCGCACTGCCGGTCGACCGTGACCGCGGGCACCGAGTCGGGGAAGCCGGCGGCCAGCCAGGCGTAGCGGGTGGTGTTCATGGCCTGCTCGCCCACCTGGTCGACGCAGCCGCCGATGACGTCGTCGACCAGCGACGGGTCCACGCCGCTGCGTTCGATCAGGGAGCGCAGGGCGTGGGCGAGCAGGTCGACGGGATGGGTCCCGTGCAGCCCGCCGCCCGGTTTCCCCTTGCCGATCGGGGTGCGTACGGCTTGCACGATGACGGCGTCGCGCATCGCGGCCCTCCTGTCCGTTGGAAACTCCAACTCACTCTAACGCGAGCGAGTTGGAGTTTCCAACGCAGGGGTCACCGGGCAGCCAGGCCGTTGATGATCATGTCGAGGGCGATGTCGAAGGTGTGCTCGATCTCCTCGGGCGCGCCCGTCACGTGTCCGCGCGTCTCGGCGAAGACGAACCCCGACACGAACGCGTGCAGCACCTCGCTCGTACGCCGCAGCTCCTCCTCGGGCACCCCGGACGCGCGCAGGATGCGGTAGAGCGCCTGCCAGAGCGGAAGCTGCCGGTCCTCGATGAACTCGGGATGGTTGTGCACGTAGCTCCACATGGCCGGATGTTGCTGGGCGTGCCGGTGGTAGGCCAGGGCCAGGGCCCGGAGCTGCTCCTCCCAGGGAGTGTCGTCGTCGGGCGGCAGCGGCAGCCGGATGGTCATCGTCTCGCAGATGCGGGCCAGCAGCGCCTCCTTGCTCGCGACGTGGTGGTAGAGGGACATGGGGTTGACGTCCAGCTCGGCAGCCAGTTTCCGCATCGACAGCCCCTCGACCCCGCCCTCGTCGATCA
Organism: Nonomuraea sp. WAC 01424; assembly: GCF_003947315.1. Taxonomy (NCBI): domain Bacteria; kingdom Bacillati; phylum Actinomycetota; class Actinomycetes; order Streptosporangiales; family Streptosporangiaceae; genus Nonomuraea; species Nonomuraea sp. WAC 01424. Next base: position 463,941 of record NZ_QHHZ01000011.1, read on the forward strand.
GGCGCAACGCCGTGGAGCGGATCTCGTCAAGACTCAGGGGGGCTCCCCTGCGCGCACTCACTGCCATACAGCGTATGGTAGCGTCAGCCATACGGTGTATGGCTACCCGAAGGGAGCACTCATGAGGCGTATCCCCGCCCCGCAGGGCCTGCCCGTCGTGGGCAACACGCTGCAGATCCCCGCCCACTCGCCCGTGGAGCACTTCGTCAAGGTCGCCGAGCGGTACGACGAGGGCGTCTTCCGGCTGGAGGTCGCCGGTCGCACGATCGTGCTGGTCTACGACCCCGACCTGGTCGCGGAGGTGTGCGACGAGAGCAGGTTCGTCAAGCGCATCACCCCGCCGCTGTCGATCGTGCGCGACTTCGGCGGCGACGGCCTGTTCACGGCCGAGCCGCACGAGCCGGTGTGGGGGCAGGCGCACCGCATCCTGATGCCCGCCTTCAGCCAGCGCTCGATGAAGGCGTACTACCCGCAGATGCTGGAGGTCGCCGAGCAGCTCGTCACGTCATGGGCCGGCCGCCAGGGGCAGGACCTGCCCGTGGCCGACGACATGACCCGGCTCACGCTGGACACGATCTCGCTGACCGGCTTCGGCTTCCACTTCGACTCCTTCTCCTCGCCCGAGCTGCACCCGTTCCTGAAGGCCATGGGCGGCGCGCTGACCGAGGCCATGCTGCGCAACCAGCAACTGCCGTTCGTCACCAAGCTCAGGCGCGGTCACGAGGAGGCCTACCGGCGCGACATCGACACCATGCGCGCCCTGGTGGACGACGTGATCAGGCAGCGCCGCGCCGACGGCTCGGGCGGCACCAAGGACCTGCTCGGGCTCATGCTGGAGGCGTCCGACCCGCAGACCGGCGGCCGGCTGTCCGACGAGAACATCCGCAACCAGGTGCTCACCTTCCTCATCGCCGGGCACGAGACCACCAGCGGCCTGCTCTCCTTCGCCCTGTACAACCTGCTGCGCGACCCCCACACCCTGGCCAGGGCCTACGACGAGGTCGACCGGCTGCTGCCCGGCGACGAGCCGCCCACCTACGAGACGATCATGAAGCTCGACGTCATCCCCCGCATCCTGGAGGAGACGCTGCGCGTCTGGTCGCCGATCCCCGCCTTCACCGTCAGCGCCATCGAGCCCACCACGATCGGCGAGTACGAGATCGAGGCCGGTCAGGGCGTCGCCGTGCTGCTGCCGTCGCTGCACCGCCACCCCAAGGCGTGGGAGCGGCCGGAGGAGTTCGACATCGACCGCTGGCTGCCGGAGAACAAGAAGGCCCACCACCCGGCCGCGTACAAGCCGTTCGGCAACGGCGAGCGGGCCTGCATCGGCCGCCAGTTCGCGCTGACCGAGGCCCGGCTGGCCCTGGCGATGATCCTGCGCCGCTTCGCGGTCTCCGACCCGGACGCCTACCGGATGAAGGTCAAGCAGACGCTCACCCTCAAGCCCGACGGCTTCACCCTGCGGCTGCGCGAGCGCCGCGCCCACGAGCGCACCGCCGCCGCCGTCGTCCAGCGGGACGGGGAGGGCGAGCAGCACGACCTCGCGGTCACCGGCGTGCCGCTCACCGTCGCCTACGGCTCCAACCTGGGCACCGCCGCCGACATCGCCGAGCGGCTGGCCGAGCGGGCCGGCCGGTCCGGCTTCGCCACCACCCTGACCACCCTGGACGACCTGACCCCGCCGGCGGGCGGCCTGCTCGTCGTGGTCGCCTCCTCCTACAACATCAAGGCGCCCGACAACGCCCAGCGTTTCGACGCCCTGGAGGAGCTGCCCGACCTGTCCGGCGTACGGCTGGCGGTGCTGGGGTGCGGCAACTCGCAGTGGCCGACGTACCAGGACTTCCCGCGCCGGGCCGGCGAGAAGCTGACCGCCGCCGGTGCGGTGCCGCTCGTCGAGCGCGGCGAGGCCGACGCCGACGGCGACTTCGACGGCGACGTGTCGGCGTGGACGGCCCGGCTGTGGGCGGCGCTGGCCGAGGAGTACAGCGCCCCGGCGGCGGCGGCCGGACCGCGCTACGAGATGGACGTGCTCAGCGAGAGCGAGGTCAGGCCGGCCGTCGTCTCCGAGCGGGCCGTGCCGCTGACCGTGGTGTCCAACGAGGAGCTGACCGGCGACCCGGCCGGGTTGTGGGACTTCTCGGCCGAGGCCCCCAGGCCTGGCGTGCGTTCCGTCGTGGCCCGCCTGCCCGAGGGCGTCACGTACGCGGCGGGCGACCACGTCGCCGTCTTCGCCAAGAACGACCCCGAGCTGGTCGAGTGGGCCCTGCGCTGCCTGCGCGTCCCGCGCGGGCAGGTGGTGCGGCTGCGCGCCGCCGGGGCCACCCACCTGCCCGTGGACACGCCCGTGACGGCCGGACTGCTGCTGACCGAGTTCGCCGAGCTCCAGGAGGTGGCCACCAGGTCCGACCTGGAGGCGCTGGCCGCGCACACCGGCTGCCCGTGGACGCGCGGTCAGCTCGCCGAGCTGACCGCGAACTACGCCGACGAGATCCTGGCCAAGCGGGTCTCGCCGCTGGCCCTGCTGGAACGGTTCCCGGCGGTCGAGCTGCCGCTGCCGGCGTTCCTGGAGATGGCCGGGCCGATCAGGCCGCGTTACTACTCGGTCTCCTCCTCGCCGCTGGCCGATCCCCGCCTGGTACGGCTCACCGTCGGGCTGGTCGAGGGGCCCGCCTGGTCCGGCAGCGGCACCTACCAGGGCATGTGCTCGGCGTACCTGGCCGGTCTGCGGCCCGGCGAGGTGTTCTACGGATACGTACGGGTGCCCGCGCCGCCGTTCCGGCTGCCCGCCGACCCGGCCACCCCGGTGATCCTGGTCGGCCCCGGCACGGGCTTCGCGCCGCTGCGCGGCTTCCTGGAGGAGCGGGCGCTGAGCGGGGCGAGCGGCCGGGCCGAGGTGTTCACCGGCTGCCGCCACCCCGGCCACGACTGGCTGTACCGCGAGGAGGTGACCGCCTGGGGCGAGCGCGAGGAGGTGAACGTGCACACCGCGTTCTCGGCCGTGGCCGGGCACCCGTACCGCTACGTCCAGGACGCCGTCGCCGGGCACGCGGAGGAGGTGTGGGAGCTGCTGGAGCAGGGCGCCCACGTCTACGTCTGCGGCGACGGCCTGCGGATGGCCCCGGCGGTGCGCCAGGCGCTGCTCGACCTCCATCGGCGGCGTACCGGCGAGGACGGCGAGGACGGCACGGCCTGGCTGGCCGCCCTGGAGGCGGACGGACGCTACCAGCAGGACGTGTTCGCCTGATCCTTGAATGATCCCTGGTCGATCGCTGGTCGATCCTTGGTCGATCCTGGGAAAACCCCAGCTCAAACCGTCCCCCAAGTTCGACAACCCGGACTTAGCGCCTCATTCTGGGATATAGGCGGAGCATGCGCGACATATCCGTGGAACGTGCGTGAAACCTTTCCACGGCACTGTGGGAGCCTTCGTGGAAGGGGCGGGCAATGCTGCTGCGAGTGAGGATTTCGCTGCCGGACCGGCCGGGCCGCCTCGGCCAGGTCGCGAAGGCGCTGGGGACGCTCGGCGCCGACATCCTGCAGGTCACCGTGCTCGAACGCGAGACCGGCCGGGCCGTGGACGACTTCATCGTGTCCTGGCCGGGCCCGGTCAGCGCGACGGAGGTGTGCGAACGGCTGTCGGCGACGCCGGGCGTACGCGTCGAGGGCGTCTGGCCCACCCGCGACATGCCCGGCTCCGCCCCCGACTACGACCTGCTCATGCACGTGGCGACGGAACCGGCCCGCGGGCTGGCCACGCTGGTGGACGCCCTGCCCGGGTTGTGCGGCGCCGAATGGTCGGTCGCGGTCGAGGACGGCGCCGTACGGCATGCCTCGATGGCGGCGCCCGAGGTCGTGAACCTGCCCGAGCCGCCGCCGCGCGCGATCGCCCTGGACTCGGCGGACCTGCGCCTGATGTTGCTGCCCGTGGTGCCGCAGGGCCTGCACGTCGTGGTCGCCCGCGCCGGCGGGCCGGTCTTCCACCGGGCCGAGCTGGAACGCGCGGTCCGCATCGTGGACGTGGTCGCCAAGCTGGCCGCCCGCGCCTAGTGAGCCGGCTTTGAGATTCGGTCGCAGTAGCGACAGATACGGTCGATGATCTGGTCGGCGGTCTTGGTCCAGCGGAACGGCTTGGCGTTGTCGTTCCAGAGCTCGATCCATTCCTCCAGCGT
>NZ_QHHZ01000012.1:0-367328 GCF_003947315.1 Nonomuraea sp. WAC 01424
CCTTGAGATGAGGTCTCCCACCACGTGAGTGGGTAAGGCTCCCGGTAGACGACCGGGTTGATAGGCCGGAGGTGGAAGCATGGTAACGTGTGGAGCTGACCGGTACTAATAGGCCGAGGACTTGACCTCAAAGCTTTTGCTCGCGTCCACTAGGCAATTCTGAGACAGCAAACAGTTGTGTTTGATTGTTTCATAGGGTTACGGCGGTTATGGCGGGAAGGAAACACCCGGTTACATTCCGAACCCGGAAGTTAAGCTTCTCTGCGCCGATGGTACTGCACTCGGGAGGGTGTGGGAGAGTAGGTCACCGCCGGACAATCTTTGGGAAGGGCTCCGACCGTTTGGTCGGGGCCCTTTCTGCGTTTACGGGGCGATGTGTGCGAACGCGAACAGGGCCACCCCCAGCAGCCGGGGTGGCCCTTTTGTGCGTTCGGGGACCAGTGGGTCAGACGCGCTGCCACAAGGCCGGGACGTTGGGTGGCTCCCAGCCGGCCAGTGACGTGTGCCCCTGCAGGCACCGGTACGTCGACCCGCCGTACGTCACCTGGTCACCCGCCTGGTAGGTCACCCCAACCTTCCAGGTTCCGCCGCCCGGAGGCGGGCTCGTCGTGGGCGTGGGAGTAGGCGTCTGCGTGGGCGGAACGCCCTGGACGTTGAGGACGAAGTCGAACGTCGCCTCCCTCCCCGAGCCGACGGTCCGGACGTTCATGAGAAGTCGCGGATCGTAGATGCTGTCGGTGTTGTTGCGCGGCTCGCCCGGGAAGTAGAGCTGCGTGGTGAGGATCCCGCGGCCCGGAGCCTGCGCCTTGACGTGGATGTGCCTGGTACGGCCGGGGTAGAGGCCGGGCACGATGGTGGTGAGCTTGAAGGCACCCTGGGCGTTCGTGTACTGGTGCCCCCGGAAGTTGTACGTGACGTTGTCGTAGTTGCCGTTGGTGTCCGCCTGCCAGAAGTCGAGCAGGACGTTCGCCAGCGGCTGACAGGCGAGCCCGAACACGTACCCGCTCACCGTCAGCGGGGTGCCCGAGCCGGGCAGGGTCGAGCGCTGAGGGGAGTTCGGCTTGAAGTACGGTCCCTCGGTCTGCGCGATGGTGAGGTCGTCCCCGTCGTCACAGAACGGGGTGGGCTCCAGCTGCTGGCCCGTTCCGGCCATGGTGCGGGCCAGAGCCGGCACCTCACCGATCAGGAACGGGACCGGTGTCGCTATGAGAGCCGCCTTGAACAGCGCTTTTCTGGTGATGCCGCGCTGCCTTTCCTCGCGAGTGTTCTCGCCTTCCACGATGGCCTCCTTGAAAGCGCCTGCTGGGGGGTAGAGCAGGCTGTTTTCCAAGGTGGCACCGGGCGGCAGAGGTAGGTACCCTCCAATTTTCTATACGATTCACGATATGTTTGCCCCGCGTCCAGACCGCTACGCGTGGTCAGTAGGGTTGAGGGGTGGATTATCGTGCGGTTGAACACGCGATCCTGGAGCGGGGCGTCGAGTGGGATTTCGAGCCGACGCTCGACAGGATCGCGGCCCTCATGGACTTGCTCGGGTCGCCTCAGCGGGCGTACCCGGTCATACACATCGCCGGCACCAACGGCAAGACGACCACGGCGCGGCTGACCGAGGCGCTGCTGCGGGAGCGCAACCTGAGGGTGGGGCGCTTCACCAGCCCGCACCTGGTCACGGTGCGCGAGCGCATCACCGTCGACGGCGAGCCGCTGAGCGAGGAGCGCTTCGCCGAGGTCTACGAGGAGGTCCTGCCCTACGTCGAGCTGGCCGACGCGCAGGGGCACCGGCGCATCCAGTTCTTCGAGCTGCTGACGGCCATGGCGTTCGCGGCGTTCGCGGACACGCCGGTCGACGTCGCGGTCATCGAGGCGGGCATGGGCGGGTCGTGGGACGCGACGAACGTCGCCGACGGCCTGGTGTCCGTCATCACGCCCATCTCCCTCGATCACATGGATCGTCTGGGCCCTGACATCCCGAGCATCGCCGGGGAGAAGGCCGGGATCATCAAGCCGGGCGCCACGACCGTGCTCGCCCAGCAGGAGCTTGGCGCGGCCGAGGTGCTGATGCGCCGCGCGGCCGAGGTCGGCGCGGTGGTCGCGCGTGAGGGCCTGGAGTTCGGCGTGCTCAGCCGTGAGGTGGCGATGGGCGGGCAACTGCTCACGCTGCGCGGCCTCAAGGGCGTCTACGACGAGGTCTACCTGCCCCTCTACGGCGCCTACCAGGCCGGCAACGCGGTGTGCGCGCTGGCCGCCGTCGAGGCCCTGACGGGCGGCGACGACCCGCTCGACGTCGAGCTGGTACGTCAGGCGTTCGCCCAGGCGGCCTCGCCGGGCCGGATGGAGGTCGTACGGCGTACGCCCACGGTGGTGATCGACGCCGCGCACAACCCGGGCGGGCTGGAGGCGAGCCTGGATGCGCTGCACGAGTCGTTCGACTTCGCCAAGGTGATCGGCGTGGTCGCGGTCATGCGCGACAAGGACGTCGAGACCCTGTTGGAGCTGCTCGAGCCGATGATCGACGAGATCGTGGTGTCGCGTAACTCCTCGCCCAGGTCGTTGTCGGCGCAGGAGCTCGCGGAGCTGGCCGTGCCGGTGTTCGGCGAGGATCGGGTGCACGTCGTCGAGCGGCTCGACGAGGCCATCGACAGGGGCATCGGCATCGCCGACGCTGAGGGGGAGTTCAGCGGGGCCGGGGTGTACATCACCGGTTCGGTGGTGACTGCCGGAGATGCCCGGCATCTGCTCAAGGCGGATGGTGTGCGATGAACTTCGAGGTCACGCCGGGCATGCGGAGGCTCGGTGCGAGCGTGCTCGGCATGGAGGCCATCGTGGCCGGGCTCATCACGCCGGTGGCGATCACCGTGGGCAGCATCGCCCCCGCCCTCGCCGTCGGTGTGGGCATCGGGCTCGCGGTGTTGTGCGTGGTCGCCGCGGGCCTGCTCAAACGGCCCATCGGGTACGTCGCGGGCAGCGTCATCCAGGTGCTGGCGATCGCCACGGGCTTCCTCGTGCCGACCATGTTCTTCCTCGGCGCGATCTTCGCCGCGCTGTGGATCACCGCGATTATCGTAGCTCGCCGTGTCGAGGGCGTGACTTCCCGCTAAAGTCGGCCTACATGGCCGTCCCCCCACTCGACCGGTCGCCGGATCCGGCTGGCCTCAGACACTCATGGCTGCTCGACGTGCTGCTCGGGCTGCTCGTTCTCGTGGCGCTGCCGCTGGCGATCGTCGCGATACCCAACACGCTGTCCGTGGTCGCCGACCTGCTGCCGGGCGAGTTCGACCAGATCGGGCTGAGCCGTACGCACGGGCTGGCGCTGCCGGCGCTGATGCTGACCGTGCCGCTCGCCGCCGTCGTGTTACGGCGGGTGAAGGTGGCCCACCTGCTGGTCGCCGGGCTCGCGCTGGTGGCGGTGGCCGACGCGGCGGGCGGCTACGCGTCCTCCGAGCTGGTCGTCGGCGTCGTACGGGTGCTGCGCGGCGTCGGCGGGGGCCTGATCATCCCGGCCACGCTGGTGGCGGTCTGGGACCGGGCGCCCGTGCTGCGCGGCCTGTGGGCGGGAGTGCTCGGTGTGAGCCTCCTGGAGGCGCAGGCGTTCGCGTTGTGGCCGCTGGTCGACGTGACGAGCTGGAAGGTCACGCTGCAGCCCTACCCGATGGTGACCGGCGTCGCGCTGGCGCTGGCGGCGGCGTACCTCATGGTCTGGAGGCTCGCCGGGCGGCGGCCAGCGCCCGCTCCGGACGCCGGGGAAGGCGGCCGGCTGCTGCTCGCGGCCGTGCCGGCGGCGGGCATCGCGGTCGTTGCGGTCAGTACGGCGACCGCGGGCTGGGGGGTCGCCCCGGTGATCCTGCTGGCGGGCCTGGCGATCGCCGGGCTGCTGGTGCTCGGCTCGGCCGGGAGGGGGGAGAGCCGTACGCACGCGTACACGATGGTGGCCGTCGGGGTGGTGCTGCTGCCGAGCGCGGCGCAGGTGACGCTGGTGGAGATGGGCGGCCTCGGTGGGCCTGGGCTGCGCGGGCTCTGGGTGCCGTTCGGGGTCGCGGCGGTGTTCGCGATCGCGGCGGGCGTGGGCGTGCGGATGTTCGCCAAGGGCGTGGGGCGGGTTCTCGCGCCGCTCGGGCTGCTGGCCATGGTGGTCGGCCTGTGCTCGGTGCGGCTGGTGGTGCCGTCGGCCGACGGGCTGGTGCTGGCGGTGCCGTTCACGCTGCTCGCGGTGGGGGCGACGGTGGCGGTGACGGCGACGCTCGGCGAGGTGGGGGTCGGGGCGGCGGCGTTCGGGTTGTCGTTGTGCTTCGCCGGGGTGCTCGCGGGTTACCTGCTGGGCACGGGTGTGCAGATGTGGATGCTGGGCGGGGTCAGCTCGCGGCAGGAGCTGGTCGACAGTTTCGTGGGCGCGTTGCACTGGTGGTCGCTGGTCGGCGGGTTCCTGCTGGTGGGCGTGATCGTGCTGGCGGCGGTGATGGGGCGGCGGTCTTCCCGTGAGGAGGCGTCGCCGTCCGAGGGGGAGCCGGCGGGGGTGGCGGTCGCGGTCGGGGCCGGCGGGAGGAGCGAGGCCGTGGCCGAGGAGCCGGTCAGGACGTGGGGCTCGGCCGTTCCTGAGGGGTCTCCCGCGCGCAAGAAGGAACGCGAGGAGGAGGGGGAGCCCGCCGGGCCCGTGCCCGCTGTGCCGCCGCAGGCGCCCTCGCCGGAGGACGACGAGCCGTCCTGACGCCCTCGCCTTCGCGCGTCCTTCCTGTGGCCTTCCTGTGGCGCCCAGGGTGTGGGCGCTGACGGTAAGCTGAGCGACGGCTATGGCGACGCGAGGGCCCGTGCCCAAGGGGCGTCCTCGCGGTCGGGCCAGGTGCCCGCAGTCGCGACCCGAATCTGTTCAAAGGAGAACCACACGTGTCCGAGCGCACTCTTGTCCTGATCAAGCCCGACGGGGTGAAGCGCGGCCTCATCGGTGACGTGATCGCCCGCGTGGAGCGCAAGGGCCTCAAGGTCGTGGCGATGGAACTGCGCACCCTCGACGCCGACACCGCCAAGGCGCACTACGCCGAGCACTCCGAGAGGCCGTTCTTCGGTGAGCTGGTCGAGTTCATCACCTCGGCGCCGCTCGTGGCCATGGTCCTTGAGGGCCCGCGGGCCATCGAGGCGTTCCGCGCGCTGGCCGGCGCCACCGACCCGGTGAAGTCCGCCCCCGGCACGATCCGCGGCGACCACGCCCTGGAGATCGGCGAGAACGTCGTCCACGGCTCCGACTCGCCCGAGTCCGCCGCCAGGGAGATCAAGATCTTCTTCCCCGACCGCTTCTAGCAGTCAGCGTCACCCAGCGCGCCCGCCGGCTTCACGCCGTGCGGGCGCGTCTTTTTGTCGGCAGCGCCTTGTAGCGTTCCTCAAGTCTGGCAGGCGTTGACCCCAGCGATCCGCTCTTGTGGGTGCAATTCGGGCAAAATCCAGGTTGAGGTAGGGGCTGGAGATTTTTGTGGAGCGCGAGGGCTCATTGCGCCCACTGGTGGGTACGTCACGTTACGATTCGAATTCGATCCGTAGTCATTCGCGAACGACGTTACGGAGGGCTCCGTTCCCCATGGGCAGCAAGCTCGCGTTTCTCGGCCGTGACATGGCGGTCGATCTGGGCACCGCCAACACGTTGGTGTACGTGCGTGGCCGGGGCATCGTGCTCAATGAGCCGTCAGTCGTAGCGATCAACACCACCACGGGCAAGATCGTGGCGGTGGGCATCGAGGCAAAGCGAATGATCGGTCGTACGCCCGGCAACATCGTCGCGGTCCGCCCGCTCAAGGACGGCGTGATCGCCGACTTCGACGTCACCGAACGGATGTTGCGTTACTTCATCCAAAGGGTGCACAGACGCCGCCATTTCGCCAAGCCGCGCATCATCATCGCCGTACCGAGCGGCATCACCAGCGTCGAACAGCGCGCGGTGAAGGAAGCCGGCTACCAGGCGGGCGCCAGGAAGGTCTACATCGTCGAGGAGCCGATGGCCGCCGCCATCGGGGCCGGGCTGCCGGTGCACGAGCCGACCGGCAACATGGTGGTCGACATCGGCGGCGGCACCACCGAGGTGGCCATCATCTCGATGGGCGGCGTGGTCACCAGCCAGTCGATCAGGATCGGCGGTGACGAGCTCGACCAGGCGGTCATCACGTTCGCCAAGAAGGAGTTCTCGCTGATGCTCGGCGAGCGCACCGCCGAGGAGATCAAGATGGCCATCGGGTCGGCCTGCCCCATGGCGGAGGAGTCCCACGCCGAGGTGCGCGGGCGCGACCTGATCAGCGGGCTGCCCAAGACGATCATCGTGTCGAGCGAGGAGATCCGCAAGGCCACCGAGGAGCCGGTCAACGCGATCGTCGACGCCGTGAAGACCACGCTCGACAAGTGCCCGCCCGAGCTGGCGGGCGACATCATGGACCGCGGGATCGCCCTGACCGGTGGCGGCGCCCTGCTCAAGGGCCTCGACGAGCGGGTCAAGGCGGAGACCGGCATGCCCGTCCACCTGGTGGAGAACGCCCTCGACTCGGTCGCCATCGGCTCGGGCCGGTGCGCGGAGGAGTTCGAGGCCCTGCAGCAGGTCTTGGTTCCGGAGTCGCGACACTGATGAGAGACTCGCGCCGGGCCCGGCTGATCCTGGGAGTGCTGCTGATGGCGGCGCTGGTCGTCCTGACCATCGACCATCGTGCGGGCGACAGCTCACCGCTGCGTCCGCTGCGCTCGGCGGGGTCCTGGGTCTTCGGCGCGGCCGAGCGGTTCGGCGGTGGCGTGGTGCGTCCCGTCGGCGGCTTCCTGCATGCCCTGGCCAGCGCGCCCAGCGCGCAGCGGCACATCGAGCAGCTTCAGGAGGAGAACGCGAAGCTGCGTGCCGGGTTGTCCTCCACCACGCTCGACGCCACCCGCTCGGCCGAGCTCAAGAAGCTGCTCGGGCTGACCGGCACCGGCGGCTACAAGGTGGTCCCGGCCAATGTGGTGGCCAGGCGTGGGCAGCCGGGGTTCGAGGACAGCGTGCAGATCGACGTGGGCACGGGTGACGGGGTCCGTACCGACATGACGGTGCTCAACGGTGACGGGCTGGTCGGCCGGGTCATCGACGCCTCGCCCGCCACCTCGACGGTGCTGCTGCTCAGCGATCCCGCCTCGGCCGCGGGGGCGCGGCTGGAGGGCGGCCAGGAGATCGGCGTGGTGCACGGGGTGGGGGAGAACGGGCGGCTCGTGCAGTTCAGGCTGCTCGACTCGACGGCGCCGATGGAGCGGGGCGGGCGCATCGTCAGCTTCGGGTCCAAGAACGGGCGGCCGTACGTGCCGGGGGTGCCGATCGGGGTGATCGAACGGGTCGAGTCGACGCCCGGGGAGCTGACCCGGATCGCCTACGCCAGGCCGTTCGCGGACCTGACGGCGCTCGACGTGGTCGGGGTGGTGGTCGAGGGTCCCCAGCGGGATCCGCGTGACGCGGTGCTGCCGACCAAGGAGGGGGCGCGGTGATGAGCGATCCCGGCGCGGCCGTTGTGGTGGGTCCTTTCGGTGTGGCCGGTGGTGGCTTTGGGGCTGCCGGGGTGATCGGGACGGGCGTGCGGCTTGCGGCGGGGGCGAGGGTGCGGTGATCCGGGGATGAGGGGCGTGCTGTTCGCGCCGAGGGCGGGGGTGCGGTGATCGGGGCGCTGGTCGTGGTGCTGGCGTTGCTGGCACAGGTCATGCTGGTCAACCGGCTGCCGCTGCCCGCGGGGGGCGCGCCCGACCTGGTGTTGCTGGCGGTGGTGGGCGTGGCGCTGGACCGCGGGCCGGTGGCCGGGGCGATGGTGGGGTTCTTCTCGGGGCTGCTGGTCGATCTCGTGCCGCCGACGGCGCATCTGATGGGGCAGTACGCGTTCGTGCTGGCGCTGGTGGGTTACGTGGCCGGGCGGGGCGCGGGCGGGGCGGCGACGACCGTGGTGTTGTGCGTGCTGATCGCGCCCCTGGTGGCGGTGGGGGTGGCCGGGCTCATCTCCGATCCGCGGGTGTCGCTGTCGACGCTGACCCAGCAGGTGCCCGTCACCGTTCTCTACACGCTCATCGTGGCGCCGGTGGTGATCTGGCTCGCCACCCGGGGGAGACAACCGAGGTTCTCGACATGATCCGCATGCGTACGAGATTGCTGGTCCTGCACGTCCTGGTGGTGGTGCTGCTCGTCGTGCTGGCCGTGCGGCTGTGGCAGGTGCAGGTCGTGCGCGGCCAGGAGTTCGTGACCAGGGCGATGGAGACCAGGACGCGCACCGTGATCGTGCCCGCGGTGCGGGGGCAGATCCTCGACTCGTCGGGGCGTCCGCTGGTGCGCAACAGGACGGCGCTGGTCGTGTCCGTGGACCGGACGAAGCTGAACAGGATGCCGGGCGGCGGGATGAGCGTGCTGCGCCGGCTCTCCGCGGTGCTCGACCGGCCGGTCAAGGACCTGCGGCAGCGCATCACGCCGTGCGGGCCGGGGGTGGGCAAGCCGTGCTGGACGGGGTCGCCGTACCAGCCGGTTCCGCTGGACGAGAAGGTGGACACGCGGGAGGCGCTCCAGATCCTGGAACGGCAGGAGGAGTTCCCCGGGGTCACCGCCGAGATCCATTCCGTACGGCAGTACCCGGGCGGCCGGGCCGGGGCGCAGATGCTGGGCTACCTGCAGCCGGTGACCGAGGCGGAGCTGGAGAAGCGCGAAGGGCTCAAGGCCAGCTTCTCGGGCGTCGACCTGGCGGGCCGCGACGGCATCGAGTACGTCTACGACGACGCGCTGCGCGGGAAGTCGGGGCTGCGCAGGGTGCAGGTCGACCGGATGGGCAAGGCCCTCGGGGTCGAGGAGCAGGTGCAGCCGGTCGCCGGGGACCATTTGGTGACCAGCATCGACTCGCGGGTGCAGGCGGTGACGGAGAAGGCGCTCGCGCACGCGATGAAGAACGCCCCCGGGGCCGACGGCGGCGCCGCGGTGGTGCTGGACGCGCGGAGCGGGCGGGTGGTGTCGGTGGCCAGCGCGCCGGGGTACGACCCGGAGATCTGGGCCGGCGGCATCTCGGCGAAGGGCTACCAATGGCTGCTGTCGGACAAGTCGGGTAAGCCGCTGGTGTCGCGGGCGATCAACGGGCAGTTCGCGCCCGGTTCGACGTTCAAGGTGTCGTCGGTGTCGGCGATGTTGCGCGCCGGGTATCCGCTGAACGGCACGTACGACTGCCCCGGGGCGTACATGGTGGGCGACCGGTCCTTCAGCAACTTCAGGGGGATCGGCCTGGGGCAGATGAACCTGCACATGGCGCTGGTCAAGTCGTGCGACACGATCTTCTATCGGGCGGCGTACGAGCAGTACCTGAAGGACGGCGGGCGCAACCCGAAGAAGCGCACGAAGGAAGTCTTCGCCAATACCGCCAGGGCCTTCGGGTTCGGCGAGCGGACCGGGGTCGACCTGCCGGGCGAGTCCTCGGGACGCATCCCCGACCGGGCCTGGAAGAAGGACCTGTGGAACCGGACCAGCGCCACGAGCTGCGAACGGTCGCGCAAGGGCTACCCGGAGGAGAAGGACCGGGCGCGGGCCGACTTCCTCAAACTCCTGGCGCTGGAGAACTGCACCGAGGGGTTCCTGCTGCGGCCCGGTGACTCGGCCAACTTCGCCATCGGGCAGGGCGACGTGCTGGTGACGCCGATGCAGCTCGCGCGGGCGTACATGGCGCTGGTGAGCGACGGGAAGGTGCGCAGCCCGCGCATCGGGTGGGCGCAGGTGCGGCCGGACGGCAAGGTGGTCAAGACCATCGACGTGCCGGTGGTCGGCAAGCTGCCGATCAGCGAGAAGGAACGGCTCTACATCAAGAACGCGCTGAGCCAGGTGCCCTCTGACGGCACCGCGGCGGGGGCGTTCACCGGCTTCCCGATGGACAAGGTACGCATCGGCGGCAAGACCGGTACCGCGGAGGTGTGGGGCAAGAAGGACACCTCCTGGTTCGCGTCGTTCGCGCCCACCAAGAACCCGCAGTACGTGGTGGTCGTCATGGTGTCCCAGGGTGGCATGGGCGCCTCGACCGCGGCCCCGGCCGCCCGCGAGATCTACGAGGGCATCTACGGCTTCAAGGGCCCGGCCGCCGTGCCGGGCGGGAAGCTCCCGACCAAGTTGCCGAAGTTCGCGCCCGACGGGACGGTGATCCACCAGTGACCCGCACCATGGCCGCACGGCGGCCCTCGTTCATCCAGCGGGCCATCGGCGAGCACTCCGTGGTGCGGCGCATGGACGGGCTGATGCTGGTCGCGGTGGCCGGGTTGTGCCTGATCGGCACCCTGCTGGTGTGGTCCTCGACCCGGACGTGGGCGCCCGGCGCCACCGGGCTGGTGAAGAAACACCTGCTCAACGAGGTCATCGGCGTGACGCTCTGCGCGGTGGTGGCGATGGTCGACCACCGGGCGATGCGGGCGTACGCGCCGCTGGTGTTCCTGGTGTCGCTGGTGGGGCTGGCGCTGGTGATCACGCCGCTGGGGGCGACGATCAACGGGTCGCACTCGTGGATCCTGCTCGGGGGCGGGTTCGCGGTGCAGCCGTCGGAGTTCGCCAAGGTCGGGCTGCTGCTGATCATCGCGATGCTGCTGGCCCAGCCCGCCGAGGGCAGCGACCGGCCGCGCGGGCTCGACATCGCGCTGGCCCTGGTCGCGGCGGGCATCACCATGGGCCTGGTGATGTTGCAGCCCGACCTCGGCGCCGCGCTCGTGCTCGCCGTGATCACGGCCGCGGGGCTGGTGATCGGGGGCGTGCGCAAGCGGTGGATCGTCGCGCTGGTGCTGGTGGCGGCGGTCGGGGTGTTCAGCGTGTTCTACTTCAACCTGCTGGAGCCGTACCAGGTGGCGCGGTTCACCGCATTTGTGGATCCGAAGGTGGATCCCCGCGGGGTGGGCTACAACAGCACGCAGTCGCTGATCGCGATCGGTTCGGGGCAGTTGCTGGGCAAGGGGCTGTTCGGCGGCGGGCAGACGACCGGCCGGTTCGTGCCCGAGCAGCACACCGACTTCATCTTCACGGTGGCGGGCGAGGAGTTCGGGTTCATCGGGTCGGTCACCGTGGTGCTGCTGCTCGGCGTGGTGCTGCTGCGCGGGCTGAAGGTCGCCAGACACTGCGACGACCGGTTCGGCACGCTGGTCGCGGGCATGATCGTGTGCTGGTTCGCGTTCCAGACGTTCATCAACGTGGGGATGACGATCGGGATCATGCCGATCACCGGTTTGCCGCTGCCGTTCGTGTCATACGGCGGTACGGCCACGTTCGCCAACCTCATGGCGGTCGGGCTGCTGCTCGCCATCAGAGTCAGACGGCAGTCGTTCAACTGAGTT
This sequence comes from Nonomuraea sp. WAC 01424, assembly GCF_003947315.1. NCBI lineage: Bacteria > Bacillati > Actinomycetota > Actinomycetes > Streptosporangiales > Streptosporangiaceae > Nonomuraea > Nonomuraea sp. WAC 01424. Next base: position 11,308 of record NZ_QHHZ01000012.1, read on the forward strand.
CACGGCGTGTTCGGCGGGCGCGGGCCCGGCGCGTTGGGGCCGGGCCGGATTTGTCACCGTCCGGGCGCCGCTACCCTGGACGGTATGCCTGTCGAGTCGATATTCCACCGCCTGGAAGCGCTGCTGCCCAAGGTGCAGAAGCCCATCCAGTACGTCGGGGGTGAGCTCAACTCGACCGTCAAGGACTGGGACTCCGCCGACGTACGGTGGGCGCTGATGTACCCGGACGCCTACGAGGTCGGGCTGCCCAACCAGGGCGTGGCGATCCTCTACGAGATCCTCAACGAGCTGCCCCGCACCCTGGCCGAGCGCACCTACGCGGTCTGGCCGGACCTGGAGGCGCTCATGCGGGCCGAGGGCGTGCCGCAGTTCACCGTCGACGCGCACCGGCCGGTGCGGGCCTTCGACGTGCTCGGCGTGTCGTTCTCGACCGAGCTGGGCTACACCAACATGCTGACCGCGCTCGATCTCGCGGGGATCCCGCTCAACGCCGTCGACCGGGGCGAGGACGACCCGATCGTGCTCGCCGGCGGTCACGCGGCCTTCAACCCCGAGCCGATCGCCGACTTCCTCGACGCCGCCGTGCTCGGCGACGGCGAGCAGATCGCGATCGCCATCTCCGAGGTCATCCGCGAGTGGAAGGCCGAGGGGCGTCCCGGCGGGCGCGACGAGCTGCTGATGCGGCTCGCCGAGTCCGGCGGCGTCTACGTGCCGAAGTTCTACGACGTCGACTACCACCCCGACGGCCGCATCAAGCGGGTCGCGCCCAACAGGTCCGACGTGCCCTGGCGGGTGCACAAGCACACGGTGATGGACCTCGACGAGTGGCCCTATCCGAAGAAACCGCTGGTGCCGCTGGCCGAGACGGTGCACGAGCGGTTCAGCGTGGAGATCTTCCGCGGCTGCACGCGCGGCTGCCGCTTCTGCCAGGCGGGCATGATCACCCGTCCGGTGCGGGAGCGTTCGATCACCACGATCGGCGCCATGGTCGAGAACGGCATCAACGAGTCCGGCTTCAACGAGGTCGGCCTGCTGTCGTTGTCCTCGGCCGACCACTCCGAGATCGCCGAGGTCGCCAAGGGCCTGGCCGACCGTTACGAGGGCACCAACACCTCGCTGTCCCTGCCCTCGACCAGGGTCGACGCGTTCAACATCGACCTGGCCAACGAGTTCTCCAGGAACGGCAGGCGCTCGGGTCTCACGTTCGCCCCCGAGGGCGGCTCCGAGCGCATGCGCAAGGTGATCAACAAGATGGTCACCGAGGAAGACCTCATCCGCACCGTCACCACCGCCTACTCGCAGGGGTGGCGGCAGGTGAAGCTCTACTTCATGTGCGGCCTGCCCACCGAGCAGGACGAAGACGTGCTCGGCATCGCCGACCTGGCCAAGAAGGTCATCCAGGCGGGCCGGGAGGCCACGGGCAGCCGCGACATCCGCTGCACGGTCTCCATCGGCGGGTTCGTGCCCAAGCCGCACACCCCGTTCCAGTGGGCCGGGCAGGCCGACCACGAGACCGTCGACAGACGGCTCAAGGCGCTGCGCGACTCGCTGCGCGGCGACAAGCAGTACGGCAGGGCCATCGGCTTCCGCTACCACGACGGCAAGCCGTCCATCGTGGAGGGCCTGCTCTCGCGCGGCGACCGCAGGGTCGGCGCGGTGATCAGGGCCGTCTGGGAGGACGGCGGCAGGTTCGACGGGTGGAGCGAGCACTTCTCCTACGACAGGTGGATGCGGGCCGCCGAGAAGTCGGGCGTCGACGTCGACTGGTACACCGTCCGCGAGCGGGCCGAGAACGAGGTCCTTCCGTGGGACCACCTCGACGCCGGGCTCGACCGCGAATGGCTCTGGCAGGACTGGCAGGAGGCCGTGTCCGGCAGTGAGGTCGAGGACTGCCGCTGGACCCCGTGCTACGACTGCGGGGTCTGCCCCACCATGGGCACCGAGATCCAGATCGGCCCGACAGGGCGCAAGCTCCTTCCTCTCACCGTGGTCTAGCGCGCTCAGTGGGCGAGCCGTGTCACGGCGTACACATACACGTGTCGCGGCGGCTTATCCTGGGAGAAGGAACTCTTACAAGGGAAGGACGCAAAGCTCTGAAACCTGTTCCCGACGGGCCTCCGCCCGCGCCTACGGTGCAGCGCCTGCGTGTGCGCTACGCCAAGCGCGGCCGCCTGCGCTTCACCAGTCACCGCGACATCTCGCGGGCCGTCGAGAGGGCGGTCCGCCGTGCCGGTATTCCGGTGGCCTTCAGCGCGGGCTTCTCGCCCCACCCGAAGATCTCCTATGCGGGCGCGGCGCCGACCGGCGTCGCCAGCGAAGCCGAATACCTTGAGATCGGTGTCACCAGGCTGTGTGACCCCGAGCAGGTCAAGTCCAGTCTGGACACCTCACTGCCGCCCGGTCTCGATGTGCTCGACGTCGTGCCGGCGGGCCCGGGGGGCCTCGCCGACCGTCTGGAGGTCTCCGACTGGGAGGTGCGGCTGCCCGGCGCCGATCGCGAGCTCGCCCGGGTGGCGGCGGAGAAGTTCCTCGCGGCGGCCACCGTGGAGGTCGAACGCCTCACCAAGAAGGGCCCCCGGCGCTTCGACGCGCGGGAGGCCGTCCTGAGGCTCGTGGTGTCTGAGGGAACAGACAGAACCGCAGCTCAGGTGCCCGGACAGACGTGTGTCATACTGCGCATGGTTGTTCGGCACATGACGCCTGCCGTTCGACCCGATGATGTGCTCACAGGGCTGCGCCTTGTGGCCGACTTCGCGCCGCCGGTTCCCCCCGAGGTGACCAGGCTGGCGCAGGGGCCGCTCGACGCCAGTACTGGTGCGCTTGCCGATCCGCTCGACCTTGACCGCGACACGACGCGCGGCGGCGAGGCGGGACCGGCGGGAGAGCACATCGTCGGCTACTGATGGGACGTCTGCGAGATGGACTGCCGCTACGGCTCACGCCGGGCACGCCAGTGGGGCGGCGGTCTGATGAGCGGATTTCCCATTGGGCAGGAGGTGCCCTGCGCGAGCGGGGCGCCACCGCTGACAGGACTTGGCGCCCGTGCCTCCCACCCGGAGGCAGGGGCGGACAACGAGACACGAGGGCTCCTGCGCGGCGCGGCGACGCGCCCGGGAGCTGACGGGAGAGCGCCCGCATGCTCGACAACGAGCCCAACGCCGGGGCCAATGGCCCTGACGGGGAGACAACTGAACAGTCCAAGGTGACCAGGCGCCGTTCCGCGAGCCGCCCGGCGGGTCCTCCGCCCGAGCTGCCCGAGGAGCCGGTAGCCGCCGCCCCGATCACTGCCGCGGCCGCGCAGGCCGCGCCGTCGGTTGCCGAGGTGCAGCCGGTGCAGACCAACGCCGTGCAGCGCGCGGCGGGAGAGCCGGCCCCCGACGCGGGGCGCGGCAGGAGAACCAGAGCCCGTGCCGCGGCGCCCGCCGCCGAGGCGCCGGAGAGCCCGGCCGGAGCCGCCCAGGGCGGCCCCGAGGGCGTCCAGGCGCGGCAGCCGGTCGCGGCCGAGGCCGTCGTGCCGGAGGGCCCGGCGCCGCAGCAGGCCGAGAGCCCTGCCGCCTCCCAGGCCGGTACGTCGGCCGAGCCCGTCGTGGAGCCGGTTGTGGAGCGGCGGGAGACCACGAGGACCAGGGCGCGTGGGCGCGGTGCCGCCGCGGCCGAGCCGGTCGTCGCGCCGGTGGTGCAGAGTCCGGCCGAGCTGGAGGCGGAGACGCTGGCCGGCGCGGGTGCCGGTGAGGTCGCCAGTGTCGTCGAGGCGGCTGTGGCGGAAGCCGTGGTGGACGCCTCCGACATGCCCGAGGAGAAGCCCAAGCGGACCACGCGGACGCGGTCCACGGCGACCACGACGCGTCGCCGTACGACGAAGAAGGCCGAGCCGGAGGTCGCGGGAGCGCTCCCGGAGGAGGAGGCCGAGGCGCCGAAGCGGCGGCGTACGCGCAAGAAGGCCGAGCCCGAAGAGGTGGTCGTCGAGGCGCCGGCGGGCGCCGACGTCGAGGTCGTCGCGACGCCCTCGGACGTCGAGGTGGCCGTCACCGTGCCCGAGGCCGCAGAGGCGGGCGACGAGGACATCCTGGAGATCCTGCCGGAGGAGGAGCCGCTCGACGACGAGCCCGCCGGCGAGGACCTCGACGAGGACGCCGACCGCCCGAGCCTGCTCGCCGACCCCTTCGGTCTGGCCGCGCGCAGGCAGGACGAGCCGGGCGCCGCGTTCCAGCGTCCGGCGGCCATCTTCGCGCCGCTGTTCCAGGCCCCCGACCCCAGCCAGGGCAAGCCCGCCGTGATCCGGCGGCCCGAGCCGCAGCCGGAGCCCGAGGAGATCGAGGAGCTGGTCGACGAGAGCGTCGTCGAGGACGAGGGCGACGTCGACACCTCCGACGAGCAGGAGGAAGAGGGCGGCGGCCGTCGTCGCCGGCGTAGGCGCGGCGGCAGGGGCCGCGGCAAGGCGCGCGAGCGTGACGAGGGTGACGAGGGCGAGGAAGGCGACGAGGAGGCCGAGGAGGAGCAGGGCGAGGAGTCCCAGGAGGAGGAGGCCACCAGCTCGCGCCGCCGTCGCCGGCGTCGCCGTCGCGGTGCCGACGAGACGGTGGAGCCCTCCAGCGACGACCCGCCGAACACCGTGGTGCGCATCCGCGCGCCGCGCTCCGGCCGGGCCGCCGTCCTGGAGACCGCCATCGACGGCGTGCAGAGCGTGCGCGGCTCGACCCGCCTGGAGGCCAAGAAGCAGCGCCGCCGTGAGGGGCGCGAGCTGGGGCGCAGGCGTCCGCCGATCATCACGGAGTCGGAGTTCCTGGCCCGCCGCGAGTCCGTCGACCGCATGATGGTGGTGCGCCGCCAGGGCGACCGTACGCAGATCGCGGTCCTGGAGGACGGCGTGCTCGTCGAGCACTACGTCAACCGCGAGGCCAGCCAGTCCTACGTCGGCAACGTCTACCTGGGCAAGGTCCAGAACGTGTTGCCGTCGATGGAGGCCGCGTTCATGGACATCGGCAAGGGGCGCAACGCCGTCCTGTACGCCGGTGAGGTGAACTTCGACACCGCCGGGCTGGAAGGACAGCCCAAGCGGATCGAGGCGGCGCTGAAGTCCGGCCAGTCGGTGCTGGTGCAGGTCACCAAGGACCCGATCGGCCACAAGGGCGCCCGGCTCACCTCGCAGATCAGCCTGCCCGGCCGTTACCTGGTGTACGTGCCGGACGGGTCGATGACCGGCATCAGCCGCAAGCTGCCCGACAAGGAACGCACCCGCCTCAAGAGCATCCTGAAGAAGGTCATGCCGGAGAACGCGGGCGTGATCGTCCGCACCGCGGCCGAGGGCGCCTCCGAGGACGAGCTGGCCCGCGACGTGGCCCGGCTGTCGGCCCAGTGGGAGAACATCCAGAAGAAGGCCAAGTCGGCCAGCCCGCCCGAGCTGCTGTCGGCCGAGCCCGACCTGACCATCCGGGTCGTGCGCGACGTGTTCAACGAGGACTTCACCTCGCTGGTCGTGCAGGGCGACGACGCCTGGGACACCGTCGACGAGTACGTCAAGTACGTCGCGCCGCACCTGGCCGAGCGCCTGTCGCGCTGGGACACCGGGCAGGGCGACGTGTTCGAGTCGTACCGGATCGACGAGCAGCTCGGCAAGGCGCTGGAGCGCAAGGTGTGGCTGCCGAGCGGCGGCTCGCTGGTGATCGACCGTACCGAGGCGATGACCGTCGTCGACGTCAACACCGGCAAGTTCACCGGCCAGGGCGGCAACCTCGAGGAGACCGTCACCAGGAACAACCTGGAGGCGGCCGAGGAGATCGTGCGCCAGCTCAGGCTGCGGGACATCGGCGGCATCATCGTGATCGACTTCATCGACATGGTGCTGGAGTCCAACCGCGACCTGGTGCTGCGCCGGCTGCTGGAGTGCCTGGCACGCGACAGGACCAAGCACCAGGTCGCCGAGGTGACCTCGCTGGGACTGGTGCAGATGACCCGTAAGCGGGTCGGTCAGGGGCTGCTGGAGGCGTTCTCGACGCCGTGCGAGTGCTGCAACGGGCGTGGGCTGATCGTCTCGACCGAGCCGGTCGAGGCCAAGCCCGAGCCGCGTGGTACGCAGGGCAAGATGGCGATCGAGAAGGCGGTCTCGGACAAGGTTTCCGCGGCCAAGGACTCCGCCAGCCGTGATACCGTGACCGGTGCGCTTGATGACGTCCCGGCTGAGGACGACCAGGCCAGCCAGACTTCCGGCAGAGGGCGGCGACGCTCTCGCCGAGCCAAGTCCGCCGAGTAGCCTCGGTAGGCTTCCGACGATCCGTCCGGTTCGCCTAGGGCACCGTAAAGCGGTACCCTGGTGAATCGGTGCGTCAGGTGACGTGCCCTGTTGGCGCGCTTACTCGGTTCGTCGGTTTGAGACAGGCCGAATGACAGGCGCAACATTCGGCGGTCGCCTCGATGCGAGGCGGCTGAGGCCAACAGCGAGTCAGTAGAAGGGTTCCGCGGTGTACGCGATCGTTCGTTGCGGCGGCAGGCAGCAGAAGGTCTCCGTCGGTGACGTCCTCGAGGTGGACAAGGTCGCCGGCGAGGTCGGCTCTTCGGTTTCGCTGCCGACGGTGCTCGTCGTCAACGACGGCGATGTGACCACCGAGGCGGGCAAGTTCACGGTCAGCGCCGAGATCCTCGGTGAGACCAAGGGCCCGAAGATCCGCATTCTCAAGTACAAGAACAAGACCGGTTACAAGAAGCGCCAGGGTCACCGTCAGCGGTACACCCAGGTGAAGATCACCGGTATCGACCAGGCCTGATCGGGAGTTTGAGAGATGGCACACAAGAAGGGCGCGTCGTCCACCCGGAACGGCCGTGACTCCAACGCTCAGCGCCTGGGCGTCAAGCGCTTCGGCGGCCAGCTGGTGAACGCGGGCGAGATCATCGTTCGTCAGCGCGGCACCCACTTCCACCCCGGCGACAACGTCGGCCGCGGTGGCGATGACACGCTGTTCGCGCTGGCCGCCGGCCACGTGCAGTTCGGCCTCAAGCGCGGTCGTCGCGCCGTCAGCATCGTTCCCGTCGCGGAGTAATCAGCTTCGCTTCGGTGTTGCTTCAAGGGGTGGATCGCCTGTCGATCCACCCCTTGAGCGTTTTCCGGGGCCCTTGGGGGCGCCTGTCGTAGTTGTTGATGAATGCCCTGGTGGGCTGATGAAGGAGAGCTGGATGCCGGACTTCGTGGACCAGGTGGTCCTGCACGTCAAGGCCGGTGACGGGGGAAACGGCTGCGCCTCCATCCACCGGGAGAAGTTCAAGCCGCTCGGCGGCCCCGACGGGGGGAACGGCGGCCGCGGCGGCGACGTGATCCTTGAGGTTGATTCCAACACCGCGACGCTGCTGGACTACCACCGCCGTCCCCACCGCAAGGCCGACAACGGCAGGCAGGGGCAGGGCTCCAACCGCGACGGCGCCAACGGCGACGACGTGGTCCTGTCCGTCCCCAACGGGACCGTGGTGAAGGACGCCAACTCGGGCGACGTGCTGGTGGACCTCGTTGGGGCCGGCACCCGGTACGTGATCGCGCAGGGCGGGCACGGCGGGCTCGGCAACGCCGCGCTGGCCACGTCCAGGCGCAAGGCGCCCGGGTTCGCGCTGCTCGGGGAGCCCGGCGACGGGCTCGACGTCATGCTGGAGCTCAAGAGCGTCGCCGACGTGGCGCTGGTCGGGTTCCCCAGCGCGGGCAAGTCGTCGCTGATCGCGGCGCTGAGCGCGGCCAAGCCGAAGATCGCCGACTATCCGTTCACCACGCTCATCCCCAACCTGGGGGTCGTGACCGCAGGCGACAACGTGTTCACGGTCGCCGACGTGCCCGGACTGATCCCGGGGGCCTCGCAGGGCAAGGGCCTCGGGCACGAGTTCCTGCGCCACGTCGAACGTTGCGACATGCTCGTGCACGTCATCGACTGCGCGACCATGGAGCCGGGCCGCGACCCGATCACCGACTACGAGATGATCGAGGCCGAGCTGCGGGCGTACGGGAAGCTTGAGGACCGGCCGCGGATGATCGTGCTGAACAAGGCCGACGTGCCCGACGCCAGGGAGCTGGCCGACCTGGTCCGGGCCGAGTTCGAGGAGCGGGGGCTGCAGGTCTTCGTCATCTCGGCGGCCACGCACGACGGGTTGCGGGAGCTCACGTACGCGATGGGCGACTGGGTGGCCGCGGCCAGGGCCAGCAAGCCGGTCGAGGAGCCCACGCGACTGGTGATCAGGCCCAAGCAGCTCGGCGAGGCCGGGTTCAAGGTGCGGCGGGTCAACGACGACCTGTTCCAGGTCACCGGCGAGAAGCCGGAGCGCTGGATCCGGCAGACCGACTTCAGCAACGACGAGGCCGTCGGCTACCTGGCCGACCGGCTCGAACGGCTCGGCGTGGAGGAGGAGCTGGTCAAGGCCGGCGCCAAGGCCGGGGCCGGGGTGGTCATCGGGTCGATGGAGGGCGGATACGTCTTCGACTGGCAGCCGACGCTCAACGCCGAGTCGGTGCACCAGGGGCCGCGCGGCTCGGACAACCGCCTGAGGTAGGCCGTCCGGGGCCCTCCGCCGTCCGGAGGTGGGGGGCGGGCTCAGATAGGCTGCCAGGCGTGCGGGAACAGATCAGCTCAGCGTCGAAGGTCGTCGTCAAGGTCGGCTCCTCCTCGCTCACGACCCCCCAGGGCATGATCGACGTCGACCGGGTTGACGCCCTCGTCGACGTCCTGGCGGCGCGGCGGCGTGCCGGGACGCAGATCGTACTGGTGTCGTCGGGAGCGATCGCGGCGGGCCTCGGCCCGCTGGGGTTGTCGGCGCGACCACGCGACCTGGCCACCCAGCAGGCGGCCGCGTCCGTCGGGCAGGGTGTGCTGGTCGCGCGCTACACCTCCTCCTTCGCCCGCTACGGCCTGCGCGTCGGCCAGGTGCTGCTGACCGCCGACGACATGATGCGCCGCGCCCACCACGCCAACGCCCAGCGCACCCTGGCCCGGCTGCTTGAGCTGGGCATCGTGCCGATCGTCAACGAGAACGACACGGTGGCGACCGACGAGATCAGGTTCGGCGACAACGACCGGCTGGCGGCGCTGGTCGCCCATCTGATCCACGCCGACGCGCTGGTGTTGTTGTCCGACGTCGACGCGCTCTACGACGGCCCGCCGAGCCGGCCGGGCTCGCGCCGCCTGGCCGAGGTCCGCGGACCGCAGGACCTGGCCGGCGTCGAGCTGGGCAGGAACGGCGCGGCGGTCGGCACCGGCGGCATGGTGACCAAGGTGCAGGCGGCCCGGATCGCCACGGGCGCGGGCGTGCCGGTCGTGCTGACCGCCGCCGCCCACGCCGCCCAGGCGCTCGCCGGGGCCGACATCGGCACCTACTTCCACCCGGGGGGCCGCCACCCCGGCACGCGGCTGTTGTGGCTCGCCCACGCCACGACCGGGCGCGGGCGGCTGCACCTGGACCAGGGCGCGGTCGAGGCGATCGTGGGCCGCCGCAAGTCGCTGCTGCCCGCCGGCGTGACGTCCGTGGAGGGCGAGTTCGCCGCGGGCGACCCGGTCGACCTGTGCGGGCCGCAGGGCGGCGTGGTGGCGCGCGGCCTGGTCAACTTCGACGCCGTCGAGATCCCCGGGCTGCTCGGCCGTTCCACGAGAGAGCTGGCCAGCGCCCTCGGTCCGGAATATGAACGCGAGCTGATCCACCGCGACGACATCGTCATACTGGAAGCCCATCACCAGTGAGGAGCACGCGATGTCCGAGGAGTTCCTGAAGGTCGCCCACGCGGCACGAGAGGCCGCCGCCGAGCTGGCCCCGCTGCCGCGGGCGCCCAAGGACCGGGCCTTGCGGGCGATCGCCGACGCCCTGGTCGCGCACGCCGCCGAGCTCGTCGAGGCCAACGCCGAGGACGTCGAGCGGGCCAGGGCCCAGGGCACGTCCGAGTCGATGATCGACCGGCTGCGGCTCGACGAGGCCAGGATCGGGGCCATCGCCGAGGCCGTGCGGCAGGTGGCAGACCTGCCCGACCCGGTCGGCGAGGTCGTCCGGGGGAGCACGCTGCCCAACGGGCTGGAGCTGCGGCAGGTCAGGGTGCCGCTCGGGGTGATCGGGATCATCTACGAGGGCCGTCCCAACGTCACGGTCGACGCCGCCGCGCTCTGCCTCAAGAGCGGCAACGCGGTGTTGCTCAGGGGCTCGTCGAGTGCCTACTCCTCCAACGCGGCGCTGGTGCGCGTCATGCTGGACGCGCTGGCGGCCACGCAGGTGCCCGCCGGGGCGGTGCAGCTCGTGCCGGGCCGGACGCGCGAGTCGGTCAAGGAGCTGATGCGGGCGCGCGGGCTGGTCGACGTGCTGATCCCGCGCGGCGGCGCGTCGCTGATCAACTCGGTGGTGGAGGAGTCCACGGTGCCGGTGATCGAGACCGGCGTCGGCAACTGCCACGTCTACGTCGACGCGGAGGCCGATCTCGACCTGGCCGTGCAGATCCTGGTCAACTCCAAGGCGCAGCGGCCGTCGGTGTGCAACGCGGCGGAGACGTTCCTCGTCCACGCGGGGGTCGCCGACGCGTTCGTGCCGAGGGCGTTGCGGGCGCTGGCCGAGGCCGGCGTGACCGTCCACGGCGACGAGCGGATCGCCGGTTACGGCGAGGTCGTGCCGGCCACGGAGGAGGACTTCCAGGCCGAGTACCTGTCGCTCGACATCGCCGCCGCCGTCGTCGGCTCGCTGGAGGAGGCGGTGGCCCACATCCGGCGGTACGGCTCGGGCCACACCGACGCGATCGTCACCCGGTCGCAGCCGGCCGCCCGCCGCTTCGTCGCGCTCGTCGACTCGGCGGCCGTGGCGGTCAACGCCTCGACCAGGTTCACCGACGGGGGCGAGTTCGGGTTCGGCGCGGAGATCGGCATCTCCACCCAGAAGCTGCACGCCCGTGGCCCGATGGGCCTGCCGGAGCTGACCTCCACCAAGTGGATCTACACGGGAGAAGGGCATCTGCGCACGTCAGAGGGCACGGTTGTGGCCGGCCCGGCTTGCGGCTAGTCGGCGTGTCGGGCTGACCGGCGGCCCGCGGCCTGGGTTGACTGGGTGTCATGGAAATTGTCGTCGCCCTTGTCTTCTCCGCCGCGGTGCTGTTCGGCGCCGACCGGCTGCTGCTCTGGCTGGAGAGCCGCGGTCACGTCAACTGGCGCAGGAAGGGCCGCAAGTCCCTGTCCGAAGAACCCACGGCCGAGCTCGACAGCATGTTGTCCGATCGTTCAAACCGATAAAGGTTCGCGAGCTCCGGCGCGCCGCGGGCGTCAACTCCTGTCCCAGCGCTAGGGTTGTGTCCCTTATGGGCGCGCCGGGCGGGGAGGGACGGTGAGCAAGCTCGGCAAGGTCGGGCCTTACAGCCTGGTCGAGCGGCTCGGCCGAGGCGGCATGGGCGAGGTCTACCTCGCGACCACCCGCCGTGGCGAGCAGGTCGCACTCAAGGTCCTCCATGACCTGACCGAGGATGAAATGTCCCGAGTCAGGCTGGAGCGCGAAGTGCGGGCGCTGCGCAGGGTCGAGAGCCCTTACGTGGCCAAGGTGCTCGACGCCGACCTGAGTTGTGCCCGGCCGTACCTGGTCATGGAGCACATCGAGGGCGTCACGCTGCTGGAGCGCGTACGCCAGAGCGGGCCGCTCGACCTCGGGCAGCTCGTGCACATGGCGCAGGGCATCGCGGCGGCGCTGGCCATCATCCACGCGGCCGGGGTCGTCCACCGTGACCTGAAGCCGGGCAACATCATCATGGGTACGGATGGCCCGGTCCTCATCGACTTCGGCATCGCGCAGGTGCTCGACGCGACCCGGCTCACCATGACCGGCACGTTCCTCGGCACGCCCGGCTACACCGCGCCGGAGATCTTCGCCGACGAGCACGTCGACTCGCCCGCCGACGTGCACGCCTGGGCGGCGACGGTGGCGTTCGCGGCGACCGGGCGGCCCACGTTCGGGCGCGGCACGGCCGAGGCGCAGATGTACGCGGTGCTCAACGGGCAGGCCGACCTCAAGGGCGTGCCGGTGGCGTTGTTGCCGCTGGTGCGCGCGGCGCTCAACCGGGAGCCGGGCAAGCGGCCGACCGCCGCGCTGCTGGCCGACCGGCTCTCCCGGCTGGCCAAGGCCACCAACGGGCCCGACGGCGAGGCGTCCCCGTCCGCTGAGGAGACCTCCCGGGGCGAGAACGCGCGGAGCCGGGCGAACGGCGCGGCGGCGGAGGTTCCCGCGCCGCGTGGCCGGGCCGGTACGGAGGGCAAGACGCCCGTGCCGCGCAGCCGTACGGGCGCGGACGGGAAGACACCCGTGCCGCGGACGCGGACCGGTACGGACGGGAAGCCGCCCGTACCGAGGAACCGGACCGAGCCGCCCGCCACGAGAAACCGGGCCGACGGCGCCGCCTCGGGCGCGCGACCCCGGCCGGGCACGGACGGCGCGACCCCCGGAGCACGGACCAGGACCGGCGCGGACGGCACCCCGTCCGGCGCCCGGACCAGGACGGGAGCCGAAGGAACACGAGCCAGGACGGGAGCGGAGGGAACGCGGGCCAGGACCGGCGCCGACGGGACGCGGGTCAGGGCCGACGGCGCGGTTCCGCCGCCGCGGAGCAGGACGAACACCGACGGCAAGGCCGCCGCGGCCCGCACCAGGACGGGCGCCGACCCGAAGACGGGCCCGCGCGCGCGGGCGACGGCGGTCGTGCGCGGCAGGACGCAGGACGGCAGGCGGGGCAGGCTCAGGGCCGACGCGCCGACCACGTTGCCCGCGGGCAACACGGCCCTGCTGCTGCTCGCGGTGCTGGCGGTGCCCTGCGTGGTGACGTCGGTGATCTGGCCGATCGCCTCCATCGCGATCACGACGGCGTTCGTGGTGCTGACCAGGACGCTCTGGATGAGTCATTGGCTGGTCAGAAAGCGCAGCGCGCGTCGCATGCGGATCGCGCTGCGCGTGTTGCTGTTCCCGTTCGCGCTGTCCGGGGCGGCGGCGACCGCCGTGGTGTGGCCGGGGGTGCCCGTCGCGGTGGCGTCGGGCGGTGCGCTCTGGGTGACCGGCGGCGGTCAGATCGACTCCGACTGGTGGCAGCAGCCGGCGCCTGTGACGGTCGCGGGAGTGGTGTTCGGCATGTTGTGCGGTGGTATCACCGGCCGCGAGATCGAGCGGATCGGCGGCAAGCTGCCGGAGTTGCGCAGGGAAGGGCTGCGCGCACTGGCCGTGCTGGGCGGGTTCGTCGCCCTGTGCGCGGCCGCCGTACGCGCGATCGCCCTTCTGCTGTAGGCGGCGGGGACGGCCGGCCGGTCAGCCCTGGCCGCCGTCGCGGCGGGAGAAGCGGTTGAAGATGCGCTCGCCCGCGTTCACCGCCCCTTCGGCCACGTCGCGCAGCACGCCGATGAACGGGTCCTGCGACTGCGACCAGGAGGCGCGGTAGGACTCGGCCGCGGCCTTGATCTCCTCGGTCACCCGTGCGTTGGCGTCGTCCTCGCGGCGCGGGTAGTCGCCGCCGATGATGCGCTCGTACTCGCCGCTGCGCTGCCACTTGTCGAGCTCGGCCACGCGTACGACGGCGAACGGGTGGGTGGTGCCGAGCAGGTTGAGCACCTTGAGGAAGCCGTCACGCAGGTCGCCCGCGGTGTCGTACTCCTGGTACTGCTCCAGGAACGCCTCGATGTTCATCTCGTGGGTGTAGTCGCCGCCGGCGAGCTTCATCAGCGCGCGCTTGGCCGACTCGGGGTTCTGGCCGGTCAGCAGGCCGCCGCGGTCGGAGGACAGCTCCGACTTGCGATACCACTCTTCCAGGCCCGCGACGATCGCGCGCAACCCGATGTAGCCGAGCGGGATCCAGGCGACGCGCGTGGCGAGGCGGGTGAGGATGTCGAGCATCGTCCGGTAGACCGCGTGACCCGACAGGATGTGGGAGGTCTCGTGGCCGATGACGAAGCGCTGCTCCTCCTCGTCCATGAGGTTGAGCAGGCCGGTGGTGACGACGATGAACGGGTCGTCGAAGCCGATGGCCTTGGCCTGGACCTGCGGGTCCTGCTGGACGTAGATCTCCGGGATGCGGTGCAGGTCGAGGACGTAGGCGGCGTCGCGTCCCATGTCGTACAGGGAGCGGAACTGGGTCTCGCTGACGCGCACGGACGACGCCAGGTACATCAGGCGAAGGCGGCGCTCACTGATGAGACCGGACATCTGCTTGAGAACAGTGTCGAACCCACTCAACTTCCGCAGAGCGACCAGGGCGGACCGGTCTGCGGGGTGTTCATAGGCACGGGACGAGATGCCGGGCAGTTGGACGCGGTTGCGGTCCGGGGTGGTCGTCATGCCCGGCATGCTACGTCCGCAACGGATGTGATGCGCGGACATCACCCAGGGGGGTGCCATCATGTTCGGGTACGCGCCCACGTAAGGTCCGATGCATGATGAACGCGCCTGGTGTCCAGGGGAAGCGACGGGTGGGTGTGATGGGCGGGACGTTCGATCCCATCCACCATGGTCACCTGGTCGCAGCAAGCGAGGTGGCCCATCACTTCGATCTCGACGAGGTCGTGTTCGTGCCGACCGGGCGGCCGTACCAGAAGTCAGGACGCGAGGTGTCGGCGCCCGAGGACCGCTATCTGATGACGGTCATCGCGACGGCCTCCAACCCCCGGTTCTCGGTGAGCAGGGTTGACGTGGACCGCCCCGGCCCCACCTTTACCATCGACACCTTGCGGGATGTCTCCAACATTTACGGCCCAGAGGTGGAGTTGTACTTCATCACCGGTGCCGACGCCCTCGGTGCGATTCTCGGTTGGCAGGACGCCGACGAACTGTTCGAGCTGGCACATTTCGTGGGTTGCACCCGTCCCGGGCACACGTTGCACGATCCCGGGCTGCCCGAGGGCAGGGTGACCCTCCTGGAAATTCCCGCGCTGGCCATTTCCTCGTCGGAGTGCCGTCAGCGGGTGGCCCAGGGGGAGCCGATCTGGTATCTGGTACCCGATGGAATCGTGCAGTACATCAACAAACGTGGGCTGTATCACGGGGAAGGGTGAAGGTCTCCGTGCCGTGGGTGAGGGGTTTCGGCCTGGAAGGGTACCCTCGATATATGGGCATGCTGCCGACACAGGAGGACAGACCCGCATCGTGACCGCATCCGACAGATCCGTCCAGCTCGTTCAGATCGCCGCGGAAGCCGCGGCCGACAAGCTGGCCGATGACATCCTCGCTTATGACGTCAGCGAGCAGCTCGTCATCACCGACGCCTTCCTGCTCTGCTCCGCCACGAACGACCGCCAGGTCCGCGCCATCGTCGACGAGATCGAAGACCGGCTGCGCACCGAGGCCGACGCCAAGCCCGTGCGCCGCGAGGGCGAGCGCGAGGGCCGCTGGGTGTTGCTCGACTACATCGACATCGTCGTGCACGTCCAGCACGAGGAAGACCGTACGTTCTACGCGCTCGAGCGCCTGTGGAAGGACTGCCCGGCCATCGGGCTGCCGGAGAGCGTCATGCTCGCCAACATGCAGCGGGCCCGCAGTTGAGCAGGCGGATCGTCTGCCTCCGCCACGGACAGACCCTGTGGAACGTGGAGCACCGCTTCCAGGGCCACTCCGACATCCCGCTCGACGAGACCGGCGTCGCGCAGGCGGCCAGGGCGGCCTCGCTGCTGGCCTCGCTGCGGCCCACCCTCATCGTCTCCTCCGACCTCCAGCGCGCCCATGACACGGCCCTGTCGCTCGGACGGCTCGTCGGGCTGGACGTCTCCGTCGACAAACACTTCCGCGAACGCGGCGGCGGCCAGTGGGAAGGGCTGACGCGCGACGAGATCGCCGCGCGCTGGCCCGAGGAGTACGTCGCCTGGGAGGCCCCCGACGGCGAACCCGTCGGCGAGGTCGCGGCCCGGGTGGCGTCCGCCATGCGCAAGTGGGCGGCCCGGCTCGACGAGGACGGGCTCCTGGTCGTCGCCTCGCACGGCGCCGCGCTGCGTCTCGGCATCTGCGAGCTGCTCGGCCTGCCCGAGGAGCTGTGGCCCGCGCTGGGCGGCCTCGGCAACTGCTCCTGGTCGGTGCTGCAGGAGGGCCGCAAGGGCTGGCGGCTGCTCGAACACAACGCCGGTACGCTTCCCGAGCCCATCAGCAGCGACGACCGGCCCGACGCGGAGGTGTAGCCGGCCCGGCTCAGGCCGGCTGCGCGGGGCGGCGAGCGTCCGGCCGGGTGTGGTCCGGCAAGGTGACGGCGCTCGCGGCCTTCTCCGTCATCCGTTTGATCAGGCTTTTGCCCGGCAGGTACGGCAACATCCGCATGAGCTGGTTCCGCCGCCAGATCTGTGATCGTCTGCCTGGCACGAGGTATTGTCGGCGCCTTTGGCCTGCTTCTGGCACACCTTGACGTACGGCCGCATCCGCCGCTCGTAGGCGGCGAAGGCGGCCCTGTGGTCGTCGGGGGCCGCGGCCAGCTCTTCGGTCAGCACGTACGCGCCGATCATCGCGAGGCCCGTGCCCATGCCGCCGGGGCCGGGGCCGGGGGCGTATCCGGCGTCGCTGACCAGCGCCACCCGGCCGGACGACAGCCGGCCAGAGGTAGAAGTCCTCGGCCTCCTCCATGGCGGCCAGCAGGGGCGGGACCTGCCAGCCCACTCCCCGGAACGCCGCCGCGCGGGTGGCGTCCTCAGCTTGAGCTGGAGCTCAGGCGGCTGTGGCGGGTGCACCGCCGTCATCCGTGGCTGGCGCAGGCGGTCTCGTTGAGCAGGCCCCAGCTCGTACGCAACGGCATGGCCCACACCGATCGCCTGCTGCGCGCGCTCGACGGGCTCGGCCTCGACGCCAACACGATGTTGCACGCCGTTGTGTTCCTCGTGAACTTCATCCGCGGCACCGCCGTCGCTCTGGAGGCGGAGATTCAGGCGCGTGCGAAGATCGGGGTGACCGACGACGAGTGGCTGAGCGAGCACGAGGCGGACATGGCGGAGCTGCTCGCCTCCGGGGCCTTTCCCACGCTGGCCAAGGTGGTCACGCGGCCTGAGGTGGACCTCGATCTGGAATCCGTCTTCGAGTTCGGGCTGCGCGGGCAGATCGACGCGCTGGCCGTGCTGGTGGCTCGGGCTAGGACTCGGGCTCGGGCTCGGGCTCGGGCTCGGGCGTAGGGGGAGTGGTGGCGGCGTTCGGGCGATTAGGTGAAAGGGTGCGGATGGCTATATGCTCTCGGAGCGCCGCAACGGGTGGACTCGTAGCGGTGACCAGGGGCTATGGCGCAGTTGGTAGCGCGCCTCCATGGCATGGAGGAGGTCTGGGGTTCGAATCCCCATAGCTCCACCCCTTTTGGCCCTCCACGTCCGTTCGGATGCGGGGGGCTTTTTCGTGCTCCGGGTCAGGAGAGTGGGCGGGTAACCGCACTTCCCGGCTCAGGAGGGCAGGCGCGCCCGCGCGTCCCCGTCCCTCGTCCCCGTCCCTCGGTCCCGGCCTCGACCCCAGTCCCGGCCCTCGCCCTCGGCCCCTGGGTCTCCGGTCGCCGGTGGGGGCGCGCGTCAGGAGGCGTGTGGGGGTGTCGGGCGGATGAGGCCGGTTTCGTAGGCGAAGACCACGACCTGGGCGCGGTCACGTAGGCCCAGCTTCAGGAGGACGCGGCTGAGGTGCGTCTTGACGGTGCCTTCCGCCAGGTGCATGGCCGTGGCCACCTCGGCGTTGGACAGGCCGCGACCCACTTGGATCAGGACCTCGCGTTCGCGGGTGGTCAGCTCCTCCAGTCGTTCGTCGCGTTCGGACGGGGCGGGCATGAGCTGGGGGGCGAACTTCTCCAGCAGGCGGCGTGCGATGCGCGGGGAAAGGGCGGCGTCGCCAGCCGCGACGTTGCGGATCGCGGTCAGCAGGTCTTCGGGGCGTGTGTTCTTCGGCAGGAAACCCGAGGCTCCGGCCTTCAGGCCGGCGAAGGCGTACTCGTCCAGGTCGAAGGTGGTCAGGATGAGCACCCGTGAATGGGGGGAATCTCTGACGATTCTGCGGGTGGCGGCTACACCGTCGAGGCCGGGCATGCGTACGTCCATCAGGATGACGTCGGGACGGAGGAGGCGGGCCATCCGGGCGGCCTCGTCGCCGTCGGCCGCTTCGCCGGCCACCTCCATGTCGGGCTCTGCTTCGAACACCATGCGGAAGGCCATGCGCAGGAGCGACTCGTCGTCGGCCAGCAGGAGCCGGATCTTCTTCATGCTCTGTTTCTGCTCGCGAGGTGGTTGCTGGGGGTGCCGTGGGGGTCGCCCTGAGGGACGTCGGTGAGGTCGGCATCGAAGTCGTCAACGAGGTTGGTGTCGGGGGTGGCGGCGAGAGTGTCGGTGAGGTTGAGGTTGGCCGCCACGCGCCAGCCGGTGTCGGGGAGGGGGCCGGCGTGGAGGGTTCCGCCGTAGGCGGCGACGCGCTCGCTCATCCCGGCCAGGCCCCGGCCCGAGGGGGTGCTCGGTGCGGTCTGGCCTCTTCTCGGAGGGTTGCTTGATGGGCGTCCGGGATGGAGGTGTTCTGGGGTGGTGGTTGGTGAGGGTTCGAGGTGGAGGTGTTCTGGGGTGGTGGTTGGTGGGGGTTCGGGGTGGGGGAGTCTCCTGGGGGTGCTTGGTGTGTTGGTGATTTCCAGGGTGGCGTGTTGTCGGGTCAGGTGGATCTTGACCTTGGCTGTGGCGCCGGGGGCGTGTTTGAGTACGTTCGTCAGGGATTCCTGGGTCAGGCGGTAGATGGTCAGCTGGGCGGCGGCGGGGACGGGCTTCGGGTCGCCGGTCACCTCCAGGCGGGTCGGCAGTCCGGCGGCGCGCATCCTCTCGGTCAGCGGGCCGAGCTGGGTGATCCCGGGTGCGGGACGTAGAGTGCTCGCCTGTTCGCCGGGGGCGAGGGTGCGGCGCATGTCGGCCAGGGCCTGCCGTCCTGTGGCCGCGATCTGTTCGACGGCGGCGGCCGCCCGGTCAGGCGCGCGGTGCCGTACGTATGCCGCGCTGTCGGCCAGTGCCACCATGACCGACAGGTTGTGGGTGACGATGTCGTGCACGTCCCGGGTCATCCTGGCGCGTTCCTCGGCCACGGCGAGCCGCGCCCGCTGCTCGCGATCGTGTTCCAGCGAGGTGACGTACGCACGCCTGGCACGCATCCACAGGCCGGTGGTGAGAGCGGCGGCGGCCATCGTGGTCAGCGTGGCCGCCGTGAACGGGAATCGACCTGGGGGCGCCCACCGTATGGCGGCCAGCAGCGCCCCTGCCTCCAGCGTGAGCCCGGCCGCCAGCGACCACCGCCAGGAGCGGCGCGCGGCGACCGTGTAGAGAGCCACCAGCAGCGCTGCGTCAGCGGGAAGCTGCACGTCGAGGAGCCACTGGATCGCGGCCGCCGCGGCGATCGCGCAGAACACCGCCATGGGTGCGCGCCGCCGCCACGCCAAAGGGGCCACCAGGGCGGCCTGAAGCACCAGCCGCTCCGGTCGGCCACTCGCCAGCACCTGGCCGGGGCCGAGCGTGGCGAGGAACAGTACGGTCGCCAGCAGCGCGTCGGCGGGTACGGGCGACCGGCGAGCCAGTGCTCCGAGGGCGGAGACCAGGCGGTCAGTTGTTTCCATGCTGGTCACCCGCTTTCATGCCGGTCACCCTAGTTGGACTGCTGGTCTGCGCCCCATCCTCCTTGAGGACGAACTTCCGGGCACATCAGACAGAAGTCTTACGCGTGGATCAGTCGTATGCCGCTGGCTCAGGTGGGTGTTGTGACGACAGCCTCTTCGGCAGACAACAATCCGCATCGCGCAAGGAGTTTCACATGCCCTTCTCGACCGTGATCGCCGGTGCCGTCGCCGGGCTGGCGTTGGCCGTGGCCGCAGCCCCCGCCACGCTCACCCCTTCCGCGCTCACCCATCCCGTGCCGACCGTGGGTGGTGTCGGGCACGCCGCGCCTGTGGCTGTTCGGGGTGTGTCGGCTGCGGAGCGGCTCGCGGTCACTCTTCCTGCGCCGACCGGGACGTATGCCGTCGGTACGGTTGCTGTGCGGCTGGTGGATCGATCGCGGCGGGATCCTCTGCTGACGTCGAAGCCCTATCGGGAGATGATGGTCAGCCTGTGGTATCCGGCGAAGGACGCCGGTCAGGCTTCGGCCGTCGCTCCGCAGATGGCGCCCTTGGCCGCGGCCGACTGGGATCGCCACTCCGGGCCGCCCATGGGCATCCCGAAGGGGGCGGTGGACTGGGCCGCCACCCGTACGCATGCTCGTGTCGGCGCGCCGGTGGACCCTCGGGCGGGGAAGCTGCCGGTCGTGCTCTTCGGCTCGGGGGACGGCGGCCCGCGTTCGCTCGGCACGGCCCTGGTCGAGGACCTGGCCGCCCGTGGCTATCTGGTCGTGACCGTGGACTTCACGTACGAGGCCGACCAGGTGGAGTTCCCGGGCGGCCGGGTCGTGCGGGCCCTGCCCCTGCCGGACAAGCTGACCCCGCAGGTCATCGCCAAGCTGCTGGTGCGGCATTCCCGGGCCCGCCTCGCGGACATGCGGTACGTCCTGGACCGGATCGCCGACCTGGGACGCGGTCGCGACCTCGGTGAGGACGCCGGACGGTTGCCCGCAGGGCTGCGCGGCGCGCCCGACCTGACCCGCGTGGGAGCGCTCGGCCAGTCGCTCGGCGGGTCGGTGGCCGCGCAGCTCGCCCACGACGACCCGCGTGTGGACGCCGGGGTCAATCTCGACGGCTCCTACACCGGTCCGGTGGCGAAGACGGGTGTCGCCAAGCCGTTCATGCAGGTCGCGGCCCAGGCGCACACGCGAGCGAACGAACCCACGTGGAAGTCCTTCTGGGACGCCTCCACCGGGTGGAAGCGGGAGTTGCGCTTCGCGGGCGCGGCGCACGGCTCGTTCACCGACCTTCAGGCGATGTTGCCGCAGATCGCGACCAAGCTGCCGAAGGTGCCTGTGGCCGATTTCGTCGGCACGATCGACCCCGCGCGGTCCGTGTCGGCGCAGCGGGCGTACATCGCGGCCTTCTTTGACCTGCACCTGAACGACAAGCCCACCCGGCTCTTCGACGCACCCGACCCCCGTCACCCCGACGTCAGCCTCATCCCCTGAGCCATCCCCTGAGCCACGGCCTGCCGGCGGATCCATGGGCCGCCTGTTCCGCCGCACGGCTTCAGCGGCCCTTCTCATAGACGGTGAGGCCCTGGGACAGGCGGAGGGGGACCAGGACGAGTTCCACGATCAGGGCCTTCCAGGCGTAGTAGAGGTTGACCGCCTTGTTCAGGTAGACGAACGGGAGGTTGAGCAGGACGCGGCCGGCGGGGAGACGGCGGCGTCTGGCCGCGTGGAGGAGCACGGGGACGGTGAGCAGGAGCTCGCCGCCGGTCCACCAGACCATCGTCCGGGCGACGGGCTCGTGGGCGGCGAAGGCGAGCCAGAGCGGGGTGGCCCACCACAGGGGAGCCAGCAGGATCTCCAGGAGGGCGATGAGGACCCAGGTGGCGAGCATGGGCTTGCGGGTGAGGAGGCGGGGGAGGTGGAGGCGGACGTTCTGCATGAAGCCCGCCATCCAGCGCCACACCTGTTTGCGTAGGTAGGTGAGGGTTTCGGGGTCGGCGGCCCAGGCCACGGCGTCGGAGACGTAGACCGCCTTGCGGCCTGCCACCTGCTGGCTCCACGTGAAGTCCATGTCTTCGACGATCGTGCGCTCGGGGAAGCCGCCGAAGGACGTCAGGACGTCGCGCCTGAAGACCGAGCAGCAGCCTGAGCAGACCATGGGACTGTCGGCGAGCTGCTGGATGGGACGGTGCCAGTGGAAGCCGAAGAGGTATTCGGTGGACCGGCCGCGTTCCCAGGGGGTGCGGGCGAAGCGGGTCTGGACGTTGCCGGCGGCCACGCCCACCTCGGGGTCGTCGAAGGTGGGTTTGATCCTTTCGATGTAGTCGGGGGCCAGGACCGTGTCGGCGTCGACGGCCAGGATCAGGTCGGTGTCGCAGTGGGGGAGGGCGTGGTTCTGGGCTCTGGCCTTGCTGCCCAGGTTGTGTGGCGGACGGAGGACGGTGACGCCGTCGAAGGAGGCGGCCACCTCGCCGGTGCGGTCGGTCGAGGCGTCGTCCACGACGATGATCTTCTCAGGGGGTGTCGTCTGGGCGGCCAGGGAGCGGAGGGTGGCGGGGAGGCCGTGCTCCTCGTTGTGGGCGGGGACGATGACCGTGAGGGTCGCGTGGCTCATCTGCGGCCCCGCAGCTTGAGGGCGACCATGGTGACCAGGCCTACCGTGGCGTAGATGATCAGGCTGAAACCCAGTGTGGGCGGGCCTCCGGGCATCTCGGCTCCTCTTTCGGGTGCTGTGGTGGGCACGAGGATGCCGGGCGGGGGTGGTGCGGGGAGGGGCCGAAACGCGTTCTGTGGATGAGGGAGGCCGACGGGCTTGGGCCTGTGGACAACTGAGGGGGAGGGCGGCCTCCAGGTGCTCGGGAGCGGGGGCTCGGGGGCAGTGAGGGAGGGCTCGGGGGAGTGCGGCTGGGGGTGCTCGGGGGTGAGGGCTGGGGGGTGTGCCCGAGGGGGAGGGCTGGGGGAGTTGGGCGGTTTGGTGAGGGGTGGTCAGGGGTTCAGGAAGGTGGGGGCGGTCCAGGTTGAGGGGGGTAGGGAGTCGAGGGCGGCGGCGATGCGCTTCTCCTCGTAGGTGAAGTGGGATTCGAGCAGGGCCGACAGGGTGTCCAGCTCGGTTCGTACGTCACGGTCGGGCGGGCTGTCGTCGCTCAGCAGGGTTTCCAGGCTGCGCATGAGGGCGGCCACCTGGACGTGGTCCCGGCGTAGCTCCTCCAGGACGGGACGCAGGTCGGGGAACTCGGCGGCGAGCACCGGGAACGCCGTGTCGTCCTCGCCCGTGTGGTGGGTGGTGAGGGCCGAGCAGAAGGTCAGGCAGTGGGTTCGCAGGTCGCGCAGGGAACCGCCGCTGCCGGCGGTGTCGCGCAGCCTGGCCAGCTCTTCGCGCAGGCGGATGTGTACGTCGATCAGCTGGTTGCCGAATGCCGCCAGACGGCGGGCCGGCTCGGGGGAAACGTTCATGGTTGTCCGATGTCACGGGCGCCTCCATGCCCACGACGGTCTCTTGGCCGGGTGCACTGCGACGCATCCGGGATCAGATCACGCTTTCGGCGCGGAATCAAACGTGAGGGCGTACACGAAGGGCCGAGCGAGGCTCGGCCCTTGCGAGGACTGCGGGACGGTGGGATGGCGGGACGGCGGTCAGGTGCAGGGGGAGCCGTTCAGGGTGAACGCGGTGGGCGAGGTGGTGGTGCCGGTGTGGGTGGCCTGGAAGCCGAACGACACCGACGCGCCCGGGGCGATCGCGGCGTTGTAGGCGACGTTCCTGGCGGTGACCTGGCCGGCGGCGGGGGAGATCGTGGCGTTCCACGCGGAGGTGACGGTCTGACCTGTGGGCAGCGTGAAGCCCAGAGCCCAGGAGGACAGGGCCGTGGCGCCGGTGTTGGTGATCGTGACGGCGGCGGTGAGGCCGGTGTTCCAGGCGTTCGTCGTGTAGGAGACGCGGCAGGCGCCCGGGTTCGTGGTCGGCGTGGGTGTGGGGGTCGGAGTCGGGGTGGGGGTCGGGGTGGAGGTGCCGGTCAGGCCGAGGAAGGTGATCGCGGCGGCGGCCATTCCGCTGGTCGGGAGGCTGTGTCCCACGCCCTGGACGCTGACCGCCTCGACCTGCGCGCTCGTTCCGGCGCTGCCGTACCTGGTCCGGGTCCAGCCGGGCTGGGGCTGGTCGGTGAGGGTGGGGGTCTGGCTCAGGCCGTGGACGTTCGTCCACTGCTTGATCTCCTCCTGGAAGTTCGGGTAGCGCAGCGTGGCGTCCTCGGTGCCGTGCCACACCTGCATGCGCGGGCGGGCGCCGGTGTAGCCGGGGTAGGCGGCGCGTACCAGGTCGCCCCATTGTTGCGGGGTCTTGACGAGCTGGCCGTTGGCGCACGCGCTGTTCCAGCTCGACCCGTCGGTGGTGGCGAAGCAGCCGAACGGCACGCCCATGAACGCCGCCCCCGCCTTGAACACGTCGGGATAGTCGCCCAGCAACACGTTCGTCATCATGGCGCCGGAGGAGGCGCCGGTCACGTACGTACGGGCGGGGTCGGCGGCGTAGCGCTGCTGCACGTACCTGACCATGGAGACGATGCCGACCGGGTCGCTGCCGCCGTCGTGCTTCAGCGCCTGCGGCGAGGAGACGTCGAAGCAGGCGCCGCTCCTGGTCGCCGAGGGGTAGATCACGATGAACTTGTAGCGGTCGGCGAGCGAGGCGAACTCCGTGCCGGAGTAGAAGGCGGGGCCGGAGCCGGTGCAGTAGTGCACGGCGACCAGCAGCGGCGGGCGGGCGCCGACGCCTTCGGGGACGTACAGGTGCATGCGCAGCCCTGTCGGGTTCGTGCCGAAGCCGGTCACCTCGGCGAGCTGGGCGGAGGCGGCAGGGGGAGCCGTGATCAGGCCCGCGACGGCGAGCGCGGCGACGGCGATCAGAGCGCCTGCTAGTCGAGCTCTCAGGTTCATCGGGTTCCTCTCGTTCGCCTGAAACATTGCGAGTATGAAGAGAAACTTTCGGGCTGACAATGGCCTCGATGCCTGCGGTGGGTTGACCTGGGCGGGGAGTGGGGTGGGTGATGAAAGTTTCGACGCGGACCGGCAGGCGCTCATGGCGGCCCGAGGTCCTACCGCGAGATGTCGCCGGAGGGCAGGGCGTAGCGGCGGGCCAATTCCGCCGCCGTCGCGCCCAGCGCGTCGCGCAGGAAGGCGGGAGACAACACCTCGACGTCGGTCCCCAGCCGCAGGAACTCGCCGAGCGCGTGCTCGCCCGACTCGATCGGCACGGTGACCCGCGTCCAGCCGTCCGCGTCCGGCGGCTCGGCGGTCTCCCGCGCCGCCGCCGCGACGCCGGGCGTCATGAGGTCGGGCAGGCGTTCCAGACCGCGCGGCGACAGCCGGACCACCGCCTCGCCGCGCCGCAGCCGGGCCTCGAACTCGGCGAGATAGCCCTGCCAGTACGCCGCCAGGGAGAAGCCCTCGGGCCGGTCGAACGTACCGGGGAGGGCGTGCAGGTCGAGGATCTGGGAGACGCGGTAGGTGCGTACGTGCTCGCCGCAGCGCGCCACCAGGTACCACCGGCCCGCCTTCACCACCAGCCCGTACGGCTCCAGCAGCCGTTCCACCTCCTGCGGCGCCTTCCACCGCCGGTACCTGACCTGGACGGGCCGTTCGTTCCACACCGCGTCGGCCACCGCGGGCAGGTAGGTGACCGGCTCGGCGTCCCGGTACCAGGAGGGCGCGTCGAGATGGAAACGTTCCTGGATGCGGCCCGCGCGGTCGCGCAGCTCGACGGGGAGCGCGGCCATCAGCTTGAGCTGGGCGGCCGTCACGACCGCGCCGAGTCCGAGCTCGGCCGCCGGGCCCGGCAGCCCGGCCAGGAACAACGACTCGGCCTCGTCACTGGTCAGCCCGGTGAGCCGGGTGCGGTAGCCGTCGAGGAGCTGGTAGCCGCCGTTGGGCCCGGCGTCGCCGTAGAGCGGGATGCCGGCCGCGTGCAGGGACTCCATGTCGCGGTAGATGGTGCGTACGGAGACCTCAAGGCGTTGGGCCAGGTCGTGGGCCGTCATGCGCCCGCGCGTCTGGAGCAGCAGCAGGATCGAGACCAGGCGGGAGGCGCGCACGGTCACTGACACTACATGTCAGTGACCCCGTCGTACGTTCGCCCGCATGAACGACTTCGATTTCCTCGCCGGCACCTGGGACGTCGTGAACCGCAGGCTCGTCAAGCCGCTGTCCGGCAGCGACGAATGGGACGAGTTCCCCGGCCGGTCGGTCGCGACCCGGCACTTCGACGGCGCGGCCAGCTTCGACGAGATCACCTTCCCGACCAAGGGGCGGCACGGGCTGACCGTACGCGTGTACCACCCGGGGACGCGGCAGTGGTCGATCTACTGGGGCAGCAGCGCGAGCGGCACGCTGGACACCCGTCCGATGGTGGGCGGCTTCACCGGGGACCGGGGAGAGTTCCACGGCGAGGAGACCCACGAGGGCCGGCCGGTGCGCTGCCGGTTCGTCTGGACCGTCATCGGCGTCGACCGCGCCCGGTGGGAGCAGGCCTTCTCCGTGGACGAGGGCGAGACCTGGGAGACCAACTGGACGATGGACTTCACCCGGACCTCATGACGCCTGGCCGCGCACCCACAGGACGGTCGCCACGGCCACCGCCGCGACCAGCAGCAACAACCCGCCCACGAGGACCACCCACCACCAGGCCGACTTCGGCGGCGGCCGGGTCTCGTACAGGGGCACGTCGGGGAGCATGTCCGGGGTGTAGGGCAGACGCTGGGTGTAGGGCGCTTCCGGGGGACCCTGCGGGGGCGGGGGAAGCTGCTCGGGATGGGGGAGGCGATGTCTGACTGTCTGGTTCGGATCCGGCTCCTGCGGCTCTCGCTTCATGATCCCCTCAGACGTGGCGCTGGAGGTGGGTTACGCCGACATTGTCATACTTGCCGGTGATTCGCCGTCCAGACGTGCTGAGGCTCAGTAACCGCTCTGGCCGCCGCCGTACGGGGGCTGCGGCGGCGCCTGCCACCCCGGCTGCTGCCCAGGCTGGCCGGGCTGGCCGGGCTGGCCGGGCTGGGGGCCGGGCTGCTGGTAGGGCTGCTGCCAGCCGGTCCCCTGCGGCTGGACGTGCTGGACGTGCTGGGCCTGCGGGGACGCGGCGCGGCGCGCGATGACGGCCCAGATCAGCAGTCCGGTGCCGGCCAGGTGCACGAGCGAGGACACGAGGTACAGGATCGGCAGGATGCCCAGCAGCCGGGGGCCGAACGAGTCGTACAGAGAAGCCGTCAGCAGGCTCAGCACGAGATTGAACAGCGTGGCGAGCAGGAGCAGGCCGCAGCCCGACATCCCGAGCGTGGCCGCGCGGCCGATGTGCCGCCGGTTCATCCCGATGAGGACGATGCCCACGACGAGAACCAGGGCGATCAGGATGCCGGGGAGAAGGCTCGTGAGCACGGACACGGACACTGAACTCATGGGGAGACTCCAGCCAGAAGGGGACTCGGGCGACGTTACGGGGATCCGCGCAGTTCTTCCACCGCGCGGCTGATCGACTGCAGGTCCAGGCCGCCCTTGTAGCGGCGGCCGTTCAGGAACAGGGTGGGGGTGCCGCGTACGCCGCTCTCCTTGCCGGACGCCTCGTCGAGCGCGATGCGGGAGGTGTGCCCGGCCACGTCCTCCCAGGGGGAGACGTCGAGTTCGGCGGCGTAGTGTTCGAGGTCGGCGTCGGTGAGGAAACGCTGGTTGTCGTAGAGGATGGCGTGCATCTCCCAGAAGCGGCCCTGGTCGGCGGCGGCCTCGGAGACGATCGCGGCGGACGTGGCCCGGGGATGCAACGTACGGATCGGGAAATGCCGGAAGACCAGGCGTACGTCCGGGTTCTTTCGCAGGATCTCCTCCAGGATCGGGTGCAGCCGTCCGCAGTACGGGCACTCGAAGTCGCCGTACTCGACGATCGTCACCTTCGCCGAGGCCGGACCCCGTACGTGGTCGTCCGGACCGACCGGGACGGACAGCACGTCGGGCAGTTCCTCGTCGGGCTCTGCCTCGGGCGGCGCGCAGACGCCGCCCCGGTCCCAGGCCAGCCGGAAGATCACCCACCCCAGCGCGGCGGACAGCAGCGACCCGGCCAGGATGCCGATCTTCGCCTGGCTGTGGATCGCCGGGTCCTCGAAGGCCAGGTCGACGATGAACAGCGCGACCGTGAACCCGATCCCCGAGACCGCCGCGCCGCCCAGCAACTGGCCCCACACCAGGTTGCCGGGCAGGATGCCCCACCCGAACCGCAGGGGCAGCCACGTGCCGAGCGAGATCCCGGCGAACTTCCCGATCAGCAGCCCCAGCACGACGCCGAGCGTGACCGGCGAGGTCATCGCCGCCCGCAGGGACTCGCCGTCGAGCCGCACCCCGGCGTTGGCCAGCGCGAACACCGGCACGATCACGTAGCTGCTCCAGGGGTGCAGGCGGAGCTGGAGCCGTTCGTTGACCGAGACGGCACGCTGCACCCGCCGGGTGGCCTCCCTGGCCGCCCGCGCGCTCGGCTCGGTGGTGAACTCCTGGACGGCCTCGCCCGCCAGCAGCAGCTTCTGGTCGCTGGGGGCGTAGACGAAGACGAGGATGCCGAGCGCGATGCCGACGAGCGTCGGATGGATGCCGCTCTCCAGCGTCGCGACCCACAACCCGAACCCGAGCGCGATGTACGCCGGCGCCCGCCAGATCTTCAGCCAGCGCAGCAGCACGATGGCCGCCAGCAGCACGGCGGCCACGACGAGCGCGGTGACCTGGAGGCTGGCCGTGTAGAAGATCGCGATGATCATGATGGCCAGCACGTCGTCCACGATGGCCAGCGTCAGCAGGAACGCCCGCAGCGGATCGGGGCAGCGCGCGCCCACGTCGGCCAGCACGCCCAGCACGAACGCGGTGTCGGTGGCGATGGGCACGCCCCACCCGCCCGCGCCCGGCCCGCCGAAGTTGAGCGCGAGATAGACGCCGGCGGGCACGAGCATCCCGCCGAAGGCGGCCACGGCCGGCACGGCGATCAGCCGGCGGTCCCTGAGCTGCCCGAGCCGCACCTCGTAGGAGACCTCCAGGCCGATCAGGAAGAAGAACACGGTCATGAGGCCGTCGTTGACCCAGTGGCGCAGGTCGAGGGAGAACTGCGCGTCGCCGAACGACAGGCCCATGCGCAGGTGCCAGAACGCCTCGTAGGTGTCGGCCCATGGCGAGTTGGCCCAGACCATGGCCAGGACGGTGGCCACGAGCAGCACGCTCGTGCTGCCCGCCTCGGTCCTGAAGAACGCCCGCAACATCGTCAGATCTCCCCCCGGAGATCCGATCTTAGAACCCCGCCCTGATCGCGCCCGGGGCCCCGCCCTCGTGAGGCGGCCGGCGGGGGCGGGCGTGCCGCCCCCGCCGGGCGGCCTACAGGTTGCGGAGGTAGGCCAGCGAGGGGGCGAAGAAGTACTCGCCGCCCTTCATCGTGATCGTCTGGGCGACCTGGGCCTGCGGGCCCGACTGCTCGTCGCGGCCCCAGACCTTCGGCCAGGTCACCTTGACGTCGCGGGCTCCCTGCCCGATGACCGGGTCGTGGCCGGTCGCCGGGTTCTGGAAGTCCGCGTTGTTCGCCCAGCTCTGCTGGGTGAACTCGAACTGGGCGAGCAGGCTGCTGTTGAACGCCATGAACAGCAGGCCGACCTCACCGCTCGGGCGGGTGTGGGGCGGGGAGTCGTCCCACGGGTCGTCCGCGCGTTCCCCGTACGTCTGGCCCCGGCGGGCCATGAGGACCTCGCGGCCGAACGATCGCGGGTTCGTCTTCCTGATGTGCCCGCTGAAGGGGCACTTCGCGCCCGAATCGTCGTCGAAGGTGAAGTCGTTGGACACCGGGCCCCCGCCCGGCTTCGGCTTGAGCGTGACCGGGGTGCCGTCCTTGAAGCGGCCGATGAGCATGGCGCCCGCCCGGTCGCGGTCGGCGCCGACCAGGCCGAGGTTGTCGGCCAGGTCCTGCTCGATCTCCTTGAACGCCCGGACGTTCTGCTCCAGCTTCCTGAAGACCAGGTAGCTGCCGAAATGCCGCTCGGGGTGCGGCGCGAAGGGGTCGGCGACCAGGATGTTGGAGAGCGGGAAGGCGGGGTCCCAGTGCTCCTTCGGTTCCTTGTCCACCTCGTCCTTCACGAACAGCGGCTGGCTGCGGCCGTCCACGTACCCGAAGTGCTCGATGCCCTCGCCGGCCGGGTTGTGAATGCCGGCGCCGGTCTCCTCGCCGAGCAGTCGCGCGCTGGCGGGCAGCTCGCCCAGGATCTCCTCACGCAGCTCCTCGACGCGCTCGCGCCGGGCGTCGCCGATGAGGATGACGGCGTGGATCTCCCGCTGGTAGGTGGGCTCCCATTCGTCCACCGGCGGGTCGTTCACCTCGGCGACGCGCCGCTTCATGCCGTCGCGGAACACCTTGTCGCCGAACTTGCGCACGTCCTCGACCGAGTGGCCGAGGTCGCGGTAGCCGGCCTTGCTGATGCCGACGCCGACGTACGGGGTGCCGCCCCGGCCGTTCGCGGCGAACTCGCGCACCTCCTGAAGGTGCCTGCGCGCCGACTTCATCCTTGTGACGGCGATGTGCCGCAGGAACGCCTTTCCCGCGACGACGTCGTTGAACCTGACGAACAGCACGGACAGGTGCTCGCGCACGTGGGCGCGGAGAATATTGGGCTGGAGATTGTCCAGCATCTCCTTGGTGTCCGCGTCGAGCTTGGCCGATTCCCAGGCCAGAGGTTGTGCGTTGTTCAGGTCGACAGTCATTGTCGCCGAATCCTTTCCCCGTTTCGAAATGAATCGGGCCCCCTGCACCCTGTACGACTCCCGGGAATGTGAAAAAGTTTCCGGCTGATCAGGCCAGTTCGATTTCCCGTTCAATCCCGGCGGACCGTACATAATGACCGGGTGAAGAATCGAGGCTGGGGGCGTTCCAGCGGCACCCGTGACACGCTGCTGCGCGCGGCCCGCGAGGTCTTCCTGGCCAAGGGGTATGGCGAGGCCACGGTCGCCGACATCGTCGAGACGTCGGGCATCAGCGTGGGCAGCCTGTATCACCATTTCGGCGGCAAACCGGGCTTGTTCCTCGCCCTTTGGGAGCAGTTCATGCGCGACCAGGAGGAACGTACCTCCCGGGCGGCCAAGGCCACCGCGGGTGCGGGCGAGGAACGTTTCCTGGCCGGTGCCCGCGCCTATCTGGAAGGCTCGTGGGAGCAGCGCGACGTGGCCCGGCTGTTCCTGGAGAACGACGGCCCGGCCGAGTTCACGACGTTGCGCAGGCAGCGCGGCTGGGAGTGGATCGGCGGCAACAAACGCCTGCTCGGCCTCGCGGACACGCCGCAGAGCCACGTGCTCGTCGTCCTGCTGACCACGGTGATGGGCGAGGCCGGGCGCGAGGTGGCGGCCTGCGAGTCCGACGTGGACGCCAAGGTGACGATCGACGAGGTGATCCGGATCGTCCGGCGCATGCTGGCTACCCCAGGCGGCGTACCGCGGCCGTCTCCCTGAGGACGATTACGCCGGCCCGCCGCGATGCGAGCGTTGACCCCATGGACGCACTGCGCAAAGCCCTCGGCGCGCTCTCGCTGGTCTACGCGCTGATCTTCTTCGGGGCCGCGCTGCTGCACGCGGGCACCCCGGCCGGCCCGTTGACCCAGCCGGCCATCGTGCCCGCGGTGATCGTCGAGACGCTGTGCGCCGTGGGCCTGCTCGCCGGCGGCTACGGCGCGCTGTCCCGCCGCCCGTGGGCGTGGGACGGCCTGATCCGCGCCCACGCCGGAGCGCTGGGCGGCGTGCTGATCGGGATCCTGGCGCTGGCCCTGCGGCCGTCGGCGGCCACGGCCCTGACCACCTGGTTCCACGACACGATGGCGATCCTGCTGGCCGGGGGCCTGGCCGCCGCCTTCTACGCCTCCAGATCGCGCAGGTAGTCGGCCGCGCCGGGGATCTGCTCCTCGCTGAACACGCGGATGCCGTGCGCTTCGAGCAGGGCGGTGGTCACCCCCCGGCCGGCCACCCGCCGGCCGCCGAACGTGCCGTCGTAGACCGCCAGCGCCCCGCACGAGGGGCTGCCCTCCTTGAGCACGGCCAGCCGGATCCCGGCCGATCGCGCGGTCTCCAGCGCGGCCCGCGCGCCCGCCACGAACTCGGCCGTCACGTCGGACCCGTCGCTCGCCAGCACGCGCGCGGCGCCGGAGAGCACGGCCGCCCCGCCCGCGCCGCCCTCGATCTCGGCCGCCGGACGCGGCACGGGCAGCCCGCCCGTCACCTCGGGACAGACCACCACCAGCCGCCCCTCCTCCCGCCAGCCCGCGAGCACGGCGTCGGCGCTGGTCTTCGCGCCGCCGTCGTAGCGGACCCGGCGGCCCATCAGGCAGGCGCTGACGAGGATTCTCTGCATGTCCCCGATCCTATGAGCGCGATCGGTACCAACGAGACGGCCGCCAGCACGACCGCGCAGCCGAACGCGTACGCGAACGGCCGCTCCACCCCCGCCCTGGTGACCACCTGCAACACCACGGTCAGCAGCGCGACGCCGAACGGCGCGGCCAGGCGTACGGCGATCGTGCTCAGCACGGTCGCGGCCGGGACGGCGGCGCGCTCCAGCGTGGTGAACGCCGCCGCCATCACCGAGGTCGCCACCAGCCCGTGCCCCAGCCCCAGCACGAACACCGGCACGAACCCGCCGAAGAGCGCGAACGCCGCGATCCCGAGCACGGCGACGAGCACGCCCGCCGCGCCGACGCCGCGCGGCCCCCTGCTGTCGGTGAGCCTGCCCGCCAGGGGCATGGTGATCGCCGCGCCGACCCCCATGGGCGCCAGCAGCAGCCCGGCGTCCAGCGCGCCGCCGCCCTCGGCGAGCTGGCTGTAGAGCGGTACGAGCACGGTCACGCCGAACATCGCCGCCGAGTAGCAGACCATCGCGACCACCGCCGAGGTGAACGTGCGGTTGCCGAACAGCCGCAGGTCCACCAGGCCGTCCGGCCGTCGCAGCGCCCGCACCGCGAACGCGGCCACCAGCGCCAGGCCCACCCACAGCGCCGGACGCAGCAGGGAGGCGCCGTCGCCCACCTCGCCCAGGCCGTGGACGAGGGCGGCCAGGCCGGGGGAGAGCAGCGCGAGCCCGGCCACGTCGAGCCGCCTGGGGGCCGCGCCCGGCTCGCGTGGCACCAGCACCAGCGCGGCCACCAGCGCCGCCGCCCCGACCGGCAGGTTCACCAGGAACATCCAGCGCCAGCCGAGCCCCTCCACGATCGCCCCGCCGAGCACCGGCCCGAGGACGGGCGCCAGCATCGCGGGTACGGAGATCATCGCCATCGCGCGGCCCATCCGCTCCCGGCCCGCCGCCTGGGCCAGCATCGTCTGCCCCACAGGCAGGAGCAGGCCGCCGCCCAGCCCCTGGAGCGCGCGGAAGGCGATCAGGTTGCCGATCGACCAGGAGGCGGCGGCGAGCGCCGACCCGGCCGCGAACAGCACGAGCGAGACCAGCCAGACCCGGCGCGCGCCGAAGCGGCCGACCGCCCAGCCGGTGACCGGCACGGTCATCGCCAGGGCCAGCAGGTAGCCGGTCACGACCCACTGCATGGTGGCGGGGGTCGCGCCGAAGTCGCGGGACAGGGTGCCGAGCGCGACGTTGACGATCGTGGTGTCGAGCATCGTCATGACCACGCCCAGCAGCACGACCAGGCCTGTCGCCCGGAAGGAGTTTCGTACACCGTATCGCATGTCGTACAGCGTAGCAGTTTCGTACGGTGTAGCATCGGGGCATGAGTTCCGTGTGGTCGCGTCCCGTGCCTCCCCGGCGTCCGGCGCTGAGCAGGGAGGCGGTCGTGGCCGCGGCGGTCGAGCTGGCCGACGCCGAGGGGCTGGGCGCCGTCTCGATCCGGCGGGTGGCCGCCGAGCTCGGCGCCCGCACGATGACGCTGTACTCCTACATCGAGCGCAAGGAGGACCTGCTCGCCCTGATGGCCGACGAGATCGCGGCCGAGGTGCTGGTCGAGGAGCCGCTGCCCGGCGACTGGCGGGCGGCGCTGCTGCTGCTGGCCAGGCGCGAGCGCGAGGTCGTGCGCCGCCATCCCTGGCGGGTCGAGCTGATCTCCCAGGGCGTCGCCGTCGGGCCCAACGGCCTGCGGCACGTCGAGCAGAAGTTGTCCGCCTTCGACGGGCTCGGGGCCGACCGGCTGCGGGTCTGGCGTTACCTGGCGGCGTTCAACGACTACATGACCGGGTTCGTGGTCAGGGAGGCGCTGGAACGGGGGCAACCCCGGCAGGGCGGCATCAACGACGCCGAGCGGGCGGCCGTGGCCGAGCCGTACATCAGGGAGCTGATCGAGGGGGGCGAGTTCCCCAGGCTGGCGCCGATGATCGAGCAGGGTGTGCCGGGCGCCGACGACAATTTCGAGCGCGGCCTGTCGTGGGTGCTGGACGGAATCGAGGGCGACCTGCCCGGGCGCTAACCTGTCTCCCGATGAACACCACCGTCTCCACGATCGTCATCGTCGGCTCACTGCTGCTCATGCTGGCGAGCCTGGTCGTCGCCGTCCGTAACCGGCCCATGGGCATGGTCCTGCTGGTCGGCTTCGCCGTGCTGGAGGTGGCGATCCTGGTGCAGGCCGGGTTCGTGATCGCGGCGGTGGCCGGCGGCGAGGGGCCGCCGGAGAAGGTCACGCTGTTCGGCTACATCGGCGGCCAGGTGCTGATCCCGCCCGCCGGGGTGTTCCTCGCGCTGGCCGAGCGCAGCCGCTGGGGGACGGCGATCCTGGTCGTGGCCGGGTTCGCGATCGCGGTGATGAACGCGCGGCTGCTGCAGATCTGGCAGGGCGTGGCGTGACCGCCCCGATCGGCACCGGTCCCGGGCGCGCGCTGGTCGCCGTCTACGGGCTGTTCTCGCTGGCGGCGGGGGCGCGGGCGGCCGTGCAGATCGCCACCAGGTTCGACGAGGCGCCGCTCGCCTACTCGTTGTCGGCCTTCGCCGCGCTGGTCTACATCGTGCTCACCGTCGCCCTCGCGCGCGGCGCCCGCCGCCTCGCGCTCGGCGCGCTCCTCATCGAGCTGGCCGGAGTGCTGGTGATCGGCACCCTGAGCCTCGTCGATCCGGCCGCCTTCCCCGACGCGACCGTGTGGTCGACGTACGGCAAGGGTTACCTGTTCATCCCCCTCGTCCTGCCTTTCGTGGGCCTCTACTGGCTGCTGCGCAGGCGTTAACGTCCGGCGCGCGCGGGCAGTGGCAGACCCCATGAGTACGATCGAGCACTCAGTGGACGTCAGCGTCCCGATCCGAGTGGCCTACAACCAGTGGACCCAGTTCGAGAGTTTCCCCGAGTTCATGGAAGGCGTGGAGTCCGTCAAACAGGTCTCCGACACGCTGACCGAGTGGGTGGTGGAGATCGCCGGGGTCCGGCGTGAGTTCCAGGCCGAGATCACCGAGCAGCACCCCGACGAGCGCGTCGCCTGGCGCGGCACGGACTCGCCGCACCACGCGGGCGTCGTCACCTTCCACCGCATCGACGAGGCCACCACCAAGGTCACCCTCCAGATGGAGTACGACCCCGAGGGTGTCGTCGAGACCGTCGGCGACGCCCTGCAGATCGTCCGGCTGCGCATCAGGAACGACATGGAACGCTTCAAGTCGTTCATCGAGTCGCGCGGTGGCGAGACCGGCGGCTGGCGCGGCGACGTCCCCGCCCCGCACCAGCACGGCTCCACCTACGGCGACAGTGACGCGCCGGTCCCGCCCGGCACCGTCGGCGGCGAGGATTTCCGGCCCGGCGGCACCCTTCCGCCTCCCGGCCCGGTGCCCCCACGCAACCAGCCCCCGGAGGGCCCGGCCCCGGTCCTGTAGGGCGGCCGTCTCCCCCTGAGATCATCAAGCCCCCGCCCCGGGGGCTTTCTCATATCCAGGAATAAAGGGACATTACGGTCCTGTTAAGGTGGTGATTCGTCCCATGATTTGATGAGTGGAGGACCTTCCCAGCATGAGCGTGTACGCCCAAGAGACCCGAGGCAGAACGGCCCCCCTTGCCTGGCTTCTCGTGCTGGGGATCGTTCTGGCCGCGCTGAACCTTCGTACGGCCGTAACCAGCGTCGGCCCCCTGCTCGACCAGCTCGCCGGGGCGCTCGGCATGAGCAGCGTCGGCACCGGACTGCTCACCACCCTGCCCGTGCTGGCCTTCGCCGGCGTCGGCGCCCTCACGCCCACGCTGGCCCGGCGGATCGGCGAGCACCGGCTGCTGCTGCTCGCCCTCGTCACGCTCGGCACGGGCATGCTGGTCAGGTCGCTGGTCGGGTCGGCCCCGGTGTTCCTGCTGAGCAGCGCGGTCGCGCTGTCCGGCGGCGCCGTCGGCAACGTGCTCATCCCGACGCTGATCAAGCGTCACTTCCCCGGGCGTACCGGGATCATGACCACCGTCTACACCACGGCCCTGGCGGCGGGCACCATGCTGGCCGCCGCCGCGACCGTGCCGATCGAGCGTGCGTCGGGGGACTGGCACATCGCGCTCGGCGTGTGGGCGGCCCTGGCCGCCGTGGCCGCCATTCCGTGGCTTGCGCTGTTGCGCAGTGAGCCGGAGCGGGACACGGGCAGCCGGGACGCGGGCATCTCGACCCTGCTCAGGAGCAGGCTCGCCTGGATGGTCGCGATCTACTTCGGGACGCAGTCGATGATCGCCTACATCATGTTCGGCTGGCTGGCCACGATCCTCACCGACGGCGGGTTCACCACCGGGCAGGCCGGGCTCATCCTCGGCGTGTTCACCGCGCTGAACATCCCGGTCTCGATCCTCGTGCCCACGATCGCCGCGCGCTTCCGCGACCAGCGGCCGGTCGTCGTGGGGCTGGTCGTGTTCTACACGATCGGCTTCCTCGGGCTGTGGTTCGCGCCCGCCTCGACCGCCATGGTGTGGGTGGTGTTCGTGGCGGTCGGCATGGGGTCGTTCCCGCTGGCGCTGATGATGCTGGGGCTGCGCACCCGTACGCCGGAGTCCACGGCCGCGCTGTCGGCCTTCGGGCAGAGCGCCGGATATCTGATCGCCGGCGCCGGTCCGCTCCTGGTCGGGGTGATCTACCAGATGACCGGCGGCTGGGAGCTGACGTACGCCCTGCTCTTCGCCGTGATCGTCGTCCAGCTCTTCACCGGCCTGTACGCCGGCCGTGACCGCTACCTGGAGGACGAGCGCAAGCCTGCCACAATGACCAGGTGAGATCCACTGTCGTCACCTTTCCCGACGGCCACGTCAGCGGCCGTTCCCCGATTGTCGGGGCCGTGCCGGTGGGGGACCGGCACGGCCTCGTCACCGCCGAGACGCCGTTCCATCCCCTCGACCACACCTGGCCCGACCAGCCCGCCGACCGCGGCACGATCGGGGAGCTGCCGGTCGTCGACTGCGTGACAGGGGCCCAGTCGAACGACGGTGAGATCTTCGTCGGCGAGTCCATCCCGGTCCGCCGGGGCACCGAGGGCTGGGAGTGGCTGGTCGTCCACGTCACCGACACCCCGCTGCCCGTCGGCACCGAGGTGGACCTTGAAGTGGACGCCGGTTACCGAGCGGCGCTCTCGGCCGGTCACACCGCCTGCCACCTGGCCGCGCTGGCGCTCAACGCGGCGCTCGCCGACCGGTGGCGGAAGGAGGTGCGCCAGGACCGGCTCGGCAATCCCGACTTCGACCAGACGGCGATCACCTCCTCGCACATCCAGCCCCACGGCAGCGTGGACGTCTACCGGCTGGGCAAGTCGCTGCGCAAGAAGGGTTTCTCCGCCGACGACCCCGACGCGGCCGAGCTGGCGGGGCGGGTGGACGAGCGGCTTGAGTCGTGGGTGGCGGCCAAGGCGGCGGTCCGGATCGACGTGCCGGGTCCCGGGCTGACCGCGCTGCGCACCTGGCACTGCTCGCTGCCCGAGGGCGAGGTGTCGATCCCGTGCGGCGGCACGCACGTGCGCGACACGGCCGAGCTGGGCTCGGTCAAGGTCGCGTTCTCGCTGGAGGAAGCGGCCCTGACCATGCGCACCACCTGCGGCTGACCCACCCTCTCGCCTCAGGCTCTTTCGGCCAGGAAGGCGAGCACCCGGCGCCAGGCGTCGGCGCAGGCCGCCTCGTGCCCGCCGTGGGACTCGTCGAAGAAGCCGTGCGGGGCGCCCGGGTAGACGACGATCTCGTGCTCGACCCCCGCCTCGGTCAGCGCGGCCCCGAACTCGGCCACCTGCTCGGCCGGGATGCCCTCGTCAGCCCCGCCGACCCGGCCGAGGACCGGCGCGCCCAGCTCCGCCGCGTGCTGGGTGGGGCCGGGGCCGTACGGGCCCGCGATGCCCGGCGCGCCGTAGAACCCGATCACGCCGGCGAACCCGAACCTGGGCTCCGAGGCGAAGAACGCGTTCCGCCCGCCCATGCAGAACCCGAGCGCCACGGCCGGCCGGCCCAGGTGCCCGGTCGCGGCCCGGAGGTCGGCCTGGATGTTCTCCCTGGTCAGCTTGGGGATGTGGGCCATGACCTGGAAGGACTCGCCCCGGTCGTCGTCGGGGGCGGTCCTGCCGTAGTAGTCGATGGCGACGGCCGGGTGGCCCTGCTCGGCCAGCCGTACGGTGAGCTCCTTGTAGAAGCCGTGCAGGCCTCGTACGTCGGGGAGGATCACCACCCCCGGCCCGCTCACCCGGTCGGGACGGGACTCGTAGGCGGCGAACGACGTGCCGTCGGCGGAGGTCAGGCGGAGGGCGGCGGAGCGGGTGCCGGTGATCGGCGGTTGCGGGCGCGGTGGGGCGGCGTCGTTGTCGTAGCACATAGTGCCGGGAAACTACCAAAGTTGGATTGATAAAGCTAGACTTGGCTTTGTGCTTGCCAAGGATCTGCGGATCTCGGTCGGGCGGCTCGCCCGCCGCATCCGTCAGCTGTACACGAACGCCTCCGGCGACGACGTCTCGTTCACCGAGCTCGCCGTGCTGTCCCGCCTCGACCGGGACGGCCCCCACACCTCGGCCCAGCTCGCGCACCTCGAACGCATCACCGCCCAGGCCATCGGCACCGTCCTCGGCGGCCTGCACCAGCGGGGCATGGTGGCCCGCGAGCCCGATCCCGCCGACCGGCGGCGGGTGATCACCGCCATCACCGACTCCGGCAGCGCCGCGCTGGTCAGCCGCGAACAGGTGATCACCGAACGCCTGGCCGCCGCCGTCGACTCCCTCACTCCCGACGAACGCGACCGCCTCGCGGCCGCCCTTCCCGTGCTCGTCAATCTGGCCGAACGCCTCTGAGGCGTCAGCATATGTTGACAAGCGGGCCTCTGTCAGCACATGCTGACACCATGGACGTCACCGAACTGGCCGAGGCGGCCGCCGACCGCGACCCCGGCACGGGGCTGGCGGCGGTGGCCGCGCTCCGGACCCTGCTGGAGGAGTTGGAGGCGGTCCACGTCTCCAACGCCCGCGCCGCCGGCTGGTCGTGGGAGCAGATCGCCGGCGCGCTGGGGGTCCGGCGGCAGTCCGCCCATCGCAAGCACGCCCGCAGAACGGGGAGGTAGCAGGTGTTCGACAGGTTCACGCAAGGCGCCCGCGAGGCGGTGGTCCGGGCGGGGTTTCTCGCGCTCGACGCCCACCGTGCCACGCTCGACGCCGATCTCCTGCTGCTGGGCGTGGCCGAGGTGCGGCCGTTCACGCTGCCCTCCTTCACCGCCTCCGGCGCCGACCTGCGCCCGCGGCTCGACCTCGGCGACGCGCGTTCGCTGCTGGCCACCCTCGGCATCGACCTCGACGAGGTGCGCCGCCGTACCAGGGCGGGGACGGACGCGCCGGAGTTGTGGTCCCTGCGCAGGTCGCGGCTGCGCCCGCTGCGCGTCACCCTGGACGGCCCGCTGGGCCGGATCCCGCTGGCCATGCACGCCAGGAAGGTGATCGAGGTGGCCATGTGGAAGCCCGGACCGGTCACGGGCGAACGGCTGCTGTGGGGCCTGCTGGCCGACGGCGCGAACGGCGCCGGCCGCCTGCTGGCCGAGGCCGGGGTCGACGTGGTCGCGCTGGTCAGGGAGGCGGGCATCCCGGTCCGCCACGCCGCCTGACCGGCCCCGCCTGAGGTCGCCGGGGGCCCTGGGCGCAGCGCGGTTGCGGCGTGGCACGAGGGCTCCCGAATTCCTATACACTTGGTGATCGCAAGGGGCTATGGCGCAGTTGGTAGCGCGCCTCCATGGCATGGAGGAGGTCTGGGGTTCGAATCCCCATAGCTCCACCCCAAGAAAACGGTGGTGTCCTTCGGGCGCCACCGTTTTTCGTTGTCCGGTGCGGGTGGTGTCAATACCTCTCAGGTCCTTCTTTTTCGGAGCTGAGGGAGACGCGGGTGGCGGGCCGGGGCCGGGATCGTCGGGGGCATGCGACTTCAACGAATGCAGATCGCGGCGCGGGTCGTCCTCGCGGCCGTCGTGGTGCTGGCGCTCGCGCCGCTGCCGGCGCTTCCGTACACCGCGGGGTTCGCGCCGCACTGGGTGACCGTGCTCGCGGCCGTGCTGGGGGCGGTCTTCGTGGTACGGCCGCGTCCGGCGGGGTTGCTGCCCGCCCTGCTGCTGCTGTGGTCGGCGGGCGGTCTCGTGCTCGACGCCTTCCGTGCCTTCTTCGCGGTCACCGGGATCCCCGCGGGGGAGTTCGCGCGGGTCGACTGGCCGGGGATGGTGTTGCGCGGGCTCAGCCTGGCCGGCTGCGCGTTGCTGGGCGCGCTGGTGCTGCCACGCGTCAGGGTTCCCGGCGGGGCGTGGCTCGGGTACACCGCGTTCGCCGTCGGGTTCGTCTATCCGCTGGCCAAGCTGTACTGGTCCGCGGGCGGCACGCTGCTGCGCCCCGCCGGGTACGGCGAGGGTTTCCCGTACGGTGAGCTGATCATGCTGGTGATCGGGGCTGTGGGTTCTCTGGCCCTCGTCCAGAGGTGGGGACGGTCGCTGCCGAGGCGGCTGGTGCTGGCCGGCGGCTGGACGGGCGCGGCCATGTTGACCACTATGGGGGCTATGTCCGTTCTCGGCACCTTCGCCCAGGTGCTTGGCATCACCCAGGGCCCGGTGCCGCTGTCCGATCTCGCGACCGTAGTGACGGTCGGCGTCGTGTACGGGAGCTGGCTGCTGTTCGGGCTGGCGGTCGCCGGGGCCACGCTCTCCTACCAGCGCACGACGCCGCGGTGAGGCCCCGTCGCGCGGACGTGCTCCTGGCCCTGGACGGCGGGGTGCCGCTGGTCCCGCTCTCCCTGACGGTGGCGGTGTTGTCGGTGCCGGGGACGCGTGCCGTCCTGCTGGCGGGGGCCTGTCTGGTGGCGCACGCGGCCCTCGCCTACCGGCGGGCGATGTGGGCGTTCCTCGTGGTCGCCGGGGCCTTCGCCGTCCAGGCCGCCGTGACCGGGCTGTTCCTCGTACTGCCGTCGGCGTTGGTGTTCCCGCTCGCGGTCTACTCCTGCGCCGCCCACGCCCGGCGTTGTCCGCCGCTGGCGGTCGGGCTGGCGGGGGCGGGGGTGGCGGCGGCCCGGTTCGCGACCGACTCCAGCGTCGAGGCCGCGGGGCTGGGGCCAGACCCGTGGTTGCTGGCCGGGCTGCTGGCCGCCGTGGTGGTCGCGGCGTGGGGGCTCGGACTGTACCGGCGTACCCAGCTCGCCCACGTGGACCTGCTGCGGGAACGGGCCCGTGAGGCCGCGGCGCGGGCGACCGCCGAGGAGCGGGCCAGGATCGCCCGCGAGATGCACGACGTGGTCGCCCACGCGCTGGCGGTCATCGTCGCCCAGGCGAGGGGCGGCCGGTTCGCGCCCGCGCGCGCGGAGGAGATCCTGGCCACGATCGAGGAGACGGGGCGCGCGGCTCTCACGGACATGCGGGCCGCCGTCGGCGTGCTGCGCGCCGGGTCCGGGGCGGCGACGGCGGAGGCCGGGCCGCCGCCCGGTCTGGCCGGCCTGCCGGACCTGGTGGCGCGCACCCGGGGCGCGGGCCTGCCCGTGGAGGAGGTCGTACGCGGAACGCCGCACCCCCTCGGACCGGCCGCCGATCTCGTCGCCTACCGTGTGGTGCAGGAGGCGCTCACGAACACGCTCAGGCACGCCGGCCCCGGCGCGCGCAGCACGCTGCGGCTGGAGTGGGCCGACGACGCTTTGCACATCACCGCCGGCGACGCGGGCGGTCGCGCCCGCGCCGCCACGCGCGGCAACGGGCCGGGGAACGGGCTGGCGGGGATGCGCGAGAGGGTGACCGAGGTGGGCGGGACGCTGGACGTCCGGACGGAGGAGGCGGGCGGCTTCGTCGTCGAGGCCCGCCTGCCGTACCGGACATGACGATCAGGGTCTACGTCGTCGACGACCAGCGGCTGGTGCGTACGGGCACGGTGATGGTGCTCGACGCGCAGGACGACATGCGCGTGGTCGGGGAGGCCGGCGACGGGGTGGAGGCGCTGGCCGGGCTGCGCGCGGTGACGGCGGACGTGGTGCTCATGGACGTACGGATGCCGCGCATGGACGGCGTCGAGGCGACCCGGCGGCTGCTGGCGGCCGGCGACGCCCCCAAGGTCATCGTCCTGACCACCTTCGACCTGGACGAGTACGCCTTCTCCGCCCTGCGGGCCGGCGCGTCGGGGTTCCTGCTCAAGGACGCCCCCGCCGAGGAACTGCTGGCCGCGGTGC
The DNA here is from genome assembly GCF_003947315.1 of Nonomuraea sp. WAC 01424. Taxonomy (NCBI): domain Bacteria; kingdom Bacillati; phylum Actinomycetota; class Actinomycetes; order Streptosporangiales; family Streptosporangiaceae; genus Nonomuraea; species Nonomuraea sp. WAC 01424. The sequence continues at coordinate 53,436 of NZ_QHHZ01000012.1, forward strand.
GTACCGTCCACAGGGGGGACGCGGTGATCGCCCCCTCCACGACCCGCCGCCTGCTGGACCACGTCGCGCCGCACCTGCCGGACGCCGGGCCCGACCCGCTGACCAACCGCGAACGGGACGTGTTACGGCACATCGCCCGGGGCGCGACGAACGCCGAGATCGCCGGAGCCCTGTTCATGGCCGAGGGCACCGTCAAGACCCACGTCGGCCGCATCCTGGGCAAGCTCGGGCTGCGCGACCGGGTCCAGGCGGTCATCTGGGCCTACGAGCACGGGCTGAACCGCCGCCCCTGAAGACGCTGAAGGCGGGGTCAGGCCGTGGCAGGCGCGGTACGGGCACGGCGGGTCAGGGCCCAGGCGGTCGACAGGTGGGCGGCGGCGGCGATCGTGCCGCCCACGGCCATGCCCGGCACACCCTGCGTGAGGCCGATCGCGACGTCGGCGACCTGCACCACCCCGGACGCGACGAGCAGCGGGACCAGGGCCGGCCGTCCCTTGGCGGTCATGGCCCACAGGAGGGCGGCGCCGAGGGGGAGGGCTCGGGCGGCGTAGGTCTGGGCGTACAGGGAGAGGCCGCCGGAGACCTCGGCGCCGGCGGGCAGGATGACCGACGGGTCCACCACGGCGACCGCACCGGAGACCATGGCTCCGGCTGCGGCGACGACGTTGAGGACCACGAGGGACTTGCGCATAGAGATTCTCCACTCGAATCGTTCAGCTCTTGAATGATAAATCGACGGTACCATTACGGTTGTGGATGAAGTCAAGCCGGTGTCGGTGGCGGGGACGATGGCCTTCAGGCTCGGGACGCTGGGGGCGATCCTGACCGAGCGGTTCACCGCCGCGCTCGTCCCGCTCGATCTCAAGCCCAAGCACGTCGGGCTGTTGACGCTGCTGGAGGCGAGGGGCGCGGCCTCGCAGCTCGACGTCGCGCGGACCATGGGCGTCGCGCCGAGCCTGGTGGTGACGCTGGCCGACCACCTGGAACGGCTCGGCGCGATCTCACGGGTGCGCGACCCGGACGACCGGCGGCGGCAGCTCCTCGACCTCGCCGGCGAGGGGCGGGCGCTGCTGGACCGGTGCCTGGAGGTGACGCTGGAGATGGACGCGGAGCTGACCGGCGGCCTCGGCCCGCGCGACCGGGCGGTGCTGGCGAAGGTGCTCGGCACGCTCGCCGCGCAGGCCGGGCTGCCGATCTAGTCGGTCTGGTCGGTCTGGTCGGTCTGGTCGGTCACCCGCTGGATCGGCAGGGCCTGGTGCTCCCGGCGGATGTCGTCCCAGGCCTGCTCGACGTGGCGGTGTTCGGTGGCGGGGGAGCCGACGGCCATGCGCAGCACGACCCGTCCGCCGATCGTGGTGTGCGTGAGGTAGAGGGAGCCGCCGGCGTTCACTGTTTCCATGAGTCGCAGCGTGGCCGCGTCGGCGGCGGCGGGGGACAGGCCGGGCCAGTGGGGGCGGAAGCAGACCAGGCCGAGCGGGTGCGGCTCGTGCACCTCGAAGGCCGGGTCCGCGGCGATCCGGGCGGCCAGGTCCTGGGCCAGGGAGACGCCCTTGCGGATGTGGGCGCGCAGGCCCTCGGCGCCGTACCAGCGGATGACCGACCACAACTTCAGCGCTCGGAAGCGGCGGCCGAGCGGGATCTGCCAGTCGCGGTAGTCGACCACCGAGCCGGACGAGGAGGCGGGGTTGCGCAGGTATTCGGGCAGGATCGACAGCGCGTCGAGCAAGGGGGTGCGGTCGGCGGTCCACAGTACGGTGCAGTCGAAGTTGGTCAGCAGCCATTTGTGCGGGTTCGTGGAGTAGGTGTCGGCGTACTCGGCCAGGCCGTCGTTGAGCCGGCGGAACTCGGGGCAGACGGCGGCGACCCCGGCGTAGGCGGCGTCCACGTGCAGCCACACGCTGTGCTCGCGGCACACCTCGCCGATCGCCGGCACCGGGTCGACGGCGGCCGTGGACGTGGTGCCGACCGTGGCGCACACCATGGCGGGCACCGCGCCGGCCGCCCTGTCGGCCGCGATCAGCTCGCGCAGCCGTACGGGGTCCATGGCCAGCGTACGGTCGTCCACGTCGACGACCCTTACGCCCTGCGCGCCCAGGCCCGCCACGCGCGCCGCCTTCTCCAGCGAGGAGTGGGTCTGCGACGAGACGTAGATCGTGTACCGATCGGCGATCCCGGTACGCGTCACCCGCCCGCCGCTCGCCCGGTGCAGGGCGGCGAGCAGCGCGACCAGGCAGGCGCTCGACGCCGAGTCCTGGATCACGCCGCCGCCGCGCGCGTCCGTCCTGAAGTGGGCGGGCAGGCCGAGCAGGCTCGCCAGCCAGTCCACCACCACGCTCTCCAACTCGGTGCAGGCCGGGCTGGTGATCCATAACATGCCCTGCACCCCGAGGCCGCTGGAGAGCAGGTCGCCGAGGATGGCGGGGCCGCTGGCGTTGGAGGGGTAGTAGCCGAAGAAGGAGGGGTGCTGCCAGTGGGTCAGGCCGGGCAGCAGGATCGTGTTCAGGTCGGCCAGCACGGCCTCGAACGGCTCGCCGTGCTCGGGCGGTTCGGCCGGCAGCGCGTCGCGGATCTCTCCCGGGCCGACCCGCGACCGCACCGGGTGGGACTCGATGCCCGCCATGTAGTCGGCGATCCAGTCGACGACCTGCCTGCCGTGGCGGCGGAACTCCTCCGGGCTCATGTGGGCGTTCATGATTTCAGATCATCATGGCCCGGGCCCGGGAAGAAGGGACGGCGTCAGCGTCCGCCGAGGGTCTTGCGCCAGTGGAAGCCGCCGGGCAGGTTGACCGACAGCGTACGACGTCCGTCGGCGGTGCGCGTGACCCTGAACAGCCGGTTGCCCCAGCTGTGGCCGACGCCGCCGCGGGACAGGTTCAGCCGGATCGGGCCCAGCTTGATCGTCTTACGGTAGCTCCAGCTCATCGGACTCCTCCGTAGAGATCGCGAGAGCCTTCCGACTACCCGAGAAAGCCTGATATATCGGGGTTTTCGGGGGTTGCGGTGCCTTCGTTGGTGGATGCCCAGGTCAGGGTCTCGGCGAGGGCGTCCAGGGCGGCGGGGTAGGCGCGTTCGGAGGGGGCGGCGTACCCGATGAGCAGGCCCCCGGGGCCGGGCGTCTGGCGCAGCGGGGTCAGGCCGCGCAGGGCGATGCCGCGCCGTTCGCAGGCCGCCAGCAGCGCGGACTCCGGCGGGCCGTCCGGGGGGAGCAGCAGCAGGGCGCGCAGGCCGGCGGCCACGCCGGGCAGGCGCGCGCCGGGCAGCGGCGCGTCAGGGCCGGGGCCGAGCCGGGCCAGCAGCAGGTCGCGGCGGCGGCGGTAGCGCAGGCGGGCGGCGCGGATGTGCCGGTCGTAGGCGTGGTCGGCGATCAGGCGGGCCAGTACGAGCTGTCCCAGCACTTCGGTGTGGGAGTCGGCGTGCAGCTTGGCGTCGGCGACCGGGTCCACGAGGGCGGGCGGGAGCACCATCCAGCCCAGGCGCAGCGCCGGGGACAACGACTCGGAGGTGGTGCCGCAGTAGACGACCTGGTCGGGGGCCGTCGCCTGGAGGGCGCCCACGGGACGGCGGTCGTAGCGGAACTCGCCGTCGTAGTCGTCCTCGACGACCGTGCCGCCCCACTCGCGCAGCAGGCGGCGGCGCGCGGGGGCCAGGGGGACGCCGGTCGGGTACTGGTGCGCCGGGGTGAGGACGGCGGCGGCCACGCCGGGACCGAGCTCGCCGGTACGGGCGCCGTGCCCGTCCACCGGCAGGGGCACGACCGTACGGCCGGCGCGGCGCAGGACCTCGCGGTAGAAGTCGTGGCCCGGGTCCTCCATGGCGACCGGCCCCGCGCCGAGCACGGCCGCCAGCAGGTTGAGCGACTGGACGAACCCCGTGGTGATCACGATCTGGGCGGGCGTGGCGCGTACGTCCCGGGTCCTGCCCAGGTAGTCGGCCAGCGCGGTGCGCAGCTCGACACGGCCCCGGGGATCGCAGGGGCCGAAGACCTCGGCGCCGGCGGTGGCGAGCACCTGGCGGGTGGCCCGCAGCCAGGCACGCGAGGGGAAGGCGGAGCCGTCGGGCTGCCCGGGGCGCAGGTCGTGCGCCGGGCGTGTGGCCACGGCGGCGGGCCGGGGTGACGCGGCACGGGGGCTGGGCGGGGGGACGTCGGCGACCACGGTGCCCGAACCCGGCCGGGTGCTCAGGTAGCCCTCCTCGGCGAGCTGGTCGTAGGCGGCGCTCACCGTGCCGCGGGCCAGGCCCAGCCCGGCGGCGAGCGCGCGGGTCGAGGGCAGCCGGGTGCCGGGCGGCAGCCGCCCGTCGCGTAGGGCGGCGCGCAGCGCGTCCTCGACCCCGCGCCGGCGTCCGTGGGCGGGGTCGAGCTCCAGATGCAGGTCCACGCCCTGACTGGCCCAGTCTTTCGACACAGAACCGGATCTTACGGCTGGTCCGGTCGGCGGCTAGCGTCGAGGGGTTACCCGAAAGGATTTCTGTCATGCTCGTGATCGCCCACCTCAGCGACATCCACATCGGCGGCTCCGACCGGTCCGCCGAGCGCACCGACTCCGTCATGCGCCACCTGGACGCCCTCCCGTACGACCTCGACGCGGTGCTCGTCACCGGCGACATCGCCGACCACGGGCTTGCCGAGGAGTACGAGCAGGCACGCAAGCTGCTGACCTCGCGCCACCCGGTCCTCCTCTGCCCGGGCAACCACGACGTACGGGAGGAGTTCCGCCGGGTGCTGCTCGGCGAGCCGGCCGCGGCCGGACCGGTCAACCGGGCCCACCGCACCGGCGGGGCCCTCTACGCGATGTGCGACTCCTCCATCCCCGGCCAGGACGCGGGCGACCTGGACGGCGAGACGCTGGCCTGGCTCGACGGCGTGCTCGGCGAGGAAGGCGACCTGCCGGCGTTCGTGGCCTTCCACCACCCGCCCGCGCCGCTGCACTCGCCCGTCGACACGATCATGCTCCGGCGGCCCGAGCGCCTGGCGGACCTGCTGGCCGGCCACCCGAACGTGGCCGCCGTGCTGGTCGGCCACGCGCACACGGCCGCGGCCTCCACCTTCGCCGGACGCCCGATGCTGGCGGCCCCCGGTGTGCTGTCCACGTTGCGGCTGCCGTGGGAGGGCGCGACGACGCTGGCCGGCTGCGCCGACTACGCGCTCCCGCCGGGGCTCGTCTACCACGTCCTGGACGACACCGGCCGGATCACCACCCATCACCGCGTCGTGCCGGTCTGAGGTCGTACGCCGCCGGGTGGCCGCGGGGCTCCCGGCGGCGGGCCGGTCGTTTCATGGGCGCGCTCCTCACGGGACTCTGTTAGCGCTAACAGGGGTGGTTGGCGCCACAGTAAGGACCGGATGCCCTTACGGTCAAGGGGTTCCCGGCGTGACGTGACCGTAATCGAGGGGGCCCTTGACGGGGCTGGTTGTTAACGCTCACAGTCGGGGCCAAGCCAGGAAGGGAGCGGTTGCGGCGGCGGACGGCAACGGCTGTTCGGCACGCGAGGCACGCGGCGGCGCGGGGCGCTGACCTGCGATGGGGGCGCCATGAAAGTTACCTCAAGGTTTCCTGGAGGTTATGGCCGACCGTTGACAGAAGCTTTGTTAACGATAACAATCGGCCAGAACGAAGCACGAACTTTGTTCTGATTCAGCACGTCCCGTGGCTGAGTCCCCTGCTCTTTCGGCAGTTAACGCTCACATGCCGCTGCCGCAACCCCCATCGCAAGGAGTGCCACATGAGGTTGGGACGTATCGGGGGCGTGGTGTCCGCCATCGCGCTCGCCGCGACCATGACGGCCTGCGGCTCCAGCCAGAAGACGGTCGACGCCGGCACCTCCGCGCCGGCCGGGACGGGAGGCGCGGGCGCCCTGATCGGCGTCACCATGCCCACCAAGTCGTCCGAGCGCTGGATCCACGACGGCGACAACGTCAAGCAGCAGCTGGAGAAGCTGGGCTACAAGGTCGACCTCCAGTACGCGGAGAACGACATCCCGACCCAGGCCAACCAGATCGAGAACCAGATCACCAAGGGCGCCAAGCTCCTGATCGTCGCCTCGATCGACGGCACCGCGATCACCTCGCAGCTCCAGCAGGCCGCCGACGCCAAGATCCCGGTCATCGCCTACGACCGCCTGATCCGCAACAGCCCGAACGTCGACTACTACGCCACGTTCGACAACTTCAAGGTCGGCGTGCAGCAGGCGACCTCGCTGCTCAAGGGCCTCGGCGTCGAGGACGGCAAGAAGGGCCCGTTCAACGTCGAGCTGTTCGGCGGCTCGCCCGACGACAACAACGCCACGTTCTTCTGGAACGGCGCCCTGTCGGTGCTCCAGCCGAAGATCGACGACGGCACCCTCGTGGTCAAGAGCGGCCAGAAGGACTTCAAGACCGCCGCCATCCTGCGCTGGGACCCGGCCACGGCCCAGAAGCGCATGGAGGACATCCTCACCAAGACCTACAACGGCGGCACCAAGGTGGACGGCGTGCTGTCCCCGTACGACGGCCTGTCCATCGGCATCCTGTCGGCGCTCAAGAGCTCCGGCTACGGCACCAGCGGCCAGCCGTACCCCGTCGTGACCGGCCAGGACGCCGAGCTCGCCTCGGTCAAGTCGATCATCGCCGGTGAGCAGTACTCCACCATCTTCAAGGACACCCGCAACCTCGCCGGGCAGACGGTGAAGATGGCCGACGCGGTCCTCAAGGGCGGCAAGCCCGAGGTGAACAACACCAAGGACTACGACAACGGCAACAAGGTCGTCCCCTCCTACCTGCTCGACCCGGTGATCGTGGACAAGAGCAACTACCAGGAGGTCATCGTCGGCGGCAACTACTACACCGAGGACCAGCTCAAGTAAGGGCCCGCCCCGGGGGACGCCCGTCCCCCGGGGGCACCTTCCCTGACCTGAGCGAGGGGCATATGACCGAGCACATCTTGCGGATGAGCGGGATCACCAAGACGTTCCCCGGCGTCAAGGCGCTGCAGGACGTCAACCTGGCCGTCCGGCGCGGCGAGATCCACGCCGTCTGCGGCGAGAACGGCGCCGGCAAGTCGACCCTGATGAAGGTGTTGTCCGGGGTCTACCCGCACGGCGACTACGAGGGCGAGATCACCTTCGAGGGCAGGCGCTGCGAGTTCTCCGGCATCCGCGACAGCGAGCACGCCGGGATCGTCATCATCCACCAGGAGCTGGCGCTCAGCCCGCAGCTGTCGATCGCCGAGAACATCTTCCTCGGCAACGAGCGCGCCAGGCGCGGCTTCATCGACTGGAACCGCACCAACTTCGAGGCCGCCGAGCTGATGCGGCGCGTCGGCCTGGCGGAGAACCCCACCACCACGGTCTCCGACATCGGCGTCGGCAAGCAGCAGCTCGTCGAGATCGCCAAGGCGCTGTCGAAGGAGGTGCGGCTGCTGATCCTCGACGAGCCCACCGCCGCGCTCAACGACGACGACTCGGCCCACCTGCTCGACCTGCTGCGCGGGCTGCGGGACGAGGGCATCACCTGCGTGATCATCTCCCACAAGCTCAACGAGGTGACCGCGATCGCCGACTCCGTCACGATCATCCGCGACGGCCGCACGATCGAGACCCTCGACATGGCCGCCGACCACGTCACCGAGGACCGGATCATCTCCGGGATGGTCGGCCGCGCGCTGGACAACCGCTTCCCGCCGCACGAGCCGACGGTCGGCGAGGAGGTCCTGCGCATCGAGGACTGGACGGTCCACAGCCCGAGCCAGCCCGGCCGCAAGGTCGTGGACGGCGCCTCCCTCACGTTGCGCAGGGGTGAGATCGTCGGCCTGGCCGGGCTGATGGGCGCCGGGCGCACCGAGCTGGCGATGAGCCTGTTCGGCCGCACGTACGGCGTGCACATCTCCGGCAAGGTCTTCAAGGACGGCAAGCCGATCGAGATCCGGAACGTCCAGGACGCGATCAACCACGGCCTGGCCTACGCCACCGAGGACCGCAAGCGGTACGGCCTCAACCTCATCGAGGACATCAAGCGCAACATCAGCGCCGCCGGGCTCAAGGGCCTGTCCCGGCGCGGCTGGGTGAACGAGAACGAGGAGTACAAGGTCGCCGAGGAGTTCCACCGGAGCATGAACATCAAGGCGCCCAGCGTCAACAGCGTCGTCGGCAAGCTGAGCGGCGGCAACCAGCAGAAGGTCGTGCTCTCCAAGTGGATCCTGACCCAGCCTGACGTGCTGATCCTCGACGAGCCCACCCGCGGCATCGACGTCGGCGCCAAGTACGAGATCTACACGATCATCAACCGCCTGGCCGACCAGGGCAAGGCGGTGCTGGTGATCTCCAGTGAGTTGCCCGAGCTGCTCGGCCTGTGCGACCGCATCTACACACTCTCCGAAGGTCGCATCACCGGCGAGGTTCCCCGCCAGGAGGCCACCCAGGAAAGCCTCATGCACCTCATGACCAAGGGACAGGAGTAGCTCCGATGAGCAGCATCACGCCCGCCGACGTGCAGGTCGGCGGCAGCGCCGCCGGAAGTGACGGGGGAGCGCCGCGGCGGCCCGGCCGGGTGTCGCTGGGCGGCCTGTCCCTGAACCTGCGTTCGAGCGGCATCTACATCGCCTTCGCGCTGATCATCGTGCTGTTCTCGGTGCTCACCGACGGCGCGTTGCTCCAGCCGCAGAACATCTCCAACATCATCGTCCAGAACTCCTACGTCCTGATCCTGGCGATCGGGATGATCCTGATCATCATCGCCGGGCACATCGACCTGTCGGTCGGCTCGGTGGTGGCGGTCACCGGGGCGCTGGCGGCCGTGCTCATGGTGAACATGGGCATGCCGTGGCCGCTGGCCCTGCTGATCACGATCGCCGCCGGCGCGCTGATCGGGGCCTGGCAGGGGTACTGGATCGCCTACTTCGGCATCCCGGCCTTCATCGTCACGCTGGCCGGCATGCTGCTGTTCCGCGCGCTCACCATGACCGTGCTGGGCAACCAGGGCATCGGCCCGTTCCCCGACCAGGTCCGTACGCTGGCCAACGGTTTCACCGACGGCTACCTCGGCAACGTCGGCCTCGGCCCGCTGGGCGGCGCCGACCTGTTCAGCCTGCTCATCGGCCTGGTCGCGATCGGCGGCATGGTCGCCGCGCAGTGGCGCACCCGCAACGCCCGCAAGGGTTACGGCCAGTCGGTCGACCCGATGGCCGTGTTCGCGCTGAAGATGGCGGCCGGCGCCGCGCTGATCCTGTTCCTGGTCGTGCAGCTCGCCCGGTTCAAGAACCTGCCGTGGGTGCTGGTGCTGCTGGCCGTGCTCGTGCTGGCGTACTCGCTGATGGCCAACCGTACGGTCTTCGGCCGGCAGATCTACGCCCTCGGCGGCAACCTCCAGGCGGCGGTCATGTCCGGCGTCAAGGTCAAGTCGGTGGTGTTCTGGATCTTCGTGAACATGGGCGTCCTGTCGGCCGTCGCCGGCATCATCTTCGCGGGCCGGCTCAACCAGGCCGGCCCGACCGCCGGCAACAGCTTCGAGCTGGACGCCATCGCGGCGGCCTTCATCGGCGGCGCGGCCGTGCAGGGCGGCGTCGGCAAGGTCGTCGGCGCGATCACCGGCGGCCTGATCATGGCTGTGATCAACAACGGCATGTCGCTCATCGGTTCGCCCAGCGAGCGGGTGATGCTCGTCAAGGGCGCCGTCCTGCTGGCCGCCGTCGCGTTCGACGTGTGGACCAAGCGCCGGGCCGGCGCCTCCCGCTGATCGCCGCATATCCCGGCAGCCCCGCGAAAGGAGAACCCGTGGTACCGAGCCCCAGGCGGCGCCCGCCGGTCATGGCCGACGTGGCCAAGGAGGCCGGCGTGTCGCACCAGACGGTCTCGCGGGTGCTCAACGACCACCCGAACGTCCGGGCCGGCACCCGCGCCCGGGTGGAGGCGGCGATCACCCGGCTGGGCTACCGGCGCAACCTGGTGGCCCGCGCGCTGGTCACCCAGCGGTCGCGCACGCTCGGCGTGGTGAGCTTCGACACCACCCTGTACGGCCCGGCCAGCATGGTCTACGGCATCGAGCAGGCGGCCAGGACCGCGGGCTACTTCGTCAGCATCGTCAGCCTGAAGTCGATCGACGCGGACAGCGTGCGCGACGCCCTCGACTACCTGGCCGAGCAGAGCGTGGACGGGGTGGTGGTGGTCGCGCCGCAGCGCTCGGCCGCCTCCGCCCTGGAGAGCCTGCCGGTCGGGGTGCCCGCGGTGGTCGTGGAGGGCGCGCACGGCGCCGACGTCTCCGCGGTCTGCATCGACCAGGTCGAGGGCGCCAGGCTCGCCACCCGGCACCTGCTCGACCTGGGCCACGAGACGGTCTGGCACGTCACCGGGCCGGCCGACTGGCTGGAGACCGAGGGCCGGATCGAGGGCTGGCGGTCGGCGCTGGAGGAGGCCGGCCGCCCGGTGCCCGAGCCGCTGGCCGGCGACTGGAGCCCGCGCGCGGGGTACGCGGCCGGCAAGGTCCTGGCCGGGATGGACGGGGTCACGGCGGTGTTCGCGGCCAACGACCAGATGGCCCTCGGCGTGCTGCGCGCGCTGAGCGAGGCCGGGGTGCCCGTGCCCGGCCGGATCAGCGTCGTGGGCTTCGACGACATCCCCGAGTCCGAGTTCTTCTCCCCGCCGCTCACCACGGTCAGGCAGGATTTCGACGTGGTGGGCCGTCACTGCATCGAGGTGCTGCTGCGGCAGATCGACGCCGGGCCCGCGGCGTACGAGCGCCTGGTGGTGCCGCCCAGCCTCGTCGTCAGGTCCAGCACCGCGCCGGGCCGATAGACGGCGGGCGAACAGACAATTTCCTGGAGAGCAATGTGAACGCTAACAAGTACGTGGTCGGAGTGGACTTCGGCACGCTGTCGGGGCGCGCGGTCGTCGTCCGCGTGGCCGACGGCGCCGAGCTGGGCAGCGCCGTCCACGAGTACGCCGAGCGCGTCATCGAGCACACGCTCCCCGGCACGGACGTGCGGCTCGGCCCCGACTGGGCGTTGCAGTCACCGCGGGACTGGCTGGACGTGCTGCGCCTGGCCGTGCCCGGGGCCCTTGCCGCCGCCGGGGTCGCCCCCGAGGACGTGATCGGCGTCGGCGCCGACTTCACCGCCTGCACCGTGCTGCCCACGGCGGCCGACGGCACGCCCTTGTGCTTTGAGACGCCCGAGCAGCCGCACGCCTGGCCGAAGTTGTGGAAGCACCACGCCGCCCAGCCGCACGCCGACCGGATCAACGAGCTGGCCGCGCGCCGGGGCGAGAGCTGGCTGCCGCGCTACGGCGGCAAGATCTCCTCCGAGTGGGAGTTCGCCAAGGCCCTCCAGGTCCTGGAGGAGGCTCCCGAGGTGTACGCCAGGGCCGAACGCTGGATCGAGGCCGCCGACTGGATCGTCTGGCAGCTCTCCGGCGTCGAGAGCCGCAACATCTGCACGGCCGGTTACAAAGGCGTCTTCCAGGACGGGAGCTATCCCTCCGAATACTTCCTGACCGCCCTGAACCCCGATTTTTCCGGCTTTGTCGGCAAACTTGCCACCGGTGTGGTCGGCGACGACGTCAACGGCACCACCCTGGCCCCCCTCGGCGGGCTCGCCGGCCGGCTGACCGGGCGGGCCGCCGCCTGGACCGGCCTGCCCGAGGGCGTCGCCGTCGCCGTCGGCAACGTGGACGCGCACGTCACCGCCGCCGCCGCGGACGCCGTACGGCCCGGTCAGATGGTGGCCATCATGGGCACGTCCACCTGCCACATCATGCCCAGCGATCGGCTGGCCGAGGTGCCCGGCATGTGCGGCGTCGTACGGGACGGCATCGTGCCCGGCCTGTGGGGCTACGAGGCCGGGCAGTCCGCGGTCGGCGACATCTTCGCCTGGTACGTCGACAACTTCGGCGCCGACGGCCACGAACGCCTGACCGAACTGGCCGAGCGGCAGGCCGTCGGCGCGCACGGGCTGGTCGCGCTCGACTGGTTCGGCGGCAACCGTTCGGTGCTCGTGGACCACGACCTGTCCGGCGTGATCGTCGGCCAGACCCTCGCCACCCGGCCCGAGGACGTCTACCGCGCCCTCATCGAGTCCACCGCGTACGGCGCCCGCATGATCGTCGAGACGTTCGAGCGGTCCGGTGTGCCCGTCGAGGAGTTCGTGGTCGCCGGGGGACTGCTGAAGAACCGCTTCCTCATGCAGGTCTACGCCGACGTACTGCGCCGCCCGCTGTCGGTCATCGGCTCCGACCAGGGCCCCGCGCTCGGCGCGGCGCTGCGCGCGGCCGTCGCCGCCGGCGCCTACCCGGGCATCGGCGAGGCCGCCGCGGCGATGGGCAAGCGCACGCGGGCCGCGTACGTGCCCGACCAGGCGCGCGCCGACGCCTACGACCGCCTGTACGCCCAGTACCGCGAGCTGCACGACCACTTCGGTGACGGGCGCATGCTGCACACCCTCCGCGCGATCAGGAACGAGGCCGCCAAGTGAACCACGAGGCAATGAGAGCGACCGTCGCCGGGCTGCATGCCGAGCTGGTGAACTACGGCCTGGTCGTCTGGACCGCGGGCAACGTCTCGGGCCGGATCCCGGGCGAGGACCTGTTCGTCATCAAGCCGTCCGGGATCTCCTACGACGAGCTGACCCCCGAGAACATGGTCGTCTGCGACCTCGACGGCAACCTCGTCGAGGGCGCCCACGCCCCCTCCAGCGACACCGCCGCGCACGCCTACGTCTACCGCGACATGCCCGAGGTGGGCGGCGTCGTCCACACGCACTCCACCTACGCCTCGGCGTGGGCCGCGCGCGGCGAGGCCATCCCGTGCGTGCTGACCGCGATGGCCGACGAGTTCGGCGGCGAGATCCCGGTCGGACCGTTCGCGCTGATCGGCGACGACTCCATCGGGCAGGGCGTCGTGGAGACGCTCAAGGGCCACCGCTCGCCGGCCGTCCTCATGCGGAACCACGGCGTCTTCACCATCGGCAAGGACCCGAAGGCCGCCGTCAAGGCCGCCGTGATGTGCGAGGACGTGGCCCGTACCGTCCACGTGGCCCGGCAGCTCGGCACGCCGCTGCCCATCGGCCCGGACCACATCGACCGCCTGTACGACCGCTATCAGAACGTCTACGGACAGAGGAGCCCCCGTTGAACATCTGGTTTCTGACCGGCAGCCAGGGACTGTACGGCGGGGACACCCTGCGCCAGGTCGCCGAGCAGTCGCGGCGCATCGCCGAGCAGCTTCCCGTGCCCGTACGGTGGCAGCCCGTGCTGACCGACGCCGCGGCGATCAGGCGCGTGATGCTGGAGGCCAACGCGGACGACGAGTGCGCCGGCGTCATCGCCTGGATGCACACCTTCTCCCCGGCCAAGATGTGGATCGCCGGTCTCGACGCGCTGCGCAAGCCGCTGCTGCACCTGCACACGCAGGCCAACGTCCAGTTGCCGTGGAGCTCCATCGACATGGACTTCATGAACCTCAACCAGGCCGCGCACGGCGACCGCGAGTTCGGGTTCGTGCAGACCCGGCTCGGCGTACCGCGCAAGACCGTCGCCGGGCACGTCAGCGACCCGGCCGTCGGCGCGCGCATCGAGGCGTGGGCGCGCGCGGCCAGGGGCGTGGCCGAGGTGCGGGCGCTCAGGCTGGCCCGCTTCGGCGACAACATGCGCGACGTCGCCGTGACCGAGGGCGACAAGGTCGAGGCGCAGCTCCGCTTCGGCGTCTCGGTCAACACCTACGGCGTCAACGACCTGGTCGAAGCCGTGGACGCGGCCTCCGACGCCGACGTCTCCGCCCTGGTCAAGGAGTACGCCGAGCTGTACCGGGTGGCCCCCGAGCTGCTCGGCGAGCGCAACGAGTCGCTGCGGTACGCCGCCAGGATCGAGATCGGCCTGCGCGGCTTCCTGGAGCGCGGCGGATTCCGCGCCTTCACCACGAACTTCGAGGACCTCGGCGGCCTGCGCCAGCTCCCCGGCCTGGCCGTCCAGCGCCTGATGGCCGACGGCTACGGCTTCGGCGGCGAGGGCGACTGGAAGACCTCGGTCCTGCTGCGCACCCTCAAGGCGATGACGCCCGGCGGCACGTCGTTCATGGAGGACTACACCTACGACCTGACGCCCGGCAACGAGCTGATCCTCGGCGCGCACATGCTGGAGGTGTGCCCGTCCATCGCCGCCGGGACGCCGTCGTGCGAGATCCACCCGCTGGGCATCGGCGGCCGTGAGGACCCGGTACGGCTGGTGTTCGACGCCGCCCCCGGCCCCGGCATCGTCGTCGGCCTGGCCGACATGGGCGACAGGTTCCGCCTGGTGGCCAACGAGATCGACGTCGTCGCGCCGCCGGAGCCGCTGCCCGCGCTGCCCGTGGCCCGTGCCGTCTGGTCGCCGCGGCCGAACCTGCGCACCTCGACCGAGTCGTGGCTGACCGCCGGGGCGCCGCACCACACCGTGTTGTCCACCGCCGTCGGGCGCGAGGAGCTGGCCGAGCTGGCCGACATGCTCGGCGTGGAGCTGCTGATGATCGACAAGGACACCACGACGGACCGGTTCGTCAAGGAGATGCGCTGGAACCAGGCGTACTACCGCCTGGCCCAGGGTTTCTAGTCCTCCGGCGGCTTCTTCGGGGCGTTCCTGCGCTGCTCCTCGGCACGTTCGCGGCAGCGGCGCAGGAACTCCTCGTCGTCGTCGGGGTTGGTGGCGGCGAAGCGCCCGGGGCGGTCGTACTCGGGGAACGGGCTGGGCCGCGAGGCCGCCTGCGGCGCGCGCTCGGGGCGTCCGGCCAGCAGCCAGACGACCGAGCCGATCAGCGGGAACAGCAGGACGACGAGCACCCATACGATCTTGGGCAGGTTCCTGCAGACCGCGTCCGGCGTGGTGATCACGTCGAAGAGGCAGTAGAGCCACAACACGAGCGTGGCCAGACCCATGGCCTCGGACAGATACAGCACGGCCCCGAACGTAGTGACGGGCGGGAGAGCTGGCAAGGGATGGCCACTGATTAGGGTGAAAGCCGTGACGTTGACCAACTGGGCGGGCAACACCGCCTTCCGGGCCAGAGCCGTCCATCATCCCGTCTCCCTGGACGAGCTGCGCGGCCTGGTCGCCGCCGGTGACCGGATCCGGGCCCTGGGCAGCGGCCACTCCTTCAACGACGTCGCCGACACCACCGGCGACCTCGTCGTGCTCGATCGCATGCCCGAGACGATCGAGATCGACAGCGCGGCCCGCCGGGTACGGGTCGGCGCGGGCACCACGTACGCCCGGCTGGCCGAGGCGGTGCACGCGGCCGGGTTCGCGCTGGAGAACATGGCCTCGCTCCCGCACATCTCGGTCGGCGGCTCGGTCGCGACCGGCACGCACGGCTCCGGCGACGCCAACCGCTGCCTGGCCGCCGCCGTGTCCGGGCT
Organism: Nonomuraea sp. WAC 01424; assembly: GCF_003947315.1. NCBI lineage: Bacteria > Bacillati > Actinomycetota > Actinomycetes > Streptosporangiales > Streptosporangiaceae > Nonomuraea > Nonomuraea sp. WAC 01424. The sequence goes on from NZ_QHHZ01000012.1 coordinate 68,783, forward strand.
GGAGCTGGTCACCGCCGACGGCTCGGTGTCGTCGTTGTCCCGCGGGGACGACGGTTTCGCCGGCGCGGTCGTCTCGCTGGGCGCGCTCGGCGTCGTCACCGCGCTGACGCTGGACCTCGTACCGGCCTTCGAGCTGCGCCAGTACGTCCGCGAGGGCCTGACGCCCGACGCGCTGGACGGCTTCGACGACATCATGGCGAACGGCTACAGCATGAGCCTGTTCACCGACTGGCGCGACACCCGCGTCTGGCTCAAGCGCCGCGAGGAGTTCACGGACGACTCCTGGCACGGCACCCGTCCCGCCACCGCGCCACAGCACCCGCTGGCCGGGATGCCCGCCGGCGCCTGCACCACGCAGCTCGGCGTGCCGGGGCCCTGGCACGAACGCCTGCCGCACTTCCGCGCCGACGCGCCGCCGAGCGGCGCGGGCGACGAACTCCAGTCGGAGTTCCTGCTGCCCCGCGCGCACGCGGTCGCGGCCCTGCGCGAGCTGTACGCCGTCGGCGACCGCCTACGGCCCGCGCTGCACGTCTCGGAGGTGCGGACGATCGCCGCCGACGACCTGTGGCTCAGCCCGTTCCGCGACCGCGACAGCGTCGGCGTGCACTTCACCTGGATCAGGGACGTGGCCGCCGTGCTCCCCGCACTCGACCTGGTCGAACGGACACTGGCCCCCTTCGACCCGCGGCCGCACTGGGGCAAGCTGTTCACCCGCCGCCCGGACTGCCCCGGCGACTTCCGCGAGCTGGTACGGCGGATGGACCCGGCGGGCAAGTTCGCCAACGACTTCGTCCGGCTACTGCTGGGGGAGTAGCGGCCCGCGCCGGGCTTGCGCCCGGCGGCGTAGGGGGCCACCGGTCCGGCGGACGATGTGCCGGCCGGGTCCGCACGCCATCGTGGAACGCATGACCGATCACCCGTTCAGATTCGGAGCCGTCGCCGGCCAAGCGCAGACCGCCGAGGCCTGGACCGGCCTGGCCCGCAGGGTCGAGAGCCTGGGCTACTCCACCCTGCTCGTCCCCGACACGCTCGGGACGTTGTCGCCGTTCGCCGCCGCGGCCGCGGCCGCCGCCGTCACCACGACGTTGCGGGTCGGCACGTTCGTGGTCAGCGTTCCGTACCGGACGCCCGAGACCGTCGCCTGGGAGACCGCCACCCTGCACACCCAGATCGGCGGCCGCTTCGAGCTGGGCCTCGGCGCCGGCCGGCCCGGCGCCGAGCAGGACGCGGCGGCGCTCGGCGTGCCGTTCGGCACGCCCCGCGAGCGCGTGGACCGCCTGGCCAGGACCATCGACGCGGTCCGGGACACGGTGAAGGAGGTGCCGATCCTGGTCGCAGCCTCGGGCACCCGCGTGCTCGGGCTGGCCGCCCGCAAGGCCGGTACGGTGGCGCTCGGCCTGCCGCCGCAGCACACCGAGGACCAGGTCGCCGTCCGTCTCGACGAGCTGTATGAGCTGGCCGGTGACCGATTCCACGACCTGGAGATCGGCATGAACCTGATGGCCGTGGGAGGCGAGCCGCCGGCCTGGCTGACCAGCCGGTTCGGCCCGCTCGGCCCCGACGCCACCGGCCTGCTCACCGGCACCCCCGACCAGATGGCCGAGACCCTCCGGCGGCGCAGGGAGCGGCTCGGGGTCTCGTACGTGTCGGTGAACGCCCAGTTCATGGACGCCTTCGCCCCGGTCATCGAACGCCTGGCCGGTACCTGACGGAAGCTGACAGGTACACCCGGCAAGATGACTCCCATGACCGCAAAGGGAACCTTCGACACCGCCGGCTGGGACGCCAAGCCGCCCTTCGACGAGCGCGACGGCATCACGCTCGGGCTCGTCAGCATGACCAAGACCTTCCACGGCGACCTGACCGGGACCAGCGTCGTGAACCTGATGGTGGCCTCGACCCCGGTCGAGGAGTCACGGGTGTACGTGGCGCTCGAACGCATCGAAGGCACCCTGGAGGGCCGCAAGGGCAGCTTCGTCGTGGCGCACCACGCGGTGAGCGACCGCGGCCGGCAATCGCTCACCATCACGGTCGTCCCCGACTCGGCAACCGGCGAGCTCACCGGCCTCCGCGGCCACATGACCATCACCATCGCCGCAGACGGCACCCACTCCTACACCCTCGACCACACCCTCCCCTAACCCCGATCCCACCAGCACCACCACCCACTCGCCGCGCCTGACACGCCTCGCACCGGGGGCAGGCGTAGGTGGCGCGCGGTGCCATCCGCGCCCGGTACGCCCCGCGCCGGGCTTCCGCGCCGGGGGAGCAGCTCGCGGGGGCCATCTGTGCTTCGGTTACGGCTTCCGTGTCTGGTACGGGTTGCGCGGGGCCTTCTGCGCCTCGTACGGCCCCGGCCGGGCTTTCGCGTCTGGGCAGGGGCTCGTGTCTGGGCTTCGCGCCTTGTACGGCTCGCGTCCGCGCCGTACCGTCCGCGCTCGCCCAGCGCACGGTCCGCGCCCGCTTTTCCGCCTCGGCAACAGGGCGGGTTCGAGGTGTGAGGGGGCCGGGGCTGCGTTTGGGGTGCGCGGATTGCCGCAGATGGCGAGGCGTGGCTCGCTTCAGAAGAGAGGAATTGTGCCCGAAGAGCTGGGCGAGTGACCGCCCGGATCGGGCGGTGGGAAAGGGGTGGAGCTATGGGGATTCGAACCCCAGACCTCCTCCATGCCATGGAGGCGCGCTACCAACTGCGCCATAGCCCCTTGCTGCGATCACAAGTGTATCGGACTTCGGGACCCGCGAAACACATGCGCGTACCAGGCATACGTACAGTCAAATCTTGCTACTCTCCGTGCCATGTCAAGCGTGCAGGCCGTCCCCTTGACCGCGCGGTGCGCGAAGATCCTCGCCACTCGTGAGCATGCCGTCGTCGGGGTGAGCGCGTTCAACGGGTTCTTCACCCTTCGTGCCATCCGCAGCCTCCTGGAGTGGGCCACCCGCACGTTCACCGGTGTTCACGTGCTCGTGCCGGGCGTCGAGCTGGCCGGTACGTTGATCGCGCGCGGCCTCCCGTCCGGCGCGGCGCTGATCAAGGCCAGGTCGGCGGCCAACAACACGCGCAACCGGGTGATCCGGGTGCTCGACGGCATGGACGCGGCCAACGCCACCGTCTTCGACTGGAACGAGCTGGCGGGCAACCGGCCCTACCGGCGGTCCCGGCGGGAGCTGGAGCGGCTGGTCGCGCGGGATCCGGCGTTCCGTGAGCGGTGCGTGGCGGCGGTGTTGCCGATCGTCGGCGGCCAGGAGCTCACCCCCGAGCAGGCCGCGAACGCGCTGCCCTTCCTGCTGGCCGAGTTGCCGCTGATGATGAACAGCCCGGCCATCCTGCGCACCGGCTCGTCGGTGTTCTGCCATCCGGAGCCGATGCCCATGGTGGGGGAGCTGTACGCGGGCTCGCTGCCCGTCTCGCGCTCGCCCCACCAGGGCTTCGTCTCCCCCCGGCTGGGCCCCGAGCGGCCCGCCGACCCCGCCTGAGCCCAGGCCCTGCCCGATCCCAGGCCCTGCCCGATCCCAGGCCCTGCCCGATCCCAGGCCCTGCCCGATCCCAGGCCCTGCCCGATCCCAGGCCCTGCCCGATCCCAGGCCCTGCCCGATCCCGGGCCTCGCCTGAGCTTGGGCCCGGCCCAGGGAAGGGGCGGGTCAGCCGACTGAGCGGGCCTTGTCGATGAGGGTGGTCAGCTCGGTGACCATCGGGTCCTCCGAGGCCCCGGCCAGCCGCGCGGCGTGCTCGCGCAGCGCCGGCAGGTCCAGCCCGAACGCCTTCCTGTCCCGCAGGTAGACCGCGAACGCCGCGACGACCACGTCCACCTGAAGGCGTACCGGCGTCTTGTCCCAGATCGAGGCGTTCAGGTCGCCGGTCTGGAGGGACTTGCCGGATTCGGCGGCCTCGCGGGTGTCGGGGTCCTGCCAGCGTACGGTCGCCTGGGCGAGCTGGCCGCGGGCGCCCGGCTTGAGGTGGAGGGCGTACAGGGCGGTGACCGAGTGGCCGGGGCCGATCTCGCCGCCGTCGCGGCTGTCGTCGCGGAACTCCTCGGCCGACATCACGCGGTTGTCGTACCCGATGAGCTGGTAGCTCTCCACGACCGACGGGTTGAACACGACCTGCGCCTTGGCGTCGCGCGCGCGTACCTCGATGGTGGCGGGGAGCTGGGTGGTGAAGACCTTCTCGGCCTCCTGCTCGGAGTCCACGTAGACGGCCATGCCGTCGCCGTTGTCGGCGAGCTGCTCCATCAGTTCGTCGCCGTAGTCGCGGCCGACGCCGACGGTGAGCAGCGTGACCTGCTTGCCCGCGTACTCCTTGACCTGGTCCACGATGGTCTGCCACTCCGTCGCGCCCTGGTTGGCCAGGCCGTCGGAGAGCAGGACGACACGGTTGGTGGCGGCGGGGCGGAACGCCCCCGACGCCTCCCGGTAGCCGGCCAGCATGCCGCTCTCCAGGTTCGTGCCGCCGGAGGTCTCCAGCTCGTCCACCGCGGCGTGCAACTGGGTACGCGCGGTGAGCGGCGTCATCGAGGCCAGCAGCTTGGCCTCGTCGCTGAACGACACGAGCGACACCTGGTCGCCGGGCGCGAGCTGGTCGAGCAGCTTGTGCAGGGCCGACTTGACCAGGTCGAGGCGCCCGGCCTCGGCCATCGAGCCGGAGACGTCGACCACGAACGTGAGGTTCGCCGGGCGGCGGGCGGCCGAGTCGGAGGCGCGGGTCTGCAGGCCCACGCGGAGCACGGCCTCGTCGCGTGCGGGCAGTCGCGCGCCGTCGACGTGCACGGTGAAGCCGTCGTCGGAGGGCTGCTCGTAGTCCTGCCTGAAGGCGTTGACCCATTCCTCCGGGCGGATCTCGCCGGGCGCGGGCCAGCGTCCCTCCTGGAGCGTACGGCGGGCGTAGCCGTACGAGGCGGTGTCCACGTCCAGGGCGAAGGTGGAGATCTGCGCCGTGGTCGTGTCCTGTTCGGCTTGCTCGGGGCCGGCCGCCGACGCGCTCGGCGCGAGCCGCCGCTGCTGGTCGGACGCGGGGGCCCGCGCGGCGCTGCCACTCGTCGATCCGCCGGAGCCGCCACATGCGGCGAGTCCGAGCAACGCGGCGAGTCCGACACTGATGGCTAAGGGACGAAATCTCATCGCAACCACCTCCGCGTCCTATGACGAAGGTCAGTACGCGGGTGGCCGGGCCGGAGACTCAAGCGAGCACAAACCGCGATCGTCACGTGATCAGTTGTGACAATTGGTACGAATGAGATAGGCACGGATGCCGTGCGCGTCTATCTCGGTGTGGCCGCCAAGCGGCAGGACGTCCCTGTCCGTGTCCTGGACAAGGTCCGTTCCGTTATCGAAATCGCCTTCCCCGTGCCCCTGACGTCATCCGCGGCCGCGAGTGGCACGGGCGCGGCGTCTCCCTGTTCGCCTGGACGAACGAGCCCGACGACACCCGCCGCCCCCCGCTGCTGTCGGAGCACCGCGATCAACCGGGTCGGCCCGGTGTTCCACGCCGAGACCCCCGACCTGTACGTGGTCGGCAGCCGGGCCCTGCTCGTGCATCTCGTGGCCCAGCCGGTGGACCGCGTCGACCACGACCTGCTCGCGCTCCAGACGATGGTCAGGCAGGGGTTCTTCCTGTCGGACGAGACGCCGTACAAGGGGGTCTCGGCGCTGCGGCCCAGCTCGCGGATCACCGTACGGGACGGTGTACGGACGATCACCGGGACGCCGCTGCCCGAGGCCGCGCCGGCGCCCGCCACCGGACGCGCCAAGCGCGCGGCCATCGGCGAGCCGGCGAACGCGCTGCTGGCCAACGTCGCGCCGCTGCGAGACCTGGACGAGCCGGTGAACCTGGCGTTGACCGGCGGGCGCGACACCCGGATCCTGGCCGCGCTGCTGCACGCGGCGCGGGTGCCCTTCCGCGTGACGACGAACGGCCTGGACAGCCACCCGGACGTGATCATCGCCAGGGAGATCGCGGCCCGGCTCAAGGTGGAGCACACGGTCATCGCCCCGCCGCAGACGGCCGAGAAGGACGCCGTGCTGGTGGAGCACCCGCTGAGCCGGGCGTGGAAGACGCTGCGCACCTGCGAGGGCATGACCTCGGCGACAAGGCGCTGCTGCGCCGCGTTTCGGCAGGTGGGCGGGGGGCCAGGCCCAGCGCCGCCCGTACCACCCGGTTGTCCAGGAAGGGGCGCACCGGGTCGCCGCGCCGCAGCGCGCCCGCCCGCGCGCCGGCCTGCCAGCGTCCCACCTTGTACCAGATGTAGAGGTGGCACAGGGCCTCCAGCCGGTTCGGCCGCTGCTGCCACGGTCTGGTCAGCTCCCGCGCGTGCTCGTTGGCCTCCGCCGTGAACAGCGGCGCGTCCTTGCAGAACGTGGTGGATCACCGGTGCGGCAGGAGCGACTCGCCTCACCAGTGAGCGGCTCGCCTCACCAGTGCAGCAGGAGCAACTCGGCGGAGAAACCGGGGCCGAGCGCGATCAGCACGGCGGGCATGCCGGGATGCCCCCGCGTCTCCTGGAGCACGTGGAGGACCGAGACCGACGACAGGTTGCCGTACGTGCGCAGCGACCGCCACGTCACCTCCAGGGCCTTGGGGTCCAGGTCGAGGCTCTGCGTGATCGTGTCGATGACCTTGGGGCCGCCGGGGTGGCAGATCCAGGTGGGCACCTCCTCGGGGGTCAGGCCGTAGTCGGCCAGGAAGGTTCTGATGTCGTCCGCCAGCACCTGGTTCACGAAGTCGGTGAGGTCGGCGTCGAGCACGATGCGGAAGCCGTGGTCGCTCACCTCCCAGCCCATCAGGTGCTCGGTGTCGGGATAGAGCCTGCTGCGGGTGGCGACGACCTCGGGGCCCCTGCCGCGTCCGGTGCCCACGACGGCCGCCGCGCCGTCCCCGAACAGGCCGCTGGCGACCAGGTTCGCGATCGAGGTGTCGTCGCGCTGGATGGTCAGCGAGCACAACTCCACGCAGACCAGCACGGCGGCGTGGTCGGGCCAGCCGCGCAGGTAGTCGTGCAGGCGGGCCAGGCCCGAGGCCCCGGCCGCGCAGCCGAGGCCGAACACCGGCACCCGCTTGACGTCGCCGCGCAGCCCGAGCCGCTGGGCCAGCCTGGCGTCGAGCGAGGGCGTGGCCAGGCCCGTGGTCGAGCAGAACAGCAGGTGGTCGACCTTCTCCGGGGACACGTCGGCCTTTTCGAGGGCGCCTCTGACCGCCTGTTCGCCCAGGTCGAGGGCGATCTCGATGAACATGGCGTTGGCGCGGCCGAAGGAGTCGAGCTTGGAGTAGCCGTCCAGGGGCAGCGCGAGGTTGCGGCCCACGACGCCGGTGGCGGCGTGGAAGTGCCGCAGCAACTCCTCGTCGCAGTCCGTCAGACGGGAGAACGCCTCCGTGATCTCCGCCTGCTCGTAGCGGTGACCGGGGAAAACGGTCTCCACCCCCGAAATATGCATATATCACTCCTGCCGCAGGGAGGAGGGCGCTAACCTGCTCGCGCCGGATATAGGCGGTTAATATGCATTTGTGCCGCTCACGTCTCACGGCTGCCCGTCGTCGCGTCCGCTTCCGGTTCCTGGCCGCCTGCCGACGGTCGCCGTGCTGGCCTTCGACGGTATGGCGCCGTTCGAGCTGGGCTGCGTGGTGGAGTTCTTCGGGCTGCCCCGGCCCGAGCTGGACGTCCCCTGGTACGACCTCAAGGTGTGCGCCGAGACGTCCGAGCCGCTGCGCGTGGTCGGCGGGTTCACCATGCGGGCCGAGCACGGGCTCGACGTCGTGGCCGGGGCCGGCACGGTGATCGTGCCCGGCGTCGCCGACGTGTGCGGTGAGGTGTCCGGCGCGCTGGTCGGGGCACTGCGCCTGGCCCACGAGCGGGGCGCCCGGATCGTGTCGATCTGCTCCGGCGCGTTCGCGCTGGCCGCCGCAGGTCTCCTCGACGGCCGCGAGGCCACCACTCACTGGAAGTACGCCGACCTGCTCCAGCGCCGCTTCCCCGCCGTCCGGGTCAACCCCTCGGTCCTGTACGTGGACGGCGGCGACGTGCTGACCAGCGCGGGCAGCGCGGCCGGCCTCGACCTGCTCGTCCACCTGGTACGCAACGACCACGGCCCGAACGTGGCCAACGAGGTCGCCCGACGCCTGGTCATCCCGCCGCACCGGGAGGGCGGCCAGGCCCAGTTCATCCAGGCGGCCGTCACGCCCGTGGAGGACGACGACGCCGTGGCCAGGGCGATGGCGTGGGCGCTGGCGCACCTGGCCGGGCCGATCAGCGTGGCCGACCTCGCCAAGGTGGCGAACCTGTCACAACGCTCGTTCATCAGGCATTTCAAGCGGCAGACCGGGACCAGCCCGCTGCGGTGGGTGATCTCGCAGCGGGTGGCGGCGAGCCTGCCGATGCTGGAATCGACGACGGCGCCGGTCGAGGAGATCGGGGCGGCGGTCGGGTTCGAGAGCCCGGTGACGTTCCGGCACCACTTCGCGAGGGCCATGCGCACCTCGCCGTCCGCCTACCGCCGTACCTTCGCCGGCTGACCGCCGTACCCGAGGTCTGCGGGCCCGGTGTCCGGGTCAGGGCAGCAGGCCGTGGACCAGGGCGCGCAGTCCCGGCTCGTAGGTGTCCTCGGCGGTGAGCTCGGCCCAGCGGCCGCCCAGTTCGGCCAGGCGGGGCAGGGTGGCCGGGTCGAGACCGGCGAAGACCTGCGCGCGGTAGGTCGGCCGGTCCTCCTCGCGCCGCCGCCCGGCCGCCGCCCGTACGGCGATCTCGCCCGCCGTGTAGTGCCAGATGATCCGGTAGACGTGCACGGCCCGCTCGATCGGCACGCCCGCCTCGACGACCGCGTCGATGATCTTCTCCGGGTACCACAGCGCGCCGACCGCGAGCAGGTCGTCGGCGCGCAGCACGTCCACCGCCCAGGGGCAGCCGGACACCGCGTCGCGCATGGCCAGGGCCACGGTGACGACCCGTTCGCGCGGGTCGGGGGGCAGGTCGGGGCGTGGGATCCCGGCCGCGTACTCGTCGAGCAGGAGCAGCAGGAGCTCCTCCTTGTCGCGGACGTGGTGGTAGAGCGCCATCGGCGTGCTGCCGACCTCCTTGGCCAGCCTGCGCATGGTCAGCCCGCCGACGCCGTCGGCCTCGATGACCTGGTGCGCCGCTGCCACGATGTCCGCCCGCGAGATCCGGGGTGGTCTTCCAGTGCGTGCCGGCATGCCGCCATGTTACTTTCTATACATGTATAAAAAGACATCTCCCTGGACGGCGGTGGTGGTTTTGGCGTTCGCCGTCGCCGTCGGATCCCTCCAGATGACGGTCGTCGTCCCGATGCTCCCGCTGCTCCAGCGGCAGTTGGGGGCGCCTGCCACGTCCGTCTCCTGGACCCTCACCGCCGGTCTGCTGTCGGGCGCGGTCGCGATCCCGCTGCTGTCGCGGCTCGGCGACATGTACGGCCGCCGTACCGTCGACCTGTCCGCGCTCGGCCTGCTCGTGGCCGGCGCGGCGGTCGCCGCCCTGTCCGGCACGCTCGGCGCGGTCATCGCGGGCCGGGTGTTGCAGGGCGTGTCCGCCGCGCTGCTCCCGCTGGCCATGGGGCTGGTCAGGCAGGCGGTCCCCGCCCACCGGCTGCCCACGGCGATCGGCGTGCTCAGCGCGACCATCGGCGTGGGCAGCGGCGGCGGCATGATCCTCGCCGGGCTGGTGGACGGCGACTACCACTCGATGTTCTGGATCCTGGCGGCGCTGGGCGCGGTGAGCTTCACCCTGGTGGCGGCCCTGGTGCGGGAGGTGACCCCGGCCGGGGCGGCGGGCCGGCCGGACCTGGTGGGGGCCGCGCTGGTCTCCGGATGGCTGGTCTGCCTGCTGCTCGCGATCAGCAAGGGCGCCGCGTGGGGCTGGACCTCGCCGCGGACGTCCGGGTTGCTCGCGGCGGGCGTCGTGCTGGCGGTGGCCTGGGTGGTCACGGCCCGGCGCAGCGCCTCGCCGCTGATCGAGATCCCCATGTTGCTGCACCGGGGCACGATCGGGGCCACGGTGGCCTCGTTCCTGATCGGGTTCGCGCTGTTCGCGGCCATCACCACGCTCTCGGCGGTCGCGCAGGGCGCCCTCGGGGCCTCGGTGCTCCAGGTCGGGCTCTACCTGCTGCCGACGACGGTCCTGATGCTCGCGGTGTCGGTGCTGGCCGGCCCGCTGATGCGGCGCCTCTCCGCCTCGGCGCTGGTCTCCGCCGGGTCCGCGCTGGTCACCGCCGCCACCGTGTGGCTGGTGATCTCCCGCGACAGCGGCGCCGACCTGTACGGGGCCGCCGCCGTCCTGGGCGTCGGCGTCGGCCTCGGGTACGCCGCGCTCGGCACGATGGCCGTCGAACACGTCGAACCCGCCAAGACCGCGGCGGCCGGAGGCGTGAACGCGCTGGTCAGAGTCGTGGGCAGCAGCCTGGCCGGAGCCGTGGGGGCGGCCGTGCTGTCCTCCGGGGGCGCCGGCTGGAGCTTCGGCGTCGCCGCCGTGGCCGCCCTGCTGGCGGCCGTGTTCTCGACCGTCCACCGGGCGAGGGGGGAGTGGGCATGACCGCGGAGCAGCGCGTGGTGGCCTGGGGCGACGAACTGGTGAAACTGCACGCCGGTTTCCGTCAGGAGCTGGCCCGGATCAGGGCGGGTGGTCACGGGGCCGACCTGCGTACGCACTGCCTGGCCTTCTGCGACGCCCTCCACGCCCACCACGAGGGCGAGGACGCCGTGTTGTTCCCGCACCTGGCCGCCGGGCATCCCGAGCTGGCCGAAGTCCTGGCCAGACTGGGAGCGGAGCACCGCGTGGTGGCCCGGATCAGCGGCCGCGTCCGCGACCTGGCCGGCGCGGACGCGGACGCCGCCGACGAGCTCGACCGGCTGTCCGCCGAGTTGGAGGCCCACCTCGACTATGAGGAGGAGCAGCTCGTCCCGCTGCTGAACAGCATGACCACGATGCCCGAGGATCTCTGAGCCCGTGTGCTCCCGCCGTCAGCGGGTGACGGGCGGGTTGAAGCGGTGGAGGCCGGGCGGCGTCCAGCCCGCGCCGACCGTGCCCTCCATGTGCGTGTACGCCGTCAGCCCGAACCGGACGACGCGCCCCTCCCCGCTCCAGTCCACCTCGGCCCGCCCGGTCAGGTGGAGGGTCTGGCCCCGGGCCCAGTCGACGAACAGCAGCCCGGCGGCCGGGTCCAGCTCCAGGTTGCCGAGCGTCATGAACATCGAGTTGCCGGGATAGTCCGGGAACTCCAGCGACGCCGGCCCGGTCACCCGGACGAACCCGGGGTTTCCGCCCCGGTGCGAGACGTCGGCCCCCAGGCCCTCGGCGCGGGTGGCGATGAAGAACGTGTCGGCGCTCTCGATCCACTCCACGTGGCGCGGCGTGAACGCCGTCCCGTCGCCCGCGACCGCAGGGATGCCGGGCGGGGCGGTGGGCTCGCGGGTCTGGATGTGCTTGGGGCAGTTGGCGTACACCTGCTCGGTCCAGATCACCAGGCTGTCGCCCGCCCGTACGGCGGTGCCGTTCACGCGCATCCGGCGGCGGGTGTGCGGCTCGATGGCCAGCAGCCCGAGGTCGCGTTCCGCGGTGAACAGGTCGCGCAGGGGCGCGGCGGGCAGGGCCCGGACCGTGATCGTGCGGTCGTCGGCGGCGGTCGCGAAGCCGCGCGGGCCGGTCAGCACGTCCGCCCACACCTGACCGAGGTCGTCGGCCGCGCCCGCCACCAGCAGACGCTGCTCGCCCAGGAACGCGGCGGCCACCTCGGGAATCTCCGGACGGGTGCGCGAGCTGCCGAACGCGCCCGGCTCCCGAACCCCCGCCCGGGCCTGGACGGCGATCTCCCCTGGATGCCTCATTTAGAAGAACCCGCAGGTCGGAGCGCCGGGAGTGGGGGCGGGACGGTCGCCGGCGGCGCCCGGCGCGTAGATCTCCAGCCGGATGCCGTCGGGGTCCTCGAAGTACAGGCCACCGTAGGAGGCGCCCTCGCCGTGCGGGACCACCCCGCCGTGGTGCACGGTGGCGCCGATCTCCTTGACGACCTGTTCGGCCCTGCTCAGCGCGTCGGCGTCCGCGACCCCGTAGGACAGGTGGTGCAGGCCGGGCAGCGCGGTGGAGAAGCGGTTCTCACTCTGCTGCCAGAGCGTGACCACCAGGTCTCCGTCCTGGGTGAGGAGGGCGAAGCGGCGGCCGTCCTCCTGCGACTCGTGCGAGACGGTGAAGCCGAAGACGCGGCTGTAGAACTCCTTCGACCTGTCGAGGTCGGTGACGTTGAGCCCGACGTGCCCGGGGCGGAAGGACATACGACTCTCCTCATCTAATGGTTGCACGACCGATCAGCCGTTAGAAGACAATATAACGGCAAAAATCGGTCTTTGGCGTTAGATGGGGCTATTTCTTGTGCTCCCGGTAGTGCCGGGCCGCCCGCGCGCGGTTGCCGCAGGCCGGCGAGCACCACTCCTGGCGCGGGTGCTCCTTGACGAAATAGAGCACGCAGCGCGGGGCGCCGCAGGTGCGCAGCAGGGTGCGGCCGGGGCCGGCCAGGAAAACCACGGCGGCGGTGGCGAGCCTGCCCCGCAGGCGCGCGGACGTGCTCGCCTTCACGGCGGGGACGGTGGTCAGCGCGGGCTCGCCGGTCCAGGTCAGTTGCGGGGCCGTGGGGGCGGCCAGCGCGGTCGCGTTCACCAGGGTCAGCGACTCGGCGAAGCCGGGCAGGTCCGCCGCGTCCGCGCCGCTCGGCGGGGCCGGGGCGATCGCCCTGGCCAGCAGGGCCCGTACGGCCTGGCGCAGCCGTACGGTCTGCTCGCGCAGTTCCTCCGAGGCGGTGAAGTCGGGCGCCACGCCCAGGTCGGCCGCGTGCCCGCGCACCCACTCGGTCGTCGTGGCCGCGTCGCGCAGCAGGTCGTAGGGCCCGGCACGGTCGGCTCCGACCGTGCCGGCGAACTCCATGGTCAGGAAGGTGGACATGCCTCCAATCTAACGCCTGCTCGCCGCCGCTGCCGTTAGACGGGAGGGGTCAGCGGCCGGGTTCGATCAGGGTGGCGAGGTGGCGGCGGAGGCAGCGGCGCATCAGGCCGGGCGTCATCCGCTCGGGATGCAGCACGCCCTCGACGGTGAGCCCGTCGATCAGCGCGCACAGGCGTTCGGTCTCCACCTCGACGTCGGCGCCCAGGCGGCCGTGCGCGGCGATGCCCGCGATGATCCGGCCGACCAGCCGGCGCATGCCGTCGTACGCCTCCTGAGCCTGAGGCCGCAGCTCGGGACGGGTGCGCGCGGCCGTCGTGAACGCCAGCCAGACCGCGGCCTCCTCCAGTCGCGGCTCGTCCAGCGGCAGCAGCTCCGACAACATCAGCTCGACCCGCTCGGCCCGCTCTCCGCCGTCCTGGGCGGCGAGGAGCGGCCCGACGCGTTCCTCCAGGCGCGCGCTGATCCGCTCGACCGAGGCGCGCATCGCGAAGGTCATCAGCTCGGTGTGTCCGGCGAAGTAGTGGCGCACCGAGCCGATCGCCAGCCCGGCCTCCTCCGCCACGTTGCGCAGCGACGCCTGCTCGAACCCGGCACGGCGGACGACCCGGAACACGGCGTCGGCCACCTCGTCGCGGCGGGCCTCTGGATCGACGACTTTCGGCATGTTGTCCTTTATAGCACGCCCCTGCTACGTTATTTAGCATGGACGTGCTACTAATCGCCGCGCTGGTCGTCTACGCCGTGGCCAGACGCATGATGGGCCAGCCGCTCATCGCCAAAGACGTGTACGTGCCCCCCGTCATCCTGATCGGCATCGGCCTCCACGGCCTGCTGAACCTGCGCCCCACCCCGCTGGACGTCCTCTGGCTGGTGGTCACCGCCCTCGTCGGCGTCGCCTTCGGCGCGCTGCGCGCGGCCACCACGCAGGTGTTCCCCAAGGACGGCGTGCTCTGGCAGCGCTACACCTGGAAGACGCTGGTGGTGTGGGTGGTGACGTTCGCGATCAGCTTCGGCGTGGGCGCGCTGGCGCTCGCGACGGGCATGCACGAGGAGGTCCGCTCGATCCCGTTGTCGATCGGCGTCGGCCTGCTCGGCGAGGCGCTGGTGATCCTGGCCAGGTCGAGGACGGCGGGGGTGCCGTTCAAGCGTTAGTCTGCGGTCAGAACATCATTCTGGACCTGGGGAGAGCCATGCCGGACAACCTCATCTTCCGCCTGCCGCCGACGTTCGAGACCGTCGAGGAGGAACGGCGGCACCGCAAGGAACGGCTCGCCGCGGCGCTGCGCATCTTCGGCAGGTTCGGGTTCGAGGAGGGCGTGGCCGGTCACATCACCGCCCGCGACCCCGAGCTGAGCGACCACTTCTGGGTCAACCCGTTCGGCATGTCGTTCAAGCACGTCAGGGTCAGCGACCTCATCCTCGTCAACCACGAGGGCAAGGTCGTCGAGGGCCGCTACCACGTCAACGAGGCGGCCTTCGCCATCCACTCCCAGGTGCACCAGGCCCGCCCCGGCGTGGTCGCGGCCGCCCACAGCCACTCGGTCCACGGCCGTGCCCTGTCGGCGCTCGGCCAGATCATCGAGCCGATCACCCAGGACTCCTGCGCCTTCTACCAGGACAACGCGCTGTTCGACGACTACACGGGCGTCGTCACCGACCTGGAGGAGGGCAAGCGCATCGCCGCCGCCCTGGGCGGCAACAAGGCCGCCGTGCTGCGCAACCACGGCCTGCTGACCGTCGGCGACACCGTCGACGCGGCCGCCTGGTGGTTCATCACCATGGAACGTTCGGCGCAGGTCCAGCTCCTCGCCAAGGCCGCCGGTCAGGTCGTGCCCATCGAGCCCGACAACGCCGCGCTCACCCACCAGCAGATCGGCAACGACCTGGTCGGCTGGATCAACTACCAGCCGCTGCACGACCAGATCGTGCGCGAGCAGCCCGACCTGTTCGAGTGAGCCGGCCGGGCGGCCCGGGGGGTCAGGCGCGGCGGAAGGTGTGCCGGTAGGCCAGCGGCGCGACGCCGACGGCCGCGTGCAGGTGCTGGCGCAGCGAGACGGCCGTGCCGAAGCCGGAACGCCTGGCCACCTCCTCGACGCCCAGGTCGGTCGTCTCCAGCAGGCGCCTGGCGTGGCGTACGCGGTGACCGGACAGCCATTTGGCCGGGCTCATCCCGGTCTCCTCGCGAAAGCGCCTGGTGAACGTGCGGACGCTCATCCTGGCGTGGGCGGCCAGTACGGCCAGGTCGAGCGGGGCCTCCAGGTGGGCCAGCATCCAGTCCCGGGTGGCGGCGGTGCCGCCGGCGACGTCGTCCGGCAGCGGGCGCTCGATGTACTGCGCCTGGCCGCCGTCCCGCCAGGGCGGCATCACGCAGCGGCGGGCGGCCCGGTTGGCCACCTCGGCGCCGTGGTCGCGCTTGATCACGTGCAGGCACAGGTCCAGGCCCGCCGCGACGCCGGCCGAGGTCAGCACGTCGCCGTCGTCCACGAACAACACGTCGGGGTCCAGCTCGACCCGCGGGAACAGGGCGGCGAACCGGGCCGCCTCCCGCCAGTGCGTGGTGGCCGGACGGCCGTCCAGCAGGCCCGCCGCGGCCAGCACGAACGCGCCCGTGCAGATCGACATGACGCGCGGCCGGTCCTGCAGCGCGGCGCGCAGGGAGGCGGTGATCGTGCCGTCCTTCATCGCCCGGCCCGCGTGGATGCCGGGGACCAGCACCGTGTCGGCCGTGTCGAGCACGTCGACCTCCGCGCCGGGCAGCACGGTGTAGCCGGCCGTGCAGCGGACCGGCTCGCGGTCGGGCGAGCAGGTCACGACCTCGTAGAGCTTCTCGCCGTCCGGTGTCTCGGCGGAGTGGAAGACCTGGCCGGGCACACCGAGGTCGAGCGGGGCGAAGTTGTTCAGCGCGACGACCGCGACACGATGGGCCATGGCCTGATTCTTGCACATATTGGCTTTCGGGCCACTCACACCGCCAAAAGGTGATGAATCAGGATTAGCGCATGACGTTGAGCACCACCCCCGCCCCCACGAGGTCCGGAAGGATCCACCGTGCCTGGTGGGTCGCGGCCGTGGCCTTCGTGGCCATCCTCGGCGCGGCCGGCTTCCGCGCCACCCCCGGAGTGCTGATCACCCCGCTCCACGAGGAGTTCGGCTGGAGCACGGGCACGATCTCCCTCGCCGTGTCGATCAACCTGGTGCTCTACGGCGTGACCGCCCCCTTCGCCGCCGCGCTGATGGACCGTTTCGGCATGCGCCGCGTGGTGTCGCTGGCACTGCTGCTGGTCGCGCTGGGGAGCGGGCTCACTGTGCTCATGACGGCGAGCTGGCACCTACTGCTGTTCTGGGGTGTGTTCATCGGGCTCGGCACCGGGTCGATGGCGCTGGTGTTCGCCGCCACGGTGACCGACCGCTGGTTCGTCCGGCACCGCGGGCTGGTCACCGGGATCCTGACCGCGGCGGGCGCGACCGGGCAGCTCGTCTTCCTGCCGGTGCTCGCCGCGCTCGCCGAAGGGCCCGGCTGGCGGGCGGCCTCCCTGACCGTGGCCGGCGCCGCGCTGGCGGTGGTGCCGTTCGTCTGGTGGTTGCTGCGCGACCGTCCCGAGGAGGTGGGCACGACCGCCCTGGGGGCGGAGGCGGGCGCCGTACGGACCGCGCCGGCCGCGGGGAACGCGGCCGCGCGGGCGCTCACGGTGCTGAGGTCGGCGGCGCGCACGCGCGCCTTCTGGTTCCTCGCCGGCGGCTTCGCCATCTGCGGCATGAGTACGAACGGCCTGGTCGGTACGCACTTCATCCCCGCCGCGCACGACCACGGCATGGCCGAGCCCGTCGCCGCCGGCCTGCTGGCGGTCATCGGCGTCTTCGACATCGTCGGCACGGTCGCCTCCGGCTGGCTCAGCGACAAGGTCGATCCCAAGCTGCTGCTCGGCGTCTACTACGCCCTGCGCGGCCTGTCGCTGATGTTGCTGCCCGGCCTGTTCGCGGCCACCACCGAGCCCAGCATGCTGATCTTCATCGTGTTCTACGGCCTGGACTGGGTGGCCACCGTGCCCCCGACCGTCGCCCTGTGCCGGCGGATCTACGGCCAGGACGGCGCGGTCGTGTTCGGCTGGGTGTTCGCCTCGCACCAGGTGGGCGCCGCCGTCGCGGCCGTCGGGGCGGGCCTGACCCGCGACCACCTCGGCGCCTACGACCTGGCCTGGTACGCCGCCGGCGCCCTCTGCCTCCTCGCCGCCGGAATGTCCCTGGCCATCGGGCATGCTAAACGGTGATGAACGAGACCGAACTGATGGTCCTCCCCCTCGTGGTCAGGATCGAGAGGGCCGCTCCTCCCGAGCGCACCGACGCGCTGGAGGCCGCCGCCATGGCCGTGCTGAGCCTGCTCGACGACCCGGGGGAGTGGGCCGGGGAACTGCACGCCTGGCAGTCGACAGGCAAGATCCGCAAGGTTGTGCGCCGCGCGAGGGGCGCCGAGTGGCGCAGGGCCGCCGCGCTGCCCGGCCGTACGGTCGAGCACCGTACGGCCGAGGTGCGGGTGCACCCGCCCGTCCCGCTCGACGCCTGGCCCAGGGATCTGGCCCGGCTCCAGGTGGGCGGCACCGAACTGAGCGACACGGCCGGGCCCGGCGACCCGTCCGGCCCGCCGGTCCTGTGGGAGAACCCCAGGCTGACCATGTCGGCGGGCAAGGCCATGGCCCAGGCCGGGCACGCCGCGCAACTCGCCTGGTGGGCCAGCGACGAGGCCGAGCGGGCCGCCTGGCGGGCGAACGGCCTGGCCGTCTCCGTGCGTCCCGCGCCGGACCAGGACGACTTCGACGCCAAGGTGGCCGCCGGGCTGCCCGTGGTGCGCGACGCCGGGTTCACCGAGATCGAGCCGGGTTCGTGCACGTTCGTGGCCGAGGCGCCCTGGCTCCTCGGGCGGGTGGCTAGATCGTGAAGACGTCGGCCAGCACGCCGCCCGCCGGGGTGATCCGGGCGGGCGACGGGCTGTCGTAGACGACCATGAGCCGGCCGTCGGGCAGCACGGCCAGCCCTTCCGGATGGTCGTCGCCGACGCCGTAGGGAAGCTCCAGTACCGTCTCCAGGTCGTGCGCGGGCACGAGCCCGTCGCTGCGCCGCTCCCGCCAGCGCACGACCCGTACCGGGCCGTCCAGGTTCATCGTGGGTCCGGTGAGCAGCAGCAGGTCGCCGCCGTGGGGGCACATGTCCCGTACGCCCAGCCCGCCGAGGTCCAGGAAGTGTTTGCGGTACGGCCGGTCGAGCCGTAACCGGCCGCGGCCGTCGTCCACGGGCCGGATCTCCAGCACCACCGCCCAGCCCCGCAACACCGGCCCGCGCAGCCCCAGGTAGACGCGCTCGCCCACGACCGCGATGCCCTCGATGTCGAGACCGTTGTCCTTGCCGGGCAACGCCAGGAACGGCGCCAGGTGGCGGTCATCGGCCAGCATGGCGGCCACGTTCTGGTCGCCGGACAGGATCGCGCCGGGCACCGGCGGCTCGCCGGTCTCGTCGAGCGGCAGGCGGACCAGGACGAACCGGTTCTCCTCGCGGACGACCGTACCGAGCCTCCTGATCGACTTCTCCGGGTCGCCGGGCTTGGCCTTGCGGCGCTTGAGGCTGTGCGAGCCGACCGCCCACAGGTGCCCGTCGGCCCTGGCCAGGCCCTCGATGTCGGCCTCGTCGAACCGGCCGGCGGGCAGGTCGACGTAGTCGGCCAGGGCGAAGCTGCGCTCGTCGCCGAAATGGTCGCCGGTCCAGGTCAGCCGCTCGATCGTGGCGGTCTCGTCACCCGCGACCCAAAGGCCCGAGGGCTCCCACCTGACCGCCGAGAGGTTCGTGTGCGTCTGGGCGAACCGAGACTCCTCGCCGAACCGCAGCTCCACCTGTTCCACCCCGTCATGATTGCACTTCGGTCGCTTCACACACGCAATGGCGGGATATGTCGTACGCTCCCGTCGTGCTCCATGGGGAAGATGAGACCGAGGGTTCACGAGTGACAACCGCAGACCGCCCTGGAACCCCCGTTTCACCGCCCAGGCGCTCCCGCATCGGCGATGTCCGGATGCGGTCCATATACCGGGGGCTCGCCGTCGTGGCGGCCGTGGCGGTCGCCGCCACGGTGATCGTCCTGGCGCTCCCCTCCGGGCCGGACGAGGTCGTGGCGGGGCCGGTAACCGCGCCGCCGGCCGCACCCGCCTCGTCCGCCCCGGCCCCTACTCCGACGCTTTCGGGAACCCCCACCCCGTCGCCGAGCCTGTCCCCGATCCCCACGGCGGTCCCGTCGCCGGGCTCCTCCCTCGCGCCCGGCTACACCGCCATGGAGGCCCTGTACGCCGACTCCCGCGTGCCCCGGCTGACCGGCCGCGTCAAGCGGATGGCCCTTCCCCGTCCGGCCAAGCGGTTGGTGAAGGACAAGCGCACCGGCCTGGCCGTGCCCAGGCTGGGCAGGCCGTGGAAGCAGCACGGCGCGGCGCCGTTCACCAGCAAGCAGGTGTTGCCGCCGACGCGCGGCAGCAAGCTGCGCGGCATGCTCGTGACCTGCCCGCTGCCGATCATGGAGCAGAAGTCGCCCCGCGACACGGCGCTGCTGGCCGCCCGCTGGACGCTCAACCACCACCCCAAGGGCTCCAAGATCAGCTGGCTGGCTTCGCAAAGAGTGAAAACTGGCTGGATGCTCGTCTATCGCGTCAAATACGGCAAACATTCGTCAAGAGCGGCCGTCGTGGTCATGGACGGGGGAATGGGCAAGCCAGGACTTGCGTTCGTCACAGTGCCGGACTCGCAAAGAAAGCGATGGCGTGATATTGGCCGCGTCGTCTCAGGAGTGCGTGTTCTAGGCTAGAAAGATCATGTATGCGGCGATGTGGGGGAGTGACGCCGTGGAACGCTCTGGACCGCCGCAGGCACCGAACAAGGGCAAGGTCAAGCCGCCCTGGCGCTCGGAGGGCCTGCCCGGTACGCCCGGAGGGCGGCCCAAAATCAACTGGTGGCGCTTCGTCGTCACCCTGCTCGTGGTCTACGCGGGCTTCTTCGTCGTGTCGTCGTTCGTGGACAACAGCTCGGTCGAGACGATCTCGTACACCGAGTTCACCAAGCAGGTCGATGCCAAGAACGTCAAGGACATCTACGCCCAGGGGCTCTCGGTCGAGGGTGACCTGAGGAGTGCGGCCAAGAACCCCGAGAGCAGCGAGTCGTACACGAAGTTCCAGACCGAGATCCCGGCCTTCGCCAACACCGACCAGCTCGACCAGCAGCTCAAGTCGGCCCAGGTGGAGACCACCTCCAAGCCGCTGACCCGGGGATTCTTCTCCAACCTGCTGCTGTCGCTGCTGCCCGTGCTGCTGCTGGCAGGCCTGTGGATCTGGGTCATGCGCCGCGGCGCCAGCATGATGGGCGGCGGCCTGAGCGGGCTCGGCAAGTCCAAGGCCGCCAAGCCGGTCGAGGCCGGCAAGGTACGCGTCACCTTCGACGACGTCGCCGGCGTCGTCGCGGTGGAGAACGAGCTCGTCGAGGTCGTCGACTACCTCAAGGACCCCGGCAAGTACCGCAGGCTGGGCGCCAAGCTGCCCAAGGGCGTGCTGCTGGCCGGCCCTCCCGGCACCGGCAAGACCCTGCTGGCCAGGGCCGTCGCCGGTGAGGCCAAGGTGCCGTACTTCTCGGCCAGCGCCTCCGAGTTCATCGAGATGATCGTCGGCGTGGGCGCCTCGCGCGTACGCGACCTGTTCGAGGAGGCGCGCAAGGTCGCCCCCTCGATCGTGTTCATCGACGAGATCGACGCCATCGGACGGGCCCGCGGCGGCGCGGGCGGCATCGGCGGCCACGACGAGCGTGAGCAGACGCTGAACCAGATCCTCACGGAGATGGACGGCTTCTCCGGCGCCGAGGGCGTCATCGTCATCGGGGCCACCAACCGGCCCGAGATCCTCGACCCGGCGCTGCTGCGTCCCGGGCGCTTCGACCGTACGGTGCAGGTGGGCCTGCCCGACGCGGCCGGACGCACGGCGATCCTGGAGGTGCACTCGCGCGGCGTGCCGCTCGACGGCGAGGTCAGCCTCGACCGCATCGCCAAGACGACGCCCGGCATGACCGGCGCCGACCTGGCCAACCTGGTCAACGAGGGTGCACTCCTCGCCGCCAAGCGCGGCAAGGAGAAGGTCGACATGTCCGACTTCGCGGACGCGCTGGAGAAGCTTCAGCTCGGCGCGGCCCGCAGCATCGTGATGCCGGAGGAGGAGCGCACCCGCACCGCCTTCCACGAGGCCGGACACGCCCTGCTCGGCATGCTCCAGCCGGGCGCCGACCCGGTCAGGAAGATCTCGATCATCCCGCGCGGCCGGGCGCTCGGCGTCACCCTGTCCACCCCCGACACCGACCGCTACGCCTACGACGAGCAGTACCTGCGCGGGCGCATCACCGGCGCGCTCGGCGGCATGGCGGCCGAGCAGGTCGTCTACGGCGTCATCACCACCGGCGCCGAGAACGACCTCGAACAGGTCACCATGATCGCGCGCGGCATGGTGGGCCGCTGGGGCATGTCGGAGAAGGTCGGCCCGCTGACCATCCTGCCCAACGACGGCTCGGCCCCCCAGGCCTCGCCGGCCACGCTCGCCACGGTCGACGAGGAGGCCCGCCGCATCGTGGACGAGTGCTACGAGCGCGCGGTCCAGGTGCTCACCGAGAACCGCGAACGGCTCGACGGCATCGTGGCGGCCCTGCTCGAACACGAGACGCTCGACGAGGTGAGCGCGTACTCCGCCGCCGGCCTGGCCAGCGCCAGCCTGCAGCCCGCCCTCGACTGACGTCTCGAGACGGTCCCCCGGGAAAGCCCGTCTTTCCCGAGACATAGGGAAACCCCGGCCTTGCCTCGATCACGGCCGGGGAACGTCTCCCGCGACTCGGATCGGGGGACTGTCTTGACACTGAATGACGAGCTACTCACCCAGCTCGGCGACTCAGGGGTAGATCAGATCGCCGGAATGCTCGGCACCGACCCGGCCACGGCACGCAAGGTCGTCGAGGCCGTGGCCGGAACCGTCCTGGGTGGCATGGCGCGCAACGCCGAGCACCCCGACGGCGCCGAGGCACTGCGCGCCGCCCTCGACGTCCACGTCGACACCGACCCGTTCAACGGCGACGTGGCCTCGCTGACCCGCGACGGCCACAGCATCCTCGGCCACGTGCTCGGCGGCCAGGGCACCGAACGGGCCGCCGCCGGGCTCTCGCAACTTGCCTGCGTCAGCCCCGGCACCATCATGAAGCTGCTCCCCCTCATCGCCCCCATGGTCATGTCCCTGCTGGCCAACCGCGTCACCAAGGCCCACATGGACGCCTCGGCCCTGGCCGTCCACCTGCGCAGGGAGCACGACGCGCTGCCCGGCGCCCTCGGCGGGCTGCTCGACGGCCTGCTGGGCGGCATCTTCGGCGGCGCCGTCCCGCCCCAGGGCGGCCCGTACGACCCCGCCGACCGCCAGCCCGCGCGGGGGGCGCCCAACCACGACTGGTGAGCGGGCCGGGCTTCGGTAAGCTGGTGCGGTGATCGTTCTGGCTTCCGCCTCGCCCACCCGCCTGACCGTGCTGCGCAACGCCGGCCTCGACCCCAAGGTGATCGTCTCCGGGGTCGACGAGGACGCCTTCACCGCGCACTCGCCGGCGGCGCTCAGCCTCGTCCTGGCCAAGGCCAAGGCGGAGGCGGTCGCGAGCGGCCTGGCGGAGGGGCTGGTCATCGGCTGCGACTCGATCCTCGAACTCGACGGCCGTCCCTACGGCAAGCCGGGCACGGCCGAGGAGGCCGTCGAGCGCTGGCGGATCATGCGTGGCCGTACCGGTCGCCTGGTGACCGGCCACTGCGTGATCGACGTCCCGGCGGGGCGGCAGGCGGCGCAGGTGGCCACCACCGTGGTGCGCTTCGGCCAGCCGTCCGACGAGGAGATCGCCTCCTACGTCGCAACCGGCGAGCCGCTCGGGCTGGCCGGCGGGTTCAGCATCGAGGGGCGCGGCGGCTGGTTCGTCGAGGGCATCGAAGGCGACCACGGCAACGTGCTCGGGGTGTCCCTGCCGCTGCTGCGCGAACTGTTCGACGAACTGGGTTACGCGGTCACGTCGTTCTGGCGCTAGCCTGCCGGACATGCGATCTTTGCGCGACTTCGCCTCCGGCGTGGGCTTCTTCTTCCAGGGTCTCGGATGGATGTCGCGACATGGCCGCTGGTGGCTGTTCGGGCTGATCCCGGCGGTGATCGCCTTCGCCGTCTACGTGGCGGCGCTGATCCTGCTCGGCGCCAACGCCCGTGAGGTGGCCGAGTTCTTCACCCCGTTCGCCGACTCGTGGAGCTGGGCCGACCTGTTCCGCACACTGGTGGGCATCGCGATCTTCCTCGGTGGGCTGGCGCTGGCGGTGCTCACGTTCGCGGCGCTGACGCTGGTGATCGGCGAGCCGTTCTACGAACGGCTGTCGGCCGAGGTCGACCCGCTGCCGGGGGCCGTGGAGCAGCCGTGGTGGCGTACGCTGCCCCGTTCGATCAGGGACAGCCTGATCACCCTGTTCTACGTGCTGCTCTTCACCGTGCCGCTGTTCTTCCTGGGGTTCGTGCCGGTGATCGGCCAGACAGTGGTGCCCGTACTGGGGGCGTTCGTCTCCGGGTTCTTCCTGACGGTCGAGCTCACCACGCTGGCGCTCGAACGCCGCGGGGTGCCGAGGAAGGAACGCTTCGCGCTGCTGCGCCGGAACATGGGGGTGACGCTGGGGTTCGGGGTGGTGGGGTTCCTGCTGTTCCTGGTGCCGCTGGTCGCGATCGTGGCCATGCCGGCGGCCGTGGCCGGCGCCGCCCTCCTCGTACGCACCCGCATAGCCCCCACCCCTCCGCCCCCGCTGCCCCCCACCACCCCCTGACCCACCCACCTCCCCGCCTTGCCTGGGCCGTCATCCCTTCGGCCCTCCCCGGACCGTCACCCCTTCGGCCCTCACTGGGCCGTCTCCGCTCGCGGTTGTCCACAGGGCGGTCGTCGCGGGGTGCCGTCATCCCCAGAACCCCGTTCGGGCGTTCGCGCCGCGTGTCTCCTCGGCACCCTGACGGTCATGACCACCAACGCCCCGGCCCCCTGCCTCACCCTGACCAGCCCGGCCGACCTCCTGGCCGCCGTCCCCTACCTGGTCGGCTTCCACCCCGAAGACAGCCTCATCGTGATCGGCCTCCACCACGGCCAGGCCAAGGTGGCCGCGAGATGGAACCTCCCCTTCCCCCGGGGCACCCTCGACCCCCTCACCGCCCTCTTCGACCGCGAAGGCATCACCGAGATGGTCATCGTCGGCTACGGCAGAGGCGAGGCCGTAACCCCGGCCGTCGACGAAGCCAGACTCCTCGCCACCGCCTCGGACATCCACGTGGGCGAGGCGATCCGCGCCCACGAGGGCCGCTACTGGTCCTACATCTGCGACCTCCCCCGATGCTGCCCGCCCGAAGGCACCCCGTACGACCCGACCACCAGCCAGATAGCCGCCGAGGCGACGGTGCGCGGCATGGTCGCCCTGCCCGACCGCCGTGCCCTCGAACGTACGATCGCCCCCGCCACGGGCCCCGTCCGCATGGCGATGCGCCGTGCCACCGCCACCGCCGTCGCGGAGGTGCGAGCCCGCCTGACAGCCGCCACGGACCTCGACACCTTCGCCCACGACTACGTCACCGAAGCCCTGACCGGAGTCCGCGCCGCCCTGACCACCCACGGCGGCCGACTCCGCCTCGACGACACCGAAGCCGCCAGACTGGGCCTGGCCCTGAGCGTGATCAGAGTCCGCGACGAAGCCTGGACGATGATGCACGAGGCCCACCTCCCCCTCTGGAAGGACCTGACCCGCCGCCTTGAGCCCCGCTTCGTCCCACCGGCCGCATCCCTGCTGGCCATGGCGGCCTGGCGCACGGGCGACAACATCCTGGCCACCATCGCCCTCGAACGCGCCCTCACCACCGACCCCCACTACTCGATGGCCAACCTCCTGACGCACGCCCTCCAGAGTCTCCTGTCGCCCGACATCGTCCGGGACCGCCTGCCCACCCCCGGCGAGCTCGACACCGCGATGGGCCCCGCCAACGGCGGATGGCTGATCCCGTTGCTCGGCCTGCTCGACGACGAACCGCCGCCGACGGCATGAAGAAAGGGTGCCGGTCCCGTGGACCAGCACCCTTTCCGGAGGAACTACAGGCTGCCTTCTTCGCGGCGGCGGCGTTCGTTGTACGCGCGCATCCGAGGGGGATATCCCGTCAGCTGCACGTCGTACACCGGTAATGCAAGATCGCGAGCGACCTTGTGGATCACCGCCGGCGACCCGACCCTGCGTCTGGTCCATTCGCCGTCGTCAGCGACCGCCATGGCGGTCGTGTCGGTGGCGAACGTCTCGGGCTCGACGTAGAACTCGACGCCACGCCGCGAACGTGCGAAGGCGATGAGCGCTTCGATGTCGGCATCGGTCGCCTCGCGGTCGAACTTCGCGACCTTCTGTCCGCGAAGTCGACGGATACCGTAGCGGTCTCGCCATCTCATGAATCCTTTTTATACCGTCTGGAGCTCCCGCGTCGGGGATGATCTCGGGGACAGCTCCGGGTTTCTCCCGATGGCACGTCCGGCTCTGAGGACGCAGTATGAAAGTTGACTGCCGATTCCAAGGAGAGGCATGACAATCATGGCTGGGGTACCCAAGACCCCCGGGCCGGGACAGGTGCCGCCAGCTCATCTGCGCGTCACCCACCAGGACCGAGAGCACGTCGTCGAGCACGTCAAGGCCGCCTACGCCGACGGCCGGTTCGACAAGTTCGAGTTCGACGACCGGCTCGAACGCGCGATGACCGCGCGCACCCACGGCGACCTGATGCCCATCATGACCGAGCTGTACGGATCGATGGCGGCGCCTAGGTTCGCGCCGCCCATGCCGCATCCGCCGGTCCGGCATGGGCGGGCTCCGGAGAGCAACGAACGCCTCGGGGCCGCCGCCGGCCACCTGCTGATGGCCGTCGGGATCCCGGTGGTCGGGCCGCTGGTCCTGCTGCTGACGGGGGCCAAGACGTCGGCGTACATGCGGCGGCAGGCGTTGGAGGCACTGAACTTCCAGCTCACCGTGCTGGGGGCGACGGTCCTTCTGCCCATCACCGTCATCGGCGTGGTGCTGCTGCCGGTGATCTGGGTCGCCGCCGTCGTCCTGTCCATCGTGGGCGGCGTCTCCGCCCTGTCGGAAGGCAACTTCCGCTACCCGCTGACCGTCAGGCTGGTGAAGTAGCCCTCTCCCACCGTACGAGGGGGACGCGTGGGGCCGGGAGAGTGACATCGGGGGATGTTGGGGGACGTCCTGCCGCACATCGGGGGACGCTTGGGGACGTTCGGGGGCGCTTGGGGACGCTGGGGGGACGTTTGGGGACACGTTCGGCTGCGGCGCAGCTCGGTGTCGTGCGGTGCTGCGAGCTCGGGGTGGCCCTGTGAGGTCGGGTGGCGCTGAGGGGGCGGTCGGCTTCTCCGCTGGAGGGGGCCACCTCTTGGCGAGCGCCCGGCCCACCGCGTGCGGGGCGGGCTCTGTGCAGAGGCTGCCCACCCCGCCCCCTGGCTGACCAACGGAAGGTCCCGGGGGCGGGCGGTGCCGGACGCGGTGCGGCGCGGCGCAACAAACGGCCCAGAGCGCCTGCTCGACGGCCCGCTACAGGAGACCGTCCAGATGGTCCGTCAGCAGCCCCGAGCCGAGGCCCGACCTGAGGAGACGGGGGTCAGCGGGCCAGGACTTCGTAGCGGACGGTCATGACGCCCGCGCCCAGGCTGCCGATGGCGTCGAAGGCGGCCCTTGAGAGGTCGAGGCACCGGCCCCCCACGTACGGGCCACGGTCGTTGATACGTACGGTGACCGACGAGCCGCTGCGGGGGTTCGTCACGCGGACCCGGCTGCCCAGGGGGAGGGACTTGTGGGCGGCGGTCATCGCGGAGGGGTTGAAGCGTTCGCCGCTGGCCGTCATCTGGGGCTCGCCGTAGTACGAGGCGCCACAGGTCCCGGAGGACAGTACGCGGACCCTCGGTTTCGTGGTCTTGAGCTTGACCGGCTTCACGGTCTTGGCCGTCTTCGGGCTCGCGTCCGAGGCGGGGGCGGGCTGCGCGGCGGCGGGCGGCTTGGGGGCGGAGGCGGCGGTGTCCGCGGCGTCCGTGGGGTTCGTGGAGTTCGGGGTGGACTTCGTGCCGGGGGCCGGGGTGGTCGGCTTGGGCTGGGCGGCCTTGGCCGCGACCGGCGGGTTGGGGGTGCCGGTGACGGAGGCCGCTGGGACGGAGTCCTTGCCGGCCGTGTCGGGGGACTCGTTGCCCACGGCGGCCCAGGCGGTGGTCGAGGCGGCGGCCACGACGGCGGCGCCTGCTGCGATGGCGGTCCAGCGGCGCTTGCCCGGGGAGAGCTTGCGGTCGTTGGGGGACGATTTGTGGGAGTGCTGGCCCAAGGTAAACCACGGTCCTAGCTAGGGGATAGGAAGAGGAAAGGCCAGGTCATGGGGGATGTGGAGGCGTGTGACGGCCGATCCGCCCGCAGGGATGGGGGATCCGGCGGGCGAGGAAGAACATATGCGACAAACAGCCGGTAAAGACAACTTAATGCGACATACAGTGACATATATCACTTAAAGGCGCAAGAGGCCCAGGTCGCCGAGAGTACGCCGAGGATCTTCGGGTTTCCGGAGAACACCGGAATTCGCCGCAACCTGCGCGCGGCGGAATTCATCGCCAACATGATCGTGAATTGCCGCGAAAAGCATGATCGGGAAATTCGCCCGCCTCAGAATGATCGGCAGAATTCGATCTCCGAACATGAGCCGGCGAACGGCGTCCACGGTCCCAGAACGTGGGCCGACGGATCGAGTCCTCCGCCTCAGAACATGAGCTGGCGTACGGGGTTCAACGTCTCAGAACATGAGTGAGCGGACGGTGTCCACGGTGTCGGCGTCCTCGACGCGCTTGTCCGGCCGGTACCGCAGCACCCGGGCGAAGCGCAGCGCCATCCCGCCGGGGTAGCGCGGCGAGCGCTGCACGCCGTCGAAGGCGATCTCCACGACCAGTTCGGGCCGGAGCCTGACCATCCAGTCGTCGGTGGGGCCCTCGGCCAGCTGGAGGAAGCGTTCGGTCTGCCAGGCCAGCAGCTCGTCCGTGAGCCCCTTGAACGTCTTGCCCAGCATGACGAACCCGCCCTCGGGGTCGCGCGCGCCCAGGTGGAGGTTGGACAGCTTGCCCTCGCGCCGGCCGTGGCCCCACTCGGCAGCCAGGACCACCAGGTCGAGCGTGTGCCGGGGTTTCACCTTGATCCAGCCCGCGCCGCGCCGACCGGCGGCGTACGGGGACGACTGGGACTTCACGACCAGGCCCTCGTGGCCCGCCTTGACGACGTCCGTGAAGAACTTCTCCGCCTCGGCCACGTCGGCGGTGATCAGCCGCGGCGCCAGCAGGCCGGGCGGGACGGCACGGGCCAGCGCCTCCTGGCGCTGTGAGTAGGGCAGGTCGAGCAGGTCGCGGACGTCGGCGCGCAGCGCGTCGAAGAAGAACACGCTGAGCGGGGTCTGCTCGCGCAGCCGCTCCACGCCGGTCTTGCTGGACACGCGGCTCGCGGTGACCTGGAACGGATGGGGACGCCCGTCCGGCCGCAGCGCGAGGACCTCGCCGTCGAGCACCAGGTCGGCGGAGTCGAGCCCGAGCACGGCCTCGACCAGCTCGGGCACCTGCGCGGTGATGTCGTCGAGCGTGCGGGTGAAGACGCGTACGTCCTCGCCTGACCTGTGGGCCTGCACGCGCACGCCGTCGAGCTTCCACTCCAGGGCCGCGGGGGCGCCCGCCTTCTCCAGCGCGGCGGCCACGTTGGGCGCGCTGCCCGCGAGCATGGGGGCGACCGGCCGCCCCACCTCCAGCTTGAACGCGTGCAGCGCCGCCACGCCGCCCGTCAGAGCCGCCGCGCCGACCGCGGGCAGCCAGCCGCGCAGGGTGAGCGCCCGCCGCACGTCGGCCGACGGCGCGCCGGACGCCTTGGCCACCGCTTCGATCATCACGCCGTCGAGGGCGCCCTGGCGTAGTTCGCCGTTGAGCAGCCTGCGCATGAACTGCTGCTCCTGGCTGGTCAGCCCCGCGAACAGCTCGGCGACCAGCGCTCTGCGCGCCGCCTGCGAGCCCGGACCGGAGATCGCCTTGATCCTGGTCAGCAGCGCGTCGACGGTGGTCAGCGTGGCGGTGGCGGCCAGCTTGGGCTGCGGGACGTCCTCCAGGGAGCGCCAGCCCACGCCCACCTGGCGCTGCGGCAGGTCGCCCGACAGGTAGGCGATGGCGATCTCCGCCTCGTCGGGGCCGACCCGGGCGAGCAGCTCGGCCAGATGGCCGACCTTGCCCAGCCGTGCGGAGGTGCGCGTCACCGCGTCGGAGGTGCGGACCACGTCGATCAGAAGCACACCGCTATCGTGCCTCACCACGCCGACATTTCCCCACCCGATTTGTCCTGGGTTTCACCAAAGCGGGGAAGCCGGGCGGGCCACCGGCGGCGGCCCGCCCGTTCCGGTCTAGCGGACGCCGAGCAGGTCGACCACGAAGATCAACGTCTCGCCGCCCTTGATGCGCGGCGGGGCGCCGCGGTCACCGTAGCCGAGGTGCGCCGGGATGACGAGCTTGCGACGGCCGCCGACCTTCATTCCGGCGACCCCGCGGTCCCAGCCCGCGATGACGCGCCCGCCCCCGAGCGGGAACTCGAACGCCTGGCCGCGGTTCCACGACGCGTCGAACTCCTCCCCGGTCGAGAACGAGACCCCCACGTAGTGGACGCTGACGTTGTGGCCCGGCTTGGCCTCGGGGCCAGTGCCTTCGACGAGGTCGACGATCTCCAGGTCGGCGGGCGGGTTGCCCTCAGGAAAGTCGATCTCAGGCTTCTCGAGTGCCACGAAGTGCTCCTGTTGACGATGACAATAACCCGACGACTCTATGCCGTCGGGATATGGTCGTCGTTCATGGCCGCCCTTTCGCCCGACGCCGTCCTGCTCACCGGGCGCGTCGCCGTGGTCACCGGTGCGGGCCGGGGCATCGGGCTGGCGATCGCCGAGACGTTCGCGGCGTTCGGCGCGCACGTCGCCGCCTGCGACCGCGACTGGCCGCAGGCCGACCGCGCCGACCGTGCCGACCAGGGGGATCGCGCAGGTCAGGCGGGCCGCGCAGATCGGACGGCCCATGCGGCCCATGCGGACCATGCGGCCCAGGTGGATCGTGCGGGGGCCGAGCTGGCCATGACGCTGGACGTACGCGATCCGGTGGCGGTGGGGCTGTTCGCCGAGGCGGTGCGCGAGCGCTGGGGACGGGTGGACGTACTGGTCAACAACGCGGGCGGGACGTTCCACGCGGCGTTCGCCGACCTGTCGCCGCGCGGTGAGCGCACGCTGGTCGAGGAGAACTTCAGCCAGGTCACCGGCATGATCAGGAGGATGCTCCCGATGATGCCCGACGGTTCCTCGATCATCAACGTGACCTCCAGCGAGGCCCACCAGGCCGCGCCGGGTTTCGCCGTGTACGCCGCGATGAAGGCGGGCTTGGTGAGCCTGACCAGTTCGCTGGCCCTTGAGCTGGCCCCGCGTGGCATCCGGGTGAACGCCATCGCGCCCGACGCGCTGCGTACCGAGGGGGAGTCGCGGGTGCGTGAGAGCATGTCGGCCCGTCCGTTGCCCTACGACCCCGCCGGCCTGCCGCCCCTCGGCCATCTCGCCGATCCGGCGGAGGCCGCGGGGGCGGCGGTGTTCCTCGCCGGGGGGCTGGCGGGGTTCGTCACGGGCACGACGGTCCACGTCGACGGCGGCATCCACGCGGCCGGCGGCTGGCACCGCACCTGACCCGCGCCCCCGAAGACTCCAAGACCCCGCCGCCGCAAGTCCGCGCCGCCGCAAGTCCGCGCCGCCCCACGACTGCCCGGGGCTTGGGTCACCAGCTCTGGTGCAGGGGCATGCCCTCCGCGTAGCCGGACGAGCTCTGGATGCCGACGACGGCCTGCCGGTGGAACTCCTCCAGGGTCCCCGCCCCCGCGTACGTGCACGACGAGCGCAGGCCGGCGACGATCCCGTCGATCTGGTCCTCCACGCTGGGCCGCTTGGGGTCAAGGTACATGCGCGAGGTCGAGATGCCCTCCTCGAACAGCGCCTTCCTGGCCCGGTCGTAGGCGGAGTCCTCGGCCGTCCTCAGGCGTACGGCCCGCGAGGAGGCCATGCCGAAGTTCTCCTTGTACCTGCGCCCGTCGGCATCGGTACGGGCGTCGCCGGGCGACTCGTACGTGCCGGCGAACCAGGAGCCGATCATCACGTTGGACGCCCCGGCGGCCAGCGCGAGCGCGACATCGCGGGGATGCCGTACGCCGCCGTCCGCCCAGACGTGCCGGCCGAGCCGCCGGGCCTCGGCCGAGCATTCGAGCACCGCCGAGAACTGCGGCCGCCCGACCCCGGTCATCATCCGGGTGGTGCACATGGCGCCCGGCCCCACGCCGACCTTGAGGATGTCGGCCCCCGCCGCCACCAGGTCGCGCACGCCCTCGGCGGTCACCACGTTGCCCGCCGCGACCGGCACGCCGGGGTCGAGCGCCCGGACCGCGCGCAGGGCGGCGACCATCTTCTCCTGGTGGCCGTGGGCGGTGTCCACGACCAGGCAGTCGGCTCCTGCCTCCAGCAGTTCCTTGGCCTTGGCGGCGACGTCGCCGTTCACGCCGACGGCGGCGGCGATGCGCAGGCGGCCCTGGGCGTCGAGCGCGGGCTGGTAGAGCGTGGCGCGCAGCGCGCCCGTACGGGTGAGGATGCCGACCAGCCGGCCGTTCTCGTCCACGATGGGCGCGAGGCGGTGGCGGCCCCCGTGCAGGCGGTCGAAGGCGGCGCGCGGGTCGAGCCCGGCGGGCAGCGTCAGCAGCTCGCTCGACATGACCTCGGACAGCTGGGTGTACATGTCCACGCCCTGGCAGTCGGCCTCGGTCACCACGCCGACGGGCCGGTTGTCCCAGTCGACGACGATGACCGCGTTGTGGGCGCGCTTGGGAAGCAGGTGCAGCGCCTCGCCCACGGTGTCGTGCGGCGTGAGCGTGAGCGGCGTGTCGTGGACCAGGTCGCGCTTCTTGACCCAGTCGACGACGTCGGCGACGACGTCGAGCGGGATGTCCTGCGGAAGCACGGTGATGCCGCCGCGACGGGCCACGGTCTCGGCCATGCGCCGGCCGGCCACGGCGGTCATGTTGGCGACGACGATCGGGATGGTGGTGCCCGTGCCGTCGTTCGTGGAGAGGTCGACCGCGAGCCGCGACCCGACCGAGGAACGCGACGGCACCATGAACACGTCGCTATAAGTCAAATCGTAACGAGGCTCTTGGTCGTTAAGAAACTTCACGTTCATCCATCTTATGGGGTGACAGGGTCAACAAGGGGTTTCCCCCTTTCTGCGGGGCTTATGATCGGCCGGGACACATTTGGGGGAGGGAATCCGTGGACATCGTCGAACGGACCGAGTTGACCGTGGTCGGCTACGCCGTACGCACCACGAACGCCGGTGAGATGGATCCGGCACGGGCCACGTTGCCCGCGCTGTGGCAGCGGGCGGGCGCGCCGGGGGCCTTCGCGCACGTGCCGGGCCGGATCGACGAGAACCTCTACGCGGTGCTGACCGACTACGAGAGCGACCACAACGGCGCCTACACGCAGATCGTCGGCATCTGCGTGCGCACGGTGCCGCGCCTGCCCGAGGGCATGGTGGCGGTGCGCGTGCCGGCCGCCAAGTCGCTCAGGCTGGAGGCGCGCGGGCCGATGCCGCAGGCGCTGATCGAGGCGTGGCAGCAGGTGTGGCAGCACACCGAGTCGGGCGGCCAGCCCTCCCGCGCCTTCACGACGGACCTGGAGGTCCACCACCCCGAGGGCGCCGACCTCTACGTGGCCGTCTAGGTCACAGGCCGAGCGCGTCGGCCGCCGCCGCGACCGCCGTGGGTTTGACCTCGTCGAGCGGCAGGCCGGCGTACTCGACGGTGCAGTCGGCCATGCCGCCCAGCGCGACCGTGGCGCGGATCTGCTGGGCCTGGGTGAGGTCGGGGCTGAGCAGCAGGGCGATCAGCTCGCGCCGCCACTCGAACATGCGCATGCCCAGGTCGAGGTAGGACAGGATCGAGATGTCGCGCACCATCATCCCGATCACGTCGCGGTGGCGCCACATCAGCTCGAAGTAGTCGTCGAGCAGCGCGCGCGGGTCGCCGGGCTCGCGCGTGGCGGTGAACCGCTCGAAGTCCTCCACCAGCGGCTGCACGATGCTGCGCACCAGGTCGTCGCGTGAGGCGAAGTGGTAGTAGAGCGCGGGCTTGGTGATGCCCAGCCGGTCGGAGATCTGGCGCAGGCTGGTGTTCTGCACGCCCTGCTCGGCGAACAGCTCGCGGGCCACCGCCTGGATTCGGGCCTTGGTGTCACTGGGCATGGCCCAACCCTATCGCTTACCTATCGTTAAGTAAGGACACGTGCTACCGTGAACTTACCAACCGTTAAGTAAGGAGGGCGGCCATGAGAGTCCTCGTCTCGGGTGCGAGCGTCACCGGGCCGGTGCTGGCGTACTGGCTGGCCAAGTACGGCTTCGAGGTCACGGTCGTCGAACGGGCCCCCGGGCTCAGGAAATCGGGCGGCCACGCGGTCGACCTGTTCAGGCCCGCCATGGACATCGTGGAGAAGATGGCCGTCCTGGAGCCGATCCTGGCGAAGAAGACCGGCACGGACTGGCTCAGGCTCCACCGGGAGGGCGGGGCGCGGCCCGTGGAGCTGGAGCTGCGCCGCATCCTCACGGCCGTCTCCGACCGGCACGTCGAGATCATGCGCGACGACCTGAGCGAGGTCCTCTACGACGCCACCCGCCACGACGCCGACTACGTCTTCGGCGACTCCATCGCTTCGATTTCCGAGGACGGCGAGGTGCGCTTCGACAGCGGCCGGGAGGAGCGGTTCGACCTGGTGATCGGCGCCGACGGGCTGCACTCCAACGTACGCCGCCTGACCTTCGGCCCCGAGGAGCGCTTCGCCACCTGGATCGGCGCCTACCTCGCGGTCGCCTCCGTCCCGAACTTCCTGGGCCTCGACGGCCGTATGGAGGCGATGGCGGGCGAGGGCTGGATGGCCGCCGTGTACAGCGCCGCGCACATGGACGACGCGCGGGCCGGATTCCTGTTCAGGACGCCGGAGCCGCTCGACTACCACTACCGGGACGTGGCCCGGCAGAAGGAACTGCTGCGCGAGCGCTTCGGCGGCCTGGGCTGGCAGGTCCCGAGAATCCTGGACGAGGTGGACCGTACGCCCGCCTTCTACTTCGACTCCATCACCCAGCTCAGGCTCGACTCCTGGTCGCGCGGCCGGGTGACGCTGGCCGGCGACGCCGGCTACTGCCCGGGGCCCGCCGTGGGCGGCAGCACCAACCTGGCGGTCGTGGGGGCGTACGTGCTGGCGGGCGAGCTGGCCGCGCACGGCGGCGACCACCGCGCGGCCTTCCCCGCCTACGAGGCCGAGCTCGGCGACTACGTGCGCCGCAGCCGCTCCTTCGCCCGCCGCGCGGCCAGGGGTATCGTCCCCGGGAGCCGCTTCGACGTGTGGGCGCTCACCCAGGGCGTCCGGCTGGTCAACAGCCTGCCGGTCGCCCTCACCAGGGCCGCGGCCAGGATCAGCAGCAAGGGCGTGCGCCTGCACGACTCGATCAGGCCGAAGGACTACGCCGCCCTGGCGCGTCCGGTGACGCCGTCACGCCCCTGAACGGCGCGTCCGGCGCCTCAGGCCAGCACGCCCTGCTCGCGCAGTTTGTCCGCCTCTTCCTTCGGCAGGCCCCATGCGGACAGGTCCGCGATACGGGTGGCGGGGGACAGGTCGGGCGTCGGCACGCCGAGCAGGCGCGGCGCGGGCGCCGGATGGACGATGCCGCCGACCTCGCTGAACGTGCCGCGGGCCACGTTGTGCGGGTGCCGTGCGGCCTCGGCCATGGAAAGGACGGGGGAGACGCAGGCGTCCGAGCCGTCGAACAGGGCCTCCCACTCGGCGCGGGTCCGCTTGGCGAACTCCTCGGCCAGGCGGGCCTTGAGCGCCGGCCACTGCGCCCGGTCGTTCCTGTCGGGCAGGTCGGTCAGGCCCATCAGGCCGACCATGGTGTCCCAGAACTGCGGTTCGAGCGAGCCGACCGCCACATGGCCGCCGTCGGCGGTCTCGTAGGTGTCGTACTGGGGGGCGCCGGTGTCGAGCAGGTTCGTGCCGCGCGGGCCCCAGAAGCCGCTCTGGGCGGCCTGGTAGAACATCGAGAACAACACCGCGGCGCCGTCGACCATGGCCGTGTCGATCACCCGGCCCCGGCCGGTGCGCTCGCGTTCGAACAGGGCCAGCAGCACGCCGTAGGCGAGCATCAGGCCGCCGCCGGCGAAGTCGCCGAGGATGTTGATCGGCGGGGTGGGCCGGTCGCCCTCGCGGCCGAGCATGGACAGCACGCCGGAGATCGCGATGTAGTCGATGTCGTGGCCGGCGGTGGGGGCGAGCGGGCCGTCCTGGCCCCAGCCGGTCATCCGGCCGTAGATCAGCCGCTCGTTGACGGCGTGCAGGTCGGCGGGGCCGATGCCGAGCCGTTCGGCGACGCCGGGCCGGAACACCTCGATCACCACGTCGGCGTTGCGGGCCAGCTCCTTGAAGGCGGCCACCCCCTCGGGGGACTTCAGGTCAAGGCCGATCGTCTGCTTGCCGCGGTCCATGACGTCCGTACGGGGTCTGTCGGACACGGCTTTGACCCGGTCGACCCGCAACACCTCGGCGCCGTGGTCGGCCAGCATCATCCCGGCGAACGGCCCCGGGGCGAGCCCCGCCAGCTCCAGTACGCGCACTCCGGCCAGGGGACCGCCACTATCCTTGGACATGAACAACTCCTCGACGGATGCGCGAACAAGAGCTCCGAGCCTGCCTCAGTAGAACAACATTCGGCAAGTCGTGGCAAGCGGCCTTCGCCGTCCTTCCCGCGAACTCGTGGGAGGTATGGGAAACTTGCCCACTGTTCGGGTGGTCTACAGATCGCCGGCGTCCAGCGGCTGTCTGCAGCAGGCGCTCGCGCCGCTACAGGGGTAGGACATGGTTTCGGAGAGCAACCAGCTTGTCGCCAGGCGCTACCAGTTAATGCGCGAACTGGGCCGCGGGGGAATGGGCGTCGTCTGGGAGGGTTACGACACGCTGCTCAACCGGCAGGTCGCCATCAAGGAGGTGCTGCTGCCCGACGGGTTGTCGCCGGGCGAGCAGGAGCGCCATCTGATGCGCACCGCCCGCGAGGCCCGTACCGCGGCCAAGCTCAACCACCCTTCCGTGGTCGCGGTCTACGACGTGGTCGAGGAGGGGGGCCGGCCCTGGATCGTCATGGAACTGGTCGCGCACCCCTCACTTGAGCAGGTCGTGGCCACCTCCGGCGCCCTTCCGGTACGCCAGGCCGCCGACGTGGGCCGCCAGGTGTTGTCGGCGCTCAAGGCCGCCCACGAGGCCGGGATCCTGCACCGGGACGTCAAACCCGCCAACATCCTGATCGCCGACGACGGCCGCGTCGTGCTGATGGACTTCGGCATCGCCACGGTCGAGGGCGACGCCTCGCTGACCAGGACCGGCATGGTGACCGGTTCGCCCAGCTTCCTCGCCCCCGAGCGCGTACGCGCCGACGAGGCCGGACCGCCCTCCGACCTGTGGTCGCTCGGCGCGACGTTGTTCGCCGCGATGGTGGGCCGGTCGCCGTTCGACCGCGGCGAGGCGATGGCGACGATCAACGCGCTGCTCAACGAGGAGCCCGACTACCGGCGCATCCCGCCGGTGATGCACCCGGTCCTGAAGGGCCTGCTGCGCAAGGAGCCCGCCGAACGGGTGAACATCGAGGAGGCCGACCGGCTGCTCGCGGCCATCGAGGTGGCGGCCAAGCCGGCCTACACCGACCTGCCGGAGAAGAAGCCGGGCAGCGGGCGCGGGCGGGCCGTGCTGGCCGTGGCGGCCGCCGCCGTGGTGGTGGTGGCGGGCGGCGCCGTCGCCTACTTCAAGTTCGCCTCGCCCGCCGAGGGCGCGCCGCGCACCGCGCAGCCGGCCGCCGCGGCGAGCCCGCTGACGCCGTCCCCCTCGCAGCCGTCCGCGACGGCCGGGACGCCGTCGGCCACCCCGACGCCGACCGTGCGCCGTCCCCGCCCGGCCGTACGCGCGTGGAACTCGCGGGACGGGTGGTCGATCCTGCGGCCGTTCGGCTGGAGGGGCGCGCTGCGCGAGTCCTCCACCGAGTGGACGCGTCCCGACGGCAACGCCCATCTCGGCGTCCAGGCGCTGTTCTCCAGCGTCGACCCCAACCAGATCCTGCGCGACTCGGAGGAGACACTGCGGCAGGAGGGCCAGGAGGTCATCAGCCGCGGCCGCCGCGTGGTCACCCACCGGGGCGCCAAGGCGGTCGAGTGGGAGTTCTCCTGGACCGCCGCCAGCACCGCCGGCACACGCTGGATCAGGCCCGGCATGACGTACCACGAGGTGCGGCGGGCCGTGGTGTCCGGCGACACGGCCTACATCCTGTCCTGGACGGTCGCCCAGGACCAGTGGATGCGCAACAGGGGCCTGATGCGGCAGGTGATCGACAGCTTTACTGTGAAGGCATGAGCCCCTGGAACCTGCTCGCCCTGCCGCCGCTTCCCGAGGAGGCGACGCGCCACCTGCTGGCCCCGCTCGGTGACCGGGTGGAGGTGCGCGTGCCCGCCACCCGCGACCGGGCCGGCCCGCTGGCCGCGCTGCCCGAGGCCGAGATCGTGCTCGGCGACTGGACCTCGACGCTCGTGCTCGACGCCGAGGCGGTCAAGCACGCGCCCGCGCTGGCCTTCGTGCAGCAGCCGTCGGTGGGGGTGGACGGCCACGACCTGGCGGCCCTCGCCGAGGCGGGGGTGCCGCTGGCCAACACGCCCGGCGTCAGCGCCGTCGCGGTGTCGGAGTGGTGCCTGGCCGCCACGTTGTCGTTGTCGCGCAGGCTGGGCGCGGCCGACGCCGCCGTACGCGCGGGGGAGTGGCCGCAGCAGGGCCTGCGGCCCCGCGAGCTGAGCGGCCGTCGCGTCGGCGTCGTCGGCTACGGCCCGATCGGCGAGAACTGCGTCCGCCTGTTCCGCGCTCTCGGCTGCGAGGTCTCGTACTGGACCAGGACGCCCAGGCAGGCCCCCGGCCGCGCCGACCTGGAGACGCTGGTGTCCACCAGCGACGTCCTGGTCGTGGTGATCGCGTTGTCGGAGGAGACCCGCGGCCTGATCGACCCGCGCCGCATGAAGCCGGGCGCGCTGCTGGTCAACGCGGCCAGGGGCGGGGTCGTCGACCAGGCGGCGCTGGTCGCCGCGCTGCGCGACGGGCGGCTCGGCGGGGCCGCGCTCGACGTGCTGGACACCGAGCCGCTGCCCGCCGATGATCCGCTGCGCGACCTGCCGGACGTTCTGCTGTCGCCGCACGCCGCCGGGGTGACCCCCGAGGCCACGACGCGCCTGCTCACGGCGACGTTGGACAACCTGACGGCGGCCCTGGAGGGACGAGAGGTACAGGCGGTACTAAACGGGGTCTCACCGACGGTTTGTAGGAGATTTCCGGATTTGCCTGCCATATAAGGGTTTCACCTGGCACGATGAACAGTTTTCGTGTCTTTAACGACCCCGGTCTGTTCGAGTCAGCCTGCGGGAGATACGGTCTTACGGACGATCTCTACCAGCTCAAGGGGGTGCTTCCGTGACGACGACGATGTCGACACACCAGCGGGCAGTAGAGCAGATCCGGCAGTCCTACGCCGAGATCCCCGGTGACGCCGCGCCCCGGTTGGCCAAGTCCACGTCGAACTTGTTCAGGTTCCGTGACGGGGGCAAGACGGCCAAGCTGTCCGCCCGAGACCTGGACGAGGTCATCAGCGTGGACCCGGTGACGATGACGGCCGAGGTCCAGGGCATGACCACGTACGAGCACCTGGTCGAGGCCACGCTGCCGTACGGGCTCATGCCGTACGTGGTGCCGCAGCTCAAGACGATCACGCTCGGCGGCGCCGTGACCGGCCTCGGCATCGAGTCGACCAGCTTCAGGGACGGCCTCCCGCACGAGTCGGTGGAGGAACTGGAGATCCTCACCGGCGACGGCCGCGTCATCGTGGCCCGCGACGACAACGAGCACCAGGACCTGTTCCGCGCCTTCCCCAACTCCTACGGGACGCTCGGCTACGCGCTGCGCATCAGGATCAAGCTCCGCCAGGTCCAGCCGTACGTGCACCTGACGCACATCAGGTTCACCGACGCGGCCAAGTGCATGCTCGCCATGCAGGAGATCTCCGACAGCATGGTCCACGACGGCGAGCAGGTCGACTTCGTGGACGGCGTCTTCTTCGACCCGGAGGAGATGTACATCACGCTGGGCCGCTTCGCCGACCGCGCGCCCTACGTCTCCGACTACACCGGCATGCGCATCTACTACCAGTCGATCAGGCAGCGCAGCCGTGACTGGCTGACCATCCACGACTACCTGTGGCGCTGGGACACCGACTGGTTCTGGTGCTCGCGCGCGTTCGGCGTGCAGCAGCCGGTGGTGCGCTCGCTCATGCCGCGCCGCTGGATGCGTTCCGACGTCTACCGCAAGCTGGTCGCCCTCGACCGCAGGACCGGGCTGACCGCCCGCGTCGACCGGTGGCGCGACCAGCCCGTCCAGGAGTCGGTGATCCAGGACGTCGAGGTGCCGATCGAGCGGGGCGCCCAGTTCCTGGAGTTCTTCCACGACAAGGTCGGCATGACCCCGGTGTGGATGTGCCCGCTGCGGGCGAGCTCCCGCTGGCCGATCTACCCGCTGGAGCCCGGCAAGCTCTACGTCAACTTCGGCTTCTGGGGCATGGTCCCGCTGCCGCGCGGCCAGTTCGACGGCTACTACAACAAGCTCATCGAGGACTCGGTGCACGAGCTGGACGGCCACAAGTCGCTCTACTCGACCTCCTTCTACGCCCGTGAGCAGTTCTGGGAGCTGTACAACGGTGATGCTTATTGGCCGGTCAAGCGGGAATACGACCCGAACGGTCGCCTGCTGGACCTGTACGAAAAGTGTGTACGGGGAAGGTGAGCATGGCTCTCGCAACCATCTTTGAAAAGATCGTCGGCTCTGACGCGAACATCTCGTTCATGGCCTACGACGGCAGCAAGGCCGGGCCCGACGGCGCCGACCTCGGCATCGAGGTCAAGTCGCCGATCGCGGTGGCCTACCTGGCACAGGCCCCCGGGGAACTGGGCCTGGCCAGGGCCTACATTTCCGGCCACATCGACGTGCATGGCGACTTGTACACCCTGCTCGACCGTATGTGGAACATCACCACCAACGACCTGACGACCAGTGAGAAGCTTTCCGCCGTGCGGTCGCTGGGCGTCAAGCCGCTGCTCATGCGGGTGCCGCCGCCCCCGCAGGAGGTGCGCCAGAGCGCTTTGGCCCGGCTCGGCTCGCGCCACGCCAAGCAGCGTGACGCCGAGGCGATCCACCACCACTACGACGTGTCCAACCGGTTCTACCGGTGGGTGCTCGGGCCGTCCATGGCGTACACGTGCGCGACCTATCCCGAGCAGGACGCGACGCTGGAGGAGGCCCAGTACACCAAGTTCGACCTGGTGGCCAAGAAGCTCGGCCTCAAGCCCGGCATGCGCCTGCTCGACGTCGGCTGCGGCTGGGGCGGCATGGTCATCCACGCCGCCAAGCACTACGGCGTCAAGGCCCTGGGCGTGACCCTGAGCCGCCAGCAGGCCGAGTGGGCCCAGAAGGCGATCGCCGAGGCGGGCCTCCAGGACCTCGCCGAAGTGCGCTTCATGGACTACCGCGACGTACGTGAGACCGGCTTCGACGCCGTCAGCTCGATCGGCCTGACCGAGCACATCGGCAAGGACAACGTCCCGTCGTACTTCGAGTTCCTCTACGGCAAGCTCAAGCCCGGCGGCCGGCTGCTCAACCACTGCATCACCCGCCCGACCGGCAAGGAGAAGACGTTCAACAAGGGCGGTTTCATCAACCGCTACGTCTTCCCCGACGGCGAGCTGGAGTCGGTGGGCTGGCTGGTCAGGCAGATGGAGGACGTCGGCTTCGAGATCCGCCACGAGGAGAACCTGCGCGAGCACTACGCCAAGACCCTGCGCCACTGGTGCGACAACCTCGACGCCAACTGGGACGACGCCGTCCAGGAGGTCGGGATGGGCACCGCCCGGGTGTGGGCTCTCTACATGGCCGGCTGCATCGTGGGCTTCGAGCGCAACAAGGTCCAGCTCCACCAGGTGCTGGGCGTCAAGCTCGACGACGACGGCCGCGCGGGAGTCCCGCTGCGCCCGTCGGTCACCTGGCCCTGATCACCCAGGGGGGCCGCCGCCTCGGCCCGGTGCCCCGGGTCCGGGGCGCCGGGCGCCTTCAGGGGGCTGACGCCGGACCGGCGTGGCGAGGCGGCCCGGATCGTGGACCTTCCCGTCCGGGTCCCTGAACCCCGCTTGGCGACGCCCGGCGTAGCGTGGTGTCACGGTGGGGGAAGGGGCTGACGGTGACGGCTGGGAACAGGGTCCGGGTGCGCCGGGTCTACGAGGAGCCGGCGGCGGACGACGGCGCCAGGGTGCTGGTCGACCGGCTGTGGCCGCGCGGGTTGTCCAAGGCCGACGCCCACCTCGACGAATGGTGCAAGCAGGTGGCCCCCTCGACCGAGCTGCGCACCTGGTACCGGCACGACCCCGACCGGTTCGCCGAATTCGGCCGCCGCTACCGCGGCGAGCTTGAGGAGCCCGAACGGGCCGAGGCCGTGGCGCACCTGCGCGAGCTGGCCGGGAAGGGCCCGCTCACCCTGCTCACCGCGACCAGGGAGCCCGAGATCAGCGAGGCCGCGGTGCTGGCCGACCTGTTGAAGGGCTGACCTCCCTCAGAAGCGCTCCTTCCTGAACGGGCGGATGAGGACGTAGGTGCGGTCCCGGCTGACCAGCCGGACGATCCGGCGGCGCGGGTGTTCCAGCATGGTGATGCGCAGGCATTTCAACCTGACCAGGCGCCAGCCGAGCAGCGCGTCGTAGGCGACGTACTTGGTGTCGAAGCCGCGGCCCTTCCTGATGCCGACGCCGAGCGGTGTGGAGTGCCGGAACGAGCCCGGCGGGTTGAAGGGCTTGGCGGTCACGATGGCGTCGGTCGAGGTGTGGGGGCAGTGGACGAGCACGCGCACGTTGCTGTCCTGACGCGGCCGGCGCGGGCGCACCTTGAGGCCGGTCCAGTAGCCGCCCGGGCCGGAGGGGCCGGCCCCCTGCGGGTTGGTCTCGTTCTCGGAGCGTTCGGTGTCGTCCT
The DNA here is from genome assembly GCF_003947315.1 of Nonomuraea sp. WAC 01424. Taxonomy (NCBI): domain Bacteria; kingdom Bacillati; phylum Actinomycetota; class Actinomycetes; order Streptosporangiales; family Streptosporangiaceae; genus Nonomuraea; species Nonomuraea sp. WAC 01424. The sequence goes on from NZ_QHHZ01000012.1 coordinate 111,042, forward strand.
GTGAGATGGGATCGTCGGGGAGTGGCAGCCCTGCCGAGGCCACGGCGACCGCGGAGGGGTTCGCGAGGAGTGCTGTCAGTACGCCGGCGACCACCCGAAATCTCATGATCTCCCTTTTCCGCGGACAGGTCATGCGGTTCAAGCGCGAGGGGAGTGGTGCCAGTATGCGGGCATGTCGGTGCTATTGGGCGGAGGCCACGCCGTCGCCCTGGTCGGCCAGGTCGTCCAGGGTTTCGGTGAGAGCCGTCCAGCTCAGCTCGGCGTCGCGGGTGGAGCCGTGCGGCGCGCGGAACCAGGCGACGAACTCGGCCACGACCTCGAGGCTCCAGCGCAGCCGGTAGAGGCCGAGGGCCGCCGGGTCGGGCGTACGGCCGGTGGCGGCGGCGTACCTGGCCAGGTCGGCGGGGGTCCTGGCGACCAGCCACAGGTCCCGTTCGGGCACGGCCAGGCCGACGGTGTCCCAGTCGACCAGCAGGCGGCGGCCCTCGTGGCGGAGCAGGTTGCCGGGGTGCGGTTCGCCGTGGGTGACGACGGGACGGCCGAGGTCGCGTGATCCGCGGTCGAACTCGCGCAGCCGGGCACGCAGGGCTTCGGCGTGCCCGGCGACCAGGGCCCGCGCGGGCTCGGCGTACGGGCCGCCGGTCCACGGGCGGCCGGTCTCGGCGAGGGCCCGCTCCAGCTCCGCCCGCCCAGCCAGCTCCAGAGGGCGGGCCGGGACGGACGCGGGCGGGGGCGCGGCGTGCAGCTCGGCCAGCAGGTCGATGACCTCGGCGCGGTCGCGGGCGGTCAGCTCGTCGCCGAACTCGCCGCCGACGCCCTCGACGAACGGGAAGAGGCTCAGCGCGTACCGGGGGCCGAGCGGGCGCAGGAACGCGCCGCCCGCGAGATCGGGCACGGGCGCCACCACGAACCCGAGACCGGTCGCCAGCGCCGCCGCCGTCTCCATGGCCCGCCGCAGCTCCTCGAACGCGCCCTCGGGCTTGCGGACCAGGTCGGCGGCGGTGAGGAACCAGCGCCGCCCGTCGGCGCCGGTCGCGGTCCAGTGGTGGTCGCCGAAGCCCACAGGCGCGTGCGTCAGCCCGGTGGCCTCGATCCCCCACGCCTCCAGGGCGGTCACCAGCAGCGATTCGTCGAGATCCGTGGGCCTGTCGCGCATCCGCCCACGCTAGCGAGCCTCCCCGCTCGCGGGCATCCGGATTAGCGCCTCCACGGCCGCGAGCACGTCGTCCACCGCCAGGTCGGCGGTGGGAGCGGTCACGCCCGTGCCGCGGTCGATCCAGATCGTCCGCAACCCGGCCGCGTGCCCGCCCGCGACGTCCTTGTCCGGATCGTCGCCCACCATCCACCCGCCCTCCAGTACGGCCCCGCAGCGGGCGGCGGCGATCTCGAACAGCCGGGTGTCCGGCTTCCGTACGCCCTCCGCGCCGGAGATCGCCCACCCGTCCACCCGCCCGGCCAGACCGGTACGGCGGATCTTGCCCGTCTGGTTGTCGGCCATCCCGTTCGTCACGATCCCGACCGCCGAGCCGGCCGCCCGCAGCCGGTCGAGCCCCGCCAGCACGCCGCCCCGGCACTCCACCAGGTAGGGCAACCTGCCCCGGTAGTCCCGCCACAGCTCCTCGACGGGCTCGGCCAGCCCGAACCGCTCGCGTACGCGGGCGAAGAAGACGTCCATCGGCACGGAACCGTCGGCGTCCAGACGTACCAGCCACTGAACGGCGTCCTGGCCCAGCCCGCGCCCGGCGGCGAACTCGGCGGCCCACAGCCGGAACGCGCCCAGCCGGTCGATCAGCGTGTTGTCCAGGTCGAACAGCGCGAGCGGCGGCATCGGCGTGGTCCGTCCGGTCTCGGTCGGCGAAGGCGCGGGAGGCGGCCGGGGGAGGCGCGGGGGTGGCCCGCGCCTCCGCCTCGGCGGCTAGCGGAGTTCGCGCTTGAGGATCTTGCCCGTGGCCGTCATCGGCAGGGCGTCGCGGAACTCGATGATCCTCGGGTACTTGTAGGCGGCCATGTTCTCCTTGGCCCAGGCGATCAGCTCGTCCGCGGTGACCGCCGAACCGGCCGTGCGGATGACGTACGCCTTGACCTCCTCGCCGTGCGACGCGTGCGGCACGCCCACGACCGCCGCCAGCGAGACGGCCTCGTGGGTCATGAGCACCTCCTCCAGCTCGCGCGGGTAGACGTTGAAACCGCCTCGGATGATCATGTCCTTGGCCCGGTCGATGATCGCGTAGTAGCCGTCGGCGTCGCGGGTGGCGATGTCGCCGGTGCGGAACCAACCGTCGTCGAGCACCTCGGCCGTCGCCTCGGGGCGGCCGTAGTAGCCCTTCATGACGTTGTGGCCGCGGATGGCGATCTCGCCGGGGCCCTCGCCCTCGATCGTCTTCCATTCGCTGTCGATCAGCTTCATCTCCACGCCCCAGACGGGCGTGCCGATCGTGCCGGGCTTGGTGGGACGGCCGAGCTGGTTGAAGCTGGCGACCGGGGAGGTCTCGGACAGGCCGTAGCCCTCCAGGATGCCGAAGCCGAAGGTCTGCTCGAAGTCCCTCAGCACCTCGACCGGCGAGGACGCGCCGCCGGCCACGGCCACCTTCAGGCTGCGCGGCACCTCGGCGCCCTCGGCGTGGATCTTCGTGAGCATGCCCCAGTACATCGTCGGCACGCCGGCGAAGGTCGTCACGTTCTCCTTGCGCATGAGCTCCAGGGCCTCGCCGGGCTCGAAGCGCGGCATCAGCACGACCGTCGAGCCGCGCATGAACGCGGTGTTCATGATCGTCGTCTGGCCGAAGGAGTGGAACAGCGGCAACACCGCGAGGTAGGTGTCGCCGCCCTCGCTGCGGGGGAACATCCGGTCGCTGATCAGCGCGTTCATCAGCATGTTCTGGTGGCTGAGCTCGGCGCCCTTGGGCTGGCCGGTGGTTCCGGAGGTGTAGAGGATCACGGCGGTGTCCTCGGGGGCCGTCTGCACGGTCTCGAACTCGGCCGGCACGCCGTTCAGCGCGGCCCACACCGTCTCGCCGTACGGGGACTCGGTGGCCAGCGCCGTGGCGGGCAGCACGAAGAAGTGCTCGCAGCCGTCGGCGGCCTCGAAGCCCGCCTTGCCGCGCTCACCCAGCGGCAGCTCCGGCGAGCCCTCGAAGCAGAACAGCGCCTTGGCGTCGCTGTCGTCGAGGTGGTAGGCGATCTCCCGGCCCTGCAGCAGCACGTTCAGCGGCACGACGGTCGCGCCGGCCTTGAGGATGCCGAAGTAGACGAACGGGAAGTACGGCAGGTTGGGGCAGGCCAGGGCCACCTTGTCGCCCTTGCCGATGCCACGCGACACCAGCAGGTTCGCCACCTGGCGGGCGACAGTGTCGATCATGCCGTACGGCAGGCGCATGTCGCCGAAGACGATGGCCGTGCCGTCTGGGTTGTTTCTGGCGCTGTCCTCCAGGACGACCGACAAGTTGAGCATGAACGCCTTCCTCCTCTGTACGCGCTTGCCCGCCATCTTGGCATCAGCCCATACCGACCGGTAGGTAACCCAGGTTACAGATGCATATGGACGTGCCGGCTCACCTGGAGTAAGCAAGTAGGAAGTTACTCACCCCCTGGAGTGCTCATGGAGTACGACTACGTGATCGTCGGAGCGGGGTCCGCAGGGTGCGTGCTGGCCAACAGGCTGTCGGCGGACGCGCCGGTGTCGGTGGCGCTGGTCGAGGCGGGCGGGCACGACGACAAGCTGGAGATCCGCATGCCCGCGGGCTTCGCCAGGTTGTTCAAGACCGACTACGACTGGAACTTCACGACGGCCAAGCAGAGCGAGATGTCCGGCCGTGAGCTCTACTGGCCGCGCGGCCGGGTGATCGGCGGCTCGTCCTCGCTCAACGCCCAGATGTGGGTGCGCGGCTGCCAGGAGGACTACGACCAGTGGGGTGTGCCGGGCTGGACGTACGACGAGGTCCTGCCCTACTTCACCAGGGCCGAGCAGCGTGTGGGCAGCAACCACGGCGGCGTCTACGGCACCTCGGGCCCGCTCTACATCTCCGAGCTGCGCAGCCCCAACGTCACCACGCACGCCTTCCTGCGGGCCTGCGAGGAGCTGGGCCTGACCCGGCTCGGCGAGCTGAACGGCCGCTCCAACGAGGGCTACTGCCCCACCCCGGTCACCCAGAACCGCGGCCGCAGGTGGAGCTCGGCCGACGCCTACCTGCGCCCGGCCGCCGCCCGGCCCAACCTCACGGTGCTCACCGGCGCGCCGGTGAACCGCGTGGTGTTCGAGGGCACGCGCGCCGTCGGCGTCGAGCACAGCGGCGGAACCCTGATCAGGGCGCGGAGGGAGGTCGTCCTGTCGGCGGGGACGATCGGCTCGCCGTACCTGCTGATGCGCTCGGGGGTGGGCGCGGCCGACGAGCTGCGCGACGCGGGGGTGCCGATCGTGCGCGAGCTGCCCGAGGTCGGCAAGAACCTCCAGGACCACCTCGCCTCCGGCGTGTACGTCGAGTGCAAGGAGCCGGTGACCCTGACGAAGGCCGAGTCGCTGGTCAACCTGCTGCGCTACATCGTGCTGCGCTCGGGCATGCTCACCACGAACGTCGGCGAGGCGGTGGCGTTCGTCAGGACCTCGGAGGAGGAGCCCGCGCCCGACATCGAGCTCGTCTTTGCCCCCGGGCCGTTCGTCGACCACGGGCTCACCCCGCCGACCGGCCACGGCCTGACCGTCGGCGTCGTGCTGCTGCAGCCCGAGAGCCGCGGCAGGGTCGGGCTGAGCGGCCGGGACGTGCTGATCGACCCCGGCTACCTGAGCGCGGAGGCCGACGTCAAACGGCTGATCGCCGGGCTGAGGACGGCCAAGCAGGTGTTCGCGACCAGCGCGATGAGGCGGTACGCGGGCGGGCCGATGGCGCCGTACTGGGGGCCGGAGAGCGACGAGGAGCTGGCCCAGTGGATCCGCGAGCGCGGCGAGACGCTCTACCACCCCGTCGGCACCTGCCGGATGGGCGCCGACGACGCGTCGGTCGTGGACCCCTCGCTCCGGGTACGCGGCGTCGAAGGGCTCAGGGTGGTGGACGCGTCCGTCATGCCGACGCTCAACCGCGGCCATACCCACGCCCCGGCCGTCATGATCGGCGAGAAGGGCTCCGAGCTGATCCTCCAGAACGAGTGACCCACGTCCGGGCCGGGCGCCGCGCCCCCCGGTCCGGCGGACCTTGACGTAAGTGAGCACTTGCCCAAGGCTTGGCAGGTATGACGCTCTCCGCGGATCCGGACATCTCGCAGATACCGTTCTGGGGGTTGCCGCAGGCCGACCGCATGGAGGCCTTCCGCCGGCTGCGCCGGCTGGATCGGCCCGTCTTCGTGCCGGAGCAGACCGTGCCGTTCATCGGCGGCGGCCCCGGCTACCACGCCCTGGTACGCCATGCCGACGTGACCGAGGCCAGCAGGAACGCGGCCGTCTTCAGCAGCGAGCCGTGCTCCAACAGCATCCCCGACATGCCGCGCTGGCTCAGCGTGTACTTCGGTTCCATGATCAACATGGACGACCCGCGCCACGCCCGGCTGCGCCGGATCGTCTCCAGGGCCTTCACACCGCGCATCCTGTCCAAGATGGAGGAGGACCTGGCCAGGGCCGCCGCCGAGATCGTGGACGAGGCGATCGAGCGGGGTCCGGGCGACTTCGTGTCGCAGGTCGCCGCCCGGCTGCCCGTACGGGTCATCTGCGACATGATGGGGATTCCGCCGAAATTTCATGACGTGGTGCTTCGGCGGACCAACGTCATCCTCGGCAACGCCGACCCCGAGTACACCGGCATCGACCCCGGCTTCAGCCGCGTCAACGTCGCCCGCGGCCTGGCCAAGCTGCTGCACGCCGGCTACTCGCTGAACAGGATGGCCGCCCGCCTCGGCGACGAACGGCGCAAACGCCCGACGGGCGACCTGGTCAGCCTGCTCGTGGGCGGCGAGGAACGGCTCAGCCCGCAGGAGCTGGGCTCGTTCTTCATCCTGCTGGTGGTGGCCGGCAGCGAGACCACCCGCAACGCCGTCTCCTACGGGCTGAAGCTGTTCACCGACCATCCCGGCCAGCGCGAACTGCTGCTGGCTGACTTCGACGGGCGCATCGGCAAGGCGTGCGACGAGATCGTGCGCTACGCGACCCCGGTGATCCAGTTCCGCCGTACGCTGACCCGCGACCACGAGATGAACGGCGTGCCGTACAAGAAGGGCGACAAGGTGCTGCTCTTCTACAACTCGGCCAACCGCGACGAGTCCGTCTTCACCGACCCGGACACGTTCGACATCACCCGCGACCCCAACCCGCACGTCGGCTTCGGCGGGCCGGGGCCCCACTACTGCCTGGGCGCCCACCTGGCACGCAGGGAGATGAGCGTGATGTTCCGCGAGCTGTTCACCCGCCTGCCCGGCATCCGGACGACCGGCGAGCCGGACTTCCTGCTGTCGAACTTCATCAACGGGATCAAGCACCTGCCGTACACGTTCTGACCGCCTCGGCCAGGCCCTCCTCGCCGCGCCAGGCCACGAACCCGTCGGGCCGCACCAGCACCGTCCCGTACGGCCAGCCGTCGATCACGTGCACCGGCACACCGGGGTCGCCGTCCACCGGCGTCCCGGTGAACACGCTGAAGTCGGTGCCGACCAGGTCGAGGCTGGAGCGCTCGCCGACCCACACGTGCGGCAGCCGCGAGCCGGGCGAGCCGTCGAGGCAGAGCGTCACGTCCTCGGTCGAGGGCAGCCCCTCGACCGCCGACGCGCCGCCGTACCGGTAGCCGACGTGCACGATCGGCGCGTTCACCGCGCCCGCCTCCGCCCGGAGCCGGGCCGCCTCCGGGCCGTGGCCGAAGTGCATGCGCAGGTCCCGCATCCGCAGCAGCGACTGCTCCAGCGCCAGCTGCGCGACCGGCCGCCGCTCGGCGGTGTAGGTGTCCAGCAGCGCCGGGTCCGATCGGCCGGACAACACCCGGGCCAGCTTCCAGGCCAGGTTGTGCGCGTCGGCGACACCCGTGTTCAGCCCGAACGCGCCCGTGGGCGGAACGGCGTGGGCCGCGTCGCCGACCAGGAAGACCCGCCCCCGCGAGAACCGGTCGGCGACCTGGCCGCGGGCCCGCCAGCCGAGCACGCTGACGATCTCCAGCTCCAGGCCGAGGTCGCCGATCGCGGTCCTGACCAGGTCGGGGTGCGGTTCCTGGGCGGTGTGGAAGACCCACTCGGACTTGCCGTCGATGGCCATGATCATCCCGGGGGCCTCCGGGGTGGTGATCTCGGCGAGCGCGAAGCCGTACTCGCCGGTCAGGTGGCCGAGGTCGGCGTGGAACATGACGTTGTGCAGCTCGGGGCCGAGCGGGCCGGGGCCGGTCACGCCGATGCCGAGCCTCTCGCGTACCTTGCTGCGCACGCCGTCGGCCGCGATCAGGTAGCGGGCGCGCAGGGTGCGGGGGCCGCCGGGGCCGGACACGACCGCCGTCACGCCGTCGGCGTCCTGCTCCACGGAGAGCAGTTCGGTGTCGTACGCGACGTGCGCGCCGCGCTCGCGGGCGGCGTCGAGCAGCACCCGGTCCAGCCGGTTCTGCGGGCAGACGCCGCGCAGCCGGGCCGGGCTGTAGGTCATCGTGTCGAACGCCCGCGTCCGGGCGGGCAGGTCGGCCGCGAGCGTGGCGAGGTCGGCGCCGGCGAGCGTGTCCACGGTGATCTTGCCGAGGGTCGCGCCGGTCATGTCGACGGCCACCTCGTTCACCGCCTGCTCCAGGCCCACCTCGCGCAGCAGCTCCATCGTGCGCGGGCCCATCCCGGTGGCCCGCGGGTGCGCCCGGGGGCCGGACTCGCGCTCGACGACCAGGGCGCGGACGCCGTGGCGGGCCAGGAACACGGCCGCGCTCAGCCCGACGCTGCCGCCGCCCGCGACCAGCACGTCATGAACTTCTGGGAACACTGTATCCGTCATGGGAACACTGTAACCACAGGCGTACGATGATGGCCAGAGGGGGTGGCCGGATGTCATTGGTGTGGAGCCGCGAGCCTTACGCGCCCAAGCGTCATGCCCTGAGCGTCGAGGCGATCGTGCGGGCCGCGCTCGCGGTCGCCGACGCCGAGGGGCTGGACGCGGTGTCCATGCGCCGGGTGGCGGGCGAGGTCAAGTCGGGCACCACCTCGCTCTACCGCTACCTGGCCAACCGCGACGAGCTGCTCGACCTGATGGTCGACGCGGTCTGGGGCGAGGGCGCGCCGGGCCCGCTGACCGGCGACTGGCGGGCCGACCTGGCCCAGGTGGCCCGCGACCAGCGCGCGAGCGTGCTGCGCCATCCGTGGCTGGCGGCGCTGATGTCGAGCAGGCCGGCGCTCGGGCCCAACTCGTTGCGGCGGGTCGAGCACGCCCTGTCCGCCGCCCGTTCCCTGACCGCCGACATCACGCGGGCGACCGCGGTGATCGGGGTGATCGGCGACTACGTGCTCGGCGCGGTGGCCAAGGAGCTGGCCGAGGGGGAGGCGCGGCGGCGTACCGGGTTGTCGGAGGAGGAGTGGCGGGCCTCGATCTCCCCCTACATCCGCGAGGTGATGGCGAGCGGCGCCTACCCGCAGTTCAACCGGCGGGTGGCCGAGGCCGACGACCTCAGCTTCGGCGACCAGTTCGAGTTCGGGTTGTCGTGCCTGCTGCGGGGGTTCGCGGAGCAAGTCCGCTGAGCAGGGCGTCGACGGCCAGGTCGAAGCGCTCCCGGTGGTCCTCGGGCGTGCCGAGGCCGTCGGCGACCGCCCGTGCCAGCACCGGATAGTCCGCCAGGTCCAGATCGGGCTGGTCCGGGCTGTCCGGGCCCGCCTCGGCCAGCGTGTGCCCGATCACGAACGTGGACAGCGCGTTGATCACGTGCAGCGCCTCCCTGGCGGTGAAGCCCGCCTCCGTCAGCGCGGCGGCGGCGCGTTCGACCAGGCCGAGCGCGCCGGGCGTGGCCACCGGCCTGATCGCCACCACCGGCATGAGCGCCGGATGCCGCAGCAGCTCGGCCCTGATCGACTCGGCGAACGCCTTCCCCCACACCCGCCAGTCGCCCGCCGGCTCGACCGTGACGCGGGAGAGCACCAGCTCGACCAGCCCGTCGAGCACCGCGTCCTTGTTCGGCACGTAGTAGTAGAGCGTCATCGCCTCCACGCCCAGCGCCTTGCCCAGCTTGCGCATGGACAGCCCGGCCGCGCCCTCCCGGTCGAGGAGCTCCAGCGCCGCCTCCAGCACCCGCTCCCTTGACATCCGCTCTCTCATACACCGTAAGATACTCCCGTCTTACACCGTAAGAGAGGATCGATCGTGGTCACCGAGTTCATCGCCGCCATCAACGAACGCCACCTCGACGACCTGGCCGCCTACATGGCTCCGGACGTCGTCGACCACAACAAGATCATCTTTGGCGAGCCGGACGAGCCCGGAGCCGCCTTCGAGGGCATCCGGATGCAGCTCGACGCGTTCGACCCGTTCCACATCGAGGTCGAGGAGGTCGTCGCAGAAGGGGAGAAGGCGGTCGCCAGGATCCGCATGACCGGCGTGCACTCCGGCACGCACCCCCGCATGCCCGTGCCCACGGGCCGGAGCTTCGAGGTCGAGGCGATCTTCCTGTTCACCCTGCGCGAGGGGCGGATCAGCGAGATCCGCGCGGTCAGCGACCGGCTGGGTCTGTTCCTCCAGCTGGGCTGGGACTGGCCGGAGACCGACTGACCCGCCCGGCCGCCAGCGTCAGCGGCAGCAGCGCGCCCGCCAGCGCCAGCCCGGCCGCCACCAGCAACATCGCCGACACCCCCGACCGGTACGGCACCGCCAGCACCGCCACGCCCACCGCCGTGCCGACCTGCTTGAGCGTGTTCACCGTCCCGGTGGCCATGCCCACCTGGTCCATGGGCGCGGTCAGGCCCACCTGGTTGGCCACGACGTTGCCCGCGCCGAGCCCCAGACCGCCGAGGAACAGCCCGATCATGATCGGCGTCCACCGGTCGGCCGCCGGGATCGCCATGACCAGCAGCGCCACCGTGATCAGCGCCGGGCCCGCCGCGATCAGCACGCCCATGGGCCAGCGGTGCAGGACCCGGCCGACCGCGATCGGGCCGATGACGGCGGCCACGCTGAAGGCCAGGAAACGTACCCCGGCCTCGACGGGGCTCGCCTCCAGCGGGCCCTGGACGTACAGGGTGAGATAGGTGAAGCCGCCGAGCAGCGCGGCCAGCATGAGCAGCGTGGTGGCCGAGCCGACCGCGAACACCCGGTTCGCGAACAGCCCGAAGTCGATCACCGGGGCCGCCGAGCGCCGCTCGACCAGCACGAACGCCGCCAGCAACACCAGCCCGGCCACCAGCAGCAGCGGCAGGTCATGGATCAGCGCCGGGATGATCGCGAACAGGGCCGCGGCGACCAGCAGCACGCCGAGCGGGTCCAGGTGCCCCCTGCCGCGCGACTCGGCGACCCGCTGCCGCAGCGCCACCAGCACGAACAGGCCGATCGGCAGGTTGATCAGGAAGATCGCCCGCCAGCCGAACCCCGCCGTCAGCACGCCGCCCACCACCGGGCCCAGCGTCATCGCCAGGCCCGAGACCGCGCTGAAGATCCCGAGTGCCCTGCCCCGCGCCGGGCCCTCGGGGTAGACCGAGGCGATGAGCGGGGTGGTGGTGCCGTACAGGGCGGACGCGCCCAGTCCCTGGACGCCTCTGGCCACGTCCAGCAGGGGGGCCGTGGGGGCCAGGGCGCAGGCCAGCGAGGCGAGCGTGAATACCGCCACGCCGATGGCCAGCATCCTGCGGCGGCCGTACCGGTCGGCCAGCACCCCGGCGGGCAGCAGGACGGCGGCCAGCGTCAGCGCGTACGCGTCCACCACCCACTGCACCTCGGCCAGGCTCGCGCCCAGGCTCGCGCGGATGTCGGGCAGCGCGATCGTCACGGCGGTCAGATCGACCACCACGAGCACAATGGTCATCGAAGCGAGAGCGAGAACCCATCCCCGTCGCATGCCGTCTCCCCGTGATGAGAGGCCCCTTGTGTAGTGGTACTCCCGGAAGAGGGCGAATGCTAGGTTTCGCAGTCATGGAGATCAGGACGATCCACGCCAACGGTGTGGAGTTCGCGTATCTGACCGTGGGGGAGGGGCCGCTGGCGTTGTGCCTGCACGGGTTCCCCGACACCGCGCACACCTGGCGGCACCTGATGCCCGCGCTGGCCGAACGCGGCTACCGCGCGGTCGCGCCGTTCACCCGCGGCTACGCGCCCACTGAGGTCCCGGCCGACGGCGCGTACGAGGAGGCGGCGCTGGTCGCCGACGTGCGCGCGCTGCACGAGGAACTCGGCGGCGACGCGAACGCCGTCATCGTCGGACACGACTGGGGGGCCTTCCCCGCCTACGCCCTGGCCGGGCGCTTCCGCCGGGCCGTCGCCCTCGCGGTGCCGCCGCCGGGCGCGCAACTTCCGGGGTTGATGGCGTACGAGCAGCTCCAGCGGTCGTTCTACATCTTCCTCTTCCAGACCGTGCTGGGTGAGGCCGCCGTCGCGGACCCGGCGTTCATCGAACGGCTCTGGCGGGACTGGTCGCCCGGCTACGACCCGGCCGAGGATCTGGCGTTCGTCCGGCGCAGCCTCGGCGAGTCCGCCAACCAGGGCGCGGCCATCGGCTACTACCGCGCGGCGCTCGGCACCACGCCACCCTCGGGCCGCTACCCGGACGTCGACCCGGCCACCGCCGGCCCGGTCCTCTACCTGCACGGCGAGCGGGACGGCTGCATGGGCGTGGAGATGGCCAAGAGCGCGGCCGAGCACCTGCCGGCGGGGTCGCGGGTCGAACAGGTGGCGGACGCGGGCCACTTCCTGCACCTGGAGCGGCCCGCCGAGGTCAACCGCCTCATCCTCGACTGGCTCGGCCCCGCCTCCTGAGCCCGGCGATCACCGGGTGCCGCCCCGACGGGCCCACCCGGATCGCCTCCTCGCCCACGAACCCGCTCGCCGCCGCCGCCGGCCGGAGGGCGGTCGCGCCGGTAACCGATGACAGTGCTTCGCAAGGACGTCACGGTGCAATATGGGTCATCTTGTCAGGCTCAAACGGAGTGTCGGTGCGTGGAAGTATGAAGTGTCCGGACTGCGGGGCGATGTTGTCCGGAACCGGGCTCCAGGAGCCGGTTTCCAGATGCCCGAGGTGTGCGTTGCCTCTTCAGGGCCCCGTCGCGCACGAGCTGTGGCAGGTGGACCAGACTCTCGCCAGGCTGGGGGATCAGCTCGCCGGGCTGCGGGCCCGCCGTACGGAACTGCTCGGCGCCCTGCGTGCCGAAGCGGCAGGTCAGGGAGCGGCGGGCGCGGGCGCGGCGCAGGGGGTGGGGAGCGCGGGCGCGGTACCTCCCTTTGCGGGCGCGTTGCCGCCGTACCCGGCGGCGGCCGGACCTGGGGTTGCGGGCTCCGGTGTCCCGAGGCCGGAGGTCTCCACGGGCACTGCGAAGAACGTCCTGCTCATCCTCGGCGGCCTGCTGCTGACGGTGGCGGCGGCGGTGTTCACCGTGGTGAGCTGGGGGCAACTGGGCATAGGCGGGCGCGCGGCCGTGCTGGCCGCGTTCACCGCGCTGGTCATGCTGGCGCCGGTCGTGCTGATCCGGCGCGGGCTCACCGCGACGGCCGAGACCATGGCCGGGTTGGCGGTCGCGTTGCTGCTGCTCGACGGCTACGCCGCCAGGCGGGTGGGACTCCTTGGGGTCGACTCCCTCGACGCGTTGCACTACTCGGCGGGTGTGTTAGGGCTGACCGCGCTGATCCTGGTGGCCTATGCCCGGGTCACCCGGCTCCGCGGCCCTGCTCCCGTCGCCGTGGTGCTGGCGCAGCCGGTCCTGCCGCTGCTGACCGGAGACTGGTCGGAGACCTGGCTGGTGGCCATGCTGGTGGCGACGGCGGCGCTGGACGTCGTCCTGGTCCGCCACGGCCGGGGAGCGGTGCGGGTGACGGCCGGTTCGACCGGCAGCGGGGTCGCGGTCCTCGCCCTGCTGGGCGGCGTGCCGTACGCGCTGGGATCTCCTTCCGTCGCTCAGGCGCTGGTCAGGTCGGCGCCGTTACTCGGACTGGCGCTGCTCGGCGGGTTGGTGACATGGCTGCTGGCCAGGCGGGGCGACGCCGAGCGGGAGATCTGGGCCGCCGCGGCCGCCGTGGGAACCGTGCTCACGCTGATCGCCGTACCGGCGGCGCCGGCGCAACCGATGCTGGACGGTCCGGGCACGGACTGGCGTCCCCTGGCGTACCTCGTCCCGGCACTCGTGGTGGTGCTCGCCGCTGACCGGCTGCCCTGGCGGCGGGTACGGCCGGCGGGCATGGCCACCGGCGGGCTGGTGGCGCTGCTGACCACGCTGACACTGCTGCCTCGGCTCGTGGTCTCCCTGGCGGCGCCGTTCGCCTGGCTGGACGTGTTGTGGACGGGCACCTGGAACGGGCGGGAGCGGCAGCCGTTCGAGCCGGCGTCGCCGGCGGACGTGGTGGTGCTGGCCGTGCTGGCGACCGGCCTCCTGGCGGCGACCGCCAGGGCCGCCGGCGGGTGGCCGATGAAAGGGGAGGCCGGGGGCGGCAGTGGGTGGTTGACGAGGGCGGCCGTGGTCGGCGCGCTGGTGGCCGGGGCGCTCGTGATCGCGGTCGCCCCTCAGGCCTTCGGCATGCCCTACCCGGTCGCGACGGCGGTGCAGGCGGCGCTCGCCGTCGCGCCGGCGGTGGCCGCCACCCTGGGCCGGGCGCCGTGGTGGGCGGCGGCCTGCGCGCTCGTCGCCGCCCCAGCCTCGGTACGGGCGGCGGCGTACGCGTTCGGCAGCGAGCCGGCGACGCTGATCGTGTTGCCGATCCTGGCGGTGGCGGCGGGCGCGATGGCGCTGCGGGCCAGGCTGACGGGTCTCCGGCTCTGGGGAGTGGGCTTCGCCGCCCTGTTCCTCGGCTTGGAGGCGGTGGCGGCGGGGTTCTCACTGGGCGTGCGCGTCCCGATCGCGGGAAGCATGGGGTTCGCCGTGGCCGGGGTGCTGGTGCTGCTCGTGTCGCTGTGGACGGGCTCGGCCGACCGGGGGAACGGCCTGAGGTACACCGGCGCCGTCCTGCTGCTGCTGGCGTCGTGGCTGCGGCTGGGGGCGGACGAGGTCACCGTCGTCGAGGCGTACACGGTGCCGTGCTCGCTGGTCCTGCTCGGATCCGGTTGGTGGCGGCGGCGCGGTGCGGCGGTCCCGTCGTGGGCCGCCTACGGGGCGGGTCTCTCCTTCACGATGCTGCCCAGCCTGGTGGCGGTCTACGCGGACACCGAATGGCGGAGGTCGTTGGTGCTCGGCGTGGTGGCGCTGGTCGTGCTGCTCGCCGGGGTCCGGTTCAAGCTCCAGGCGCCCACGTCGATCGGAGCGGTCGTGGTCGCCGGGGTCGTGGTGCGGGAGCTGGCTCCGTACGTGTCGGAGATGTTCCTCGCGGTGCCGCGCTGGGTGCCGATCGCCGTTGGCGGCCTGCTGCTCGTGGTGGTGGGGGCGACGTACGAGGCCCGCATGCGCGACCTGCGCCGATTGCGTGACACCTTCGCGACGATGGGTTGACGCCCCGCGGGACGGGCTGGGGCCGGTCGTACGTCAGCGGCCGTGTCAGGGCGGCGATGGTCCGGTATCAGGACGGTCGGCGAAGGTAGACGCATGAAGGGTTCGGCGATGCGGCCTCCGGGTCGCGAATCGGGCCCGCCGAACATGAGTCCACAGGAGAGCATCATGCAGACGTTCGACACCCCCGCCGCCATCCGTACCGTCCTGGACGTCCCCGCGGGACGCGTCCGGTTCGTCGCCGCCGACCGGGCCGACACCACGGTCGAGGTCCGGCCCTCGAACGCCTCGAGGAGCCGTGACGTGAAGGCGGCGGAGCAGACCACGGTCGAGTACGCCGACGGTGTCCTCCGGATCACGACCCCGGAGAAGAACCAGTACCTCGGCCCGTCCGGGGCCATCGAGGTGACGGTCAACCTGCCCGCCGGTTCCGGCGTCGAGGCCAAGGCGGTCGGCGCCGAGCTGCTGACCGCCGGCCGTCTGGGTGAGGTCGCCTTCGAGGGCGCGTACAGCCAGATCAAGATCGAGGAGGTGGCGAGCCTCCGCCTCACCGCGGTCGACGGCGACGTCGAGGTCGGGCGGCTGGGCGGCCCCGCGGAGATCAGCACCGCACGGGGTGACATCCGGGTCGCCGAGGCGGCGGGTGGCAAGGTCGTGCTCGCCACCCAGTCCGGTGACATCTCGATCACCGCCGCCGCCGGGGTCTCGGCGGCCCTGGACGCCGGCACCAGCTACGGCCGCGTCAGCAACGCCCTCAAGAACGACGGCAACGCCGACCTCGACATCCGCGCCACCACCTCCAGCGGCGACATCACCGCCCGCAGCCTGTGACCCCCGGCTTCCGGAGGGAGGGCGGGCCGACCCGCCGAGACCGCCCTCAGGAAGAACTCGCAGTTCAGAGGCCCTTCGGGGCCTCTTCTGCGTTGCCGGGCGAGGGTTCATCGGAAGATCGTGTGACACATTCGCATCCGCACTCCCTGGAACCTGGCGCACGGCGAGCGGTGGTGTCTGTGCCCTTTCGAGTGGTGGGCCTTCCTCGTCCTGACCCGGTGCTTCGCCGCGGTCTTCGGCGGTGCGGCAGGCGGGGGCGCTTGCGCGGCCGGTGGCCGGGGGAGCGCTGAGGGGGGCGCCTGCGGGACGGCCGCCTTCAGGACGACGCCCGCCGGGCCACGGCCCTGGGCTTCCTCCTGGAGGCCGCGGCTGACGGTGAAGCCGACGAACCCGCCCAGCCCGAGCGCGAGGCCGACCGCGATGACGAGCGAGACGTGGCTGACGCCTCGCCGAGGGGCGAGCGGTGATCCCCGGAAGAGCGCGGACGGCGGAAGCACGGCCTTGCCGCGTGACGTGGGCCGGGCCGGGGCCGGACGGATGAACACGGAAGATGGCAGGTCGTTCATGGTCGCCTCCGAGATCACGCTCAGATCGTTGCCGTCTGGTCCCGTATGACGCTCGGTGCGCAGGCTCCGGTTCGGGAGTTGGCGGATCCTTGGGCGGGCCAGGGCCAGGTCCTGACCTTCCGTGTGCCCTGAGCCCGGGGGCAGGCAGGGCTAAACGCCCGCTGATGAGGTGGCTTGGATTCGCCGCCTCACACCAACTCCCTGTCCCTTTTTTCGCCAGTTGGGTGCTTTGTCGCTTTTTCGGGTAGGTCAAGCCGCGCGCAAGGACCCAGTGCGGGTCGAGATGGTGAGCGAGCGGAAGGAGCGCTGATCATGTCGAGCAGGTTGCAGATGGCCTTCGCCATACTCGCCGGGTACTACCTCGGAAGGCGCCACAAGCTGCGTACGGCGGCGGCACTGGCGGCGGCCGGGCTGGCGGGACGCGCCAGCTGCGGCCAGGGTGGCCTGCTGGCGCAAGGCGTCAAGGCCCTCGGCTCCAGTCCCGAGATTCAACGGATGACCGGCCGCCTTCGGGGCGAGCTCATGGAAGTCGGCAAGGCGGCGGCCATTTCCGCGGCCACCAAGCAGATCGACTCCCTGACCCAGAAGCTCCAGGAGCACGGGGCGAAGCCTGAGGCCCCGCAGGACGAGGAAGCCGAAGCTCGGCCCACGAAGCGGCAGGCGCCCAGGGACGAGGAAGCGGACTACGGCGACGAGGACTACGACGAACACGATCGCTACAAGGAGGACGACTACGAAGAGGAACCCGAGGTACCGGAGCAGGCCAGACGGAGGCCCGAGGGCCATGAGGGTCACAGGGGGCAGCGGCGGACACGTCCTGTCCGGCGGGTCGGCCAGTCACGGAGGTGAGTGCGGTGGCTGAGGCAGCGAAGAAAACGGTGCGCGGAAGCGGCGGGGACGCCTTGGGCAAGACCGCCGGAACGGCCGGTAAAGCCGGTCGGGCTGCGACGGGCACGCTCGAAGACCAAGCCAAGAACGTCGCGGGAAAGGCTGGAGACGTCACGGGGAAGGCCGGGGAGGCCGGCCAGGGAATCGCCGACGCCCTGCCGATGGACCGGCTCGTGCAATCCGCTCAGGGGCTTCTGCAGGCGGCGGGCACGCGGGTGTTGTCCTCCGCGGGAGACAAGCTCGAAGACCTGACCGGCCGGCTCAGCGATTACGTGGAACACGGCGGAAAGGGCTTGATGAGCGCGGTCACGGGCTCGGACAAGCCGGGCGGCTTCGTGAGCGGAGCGCTGAAGGGCGGCCTCGCGGGAGGTCTGAAGGGAGGTCTCAAGGGTGGTCTGAAGGGCATCTGGCAGCGGATCACCGGCGGCGGTGGCGGCGCGAAAGCGGGCCACGAGAAGATCACCAACATCGTGGAGACGATCGACATCGGTGCCCCACGGCGTCTGGTGTACGACCAGTGGACCCAGTTCCAGGACTTCCCGACGTTCATGAAGAAGGTCGAGACCGTCAAGCAGGACGCCGACGAGGAGCTCTCCTGGAAGGCTCAGGTCTTCCTGTCGCACAGGAGCTGGAAGGCGCACATCGTCGAGCAGATCCCGGATCAGCGGATCATCTGGCGCTCAGAGGGACAGAAGGGGCATGTCGATGGAGCGGTGACCTTCCACGAGGTCACGCCTGACCTGACCCGGGTCCTGGTCGTGCTGGAGTACCACCCGCAGGGCCTGTTCGAGCGCACCGGCAACCTGTGGCGCGCCCAGGGACGACGCGTACGCCTGGAGCTCAAGCACTTCAGACGGCACGTGATGGCGCACCTGTTGCTGAATCCCGACGAGATGGAGGGCTGGCGCGGCGAGATCCACGACAGCGAGGTCGTCAAGGATCACGAGACCGCCGTCCAGGAGGAACGGGAGCAGCAGGAAGCCGAGGAAGAGCAGCCGGAGGACGTCGAGCGGGCGGAGGCGGAAGAGCCCGAAGAGGAGCCCGAAGAGGAGTACGAGGAGGAAGAGGGGGAGCCCGAGGAGGAAGAGGGAGAGTTCGAGGAGCCCGAAGAGGAAGAAGAAGGAGAAGAGGAGGAAGAGGAGGAAGTGGAGCCCGAGGAGCGTCCCGCGGCTCCGCCCGTGGCGCGGCGTCGCGCCGGAGCGTCCACCCGCCGGTCCGCCGAGCACGACCGCCCGGTACGCCGGCGTCGGGTCCGAGCCGAGTAGCCACTCGTCAGGGCCTGTCGCCGAAGGCCCGGCCACCCAGAACCAGGGGGGGAACGACATGACCGTTCAGCCTGCCGGTCACGGCACACCGGCCAGCAGCGGTACTGCGGGGACAAGTCTGGCGGACGTCATCGACACCATCCTCGACAAGGGCCTCGTCATCGACGCATTCGTCCGGGTCTCGCTCGTCGGCATCGAGGTGCTGACGATCGACAGCCGGATCGTCGTGGCCAGCGTGGACACGTACCTGCGGTTCGCGGAGGCGGCCAACCGCCTCGATCTGTCGGCCACGGAGAAGGGCCTGCCGGAGGTCGTCGAGGACGTGACGACGGCCAGGGCCGTCAGCCAGGCGAGCCGGCCTGCGGGCGGAGAGCTGGAGGCCGCGTCCGACGAGCCCGACGAGTTGCAGGAGCTCGCGGGTGAGGTCGTGGAGCGCGAGGAACGGCCGCGCCGGGCACGTCGTGGAGAGGATGAGTGAGATGACGCCACGCAGAGAGGCCGCCGGGTCCGAGGACGCGTCGCAGGCGAGCATGAACGGCTACGCGTCCTACGTGTACGGGATCGTCCCGATGGATGTCGAGGTGGAGCCCGGGACCGAGGGAGTGGGGGATCCCGGGGAGCAGGTGCGGCTGGTGCCGTTCGGTCAGATCGCCGCTCTGGTGAGCGATGTCGAGGCGGACCGCCCGCTCGGCCGCCCGCGAGACCTCCAGACGCACCAGCGGCTGCTCGACCAGACCGCGGCGGAGGTGCCGGTGTTGCCGTTCCGGTTCGGGGCGGTGCTGACGAACTCCGAGGCCGTGGTGGAGGAGCTGCTGAAGCCGTACCACGACCAGTTCGCCGACGCCCTCCAGGAGGTGGAGGGCCGGACGCAGTACGTGGTCAACGGCCGGTACGACGAGCGCGCGATCCTGACCGAGATCCTGCGGGAGAACGGCGAGGCCGCGAGCCTTCGGCAGCAGATCACCGGGCGCCCGGAGGACGCGACACGCAATGAGCGCATGCGGCTCGGCGAGATCATCGAGGGCACGATCGCGGACAAGCGCGAGGCGGACACCGCGACGGTGGTGGACGAGCTCTCGGACCTGTGCGAACAGCTGGTCGTGCGCGAGCCCTCCCACGAACGTGACGCCGCGCACGTGGCCGCGCTGGTGGCGCGCGACCGGCGGGCCGAGTTCGAACAGGCGGTGGACGAGCTGGCCCGACGCTGGTCGGGCCGCGTCGAGCTGCGCCTGCTGGGGCCGATGGCGCCGTACGACTTCGTCGGCACGAGCTGACCGCGCCGGCACGGACGCCGACGCCCGGGAGGAGTGAACATCCTTGGGACTGGGGACGTTGCTTTTTGGCTGGCCACTCATGCCGATCTACGCGGTCGTCAAGCTCGGCGAGCTCATGCGCGACCAGGTCGAGCGGGAGCTGCACGACCCGGCCGTGGTCCGGCGCCGCCTGGAGGAGGTGGAGCAGGCCAGGGCCGACGGCCGGATCTCCGCGGAGGAGGAGGACCGGGCGGTGGAGGAGATCTTGCGGGGGATGGTCGGCTGGTGAGGCGCTAGCGGGGGGCCGCACCAGGAAAGTACGGGGGTGATGTGGTGCCTGCCAGGCAGGGAACCGAGCACAAGCGCGTGCCGAGATCCGAGCACGAGCGCGTGCCGGGGACGAAGCGTGCGGACACCGGCGACGAGGGGCCGCCGCGTACGCGCTCCGCGGATCTGCCGGCCGCCGAGGTGGCCGGGGTCGGGTTGCGGATGATGACCGAGCTGACCGGCAAGGAAGCCGAGAGCGTCACGCTGGTCGAGCCGTCCGAGGACGGATGGCTGGTCGGCGTGGAGATGGTGGAGGACCGCCGGATCCCGTCCTCCGGTGACACCCTGGCCATGTACGAGATCGACCTCGACATGACGGGCGGCCTCCTGTCCTACCGCCGGGTGCGCCGCTACAAGCGGGGCAGCGGCGACCTCGCCGAGGGCTCGCGGTGAGCGCCAACGTACGGCCGAGCCCGTACGTGCCCGGGTCCTCCTTCCAGCCGGCCTCCCATGGCGGCCGCGAGTCGGCCAACCTAGGCGACATCCTGGAACGGGTGCTCGACCGGGGCGTGGTGATCGCCGGCGACATCCAGGTGAACCTGCTCGACATCGAGCTGCTGACGATCAAGCTGCGCCTGCTCATCGCCTCGGTCGACACCGCCCGCGAGATGGGCATCGACTGGTGGGAGCACGACCCGTGGCTCACCGGCGACACCCAGGAGCTGGCGAAGGAGAACCGCAAGCTGCGCCGCCGTCTCGCGGCCCTTGAGGAGATGGTGTCCGCCCGGGTGCTGGAACGCGGCGCCGCGACCGGGCGCGCGCCCGGCCACGTGCCTGAGGCGGTCGAACGTGGCCACTGACCAGGGCGTCTACCTCTACGCGGTCACCCGCGACGAGGGCGAGGGGCCCGACGGGCTGACGGGGGTGGCGGGCGCGCCCGTGCGCCGTCTCACGCACCGGGACCTGGCCGCCTTCTTCAGCACGGTCTCGCTGGCGGAGTTCGGCGAGGAGGCGCTGCGCCGTTCGATGGAGGACCTCGCCTGGCTGGAGGAGACCGCGCGCACCCACCACCGGGTGGTGGAGGCCGTCGCCGCCCTCAGGCCCACGGCCCCGGTGCGGCTGGTCACCGTCTACACGGGAGAGGCGCAGGTACGGGAGCTTCTCGACGAGCGGCACGAACAGTTCGACGCGGTGCTGGCGCGGGTGGCCGGCCGGCGGGAGTGGGGCGTCAAGGCGTACGCCGTTCCCGGCCGGGCGGAACCGGTGGCCGACCCGCAGGACGCGGCGCCGGGTGCGGCCTACCTGAACCGCCGCCGGGCCGCCCTGCGCGGACGGGAGGCCGACTGGCGCCGGGCCGCCGAGCACGCCCGGGCCGTGCACGAGGCGCTGATGGACGTCGCCGTCGTCGGCAGATGCCACCGGGCCCAGGACCCGCAGCTGTCCGGACGGCGGGAGCAGATGGTCCTCAACGGCGCCTACCTGGTGGACGACGAACGCGCCGCCGAGTTCGCGCAGGTCATCGAGGACGTCGCCGAGCGGGGGGTCACCGTGGAGCTCGTCGGCCCCTGGGCGCCCTACTCCTTCGCCGCCCTCGACCAGGACGGTGAGGCGGCCCGCGGTGACGCCCCCTGAGCCGAGAGGAGGCCGGCTCGCCGCCCAGGGCCGCCTGCCCGAGCAGCGGGTGGCGCTCGTCGAGCTGCTGGACCGCCTGCTGGCGGGTGGGGCGGTCGTGACCGGCGACCTCGTGCTGTCCATCTCCGGCATCGACCTCGTACGGATCTCCCTGAGGGCCCTGCTGGTCAGCGTGCGCGAGGGCGACGCGGTAAAAGGAGGGATGCGACATGACGAGCCCGACTGACCGGCAGGCGGCCAGACCTGGCGAGTGGCGGCTGGAGACGGACGCCGACTCGGTGCAGCACGACCTGAGCCGTCTCGTGCTGACGCTGGTCGAGCTGATCCGCCAGCTGGTGGAACGCCAGTGCGTCCGGCGGATGGACAACGGCGACCTGACCGGGGAGCAGCTTGAGGCGGTGGGGCTGACCCTCATGCGGCTGGAGGAGGCCATGGCCGAGTTGTGCGACCGGTTCGGCCTCTCGCCCGCCGACCTCAACCTCGACCTCGGCCCCCTGGGCACCCTGCTCCCGGCGGACTGACCGTACACTCACGCGGCCGAGCACATCATGAGCCGAGCAGGCAGGGCGGTGGCCACCGCCCCGACCACAGCCGCGTACGGCACCGCCGACCCGGTCATGAGTGATCCTTACCCGGCCCGGAGCCGGCGCGCGCGGCCGTGGCCGACCCCGTCCACCACGGCCGCCGCCGGCAGGACGTCGTCCGCCGTGCGCAACCCCAGGAGCCCGGCCCCCGGCCGGGTCATGAACCACACGTCTCCCGGCGCCGGCGGATCGCTAGCCGAGGAGGAGGCGGAACGTCATGCGCGGAACCCTACAAAGCCCCTGGCGTCAGGAGCCACAGGTTTTCCGGCCCCCACGTACGGTGTACGTCACAACCATTGACGTAAGTGGTCGCTTTCCGAATGATGTTCCTATGACCGTCCTCGACTTCGACCTGTCGGACCGGAACTTCTGGGCCAGGCCCATGAGCGAGCGCGAGGAGGCGTTCGACCGGTTACGAGCCCGTGCGACGCCCGCCTTCTTCGACGAGATGAAGATCGACTTCGCGCCTCAGGGGCCCGGCTACTACGCGCTGGTCAGGCATGCCGACATCCTGGAGGCCAGCCGCAACCCGGAGGTCTTCTGCTCGGGCGACGGCGGCGCGACGAACATCCCCGACATGCCGGCCGAGTTCACCGAGTATTTCGGCTCCATGATCAACATGGACGACCCCCGGCACGCCCGGCTGCGCAGGATCGTCTCCCGTGCGTTCACCCCCAAGATGATCAAACAGTTCGAGTCGGACGTCGAGGCCGCCGCGGTCCGGATCGTGGACGACCTGCTGGCCGCCGGCCCCGGCGCCGACTTCGTCACCGACGTGGCCGCGCGCCTGCCGCTGAAGATCATCTGCGACATGATGGGCATCCCCGAGCGCGACTACCGCTTCGTCTTCGACCGCTCCAACATCATCCTCGGCGGCTTCGACCCCGAGTACACCGGCGGCGACCTCGACCAGCTCGCCACCCGCCTGCTCACCGTGGGTATGGAGCTCCAGCAGCTCGTCCAGGACCTGGCCGCCCACCGCACCGCCAACCCCACGAACGACCTGACGTCCTCGCTGGTCAACGCCAACATCGACGGCGAGCGGCTGACGATGCAGGAGCTGGGGTCGTTCTTCATCCTGCTGGTGGTGGCCGGCAACGAGACCACCAGGAACGCCATCTCCTACGGCCTGCGCCTGCTGACCAGGAACCCCGACCAGCGCGCCCTGTGGCTGGAGGACGTCGACGGCCGCGCCCCCGGGGCCGTGGAGGAGATCGTCCGGCTGGCCTCGCCGGTGAACTTCATGCGCCGCAAGGTCACCCGCGACCACGAGATGAACGGCCACCTCTACCGCAAGGGCGAGAAGGTGGTGTTGTTCTACTGGGCGGCCAACCGGGACGAGACGGTGTTCGCCGATCCGTACCGCTTCGACATCACCCGCCACCCCAACCCGCACGTCGGGTTCGGCGGCCCGGGGCCGCACTTCTGCCTCGGCGCGCACCTGGCCAGGCGGGAGATCACGGTGATGTTCCGGGAGCTGCTGCGGCGCGTGCCGCAGATCGAGGGCGGCAAGCCCGATCGCCTGCACTCCTCGTTCATCAACGGCATCAAGCACATGGAGTGCACGTTCTGACGCGCGAGTGACCCGGGCGCCGCGGGCGCCCGGGTCGCAGGACTACTGCGCGCTCACCTTGAGCTGGTTCATCACCGTACGGATGTCCGGAAGGAGCTGCTTGCCCTCTTCCGGGATCGACACGAAGACGATGGCGGGCACGTCGCCCCCGGCGTTGATCGCCATCGTGACGATCGTGGCCTTGTCCGTGCCGGCGGTCATGGTGTACGCGATGAGCCGGCCGGTCGAGGCGCCGACCTTGATCGACTGCTGCGCGATCTTCCTGACCTTGTTGCCCGCGGGGTAGAGGTTCTTGCGGGCCTGCAGCACCATGCGCTTGATGACCGGCTCCAGGTTGTCCTCCTCGTACAGGGAGGACAGCTGCGACGGGAGCGGGCCCGACATGATCTGGGCGTACTTCTCCGGCGCGACCTGCACGTACTGGCGGGTGTCGTAGCCGAAGGTGGACTTGACCGTGGCGCGCTGGTCGAGCTGCCAGGTGCCGCCGAGGCGGGGCAGCGAGACGCCGGCCGCCGCGTCCTCCACCCGGCCGGTCACCGGCGACGCCTTGCCCGGGTACTTGGGCAGGGCGGGGATCGTCGTGGAGGTCTTGCCCGTGCCCCCCTTGGTGGGGCCGCCCGAGGCCGCGGGGGAGGCGGCCGTCTTGCTCTCCGGCGTGTCCTCACCGGCCAGCGGGCCCGCGAGGAAGGCCCACAGCAGCGCCGCGACCAGCGCGATCGCCACCGAGCCGCCGAGCGCGTAGATCCAGATGGGCTTGCCGGACTCGTCGTCCAGGGAGTCGTGCTCGCTCATGCCCTCGAACTCGTCGCCGAAGACGTTGTTCCAGAGCTCCTGCTGACGGTCGGGGGGCGGGGTGCGCGAGCCGCTGATCTGACCGGCCGTCACGAACCGGCGGTCGGGGTCGGAGGGGTCGCGGTTGAGGTTCGAGCCGGGGCGCGCCTGGTCGGGGTGGCCGTCGCCGTGCATCCCCGGGCCGCCGGGCATGCCCTGGTCGCCGTGCATCCCCGGGCCGCCGGGCATGCCCTGGTCGCCGGGCATCCCCTCGGCGCCGGGCGGGGGCGCGCCGACGTGGGCCGCGCCGAGCTGGTTCGACGGCACCGCCTGGTCGCCGAGAATGCCGTCGCCCGGGCGGCCGCCGTACATCATCGTGCGCTCGTCGGCCGGAACGGCGGACGGCCCGCCGGGGCCGTCGAGCGGCGAGAGGCCGGGCTGGCCGGGCTGAACGGGACGGCCGGGCTGGACGGGGGCGTCGAGCGGGCCGGGCGCGCGGCCCAGCGTGACCGTGTGGTCCAGCGGGTCGCCGAGGGAGGCGGACGGGCCGCCCGGCGGGACGTTGGACGGGCTGTTCGGCCAGGGCGCCGGCGTGGAGAGGTTGGACCAGGCGTTCGCGGAGGGCGTCGGCGGCTGGGACCAGGCGGGCACCGGGTCCTGCGGCTGGATCGGTTGCGGCTGGACCGGCTGCGGCTGCTCGGGCCAGGAGACCGGGACGTCCTGCTGGCGGGGGGTCTCGGGCCAGCCGGGCTCCTGGCGGGGCGCCTCGGGCCAGGACTGCCGCGGCTGCTCCGGCCACGAGGCGTCGCCGCCCTGCCGCGGCGAGCGCGAGCCGTCGTTGCGGTGGACGTCGTTGCGCGAGCCGTCATTACGGTGGACGTCACGGTGGACGTCGTTGCGCGGGGCCTCCGGCCAGGCGGCGTCGCCGCGCGGCGGGTCGGGCCACGCGGGCGCCTGCGGGGCCTCGGGCCAGGACGGCTGGGCGGGCGCGGCCTCCGGCCACGACATCGGCACCCCGGACGGCTCCTGCCCGCCGGACGGCCAGGAGGACGGTACGTCGTCGCGGGCCTCCGGCCAGGATGGCGGCAGGTGTGACGCCCCGGAGCTCGCGGAATTCTCCGTTGCCATTGCTGCCGGCCCTCCCGAAGTTGTGTCCGGATCTGCCGCTATATCCGGATTTGACGTACCAGGCATGATCTCATGGGATTTTCCAGGAGATACGGCTGGTTTCGCAGCGAAACGAGCGAAGCCGTGCGGATCGGTTGGCGGATCCTGCAGTGGCAGGTCGCCCCCCGGTCGATCTGGCTCAGCTGGGTACACCACGCGACGACAGTATTCTAATGGGACATATGAGGTCACAACGGATACATCACCATCAGGTCTCGCTGGACCTGAAGGATCTATTGTGCCTGCGCTGGTCGATCGAGTATCTGCATTCCGTCGAAGACGTGCGCTAGGCTTGACACATGCGTTCCGCGACCCTGCTTCTTAGCGGGCCGCGACGGCCCTGAGAGGTCTCGCCGTCGCGGCTACCCCTCGTTGTGCACGAGGGGTTTTCTTATGGGTCCGAGTCAAGCCAGAAGGACAGTAGCCGTGAGTGAGTACGACCCGCAGGCGCTGCAGGCCAAGTGGCAGCAGCGATGGGAGGAACAGGAGCCCTACCGGGCGAGCGAGGACGCGGCCGACCCCCGGGAGCGGCGCTACATGCTCGACATGTTCCCCTACCCGTCGGGCGACCTGCACATGGGCCACGGCGAGGTGTTCGCCATCGGCGACGTCGTCGCGCGCTACTGGATGCAGCAGGGCTACAACGTCCTGCACCCGATCGGCTGGGACTCCTTCGGGCTGCCCGCCGAGAACGCCGCGATCAAGCGCAACGCCCACCCCGCCGAGTGGACCTACGCCAACATCGAGACGCAGGCCAACTCCTTCCAGCGCTACGGCATCTCCTTCGACTGGTCGCGCCGCCTGCACACCAGCGACCCCGAGTACTACCGCTGGAACCAGTGGCTGTTCAACCGCTTCTTCGAGCGCGGCCTGGCCTACCGCAAGGGCGGCCTGGTCAACTGGTGCCCCAACGACCAGACGGTGCTGGCCAACGAGCAGGTCGTGGCGGGCAAGTGCGAGCGCTGCGGCGCCGACGTCATCCGCCGCGAGCTGACGCAGTGGTACTTCAAGATCACTGACTACGCCCAGCGCCTGCTGGACGACATGCAGCAGCTGACCGGCTGGCCCGAGCGCCTGCTGACGATGCAGCGCAACTGGATCGGCCGCTCCGAGGGCGCCGACGTGCTGTTCGAGATCGAGGGCCGCGAGGAGCCGGTCCACGTCTACACCACGCGCCCCGACACCCTGTACGGCGCCACGTTCTTCGTCGTCGCGGTCGACGCCGCACTGGCCGACGAGATCGTCACCGACGAGCAGCGTCCGGCCTACGAGGCCTACCGCGCCGAGGTCGCCAAGCTGAGCGACATCGAGCGCCTGTCCACCGACAAGGAGAAGACCGGCGTCTTCCTGGGCCGCCACGCGGTCAACCCGGTCAGCGGCGAGCGCATCCCGGTCTGGGCGGCCGACTACGTGCTGTCCGACTACGGCCACGGCGCGATCATGGCCGTGCCCGCCCACGACCAGCGCGACCTCGACTTCGCCAGGAAGTTCGAGCTGCCGGTCCAGGTCGTCGTCCACACCGGGCTGGCCGACCCCGGCGAGACCGGCGAGGCCACGCCCGGCGAGGGCACACTGGTCAACTCCGGCCCGCTGGACGGCCTGACCAAGGCCGAGGCGATCTCCAAGATCATCGAGATCCTGGAGGTCGAGGGCAGGGGCACCGGCGCGGTCAACTTCCGGCTGCGCGACTGGCTGCTGTCCCGCCAGCGCTTCTGGGGCACGCCGATCCCGATCATCCACTGCGGCGACTGCGGCGAGGTGCCCGTCCCCGACGAGCAGCTGCCCGTCACGCTGCCCGACCTGCGCGGCGAGGCGCTGGCGCCCAAGGGCGTCTCCCCGCTGGCCAGCGCCACCGAGTGGGTCAACGTCGAGTGCCCCAAGTGCGGCGGGCCGGCCAAGCGCGACACCGACACGATGGACACGTTCGTCGACTCGTCCTGGTACTACCTGCGCTACACCTCGCCCGGCTACACCGACGGGCCGTTCGACCCCGAGCAGGTGCGCAAGTGGGGCCCGATCGACCAGTACGTCGGCGGCATCGAGCACGCCGTGCTGCACCTGCTGTACTCCCGCTTCTTCACCAAGGTCCTGCACGACATGGGCATGGTGGACTTCACCGAGCCGTTCCTGCGCATGCTGAACCAGGGGCAGGTGATCAACGGCGGCAAGGCCATGTCGAAGTCCCTGGGCAACGGCATCGACCTGGGCCAGCAGATCGACGCGTTCGGCGTCGACGCCGTGCGCCTGACGATGATCTTCGCCGGTCCGCCGGAGGACGACATCGACTGGGCCGACGTCTCGCCGGCCGCCTCGCAGAAGTTCCTGGCCCGCGTGCTGCGCGTGATGTCCGAGGCGGGCGCCGAGCCCGGTGTGCCGTTCGAGGGCGGTGACACCGAGCTGCGCAAGGCCACCCACCGCACGATCGACGAGGTCACCAAGCTGGTGGAGTCCCAGCGCTTCAACGTCGCGGTGGCCCGGATGATGGAGCTGACCTCGGCCGCGCGCAAGGCCATCGACTCCGGTCCCGGCGCGGCCGACCCGGCGGTGCGCGAGGCCGCCGAGTCGCTGGCCGTCATGTTGTCGCTGGTGGCCCCGTACGTCGCCGAGGAGGGCTGGGAGCGCCTGGGCCGCACGGGTCCGGTCGCCGTCGCCGGCTGGCCGGTCGCCGACCCCGCGCTGCTGGTGCAGGAGTCGGTCACGTGCGTGGTGCAGGTGGCGGGCAAGGTGCGCGACCGGCTGGAGGTCGCGCCCGACATCTCCGAGGACGAGCTGCGGGCCCTGGCCCTGGCCTCCGACAAGGTGGCCGGCTACCTCCAGGGTGCGCCGCGCAAGGTGATCGTGCGCGCGCCCAAGCTGGTCAACATCGTCCCGTAGCCGCGGCGAGGCCCGGAGCCTCGCCGCAGGCTAGATCCGGCGCAGGGCCGGCAGGAGCTCCTTCTCCGCCCAGTCGAAGAACGGCTCCTGCTGGTCGTGCCCGATCTGTACGAGCGCCACGTGCGTGTAACCGGCGTCGGCGAACTCCCTGACGCTCCGCACGACCGCGTCCACGTCCGCGCCGCAGGGCACGCTTCCGGCGACGTCCTCCGGGCGTACCGAGCCGGCCGCGGCGGCGAAGTTCACCGGGCCGGGCAGCTCGGCCATGACCTTCCAGCCGCCGACGCCCGACCAGCGCCACAGCCGGTGCGCCCGTTCCCGGGCGGCCTCGGGGTCGGTGTCATAGGCGATCGGGAGCTGGCCGTAGACCGGTCTGCCCTGGCCGCCCGCGGCGTTGAACTGCTGCACCACCTCGGGCATCGGGTCGTTGACGACCAGGACGTCGGCCAGCTCCGCGGCGATCTCGGCCGGGCTGGCGGGGGACGCGGCGATGCCGATCGGGACCCGCTCGTCGGGCAGGTCGTAGAGCTTGGCGGAGTCCACGTCGTAGAACTCGCCCTGGTAGGTGACGTACTCGCCGCTGAACAGCTCCTTGATGATCCGTACGGCCTCGGTGAACATCCGGTGCCTGGTGTCCACGGGCGGCCAGCCCTCGCCGACGACGTGCTCGTTGAGGTTCTCGCCGGCGCCGAGGCCGAGCGTGAACCGGCCCTCGCTCAGCACCCCCATCGTGGCGGCCTTCTGCGCCACGACGGCGGGGTGGTAGCGCATGATGGGGCAGGTCACGTACGTCATGAGCGGCAGACGCTCGGTGACCTGCGCCGCGGCGCCCAGCACCGACCAGCAGTACGGCGAATGTCCCATCTCCTCGACCCACGGGAAGTAGTGGTCGGAGATCACCGCATAGTCGAACCCGACGTGTTCGGCGGTGGCGGCGTAGTCGACCAGTTCGCGGGCCGGAGTCTGCTCCGACATCAGGGTGTAGCCGATTTGCACCATACGGTCGGACTACCCCAGTTTGTCCGGATTAGCGTTGGGCGTCTGAAGATCGCGGGCACCGGCCGAGTTCCTCGATGACCAGGCCCAGCCCGATGCCCAGCAGCCAGATGTCCTTGGACAGGCCGATGCCCTGCTGGGTCGGGCGCAGGCTGCCCTCCTCGCGCATGCCCGGCGTCTTGAGGTAGAGCCCGAGCAGTCCCGCGGCGAACGCGGTCAGCCCGGCCCCGACCAGCAGCGACGGCACGAAGGGCAGGACGAGCGCGGCCCCGAGGGCGATCTCCCCCTTCGACAGCAGCCGGGTGAAGGCCACCGGATCCTGGCCGCGCAGGAACGGGTACGTGCCCGAGGCCATGCCGTGCAGGCCGGCGGCGGTCTGGTCGTCGGCGTGGGCCTTGCCGAGCCCTGAGTTCAGGATGACGGCGGCGGCGGCCAGGCGGGGCGGTAGCTGGTGCGGGCGAGCGCAAAATCTCATGATTCCTCACTAGTTGTGATTTTTGGCGATCTGGCTCCTGCCCTGGCCTCCTCCGCGCATCCGGGGACCCGGCCGGTCTTGGCTGTTCCCGGAGGGTGAACGAGCGCTGAGAGAGAAATTCTTTAGCTGATTTGGTGTTGCGCATTAGTGTCTAGCTGTGACAAATGGCGCATACCTGAGATATCCACATCTGTCCGGTGACCTGGTCACCTTCGTCGCCGACGACGATGTCTGGCTCGCTCCCGTCACCGGCGGGCGGGCCTGGCGCTTCACCGCCGACCGCGTGCCGGTGTCGTCCCCGAGGTTCTCGCCCGACGGCACGCGCATCGCCTGGACCGGCGGCAAGGAGGGCGCCCCCGAGGTGTTCGCGGACCAGCTCGACGGTCCCGAGGGCGAGCGGCTGACGCACTGGGGCAACGCGATGACCGGCGTCCGCGGCTGGACCGCCGACGGGGCCGTCCTCGCGGTCAGCTCCACCGGCGAGGGGGCGCGTACCCGGACCTGGGCCTACGCCGTCCCGCTCGACGGGGGACCGGCGGCGCGGCTGCCGTACGGATGGGTCAGCGAGGTCGCCGTCAGCGGCGCGAAGGTCGCCACGGTGTCCTCGATCTGGCGCGAGCCCTCGCAGTGGAAGCGCTACCGGGGCGGCACCGCGGCCAAGATCTGGGTCGACGCCGAGGGCGACGGGGAGTTCACCAGGTTGTTCGCCGACAGCCCGGCGCAGCACTGGGCGGTCAACTGGGTCGGCGACCGGATCGTCTACCTGTCCGACGCCGACGGCGCGGGGAATCTCTACTCGGCCCTCCCGGACGGCTCCGACGTGCGCCGGCACAGCGCGCACGAGGGGTTCTACGCCCGTCACGCCACCAGCGACGGCCAGCGGGTGATCTACAGCCACGCGGGGGACCTGTGGGTGCTGGAGAGCCTGGACGCCGAGCCGTACAAACTGGAGGTCAAGCTCGGCGGGTTCCGGCCCGGACGCGCCCGCCGGCCCGCGCCCACGCGCGCCGGGGCCTTCTCGCCCGACGCGACCGGGCGGGCCAGCGCGGTCGAGATCCGCGGCACCGCGCACTGGGTGACCCACCGTGACGGCCCGGCCGGCGCGCTGCGCGTGGAGCCCGGCATCCGGGTACGCCTGCCGCGCGCCCTCGACGCCGACGGCCGGGCCGTGTGGGTCTCCGACGCCGGCGGCGAGGACGGCCTGGAGATCGGCACGCCCGGCGGCGAGGTCAGGACCCTCGCCCAAGGGCAGCTCGGCAGGGTGCTCGAACTGAGCGCCGCGCCCGACGGCAAGCACGCCGCGGTGGCCACCCACGACGGCCGGCTGCTGGTCGTGGACCTGGAGTCGGGCAACCTGCGGGAGCTGGACCGCACCACGCAGGGCGACATCAGCGGGCTCGCCTTCTCCCCGGACTCCGGCTGGCTGGCCTGGGTGCACCCGGACCACGAGCCGCTGTCGCAGATCAAGATGGGCCGCGTGGACGGCACGTCGGTGATCGACGTCACGCCGCTGCGCTTCTCCGACTACGACCCGGTGTTCACCCAGGACGGCAAGCACCTGGCGTTCCTGTCGGTGCGCACGTTCGACCCGGTCTACGACGCGCACGTGTTCGACCTGTCGTTCCCGGCGGGCTGCCGGCCGTACATCGTGCCGCTCCAGGCCACCACGCCGTCGCCGTTCGACCCCTCGTTGCAGGGGCGGGGCTTCAACGGCGAGGAGGACAAGGCCGCCAAGGAGGACAAGAAGGACGACGCGCCGCCGCGTACCGAGGTGGACCCCGAGGGGCTGGCCTCGCGCGTGGTGGCCGTACCGGTGCCGGCGGCCCGCTACGGCAACCTCAGGACCGCCAAGGACGCGCTGCTCTGGCTCCGCCACCCCGTGACCGGCCAGCTCGGCGACGGCACCGAGCAGTCCGCCGAGATCGTGCTCGAACGCTACGACCTCAAGAAGCGCGCCAAGAGCGAGCTGGGCAAGGAGGTACGGGTCTTCGAGGTCAGCGGCGACGGCAGCAGGCTCGTCACCAACGGCAAGAACGGCCTCCAGACGCGCTCGGCCGGCGAGGGCGACGAGGTCGTCACGATCGACCTCGACCGGATCACCGTCCAGATCGACCCGCTCGCCGAGTGGCTCCAGGGTTACCGCGAGGCCGGACGGCTCATGCGCGACCACTTCTGGCGCGAGGACATGGGCGGCGTCGACTGGCAGGCCGTCCTCGACCGGTACGAGCCGCTGGTCTCCCGCCTCGGCTGCCACTCCGAGCTGATCGACCTGCTCTGGGAGGTACAGGGCGAACTGGGCACCTCGCACGCCTACGCCCGTGGCAACGACGGGGTCAACGACCCGCGCCGCCGCCAGGGCCTGCTCGGCGCGGACCTGGTCAAGGACGAGGACGGGACCTGGCGGGTCGAGCGTGTCCTGCCCGGCGAGACCTCCGACCACGCGGCCCGCTCGCCGCTGCTCGCCCCCGGCGTCGCGATCCGGTCCGGTGACGCCGTCGTGGCCGTCGGCGGCCGCCCGGTCGATCCGGTACGCGGCCCGCTCGCGCTGCTGTCCGGCACCGCCGACCAGCTCGTCGAGCTGACCGTACGGCCCGCGGCCGGCGGCTCGCCGCGTCGCGTCGTCGTCACCCCGCTCGCCGACGAAGGCCAGCTCCGCTACCACGACTGGGTGGAGAACCGGCGGGCGTTCGTACGCGAGTCGTCCGGCGGGCGGCTCGGGTACCTGCACGTACCGGACATGGTGGCCTCCGGGTGGGCGCAGTTCCACCGGGACCTGCGTACCGAGATGGCCTTCGAGGGGCTCATCGTGGACGTGCGCGAGAACGGCGGCGGGCACCTGTCCGAGCTGGTCCTGGAGAAGTTGTCGCGCAAGGTCACCGGCTGGGCGCGGGCCCGCGGCTACGAGCCGATGCGCTACCCCGAGGACTCCCCGCGCGGGCCCATCGTGGCCGTCACCGACGAGTTCGCCGGGTCCGACGGCGACATCGTCAGCGCCGGGATCAAGAACCGGGCCATCGGCCCGCTCGTCGGCACCCGCACGTGGGGCGGCGTCATCGGCATCGACTCGCGCTACTCCCTGGTGGACGGGACCGTGGTGACCCAGCCGCGGTACTCGTTCTGGCTGGAGGGGCCGGGCTGGGGCGTGGAGAACCACGGCGTCGACCCCGACGTCGAGGTCGTGATCACGCCGCAGGACCGCGTGGCCGGTCGCGACACGCAACTGGAGAAGGCGATCGAGCTGGCGCTCGCCGCCCTTGAGGAGCACCCGGCCGCCACCGCGCCGGACCTGCCGCCGCTGGGCTGACCCGGCTCCTGAGGGGCGGCCCGGCGGGCCGCCCCTCAGCTCAGCCTGGTGAGGATCTCCGACAACACGGCTTCCGTCGTGGCGAAGTTCAGCCGTACGTGGTCCGCGCCGCCCGGCCCGAACCCGGCCCCGTCGTTGAGCCTCACCTTCGCCTCCCGCTCGATGACCTCCGCCATGCCCGGCCGCCCGGTGTGCAGCCACGCCAGGTACGTGGCCTGCGGGATCCGGTAGCCGTACCGGTCCGGCAGGCGTTCGGCGATCAGGCGGCGGTTGCGGTCGAGCAGCGCCCGCGTGTCGTCGAGCCAGGCGTCGCCGTGCCGCCAGGCCGCGACCGTGGCCTCCACCCCGAACAGGTGCGCCGACCCGTACAGGAACGGCGGCTGCGCCGCCACGGCCGCGCGTACGCCGGGGTGCCCCAGGTGGGCGACCGAGCAGCGGATGCCGCCCAGGTTGAACGCCTTCGTCGCCGAGGTGAGCGTGACCGTGCGCTCGGGGAGGATCGTGGCGAAGGGGATGTGCCGGTGCGGCTCGTACGTCAGGTCAGCGTGGATCTCGTCGGCGATGACCAGCAGGTCGTGGCGTTCGGCGTGCTCGGCCAGCTCCTCCAGCTCCTCCCGCGTGAACACCCGGCCCGTCGGGTTCTGCGGGTTGACCAGCAGGAGCACCCGGCAGCCGGACAGATCGGGCACCTCGAAGCGCCAGGCGTCGCCGTCGGGTTCGAGCTGGATGGGGACGAGGGGGCGTTCCATGACGTCGAGGGTCGTCAGGAACGGGTGGTAGGCGGGGGTGTGCAGGGCGACGCCGTCCCCGGGCCGGGTCCAGAGATGCAGCAGCACCTGGAGCGCCTGGTTGATGTCGCTGAACGTGTGGACGTACGAGGGGTCGGCCGCCCAGCCGTGGCGGGTGGTCATACGCTCGGCGAACGCCTCGGCCAGGGGGCCGCTCTGCGGCTGGTCGAGCCAGGTGGGATAGCCGAGGTCGCCGGTGGCGCGGCGGGTCAGGGCGTCGATGACCTCGGGGGCCGTGGAGAGGTCCATGTCGGCGATCCAGGCCGGGATGACGTCGGGCGCGACGAACGCCCACTTGAGCCCGTCATGCGTCTCTTTGAGGGCCTTCAGGTCATTTGGGGGGAATACGTCGTTCACGGGCACATCTTAGGATTCCGCACCCGGACGGGAGGCGGCGGGTGAGCCTCCATCCCCGGACCGGGGGCGCGCGTCCGGGTGAGCGGTCAGCGCGGCTTTGGGGAGCCCGGATCCACGAAGCGAGGCCGGATGTCCTGGCGGGTGGTCAGCGCGGCCTTGAGGGAACCCGCGTTCACGGATCGAGGACGCCGTCGGGCGGTGGTGTGGCCGATGTATGCGCAGCCCACGGCTGCCGAAGGCTCTACCTCAAAGGCGCACCCTTGCGGCCCGGCAACCGGTGGTGCTCAGGGGCGCGCACGCTCTGTGCGGTGCTTCTTCCGCGGCCTGCCCGTGATCACTGCTGTTCACCGTGTGATGCTAGCGCTAACACTCGGCGGCCTGTTCGTGTCGGGGTCGTCGCTACGCGATGTTGCGTTATCCCCTGCCCATGGGGGCCGTCCACGCGAGCACACCGCCTCGGTTCTGCGTCCGGCCTGCCGTTTCGTGTGCCTGGCTCGTTCGTGTGTCGGGCATCGTTCAGGCTGCCCGAGCTGTCCCGGCCGGTCGAGGGTCGCCACGACGAAGAAGGTGACTGCCATCCGACTGGATGGAGCCTCGTCGTGGGGACCGTCGTTCGGCGTGAGTACGAGTGTGGGCGTGTGCGACGTGCGAGGGGACCGCGCCTCGACGCGGACGACCGTAGCCCCCGTACAAGGGGCTCCGGGTGCGCGAGGAGGTGGACGGTCGCAGCCCTCCTGGGAAGGGTGGCTGCCGACCGGTCGCGAAGGGTCAGAGGCGGCGGAGGACGGCCACCACCTTGCCCAGAACGCTGGCCTCATCACCGGGGATGGGCTCGTAGTTCGGGTTGTGGGGGACCAGCCAGACGTGCCCGTCCTTGCGCTTGAACGTCTTGACCGTGGCCTCACCCTCGATCATGGCGGCCACGATGTCACCGCTCTCGGCGACCGGCTGCTGACGGACGACCACCCAGTCGCCGTCGGCGATGGCGGCCTCGATCATCGAGTCACCGGCGACCTGGAGCAGGAAGAGCGTGCCCTCACCGACGAGCTGCTTGGGCAGGGCGAAGACGTCTTCCACGCTCTCCTCGGCCAGGATCGGGCCACCGGCGGCGATGCGGCCGACGAGTGGGACGTAGGCAGCGGTCGGCCGGCTCACCGGCGCCTCGTCGTCAGTGGCGTCGGGGTCGACCCACAACACGGGCTCACCGGGCAGCCGAACCTCCAGGGCTCGCGGCCGGTGCGGGTCGCGCCTCAGATAGCCCTTGCGCTGCAACGCGGTCAATTGGTGCGACACGCTGGACGTGCTCGTCAGCTGAACGGCCTCGCCGATCTCGCGCATCGAGGGCGGATATCCGCGCTGCTGCACCGAATCGCGAATCACTTCGAGGATCTTGCGCTGCCTGGGAGTCAGGCCCAGGGAGTCGCGCCGGCGCACCGCGAGGTCTGTGACCCCGTTAGCGTCATCCCGCTCACTCATGCTCTTCCTCCTCGCCTGGCGGCGGCCCGCCTCACCGGCGAACCTCCCGGTCCGTGGTCTTGATGTCGCACACAGCGACCGTATCGCTGTTGAAGATCATCTTCAAACAATTGTTCGAGTCTTCCTCGAAATTGTTGCCAGCGTGGTGTACAACATCGTACGGGAGTTCGATCGACACCGTGTTCGATTTGCTGATCCAATTTTGGCCGGTTCCTCGGGCCGGGCGGCGGGAGGTCAATCGTGCGAACGACCACGAGCACCTATTCGACCAGCGGCGACGTCAACCGGCTCACGCTCATCGCCGACGCCACGCAGGGCGGGGACCGGAGGGGGGACGCCGGCCGTACGGACTCAGAGCGCCGCGTCACCCAGGGAAAGGGGCGGGGGACGAATTCGAACACCCGGCGGCGGCGCACGGTCGGCGCCTCCGGCGCTGCGCGCGACTCCGAGCCCGCCGCCCGGCGGGCGCCGGGCGGTAGTAACAGTCGGCCCCGGCTGTGGCTGGTCCCTTCTCCGCGTCCCGATGGGGACACCGCCGATCAGGCGGTGCCGTCGAGGGGCGATGACACGCTGACCGGCCGCCGCCGCGCCGCCCCAGGGAGTACGGGAGCGCCTGGGAGTCGCGGGGCCGGTGCGAACGGGAAGGATAGGAGCGGTCGGAGGGCGGGCGGTGCTGACGACGACGTCGTCGACCGCGAACGGCTGCCGGGGAGGCGCGCCGGGCTCCTTACGAGGGGCCGCGCGGGGAAGCACCGGCCGGATGGGGGAGCGGGCGAGGTGCGGGAACGGCGTTCGGGCGAGGCGGTCGGACGGGTCGAGAGGCGGGAACGCCGGTCGGGGGCGGCGGCCGATCGTGTCGTCGGCCGGGGGCGGCGTCCTGGGGAGGGCGGTCGGCTTGAGGGGCGGGGACGGCGTTCGGGGGAAGGGGCGGCTGGGAGCAGGGAACGGGGCCAGACAGGGGGCGGGCCGGGAGGCTCGGGGCGTCGGGGGACGCGAGGGGATGTACGTGGTGGTGGCGAGGCTCGCGGGGGGCGAGAGGTGTTGGGGCGTGTAGTGGGTGCGGGGAATGCTCGGGTCGGGAACGGGGCCGGGCATGCCGGGCGTGCGTGGAGTCGTCGTGCGCTGCGGCGGAACGGGCGTACGGGGGAGATGATCTCTCGGGGGAGTGGTGGCGCCAGGACGCCCGCTCCTCCGGTGCGGCTGACTCGGCGGGGGCGGATCGTGCTGGTGGTGGGGATGGTGTTGCTGTCTTTGGGCGGGTTCTGGCTCGGTACGCGGGCGGCGGGGCATGCGGCTGCGGGTGGTGTGGGGTCCGGGCATGTGGGGCTGTCATGGGCGGGGGACACGCTGTGGGGGAGTGCTGACGTGCCTAGGGCTTGGGCGAGCACGTTAAGCAGCTGAACGGGGTCGCCGACTCGGTGATCTGATCGGTTCTGGGGCTGGCCCCTTACGTTTCCGGCCAGACCGTCGGCGGGTGACGTGGCTCACTGAGACGGTGGCGCTGACCTGCGCATGGGCCATCCGGCCTGCAACGCCGCGCCCTAGCGAGCGGCGGCATTCCTGAACGGCGCCCAGGCGCGCTGCGGTCTTCTGAGGGCGAGCCGCCATCCCGTGCGACGGGACTCTGGGTGGTGCCGGCGCGCGTGGAGACCATCACGGCTTATGGGCGGTGGTGCTGTGTGCGGTGGCCCGTGTCGTACCCCCTGTGGGAATGGGGATCAGGGGGTGCGGGCTTTGAGAGCGGGGTGTGGGAGGTGGGTGGAGTGGGTGTGGGCTCCGGTACCTTTGTGGAGCTTGTTTGGCCTGGTGGTTCTCGGGGTGGCGTGGGGGCGCGTCCGCCGGGAAGTGGTGGCGTCGGAGGCGCGACACGCCCGGGACGGCTGTGACTCAGGGGCTGATCAGCGACTTCGGCTCGATGGTGTTGCTCAACTTGCGTTCATGGTCGCGCGCTTCTACGGTTGGACCACAACATCTAGTAGTTACACCGATGTCGGTTCACCACACCTTGTGTTTCCGTGACCGCTCCATGGTCAGCCGTGGGGCGTGCGCGAGCGTACCGCGGCGCGGGTTTTACGCGTGTGGTGGGCCGGGCAGGGTCAAGGAGGCGAAGCGTGCACTGTCCGTTCTGTCGCCACCCTGACACCAGGGTCATCGACAGCCGGTCCACGGACGACGGCGCGGCCATCAGGCGCCGCCGCACCTGTCCCGAGTGCGGGCGCAGGTTCACCACGCAGGAGACGGTCCTGTTGATGGTGAGCAAACGCAGCGGGGTGACGGAGCCGTTCTCGCGGGACAAGGTCGTCGCGGGCGTGCGGCGGGCCTGTCAGGGCAGGCCGGTCAGTGAGGACTCGCTGGCGCAGCTCGGGCAGCGTGTCGAGGAGGCCATCCGGGCCAAGGGCGCGGCCGAGCTGCCGTCCAACGAGGTGGGCCTGGCGATCCTTGGCCCGCTGCGGGAGCTGGACGAGGTGGCCTACTTGCGATTCGCATCGGTTTATCGCGGTTTCGAGAGCCTGGCGGACTTCGAGGCCGAGATCTCACAGTTGAAGGCGGAGAAGGGGGAGTCATGACGGACACGGCCAGCGGTTCAGTGGCGCGCGGGGGTAAGCGGCCGCGTAAGGGGTTGCGGATGAAGCGGATCTTCACGAAGCCCGGCGTGCACCCGTATGACGAGATCCAGTGGGAACGCCGTGACGTCGTCATGACGAACTGGCGCGACGGCTCGATCAACTTCGAGCAGCGGGGCGTCGAGTTCCCCGAGTTCTGGTCGGTGAACGCCGCCAACATCGTGACGACCAAGTACTTCCGCGGCGCCGTGGGCACCCCGCAGCGCGAGTGGAGCCTGAAGCAGCTCGTGGACCGGGTCGTCGGCGTCTACACCAGGACGGGTGTGGAGCACGGCTACTTCGCCAGCGACGAGGACGCCGAGATCTTCGACCACGAGCTCAAGCACGCGCTGGTCCACCAGGTCTTCGCGTTCAACTCGCCGGTCTGGTTCAACGTGGGCACCGCCTCGCCGCAGCAGGTCAGCGCGTGTTTCATCCTCTCCGTGGACGACCAGATGGAGTCGATCCTGGAGTGGTACAAGGAAGAGGGCGTGATCTTCAAGGGCGGTTCGGGTTCGGGGGTCAACCTGTCCCGCATCCGTTCGTCCAAGGAGCTGCTCTCCAGCGGCGGCACGGCCAGCGGCCCGGTCAGCTTCATGCGCGGCGCGGACGCCTCCGCGGGCACGATCAAGTCGGGCGGCGCGACGCGCCGGGCGGCCAAGATGGTCGTGCTCGACGTCGACCACCCCGACATCGAGGAGTTCATCGAGACCAAGGCGCGCGAGGAGGACAAGGTCCGCGCCCTGCGTGACGCCGGTTTCGACATGGACCTGGGCGGCAAGGACATCGTCTCCGTCCAGTACCAGAACGCCAACAACTCGGTGCGCGTCTCGGACGAGTTCATGAAGGCGGTGGAGAAGGGCGAGGAGTTCGGCCTGCGTGCCCGCCTGACCGGCGAGATCATCGAGAAGGTCGACGCTCAAGACCTGTTCCGCAAGATGGCCAAGGCCGCCTGGGAGTGCGCCGACCCGGGCCTGCAGTACGACGACACGATCAACGACTGGCACACCACGCCGGAGACCGGCCGGATCACCGCCAGCAACCCGTGCTCCGAGTACGTGCACCTGGACAACTCCTCGTGCAACCTGGCCAGCATCAACCTGCTGAAGTTCCTGAAGGACGACAACTCCTTCAACGTCGCCGACTTCGTCAAGCTGACCGAGCTGATCATCACCGCGATGGACATCTCGATCACCTTCGCCGACTTCCCGACCGAGAAGATCGGCGAGACCACGCGGGCCTACCGCCAGCTCGGCATCGGCTACGCCAACCTGGGCGCGCTGCTCATGGCCACGGGCCACGCCTACGACTCCGACGGCGGGCGCGCGGTGGCCGGGGCGATCACGTCGCTGATGACCGGTGTGTCCTACCGGCGCAGCGCCGAGCTGGCCGGGGTGGTGGGGGCGTACGACGGTTATGCCCGCAACGCCGAGCCGCACAAGCGCGTCATGCGCAAGCACGCCGCGGCCAACGACAACCTGCGCGCGGTCGGCACCATGGACGCGAAGATCCACGCCGAGGCGTCGCGCCAGTGGTCGGAGTGCCTGAAGGTCGGTGAGAAGAACGGCTACCGCAACGCCCAGGCCAGCCTCCTCGCCCCCACCGGCACCATCGGCCTGATGATGGACTGCGACACCACCGGCATCGAGCCGGACCTCGCGCTGGTCAAGTTCAAGAAGCTGGTCGGCGGCGGCTCGATGCAGATCGTCAACCAGACGATCCCGCGGGCGCTCAAGCAGCTCGGCTACCAGCAGGAGCAGATCGAGGCGATCGTCGAGTACATCTCCGAGCACGGCCACGTGGTCGACGCCCCCGGCCTGCGCAAGGAGCACTACGAGGTGTTCGACTGCGCGATGGGCGAGCGGGCCATCGCGCCGATGGGCCACGTGCGGATGATGGCGGCGGCCCAGCCGTTCCTGTCCGGCGCCATCTCCAAGACGGTCAACCTGCCGGAGTCGGCCACGATCGACGACATCGAGCAGGTCTACATGGAGGGCTGGAAGCTCGGCCTCAAGGCCCTGGCCGTCTATCGCGACAACTGCAAGGTCGGCCAGCCGCTGTCGGTCGGCAACGGCGCCAAGAAGGACGAGCCGAAGGCCGTCGAGCCCGAGGTCAAGGTCATCGAGGTCAACCGGCCGACCCGGCGGCGCATGCCCAACCAGCGTCCCAGCATGACCACCCGCTTCACCGTGGGCGGCGCGAAGGGCTACATGACCGCTTCGTCCTACCCTGACGACGGGCTCGGCGAGGTCTTCCTCAAGATGTCCAAGCAGGGTTCGACGCTGGCGGGCGTCATGGACGCCTTCTCGGTGGCGATCTCCATCGGCCTCCAGTACGGGGTGCCGCTGGAGACGTACATGAGCAAGTTCGTGAACATGCGGTTCGAGCCGGCGGGCATGACGGACGACCCGGACATCCGGATGGCCACGTCGGTGATGGACTACATCTTCCGTCGTCTGGCCCTCGACCACCTGCCGTACGACGAGCGGGCGGCCCTGGGCATCTTCTCGGCGGCCGAGCGCGCCGCGCAGCAGCGTGGCGAGGACCCGGCGGCGCTGCAGGAGGCGGTCGACCGCGAGGCGCTGGCCCAGTCGGCGCCCATCGAGGAGAAGCCGAAGGAGCAGCCGGTCAAGGAGCTGACGCTGGAGAGCCACCAGCGCTTCACGGCCGACGCGCCGCTCTGCATGACCTGCGGCACCAAGATGCGGCCCGCCGGAAGCTGCTACGTGTGCGAGGGCTGCGGTTCGACCAGCGGTTGCAGCTGACGAGGACGACACGTACTGACGGCTTGAGGAGCCGGCAGGGGTGAGGACGGGGATCCGGGTCATGACCCGGATCCCCGTTCGTTTTCCAGCGGTTCAGCCGTCGCTTACAGGGATAGGTCGCGTAGGACGTCGGGTTTGTCGGTGATGATGCCGTCCACGTTGTACGTCAGCAGGCGGCGCATGATGTCCGGACTGTCCACGGTCCAGGTGAAGACCTTCATGCCGAGTTCGTGGGCGCGTTTCACGTACGACGAGGTGAGCGCGGTGTACGGCGGATTGACGTGGTTGGCGAACTTGGCGAGGTCGGGCAGCGCGGCGGTGTCCGGCGTGCCGAGCAGGCCGATCGGGACCTCGGGCAGCAACCGGTGGAAGGCGCGCATCGAGTCCCAGTCGAAGGACTGCGCCACCAGCCGTCCGGGCACGAGCCAGGCGGGCTCGTCGCGCAGCGCGCGGACGACGCGGGACTCGATGTCCGGGTAGAGCCGCGGCTCCTTGACCTCCAGCAGCAGGCCGAGTCCGGTGCCGGCCATCGCGCGCAGCGCCTCGCGCAGGGTCGGGACCCGTTCGCCGGTGTACTCCCGGTCGAACCAGGAACCCGCGTCCAGCCTGCGGATCTGCGCCAGCGTGAGGTCGCGTACCCGCCAGGGGGCCAGGCCGGGCAGGACGCGTTCGGCGTCGGTGGTCCGGGCGAGGGTGGTGTCGTGCATCAGGACCAGCTCGTGGTCCTTGGTCTCCTGGACGTCCAGCTCGAACATGTCGGCCCCCTGGCGGGCGGCGAGCTGGAAGGCGGCGATGGTGTTCTCCGGCGCGTACGCCGAAGCGCCCCGATGGGCGACGTTGACCACCGTGGTTGACGCGGTGGCCGACGCGGTGGCGGGCGGGGAGGCCAGGGGGAGGAGGGCGAGGGGCAGGAACAGGGCGAGTCGCCGGAACATGGATCTCCTCGGTTGGGGAGAGACCGACAAACTCGACCGTGACAAGGCCGGATGACTGTCAGTTGAGGGCAGAGTAACGCAGAGGTGCCCGTCCGATGAGCCTTCGACACGCCGGAACACACGCCGGTACACCCGCCGGAACGCACGCCGGAACGCACGCCGGAACGTCGAAGGGGCGGCCCGCCCCCGGCGGTCCGCCCCTCCTGTGTGCTGGTGTTACCTCAGACCTGCGTCCAGCGCGGTGGTCAGGACGCCGGGGTCACCGGACATCTCCCAGATCATCGCGCCCAGCAGCCCCTTGCTCTTCAGCCAGGCGGTCTTCTTGCCGATAGACCAGGCGTCGTCGAACGACCACCACTGCCCGTTGTTCCCGGTGTAGCAGTAGGTGGCCACGGCGACCTCGTCGTGCCGGATCGTGCAGCCGGGGACCATGGCGAGCAGGTTGCTGTAGCCGCGCGTGCCCGCCTCCTCCTGGAACTGGCCGGGCGCGGCGCCGTGCGCGTCCTGCCATTCGCCGTTCTTGCCGCCGTCGGTCACCTGCTGCCAGCCGCGGCCGTAGTAGGCCAGGCCGATGGTGAGCTTGCGCGGGTTGACGCCTGCCTGGAGGTAGACGTTCACGGCCTTCTCCACGCTGAAGTCCGGGTTGTACGGACTGTCCGCGTCGAGGTACAGGTTGCCCTGGTGGCCGGTGCGGTTCGGCTCCCAGGAGTTGTCGCTGCCCGCGCCGTGGAAGTCGTAGCCCTGGATGTTGAAGATGTCCAGCGACTTGGCGACCTCGGGCAGGTCCCAGCCGGCGGCGATCTTGGCCGGGTCGGCCGGGGTGAACGCCGTGAGCTGGTACCGCTTGCCGGTCGTCGTCGTCAGCGCGTCGAGCTGGCGGCGGAACTCGGCGATGAGCAGCGTGTTGTTGGCCTTGTCATTCGGGCTGATGTGGTTGCCCGCGTGCCCTTCGGCGCCCGGCCACTCCCAGTCGAGGTCGATGCCGTCGAAGATGCCGGCGGCCGTGCCCGGCCCGCCCTTGCCGTTGTAGTCGGGCAGGTTGCCCTTGATGTAGGTGTCGATGCAGGAGGCCGCGAACTTCTTGCGCGAGGCGTCGGTCGCCGCCACGTCGGAGAAGTACTTGGAGTACGTCCAGCCGCCGAGCGAGATCAGCACCTTCAGGTTCGGGTACTTCGCCTTGAGCTTCTTGAGCTGGTTGAAGTTGCCCTGGAGCTTCTCCCAGCCGGTGTCGGCGACACCGTCCACCGACTGGGCGGAGCTGAACGGCCTGCCGTAGTCGGCCTCGGCGTCACCGGCGCCGTCGCCCTGGCTCGGGTCCTGCGGGTCGGACGTGGTGCCCTTGGTGACGCCCTGGAGGCAGGTCAGGTTCCTCGGATCGATGTTGGCGAAGGCGTAGTTGATGTGGGTCAGCTTCGCCGCGGCGCCGGTGGTGTCCAGGTTGCGGACGAAGTACTGGCGGCCGTAGATGCCCCACTGCACGAAGTAGCCGACGCGGGCGTACCCGGTCTCGACGATGTCCGACGTCGTCACCTTCACCTCGGCGGAGGCGGCGGAGACGTTGTCGTACAGGTCGCGGGCCTTGACCGTGAAGGGGTACTCGGTCGAGGGGGACAGGCCGGAGACGACCGCCGTGGTGCCCGTGACGGTCGTGGCCAGGGTCGGGCCGACGAAGACGTCGTAGTTGGCCACGCCGGAGTTGTCGGTGGAGGCCGTCCAGGCCAGGGTGACGCTGCTGGACGACTTGGCCGTGCTGCGCAGGCCCGACGGAACCGTGGGCGCCTGCGTGTCGTCGGCCGGGTTGCGGGTGGTGACCTTCACCGGCGCGGAGGCGGCCGAGAGCGTGCCCTTGCGGTCCTTGGCCTTGACGGTGAAGGTGTACTCGGTGTTCGGCGTCAGGCCGGAGACGGTGCCCGAGGTCTCGGTGACCGAGGCGGCCAGGGCCGTGCCGTTGTAGATCTCGTACCCGACGATGGGGAGGCTGCCCTGGGTGGCGGCGTCCCAGGCGAGGGAGACGGTCTTGGTGGTCTTGACCGGCGAGCGCAGGTTCCCGGGGGCGCCGGGCGGCGCGTCGGGGGTGCCGTCGCAGTTGACGTCGTTGATCCGGCAGCTCGTCGGCTCGGCGTTGGCCGTGCTCACGGTGAAGCTCGGGCTGTACGGCTCGGTGGTCGCGCCCGCGTTCACGGTCGTGTTGTAGTGGACGGGCGTCAGGGTGACGGTCCGTCCGCTCTGGGTGAGCGAGCCGTTCGAGGCGTTGCTCGCGGTGACGCCGGCGGGCAGGTCGAAGACGATCGACCAGCCGTTCAGCGCGGTGGTGCTGTTGTTGGCGACGATGAACTTGGCCGAGGTGCCGCTCACGTCGTACGTGGCGCTGACCGGCGGCTTGGCGGGCGGGTCACCTCCGGTGCCGTCGCAGTTGGCGCCGTTGATCAGGCAGCTCGTCGGCTGGACGGCCGAGCTCAGCGTGACCTTGGGGCTGTACGGCTCGGTGTTCTTCCCCGCTTGCACGGTGTTGATGTAGAAAGCGGGGGTGAGCGTCACCTTGGTGCCGTTCTGGCGGATGGTGGCGTTCTGGGGATTGCTCGCGGTGACCCCGGACGGCAGTTCGAAGACGATCGACCAGCCGCTGACGGCGGTCGTGCCGGGGTTGTTCACGAGGAAGGTGCCGGTGTTCCCGGAGAGGGAGAACGTGGCGATGAGGCGGCTCGCGGCCTGTGCGGGAAGGGTGCACATGCCGATGATCACGAGAACGGCGATCAGGGGGGTGACTAATCGGCGCACGTCAAGGACCTTTCTTTAAAGAAAGTTTCCTAACAATTACGCGGATAGTAAGCCCGTCCCACTGAACT
This sequence comes from Nonomuraea sp. WAC 01424, assembly GCF_003947315.1. Lineage (NCBI taxonomy): Bacteria > Bacillati > Actinomycetota > Actinomycetes > Streptosporangiales > Streptosporangiaceae > Nonomuraea > Nonomuraea sp. WAC 01424. The sequence continues at coordinate 155,793 of NZ_QHHZ01000012.1, forward strand.
TGCAAGAGCCCGGCTGATCTAGCCTGACAAGATGAGAGGGGTACTGCCGGTCCTGTTGTCGGCCTGGTTCATGGCCCAGTTCGACTTCTTCGTGGTCAACGTGGCCGCACCCGCCATCGAGCACGACCTGCGCGCCGGTCCGGCGGCCCTGGAGCTGATCGTGGCCGGGTACGCCTTCACGTACGCCGCGGGCATGATCACCGGCGGCCGGCTCGGCGACCGCTACGGCTACCGGCGCCTCTTCGTCTACGGCGTGGCCGGCTTCACCGTCGCCTCGGTGTTGTGCGGGCTCGCCCCGGGCGCGGCCTGGCTGGTGGCCGCCCGCCTGCTCCAGGGCCTGGCGGGCGCCGTCATGGTGCCCCAGGTGCTGGCCATGATCTCGGCCGTCTACCCGCCGGAGCGGCGCGGCCGCGCCATCGGCTGGTACGGCGCCGCCGGCGGCCTCGGCTCCATCGCCGGCCAGGTGCTCGGTGGCCTGCTGCTGACCGCTGACGTGTTCGGCCTCGGTTGGCGGGTCATCTTCCTGATCAACCTGCCGGTCGGCCTGGTCGTCGTGCCGCTGGCCCGATGGCTGCTGCCCGAGGCCGACCCGCGCGAGGCGGTCGGGTTCGACCTGCCGGGCGCGGCCGGCCTCGCCGCCGGGCTGGCGCTGCTGCTGGTGCCGCTCGGCCTGGGCAACAGCCTGGGCTGGCCCCCCTGGACGTGGGCCGCCATGGCGGCGAGCGTGCCGGTGCTCGCGCTGACCTGGCGGTGGCAGCGGGTGCTCGCGGCCCGCGGCGGGCAGCCGGTGCTCGACCTCTACCTGCTCAAGGTCCACTCCTACCTGGCGGGCGTCGGGGCGATCGTGGCGTTCATGGCCTACTTCGCCTCGTTCATGTTCACACTGACGTTGTTGTTGCAGGCCGGGCTCGGGCTCACCGCCTTCCAGGCAGGGCTGGCGTTCGCGCCGATGGGCGTGTTGTTCACCGTGACCTCGCTGCTGGGCACCCGCCTGGTCGGCCGGTACGGGCTCGTCGTCGTCATGATCGGCGGCCTGGTCACCGCCCTGGGGCTGGCGCTGCTGGTGGGCGGGGCCGGGCGCGGGCTGCCGTACATCATGGTCGCGCTCGTGCTCGTGGGGGCGGGCAACGGCCTGGTCCTGCCGCGGCTCATCGGCGCGGCGCTGGTGGAGGTCGCGCCGCACCAGGCCGGCGTGGGGTCGGGCGTGCTCAGTACGGCGCAGCAGTTCGCGGGCGCCGGAGGCGTGGCGGTGATCGGGGCGGTCTTCTTCGCGGTCGCCGAGGGTGGTCACCACGCGCGGGCCATGAGCTGGTCGGCCGCCATCGACCTGGGCCTGATCCTGCTCGTGGTCGCGATGGTGGCCTACAACCGGCGGCGCGCGATCAGGCAGGCGTCGGCAGGACACTCCCGTACAGACGTCTCACCCTGATGCGGACCACCAGCCGGCGGTCGGCGGCCGCGCGGTGCAGGAACGCCTGCTCGCCGCCGGCGCCACCGATGAACGGCTGCATGGCCAGCAGTTCCATCCCCACCTCGTCGCCCGGCCGGTCGCTCACGGGGGACAGCTCGGCCTCGCCCTCGGCGACGGCGTAGGACCAGAAGTTCTCGCCCGCGACGTAGAGCGCGCAGCGCGGGTCCTTGTGGAGCAGTCGCACGGTGGGCCGGTCGGCGACGGTCGAGATGCGCACCACCCGCTGCCGGGGGTCCCAGGTGTAGATCACCGTGGACAACCGCGGGTGGCCGCTGCCGCTGTTGGTGGCCAGGGCGCCGAAACGCTGGCCGCCGAGCAGCTCCGACAGCTCCTCCTCGGTCAGCTCGCGCGGCTGCGCCGCCGTTGCGTCCTGCGACATCCCTCGACCCCCGTCGTGATGCGAAGACGTCAGCCTATCCCGAGTTGTCGGGAGAAGGTCTGTGCGTCGGAGATCACCCAGTATTCGGAGAATCGTCCGTCCGTCGCGCGCAGGAGGTCGTGCCCGGCGAACGCGATCGTGCTGCCCGGCGGGGCACTCGCGCCGGGCAGGCCGCCCTGGTAGGCGCCCGAGAACGTCCACCGGGCGGCCACCATGTCGCCGTCGACGACCGGGCCCACGTCGAGCGTGAGCCGGACGTCGTCGAACGGCTCGTGGCCCTGCCGGATCGTCTCGGCCAGCTCGTCGGGGCCGTGCACGTCCCGGCCGGGCCAGTGGCCGACGAAATCGGGGGTGACCAGGTCGTGCGCGAGGGCGAGGTCGCCGTTCCACAGGTCGAGCAGCCAGCGCTCATAGAGTCGGGTCAGCATGTGGCCCGTCTACCCGCGAGGGACGCGCTCAGCCGCAGTTGCCCCAGGCGTTGCGGCCGCCGCCGGCGACGGCCGGGTCGTGGCCGATCGGCTTGATCGTGCCCCAGAACTTCACGCAGGTGCCCTTGGCCCAGTACTTGACCGGCCCGGCGTAGATGGAGAACCTGCCGCTGTCCGTACGGACGATCGGGTCCTGCTTCCCGTCCTGGCGCGGCTTGGCCATGACGGTGAGCGTGGCGCTCATCTGCGTCTTCGTGCCCACGAAGCTCGACTTGATGGTGACCACGCAGTTCTGTTCGGTGCCGCGGTTGTAGAGCAGGTAGACCGTGCCGTAACGGCGGCCGCTGGAGGTCTTGACGGGCTGCGTGCCGCCGGAGACGAGCCCGAAGCCGGAGCCGCAGATGCCTTGCGGGGTCCGTGCGGCCGTCGCGTTCGCCGGGGTCGCCACGGCACCGCTGAGGCAGAGTGCCGCCGTGAGAAGGATTGCCTTTGCCGGCATGCGCACCTGTATGTCCCTTTCGTTGGACCTTGACTGAAGATCTCGACAAGCATGCCCGAAACATGGTTATCGGTCCAGGCTTTAGGCCCAGAACCGAGGTGACTGTAAGTTGCCGCCATGACTCTTGCCATCACCCACGGATATGTCGTGCCCGTCGACGGCGACCCCATCGAGGACGCCACCGTCCTCGTCGCGGACGGAAAGATCGTCGCGGTGGGCAGGGACGTGGAGATCCCCGAGTCGGCGACCGTCGTGGACGCCGCGGGCGGCTGGGTGCTGCCCGGTTTCGTCGAGGCGCACGGCCACCTCGGCGTGTACGAGGAGGCCGAAGGCTGGGCCGGCGACGACACCAACGAGATGACCGACCCCAACGGCGCCCGGCTGCGCGCCCTCGACGCCATCAACCCGGCCGACCAGGGCTTCGCCGACGCGCTGTCCGGCGGCGTCACCACGGCGGTGATCAAGCCGGGGTCCGGCAACCCGATCGGCGGCCAGACGGTCGCGGTCAAGTGCTGGGGCAGGTCCGTCGACGAGATGCTGGTCAAGGAGCCGGTAAGCGTGAAGAGCGCGCTGGGGGAGAACCCCAAGCGCGTCTACGGGGACCAGAAGAAGCTGCCCTCCACGCGGCAGGGCGTGGCCGCGGTGATCCGCGACGCGCTCATGAAGGCGCAGGACTACAAGGCGAGGAAGGCCGCGGCCGAGCGTGAGGACAAGCCGTTCGACCGCGACGGCACGCTGGAGATCCTGGTCCGGGTGCTCGACGGCGAGCTGCCGTGGTGCCAGCACACCCACCGCGCCGACGACATCGCCACCGCGCTGCGCCTGGCCGCCGAGTTCGGCTACCGGGTGATCATCAACCACGGCACCGAGGGCCACCTGCTGGCCGACACGCTGGCCGAGCGGAACGTGCCCGTCATCATCGGCCCGCTGTTCACCAGCCGGTCGAAGGTCGAGCTGCGGCAGCGCGCCCTTCGCAACCCGGGCATCCTGGCGCGTGCCGGGGTCGAGCTGGCGATCACCACCGACCATCCCGTGGTGCCCATCCACTTCCTCGTCCACCAGGCCACCCTCGCCGTCAAGGAGGGGCTCGACCGGGACACCGCCCTGCGCTCGATCACCGTCAACCCGGCCCGCATCATGGGCATCGACGACCGGGTGGGCGCGCTGCGGCCCGGCCTCGACGGCGACGTGGTGATCTGCGGCGGCGACCCGCTCGACGTCATGAGCAGAGCACTGCGGGTGTTCGTCTCCGGGCGCGAGGTGTACTCGTACGTGGACGGGGAATCCGTCGTGGCCGACCCCTATTACCGCGAGTCACGGTGATGTAAGCGACTGTCAAGTGTGCGACGGCCGGGAACGCTCATAGTAGGTGCACCGAGTCGGAGAAAGGCGCCCCCCCATGACAGCACCGCAGCCCGCCAAGAGACCCAGCAAGGCCCTCCTGATCGGATTGGTGGTCTCGGGCGTCATCGCCCTCATCGTCCTGGGGCTCATGCTGCGCAAGGGCGGGCCGGTCGGGTTCGGGTTGTCGGCGCTGCTGGGCATCGCGCCGCTGCCGGTGCTGCTGGCGGCCGTGCTCTCGCTCGACCGGCTGGAGCCCGAGCCCAAGCTGCACCTCGCCTTCGCCTTCGCGTGGGGCGGCGGCGTGGCGATCGTGCTGGGCGTCGGGCTGACGCTGGCGGGCCAGGCGCTGTTCCTGCGGGCCGGCTACGGCACCCAGCTCGTCAACGACGTGGGCACGGTGTTCCTGGCCCCGGTGATCGAGGAGGCGCTCAAGGGCTCGGCGCTGCTGCTGCTCCTGCGCCGGAAACAGGAGATCGACGGCCTGACCGACGGCATCGTCTACGCCTCCATGGCGGGCCTCGGCTTCGCCGCCGTCGAGAACATCGGCTACTACCTGATCGCCTTCGGCCAGGACGGCACCGGCGCGGCGGTGCGGCTGTTCGTGCTCAGGGGGCTGATCGACCCGCTCGGCCATCCCATCTACACCTCGATGATCGGCCTCGGGGTCGCCTACGCGCTCACCCGCCGCACGCCCGCCAGGTTCGCCGCGATCCCGCTGGGCTACCTGGCCGCGGTCTTCCTGCACGGGCTCTGGAACGGCGCCGCCTCCACCCAGTCGCTGGCCTGGCTCGGCACGGCGTACCTGGTGATCATGGTGGCGCTCGTCCTGCTCATCGTCGTGACCGTGGCCGAACGCCGCCAGCTCATCTCCAAGATGGGCGTCTACCTGCCCGGTTACGCCCCGACGGGCCTGGTCGCCGAGGACGACCTGCGGATGCTGAGCACGCTCAAGGGCCGCAAGGAGGCCCGCAAGTGGGCCAGGGGCGCCGGGCTCGGCCGCGCGATGAGCGACTACCAGCAGGCGGCGACCGAGCTGACCATGCTGCACCTGCGGGCCGAACGGCAGGGCATGGAACCGGGCAGGTTCACGGACGAGCGCGACGCGCTGCTGAACTCGATGGCCCGGGCCAGACGCTGGTAGCTCACGGCCGGGTGAGCAGCGCGGCCAGCGCCGTGGCCGCCGCCAGCACGACGCAGCCCGCCACGGCGACCGTCGTCCCCACGTCCAGGCCGTACGCGCCGACGAGCGCGGCCACGCCGGCCGCGCCAAGCGAGGAGCCGACGTACCGGGCGGTGTTGTTGGCGCCCGAGCCCATGCTCACCCGGTGGGCCGGGACGCTCTCGATCGCCAGGTGGGTGATCGAGGAGTTGATCAGTCCGGAGCCCGCGCCGCTCACCAGCAGCCCGGCCGTGACCAGCGGCAGGTCCAGCGAGCCGCCCATGCCCAGCAGACCGGCGAACCCGAGCGCGGTCAGGCCGAGGCCGAGTGCCAGGCGGGCGGCGGTGCGCAGGCGTACGAGCCGGGACAGCAGCGACACCACGAACGACGTGCCCGACCACAGGCAGAACAGCAGGCCCGTCTGCAGCGGCGTCAGCCCGTGGGCGGCCTGCAGCACGGTCGGCAGGTAGCTGAGCAGGCCCACGACCGCCGCCCCGACGACCAGCGCCCCACCCGTGGCCACCAGGAACACCGGCCGCCGGAACAGCTCCAGGTCGAGCAGCGGCTCGGCCCGCCGGCGTTCCATCCACACGAACGCCGCCACCAGCGCCACCGCCAGCACGAACGCCCCGACCACGACCGGCCGTCCCCAGCCGGCGCGCCCCTCCGTCACGCCCGCGACCAGCGCCGCCACGCCCAGGCTGAGCAGCACCACACCCGGCACGTCGAACCGGCGGGGCGTGGGGGAGCGCGATTCGGCCAGCAGCCGCGCCGACGCCGCCGCGAGGGCGAGCGCGGCGCCCGACAACACCCAGTACACCGCCCGCCAGCTCGTCGCCGTGGCCAGTACGCCCGAGGCCAGCGGGCCGACGGCGGTGCCCAGGCCGATCATGGCGCCGTACAGGCCGGTGGCGCGCACCCGCTCGGCGCCCGAGGGGTAGGCGTGGCCGACGATGCCGAGGCTGGCGGCCAGGACGGCCGCGCTCGCCCCGCCCTGCGCCAGCCTGGCCAGCACGAACACCAGGACCGACGTGGCCACGCCGGCCGCCACCCCGGCGGCGGCCAGCACGGCCGACCCCCACACCAGCACCCGCCGCCGCCCGTGGTCGTCGGCCAGCCCGCCGGAGACCAGCAGCAGCGCCGACAACCCGAGCGAGATGCCGCCCAGCATCCACACCGGTCCCGTCGGCCCCGCGCCCAGGGACGCGGCGGTCTGCGGCAACGTCACCATCGGCACGGTGTAGTTCGTCAGCACCAGCAGCGGCGCCGCCGACGCCACGGCGAGCGTGCCCGGCCGCACCCGGGTCAGTTCGGTCATTGAACTCATTTGTGGACCGTAACACGGTTCGATGAATGAACTAACATGGGGTCCATGGCGCTCGGCAAGAACTACGAAGGCCAGGACTGCTCGCTGGCCAAGGCCCTGGAAGTGATCGGCGAACGGTGGACGCTCCTGGTGGTCCGCGACGCCATGTACGGCGTGCGCCGCTTCGGCGACTTCCTGGCCCACCTCGACATCCCCAGGGCCGTCCTGTCCCAGCGGCTCGGCGCGCTGGTCGAGGCCGGGGTCCTGGTCAGGAGCCGCTACCAGGACAACCCGCCCCGCGACGAGTACGTCCTGACCCCGATGGGCCGCGAGTTGTGGGTGCCGCTGCTGGCCATGTCCCAGTGGGGCGAACGCAACCTCGGCGGGGCCGGGCCGCGCCGCCTGTTCCACCACGCGACCTGCGGCGCCCGGCTCGACCCGGTGTCCCGGTGCCCGTCCTGCGGCGCGTACGTCGGGCTGGAGGAGATCGAGGTGCGCCCCGGCCCGGGCCTGGAGGGCAACCGGGACGATCCGGTCAGCGTGGTACTGCGGGGGCCCCGCCGCATGTTGACCCCGATCACCTGACAAAATCGGGCGGGAACCCCCGAGAGGAGATCAGATGAGCTGGGCGGAGATCGAGTCCGAGGACGAACTGCGGGAATTGCTGGGCGAGGTCATGCCAAGGGCCGTGACCAAGGAACGGGTCCGGCTGCACCCACGTGACCGCGACTGGCTCGCGGCCTCCCCGTTCTGCCTGATCGCCACCTCCGACGAGCAGGGCAATTGCGATGTCTCGCCCAAGGGCGACCCGGCCGGGTTCGTGCACGTCATCGACGACACCACGATCGCCATCCCCGACCGTCCGGGCAACCGCCGGGCCGACGGGTTCCTCAACGTGTTGAAGAACCCGCACGTGGGGCTGATCTTCGTGATCCCCGGCCGCAACGAGACCCTGCGCGTGAACGGCCGCGCCCGGCTCGTCCGCGAGGCGCCGTTCTTCGACGAGATGATCGTCAAGGGCCACCGGCCACGGCTCGCCCTGGTGGTGGAGATCGAGCAGATCTTCTTCCACTGTGCCAAGGCGTTCCTGCGCTCGCAGCTCTGGACGCCCGACTCCTGGAACCCCTCGGTCCTGCCCTCGCACGCCAAGCTGATCAAGGAGTTGCAGGTCGTGGAGGAGACGCTGGAGCAGTTGGAGGCGTACTACGGCGAGTCGTACGCCAAGAGGCTCTACGGCTGACCGTCCGGCGGGGGGAGGCCGGTCGGGAGCCTTCGGCGCGCGGGCCGGCTGTGTGCGGGCCGGCTGTGTGCGGGCCGGCTACAGGCGAGCCGCTACGCGGCGGGTGTCGGTCCGCCGGGGAAGCGGATGACGTTCCGGCCGCTGTAGGCCCGTAGGTCGACGACCTTGGGGTCGGCGGCCACGGACCTCCTCCGGTGGACGGCCGCGCGGATGTCGCGGATCTTGTGCCTGGCGATCTGCGGTGGTACCACCGCAAGCCTCTTCATGGTGAGCCCCCCGTGATGTTTCTGTTACCTCTGTGTCTATCGAGACACCCGTAAGTTCGGTGTAAAGGGTAACTAATAGGGCAATTTGCGCCCCGACGGGGTGCGCAGATCCGGCTCGGCCGACGGGTGCGGACGCCTTCTGGACGTCGACTTCAGGACTCTGACCCGCTTCATGGTCCTCCCCCTCCCAGCGCCGCGATCATGCATCGCGCCTGATGGCGGTTCGGCGGGTGGTGGCCACCCGCCTTGCGCGCCAACCTAACCGGGCCTGACAGGTGCGTTCAACGCATTTCCACGACTACGCCGCTTTCTGCGGCCATGCCGCTTCCACGGCGACGCCGCTTCTACGTACGACGCCCGCCGGGCCGCGTCAGGTCCTGGGGACCATGCGGGTGGCCACGCCGACCCGGTTCCAGGCGTTGATCATCGCGATCGACACGACGAGCGCGGCGAGCTGCCTGTCGTCGTAGTGCTCGGCCGCCTGCTGCCACACCTCGTCCGGCACGGCCTCGCCGCGGTCGGCCAGCCGGGTGGCGTCCTCGGTCAGCGCCAGCGCCGCCCGTTGGGCCGGGGTGAAGACCGTGGCCTCCCGCCAGGCCGCGACCGACCACAGCCGCTCGTCGCTCTCCCCGGCCTTCTTCATGTCGCTGCTGTGCGTGTGCACGCAGTAGCCGCAGCCGTTGATCTGGCTGGCACGCAGCTTGACCAGCTCGATCGTGGCGCCCGGCAGGTCGCTGTCGTGCATGTACTTCTCCACGGCCAGGAACCCCCGGTACGCCTCCGGGGCGAGCTTGGCGATGTCGATCCGCTGGGTCATGCGATCCTCCTAGGTGTCGGTTCCATGACACAGGACGAGACAGCCCGGCGGGTTGTGACAGCTCCGGAGAGAAGGACGGGATTTCCGGCTCAGCCCCCGCAGTTGCCCCAGGAGTTGCGGCCGCCCCACGCCTCGACCCGGCCGTCCGGGTCGCGCGTCCAGCCCGCGTACTTCACGCACTTCCAGCTTCCGTCGATGTGGCCGGTCTCGGCGTAGAAGCGGTAACGCTGCACGTCCTCGCTCCGGCCGCCGCCGCGGACCTCGATGGAGGCGCCGGTGACCGTACGGCTGCCGCGGTAGGCGGTCTTGATCGCGGCCACGCAGTTCTTGCCGGCGCGCTTGTCGTACATCAGGTAGACGTGCCCGAACACCGCACCCTCGCGCGTCTTCATCGCACGGTGGCCGTCCTGGACCCGGTGGTAGCCCGGACCGCAGACCTGCTCCGGCGACTCGGTGGCCGCGGAGGCGGCGGCGGCCGAGGCGGGGGTGGCGGCGATACCGGCGACGACCAGACCGGCCGCCATGACCGTTCGTGTCAGCACGATATTCCCTTCGACGGGGGATATTAAGGACGTCGTCGATCTTTACGGAGACTTAACCGTAATTCAAGGGGGTTGGTGAATGCCGCTCATCGCGGTGTCCGCCGTCTGGGCCGTGTTCTGGGGGGCGTGGTCGGCGTTGTTGCCGGCCGTGAAGCTGGAGCTCGGCGTCTCGGCGGCCGAGCTCGGCACGGCGCTGAGCGCCGTGCCGCTCGGAGCCCTGCCCGCGATGGTGCTGACCGGACGGCTGGCGCGCGGGCGCGAGCGCCGGGCCCTGACGGCCGCGACCGCGCTGTTCGGGCTGACCGTGGCGGGGCTCGCCGCGGTCACCGAGCTGTGGCAGCTCGCGGCCGGGCTGCTGCTGCTCGGCGCGGCCAGCGGCGCGCTCGACGTGACGCTGAACCTGACCACCGGCCGCGTCGAACGCGAGAGCGGGCGGCGGCTCTTCCAGCCGGTGCACGCGGCCTTCCCCGTCGCCGTCATCGTGGCCGCGCCGCTCGCCGGGCTGGCCCGGTCGCTGGGGATCGGCGTCGGGACCGTGCTCGTGGTGATCGCGCTGCTGGTGGTGGCGACGTCCCTGTCGCTGCCGGGCCTGGCGGTCGGACGCGGCCTGCCCGCCGCCTCCGGCGACCCCGGCGCGAGGCGCGCGCTGTGGGGGCTCGCGCTGCTGCTCGGGGCGCTGGCCGCGTGCGTGCTGGTGATCGAGAACGCGGTCGAGCAGTGGTCGGTGCTCCTGCTGGAGGACCACCGGGACGCCGCCCCCCTGACCGCCAGCCTCGCGCCCTCGGTCTACATGGCGGCGCTCACGGCCGGGCGACTGGCCGCCCAGGCGTTGCCCCGGGTGCCGCTGCGCGGGTTGTACCTGGTCGCGGGGGTGGGCGGCGCGGCCGGGATCGGCCTGGCCGGGAGGAGCAGGGGCGTGCCGATGACGTTGGCGGGCTTCGCCCTCACTGGGCTGACGCTCGGGCCATTGGTGCCGGCCCTGCTCAGCCGTTCGGCCGCCGACGACCCCACCGGGACGCTGGTGTGGGGCGTCTCCACGGTCTCCTACACCGGGTTCGTCATCAGCCCGCTGCTGGTGGCGGGCCTGGCCGGCCCGTTCGGGCTGCCCGCCGCGCTCGCCGCCCTCGGCCTTCTCGGGCTTCCGCTTATTGCGCGCTTTGCTGTGATCGATGGTGACTCGGCCTGAAAATGGCGGTTCGTTGGGGAAAGGACGCCACGGATCCGGGTATTGCCCGAATTGATTCGGACGTGTGAAGAGGGGATCACCATGGCCGTCTGCGAGAACTGCGGCAACGACTACGACATGGCGTTCGAGGTGCGCGCGCAGGGAGTCGTGCACACCTTCGACTGCTTCCAGTGCGCGATCGAGGCCATGGCGCCCATCTGCGAGCACTGCAGTACCAAGGTCATCGGGCACGGCGTGCAGTCGGGCGAACACTGGTACTGCTGCGCCCACTGCGCCCGCGAGGAGGGCAACAAGGGCATCGTCGACCGGGTGATGGCCACCACCACCGGCTGACCGGCTCCCGCTACGCCGCCGCCGGACCCAGCAGCAGGCGCATGCGGGTCAGGGCGCGGTCGAGCGCGTCCTGCGGCACCGGGGCGGCGAGGTCGAGGGTGATGGCGCCGTTCTTCGCCTCCCAGACACCGGCCACCCGCCCCTCGTGGACCACCACGGGGGAGATCCAGCCCGCCTGACGGCTCACCTTGGGCTTGAGCGACGGCGGGAGGAGCGGCGCGAGGGACCGCGGCGCCCCCAGGATGAACTGGTCGAAGCCCGGCAGCAGGTGGACGTCCGCCGAGGGACGGGCGGCGGCCAGGTCGTCGGCGTGCTCGGCCAGGGCAAGAAGGGTCGTGCCGTCGTCGGCCCTGACCTCCACCAGCTCCGGCGCGAGGGCCTTGACCCATCCCTTGAGCACCGCCTTTTTGGCCACCCCGCCGAACAGCCACGTGTCGAACATCTCCGGCGTGGCCGGCCCATGGGCCCCCAGGAACGCCCGCAACACCCGTACGCCCGCCTCCTCCTGCGGCGGGAGGGCCCCCGGCCAGCCAGGCACCCACGAACGCGGCGAGGTGAAGGTCACCTTGCCCTCGCGGGGCGGGCCGTAGCACAACTCGCCCAGGCGGCTCAGCGGCTTGAGCAGCGCCCCCCAGCCGGACGTCAGCGCCTCGCGCAGATGGGCCTCGCCGGTCAGCGCGACGACCTCGTCGACCAGCTCCTCCCGTGTCAGCGGCGCGCCCTTGAGCGCCTCGGGCACGGCCTCGATGACGGCCGCGATCTCGGCGGCGGTCACCCCGTGGCCGCGTTGCCAGGACCCCTTCTCCCAGGACCGCAGCGTGGCCAGCGCCGAGCACAGGCCGGCCAGCTCGTCGGCGGGCACCAGATGGAGGGTGCCGCCGCGCATCAGCCAGGTCTTCACCAGGGTGCGGTCGGTCCACAGGGCCCTGTCGATCTCGCCGGGGTCGGGCCGGGCGCTCCTGACCGCCACGGCGAGCTGGGCGGAGGAGGCGACCTGCGCCTGCACCCCGCACAACCGGCGGGCCACCGACACCACGTCGGGCCCGTCGGCGCCGGCCACGAACTGCCTGCGCAGCCGCCAGCCGAGGATCTGCGGCCAGGTGAGCTCCAGCATCATGCGTCCACTTCTATCGCCCGCCACCGACACTCCGCCGCCACCGGAGTGCCGAAGCGGGAGATAGGGGAGGATATCGGACAGCATTCGACGGCCGCCTTCCGGCGTTCGCCCACCGCCGGGCCCGGGTCAGCCGGTGAAGCCGATGTCCTCGTAGCGCAGGTCGTAGAAGCCGCGGGCGCCGACGTTGGCCAGGGTCTGCTTGGCCGCCACGTTCTGCGGACGCTGGTAGAGCGGCAGGACGTTGACCAGCTTCCAGATCAGCCCGTCGGCCTCGTTCGTCTGCGTACGGGCCCCCGCCGGGTCGAGGTTCTGGGCCGCCTTGTCCATGGCCTGGTCGATCTCCGCCGAGCCCGTACGCCCGAAGTTGGCGTTCCAGGTCTTCCCGTCCGCCGAGTTCGCATAGATCCCATAGCTACTCGAAATCGGAAAGGGCGTCCCAATGTAGGCAAATGGCGTTATGTCGAAGTTGCCGGGGATGACGTACTTGGTGAAGAAGTCGTCGCTCGGCACCGCCTTGATCGTGAGCTTCACCCCGATCTGGGCCAGCATGTTCTGGGCCAGCTCACCCTCCGACTTGCTCAACTGCACCCCCGACGGCACGACGAACCGCAGGTCGAGCGGCTTCCCGTTCTTCTGCCTGACGGTCCCGTTCAGCTTCCAGCCGGCCGCGTCCAGCAGTTGCTTGGCGCGTTCGGGGTTGTAGACGCCGAGGTTTCCGGCGTTGTCCAGGTATCCCTCCTGGGTGTTCATGAGGAAGTGGTTGTTCAGCAGCGCGATCGGCCAGTCGAGCCCTTGCAGGTCGGACTGCGCGATGGCCTGCCGGTTGATGCCGAGCTGGACGGCCTGCCGCACGTTCACGTCCTTGAGCAGCTCGCTCGACCCGTTGAAGGTGAAGTGCCGGAAGTCGGGCCCGGCGGCCTGGCGTACCTGCGCCCCCTGGGTGCCCCTGGCCCGCGCGTAGTCGGGCGCCGACGGCCCGACGTCGATGAGGTCGAGCTCGCCGTTGCTGAACGCCCCGATCAGGGAGTCCTGCTCGGAGGCCCGGTAGATGATCTGGTCGAGCTTGGCCCGGTCGCCCCACCAGGCGTCGTCGCGCACGATCGTGATGGTCTTGGCCGTCTGGTCGAAGCCCTTGAACTTGAACGGCCCGGCGGTCATCGGGATCTGGTTCAGCCAGGCGTTGTTGAACGCCTGCGGCGTCTTGTTGGTGGAGGCCGGCAGCAGCGGCCCGAACAACGACTGCCAGTCGCCGAACGGCCGGATGAAGGTGACCTTGACCTCGTAGTCGTCCTTGCCCCGCTCCACCTTCTGGATGTCCTGGTAGCCGGTGGAGGAGACGATGTGGAACTCGGGGTTGCGGCCGTTCAGCGCCTGCCACTGCGCCTGGTAGTCGGCCCAGGTGATGGGCTGCCCGGTCGACCACTTGGCCTTGGGGTTGAGGGTGTAGGTGACGACCTGCTTGGGACTCTGGTCGGTGACCTTGGCGTCGAGCACGTAGTCGCGGTCGACGGAGATCTCCGCCTTCTCGTCGGAGACGAACGGCGAGGGCAGCAGCGCGTTGCTGATCACGGCCGCCATCGCCAGGTTGCCGTCGACGTGGTTGCGGTTCCACTGGGTGGGGAACTCGTTGATGCCCCACCGCAGCGTGCCGCCGTCCTTGACCTTGTCACGCGGCTGCGGGTTGATGTCGAAGGCTCTGATGGTCTTGTGCGTGCCCTCCGGGCTGCTCGTCGAGCCGCCCCCCGAACCGCCGCCGCCGCAGCCCACCAGGGACAGTGAGCCGGTCACCGCGACGGCCACGACAAGACGTGAAGCTTTCATCTGCGCGCATTCCTCCTGATCTAGACGACGTCACGCCTCTCGGCGTAATGGCAGGCCGCGCCCTGGTCGTCGCCCACCGGCAGCACCTCGGGCTCGACCCGCACGCAGAGCGTGCGTTCGTCGTCGTCGAGCTCCAAACGGAACTTCGGGCACCGGGTACGGAAGCGGCAGCCCGTCGGCGGGTCGGCCGGGCTGGGCAGGTCGCCTTCGAGCAGGATGCGTTCGCGTTGGCGCTCGCGCGCCGGGTCGGGCAGCGGGATCGCCGACAGCAGAGCCTGCGTGTACGGATGCGCCGGAGCCCCGTAGACCGCGTCCACCTGCCCGATCTCGGCGATCCTGCCCAGGTACATGACCGCCACCCGGTCGGCGATGTACCGCACCACGGCCAGGTCGTGCGCCACGAACAGGTACGACAACCCGAGCCTGGCACGCAGCGACCCGAGCAGGTTGACGATGCCCGCCTGGATCGACACGTCGAGCGCGGAGACCGGCTCGTCCAGCACCAGCAGCCTCGGCTCCAGCGCCAGCGCCCGGGCGATGCCGATGCGCTGCCGCTGGCCGCCGGAGAAGTCCTGCGGGTAGCGGGCCGCGTGCGCCGGGTCGAGGCCCACCAGCGCGAGCAGCTCGCCGACCCGGCGGCCCGGACGGCGCTCCCCGTGGGTGCGCAGCGGCTCGGCCAGGATGTCGTAGACCGTCATGCGCGGGTCGAGCGAGGCCATCGGGTCCTGGAAGACGACCTGCATGTCCCGCCTGATCGCGGTGCGCCCGGCGCTGCCGAGCCGGGCGGTGTCGCGCCCCAGCACGACCACGCGCCCCTCCTGCGGCGGAACCAGCTCCAGGATCTGCGTCAGCGTCGTGGTCTTGCCGCTGCCCGACTCGCCGACCAGCCCCAGGGTCTCGCCCTGCCGGATGTCGAAGCTGACGCCGGCCACCGCGTGCACCGTGCCGACCCGGCGCTTGAACAGCGCCCCCTTGAGCAGCGGATAGTCCTTGACCAGGCCGTCCACCTCCAGGACCGTGCGCTCGCCGCGGACCGGCGGCGCGGCCGGCTCCATGGCCGCGTGACGGCCGGGGCCCTGGGGGTGCACCTCCTCCCAGCGGATGCACGCCGCCCGATGGTGAACGCCCACCTCGAACAGCGGCGGCTCGGCGGTGTCGCAGTCGGGGATGTGGAGGGGGCAGCGCGGCGCGAACGGGCAGCCCGGCGGCAGCGCCGCCGGGGAGGGCGGGTTCCCGGCGATCGGCGTCAGCGGTTGCCGCCCGCCCCGGTCGACCCGCGGGATCGAGGCCAGCAACCCCGCCGTGTACGGCATCCGCATCCGGTAGTAGATGTCGTCGACGTCGCCCACCTCGACCGGACGCCCGGCGTACATGACCAGCACGCGGTCGGCGAACCCGGCCACCACGCCGAGATCGTGGGTGATCATGACGATCGCCGCGCCGGTCTCCCGCTGGGCCTTCTTCAGCACCTCCAGGACCTGCGCCTGGATGGTCACGTCGAGCGCGGTGGTGGGCTCGTCGCAGATGATCACGTCGGGGTCGTTGGCGATGGCCATCGCGATCATCACGCGCTGCCGCATGCCGCCGGAGAACTCGTGCGGGAAGGCCAGCGCCCGTTCGCTCGGCGACGGGATGCCGACCAGTTCCAGCAGCTCGACGGCCTTGACCGCGGCGTTCTCCTTGCTCACCCGCTGGTGGATGCGTACGGCCTCGGCGATCTGGTCGCCCACCCGGTAGACGGGCGTGAGCGCCGACAGCGGGTCCTGGAACACCATCGACACGGTCTTGCCGCGGAAGCGGGTCAGCTCCCGTTCGGAGGCGCCGATCAGCTCCTTGCCGTGCAGGCGTACGGATCCGGTGACCCGGGCCGACGGCGGCAGCAGGCCCATGACCGCCGCCGAGGTGACCGACTTGCCCGATCCGGACTCGCCCACGATGCCCAGCACCTCACCCGGGCCGACGGCGTAGCTGACCCCGCGCACCGCGCGTACGTCGCCGAAGGACACATGGAGGTCGTTGACCTCCAGGACCGGGTTCGCCTCGGGGCTCATCGCCGGGCCGCCGGGTCGAAGGCGTCGCGCAGCGCGTCGCCGATGAGGTTGACCGCGAGCACGGTCACCACCAGCAGCCCCGCCACGAACCAGAACGTCCACGGGGCGTAGACCGCCGTGCGCGAGCCGTCGGCGATCAGCGTGCCGAAGGAGACGTCGGGCGGCTGGATGCCGAACCCGAAGTACGACAGCGAGGTCTCGGTCAGGATGGCGGCGCTGACGTTGAGCGTGGCGTCCACGATGAGCAGCGAGGACAGGTTGGGGATCACGTGCCGGAAGATGATCCGCACCGGCGTCACCCCCATGAAACGGGCGGCCTGGATGTACTCGCGCTCCTTCAGTGAGATCGTCATCCCCCGGACGATCTTCGAGGTCACCATCCACAGGAACAGCGCCAGCATGATCACGAACAGCACCCACTGCCCGGCCCCGAACAGCGGCGACATGATCGCCAGGATGAGGAACGCGGGCAGCACCAGCAGCAGGTCGGTCACCCAGCTCAGCGTCCGGTCGGTCCAGCCCAGGAAGTAGCCGGAGAAGGCCCCGACCACGGCCGCGACCGCCGTCGAGACCAGCGCCGCCAGCAGGCCCACGATCAGCGACTTCTGCATGCCGCGCAGGGTCACCGCGTAGACGTCGGCGCCTGTTTGGAGCGTTCCGAACCAGTGGCGGGCCGAGGGCGGCTGCAGGAACGCCGTGAAGTCCTTGTCGGTGTACGTCCACGGGCTGAACAGCGGCCCTGCGAACGCCAGCAGGAACATCAGCGCCAGCACCGCGAACCCGATGATCCCCTGCGCCGAGTGGAAGAAGCGCGCGGCCACCACCCGCAGCCGCGACGGCGCCCGGCCCAGGTCGGTGGTCAGCTCCTCGGCCAGCTCCTCGTCCGAGAGCGTCATCACGCCCGCACCCTCGGGTCGAGCGCGGCGTGCACCAGGTCGGAGGCGAGCGCCGCGCACAACACGGCCACGGCGGCGAGGAAGGAGATCGCGGCCACGGTGTTGACGTCGTTGGTGAAGATCGAGTTGATCAGCTGCTCGCCCAGCCCGTGCCAGCCGAAGATCTTCTCGGTGAAGGTGGCCCCGGTCAGCAGGCTGCCGAACGTGAAGGCGAAGTAGGTGGCCACCGGGATCAGCGCGGTGCGCAGCGCGTGGCGGGTGAGCGCCTTGCGCCTGCTCAGCCCCTTGGCCCTGGCCGTACGGACGAAGTCGGCGCCGAGCACGTCGAGCATCATGTTGCGCTGGTAGCGGCTGAAGACCGCGATCAGGCCCACGGACAACGAGATCGTCGGCAGCACCAGGTGTTGCAGCCGGTCGAGCACGTGACCCCAGAACCCGGTCTGCAGGCCGTCGCTGTACTCGCCGCTCACCAGCAGCACCTGGCGGCCGAAGACGTTGTCGTTGGCCCAGGTGCCGGCCAGGATCAGCATGTTGGCCAGCACCACGACGGGCACCGCGAGCACGACGAACGACAGGCCGGTCGAGAGCCGGTCGAACCAGCCGTACTGCCTGACCGCCGCGTACGCGCCCAGCAGCACCCCGAGCAGGCTCCCGAACAGCAACCCCAGGATGACCAGCCGGAACGTGACCCCCATCCGGCGTTTGAGGTCCTCGTTGACCGGCGAGCCGGTGACGGTCTTGCCGAAGTCGCCGTGCAGCACGCCCGAGGCCCAGGTGGCGTAGCGCTGCAGCAGCGGGGTCTTGTCGTTGAGGTTGAGCGCGGTGAGCTGGGCGTCGACGACGGCGGGCGGCGGCTTGGGGGTGCGGTCGGCGTAGTTGGAGCGCGGGTCGAGCGCCCCGGCCGCCAGCAGGTACGCCAGGCTCGCGGCCACGGCGACCAGCACCACGTAGTTGAGCAGCCTGCGGGCCAGGAACCCCGCCATCGTCCCCCTCCCGGACGCACACGATAGGTAGTCATACTGCTACAGGCGGCAGCATCGTGGCGCGGGGAAATGCCAAAGAGGGGTTAACGTCCGGAAAGTTCGTCCACGGCGGTGCGCACGTCGTCGCTGGTGATCGTGGTGAGGTCGGCCGCGGTGGCCGCCCCGCCGCCCGCCGCCTGGGCCGCCAGGCGCACGTCGCGGCGCATCGCGGCCCGCTCGAACAGGGATCGGGCGAAGCGGCCGTTGCCCAGGCCGTCGATCAGCCGTTCCTCGCACACCCAGGCGAACACCTCGTCGAGGTCGCGCTGGGCCTGCTCGTCGAAGGTGTCGCCGGCCTTCTCCGCCAGCAGCACCGCGATCTGCGACAACTCGCGCGGGGCGTAGCTGGGGAAGGCCACACGCTGGTTGAACCGGCTGGCCAGGCCGGGGTTGGTGGCCAGGAAGGAGTCCATCTCGCGGGGGTAGCCGGCCAGCACGACGACCAGGCGGTCGCGGTCGTCCTCGGCCCGTTTGAGCAGGGTCTGCACGGCCTCGGAGCCGAAGGCGTCGCCGCCCGCGTAGCCGGGGTTGACCAGGCTGTAGGCCTCGTCGATGAACAACACGCCGCCGAGCGCGCGGTCGACCAGCTCGTTGGTCTTGATCGCGGTCGCGCCGAGGTGCTGGCCGACCAGGTCGGCCCGGTGGGCCTCGACCACGTCGGGCCTGGCCAGCAGGCCGAGCGCGGCGAAGACCCGGCCGAGCACCCGCGCGACGGTGGTCTTGCCGGTGCCGGGCGGCCCGGCGAAGACGAAGTGGCGCATCTGCGGCGGCGTGGG
This sequence comes from Nonomuraea sp. WAC 01424, assembly GCF_003947315.1. NCBI lineage: Bacteria > Bacillati > Actinomycetota > Actinomycetes > Streptosporangiales > Streptosporangiaceae > Nonomuraea > Nonomuraea sp. WAC 01424. Next base: position 174,446 of record NZ_QHHZ01000012.1, read on the forward strand.
CAGCCCGCGCTCCTGCCGCATCCGGGCCACCTGGAGCTGGGCGGCGATGGCGTGCACCTGGCGTTTGACCGGTTCGAGGCCGGCCATCCTGTCGAGGTCGGCCAGCGCCTCCTCCAGCGTGGGGGTGGCCACGTAGCCGCGGAAGCGGGCGGTCAGCTCCTCGAACGCCTTGGTCACGTCGGGCGTGGCGGTGGTCACCAGGTCCTGTGTGGTCGGGGTGCCGCCGGCGCCCACCACCCGGACGTCCCTGGCCTGCGCGGCGGCCTCGACCAGCGTGCGGACGAACCGGGCGTTGCCCAGCTCGTCGACCAGGCCGCGCCGCTGGACGTCGTCGTAGAGGCCGAGCAGGGCGCGTTTGGTGTCGGGGCCCATCGTGTCGCCCCTGCGCCGCTGGAGCACCTCGGTGATCTCGGCCAGCTCGGCGGCGGAGTAGCTGGGGAAGCGCACCCGGGTGGCGAACCTGCTGGCCAGGCCCGGATTGCTGGACAGGAACGAGGCCATCTCCTGCTCGTAGCCGGCCAGGATGATGATCAGGCGGTCGCGGTCGTCCTCGGCCCGTTTGAGCAGGGTCTGCACGGCCTCGGCGCCGAACCTGTCGGGCTGGCCGTCGGAGGAGTTGACCAGGCCGTACGCCTCGTCGATGAACAACACGCCGCCGAGCGCCCGGTCGACCAGCTCGTTGGTCTTGATCGCGGTCGCGCCCAGGAACTCGCCCACCAGGTCGGCCCGCTGCGCCTCGACCACGTAGGGGGTCTCCAGCAGGCCGAACGCGTAGAAGATCTTGGCCAGCGCGCGGGCCACGCTGGTCTTGCCGGTGCCAGGGGGGCCGACGAACACGAAATGCCTGGTCGGACGCCCGGCGGTGTAGCCGGCCTCGGCGCGCAGCCGGGTGGCCTCGATGGAGGCGGCGATCGAGCGCACCTGCTCTTTGACGGGCGCCAGCCCGATCATGCCCTCCAGCTCGGCCAGCGCGTCCTCGACGGAGATCTGCGGCGGCGCCGCCGCCTTGTCGGACTGCTGCTCCGGCTTGCCCTCGCGGCCTCGTACGCGGACCTGCTGCTCCTCCACGGTCAGCTCGGCCCTGGCCCGGCGCGCCTGGAGGAACCGGTAGACGAGGACGACGGCGGCCACCAGGCAGGCGCCCCAGAGCGCGATCGTCGCCGACAGGGGGGAGAGCGCGGCGGCCACCGCCGCCGCCGGTACGAGCGCCGCCAGCGTGGTCACCCACGGCGTGACCCAGCGGATGAGATGGGCGGCGGCGGCGACCGGCAGGGCGAGCCCGAGCATCGCGTGCACCGCCAGGGAACCGGCCGGGAAGAGCCCGGAGAACAGCGGCAGCGCCAGCACGGCCCAGCCGGCCACGACCAGCGCGGTCGCCGCGGCCCGCGGGAAGCGCATGGTCAGCGCCACGAAGGCGAGCGCCAGCAGCACAAGAGGGAACGTCTTCAGCAGATCCCAGCCGAGCGCCGCCCCCACCCCCATGGCGGCCACGAGCAGCACGGCGTAGAGCACCCGGCGCACAGCCGGGGGAATCTGGAAATAACGCAGCCGCACCTGCTCGAACAGATCCCGCGCCGCGGCCCGCCCCGCGGCCTGGGCCCTGTCGGACTCACGCATCACGCCTCCCCGGTCCGCCCCCGGTTATACCGCACCGGACCGACGATTGGGCGGGCCTGACACGCTAGGTGGAGGTCACGAAAAGGGCGATCTGACGTCCGAGTTCGGTCCCGGCGTCCTCCTGGAGGAAATGGCCGGCGCCGGCGATCACGGGATGGGACAGCCCGGCCGTGCCCGCGATCGCCTTGAGCATGACGGGCGCCATGCCGCCGGTGATGGGGTCTCCGTCGGAGAAGGCCACCAGGAACGGCCGGTCGAGCGTCGTGAGGATCTGCCAGGCAGCGCGGTTGGCGGGCGCGGCAGGGTCGTCGGGCGTGGTCGGCACGAGTCCGGGCAGGGCACGCGGTCCCGCCTTGTACGACTCGTCCGGGAACGGCGCGTCGTAGGCCGCGCGTACCTCGTCGCCGAGCCGGGTCCGGCAGCCCGCCTGGACGAACCGGGCGATGTCCAGCGTGGGGGCACCGGTGACGGCGTCCTTGAAGCGGTGCCAGACCTCGGGCATGGGAATGTCACCCGTGGGCAAGCCCGTGTTGGCGGCCACGATCCTGGCGACGCGCCCCGGATGCTCGGCGGCGATCCGCAGCCCGATCAGGCCGCCCCAGTCCTGGCCGACGACGGTGACGCCGTTCAGGCCGAGGGCGTCGAACAGCAGCGCGCGGGTCCACTCGACGTGCCGGGCGTAGGTGTGGTCGGCCGGGTCGGCCGGTTTGTCGGAGCGGCCGAAGCCGATGAGGTCGGGGGCGATCGCGCGTAGCCCGGCCGCGGCCAGCTCGGGCATGACGTGGCGGTAGAGGAAGGACCAGCTCGGCTCGCCGTGCAGCAGGACGACCGGCTCGCCGTCCTCGGGGCCCGCCTCGACGTAGGCCATGCGCGGGCCGTCGGGCAGGTCGGCGTACCGGGGCTCGTAGGGGAAGCCGGGCAGGCCGGCGAAGCGGTCTTCGGGGGTGCGCAGAGTCCGCATAGAACAAAACTCTAGTCAGCGTCGCTGGTGACGTCCGGGGAACTCGCCGACGAGCACCTGTTTGGGGGTGATGCGCAGCACGTCCGGGCCGGCCCTGGCGATGCCGCGCACCTCGACCCAGAACCGGCGTTGCAGCGGGTCGGCCGCGAACACCGCGACCCGGGGGTCGGCCTCGACGGCCTCCCATACCCGGGGTTCGGCGATCAGCCGCAGCTCGCCCGAGGAGGTGAGGGAGCCGGCCGCGCCGACGACCCGCGGGCCCATGGAGTCGCCGTAGGACAGCACGAGGCTCCTGGCGTAGGCGAACGCCTGGCGTACCTCGGAGGTCAGCGCCACCGAGGGCGCGCCGCCCATGGGCAGGTCGCACATGACGAGAGAGGCCCGCCAGGGTCCCGGCGCGCCGTGCCACCACGCGCGCAGGGCCCGTACCGCGAACACCGCCACCGCCGCGCCGAGCGCGCCCAGGCCCGCCCGCCATCCCCACGGCGATCCCAGCGCGCCGCCCGCGGCGCAGCCCAGCGCGGCCAGCGCCACCAGCGCGCCCGCGGCCAGCAGCCCCGCGTCGCCCCTCCGCCGGGCGCGCAGGCAGGCCCGCACCATCGGGTACGGCACCGCCACCGCCGCCACCGCGGCCCGCGGCTCGACCGCCAGAGCCCCGGCCGCCAGCGCCACCAGCACCGACCACGTCCTGATGAGCACGATCCACAACGTCACCCCGGTGTCGCGCGCCGCCGTGCGCTCCCCGGGTACGGCCCCCAGCTCGGCCAGGGCCGACATCGGCCGCCCCCGCCACGCCTCCGCCAGCACCCGTACGACCGCCAGCGCCGGCCACCCCAGGACCACGATCCCGGCCAGCCCTGCCCAGACCGGGTCGAGCCAGGACGGCGTCGCGGGCACCGCGCCCAACAGCAGCCAGGCGGCGAACGCCGGCACCGACAACCCGGCCGACAACACGGCCGCGCCCAGCCAGGGATCGCGCCCCGCCATCGCCGGCACGTACGCCCAGACGCCCACCCGCCGCGCCTGCCGCACCGTCAGGGGCACCAGCGCGGCCAGCGCGCCGATCCCGCACACCTGGGCCCACGCCCCCGCCTCAAGGGCCAGCGCGGCCGCCGTGACGGCGATCGTGGCCAGGGCGAGCAACAACCGGGTCTGGCGCGCCCACACCTCCAGCGCCCGCCTGGCCCGTCCCGTCTGGCGGGGATCGACCGGCCAGGCGGGGTCGTGGTGCGGACGCGGCCGGTCCCAGCGCAGCAGGGACAGGGCCAGGTTCACGCGGGCCTGCGGATGGCCGGGATCGCGGGCGAGCGCGGCGCGGTAGGCCCGCTCGGCGTCCGGGTGGTCCCCGCGCAGCAGCGCCAGGTCCCCGAGCAGCACCTCCGGATCGGCCTCCTCAGGGGCGAACCGGGCGGCCAGGACGGCGTCGGCGACGGCCCCCGCCCAGCGGCCGGGGATCCGGCGGGAGATCGCGGCCAGGCGCAGGCGGGCCGACCAGGAGCCGGGTGCGAGGTCCACCGCGCGCTCGGCGGGGGGCAGGGCGTCGGCGTCGCGTCCCTGCCGCTCGTGGGCCAGGCTGATGAGGCGGTGGGCCCATTCGTCGGCCGGGTCGAGGTCGGCCGCCCGGCGCGCGGCCTCCAGCGCCGACTCGGGACGGCCGGCGTTCAGCCTGGTCAGCGCCTCGGTGCACCACTCGCGTGAGGACTTATCGGAAATATCGTCTTTCCCGGCACTGCCATCGATCCCCACGGCTTCCATGATCTGGCGGCGGGGGAGCGTTGGGTAGATCCCGACATATGGCTGTATCTCTCTAGAGAGGTATGGCGGGTCGTGGATGCGCCGATACCGCTATCCCCGGCGCCTGGCATGGCTTAAGCTGCCACGCAAGCCGGAGCGGAGAGCCGCGGCAGGAGAGGGCAGGAGATCGCCCCCCGCGAGTTTCGTCGCTTTCGACCATTTTGCATGTGCGGGCCCTGGTGACCGGATCGGCCTGCGAGGAGGCCCATGACCGTCACACAGGCCGCACCCCTCGTACGGCGTGCCGGCCGCGAACCCCGGGACAACCGCTGGGCCGTCCTCGTCCTGCTCTGCCTGAGCCTGCTCCTGATCACGGTCGACGCCACCGTCCTGCACATCGCGGTGCCCGCGCTCACGGCCGCGCTGGAGCCGTCCGCCGTGCAGCTGCTGTGGATCATCGACATCTACTCGCTCGTCGTCGCGCCGCTGCTCATCGTGTTCGGCACGCTCGGCGACCGTCACGGGCGCAAAAGGCTGGTCCTGGGCGGCTTCGTGCTGTTCGGCCTGGCCTCGGCGGGGGCGGCGTTCGCGCCCACCCCGCTGACCCTGATCATGGCCAGGGCGCTGCTCGGCGTCGGCGGGGCCATGATCATGCCGGCCACGCTCTCGCTGATCCGCCAGGTGTTCACCGACCGGCGCGAGCGGGCCGTCGCGCTCGGCGTCTGGAGCGCGGTCGCCGCGGCCGGCGCGGCGGTCGGCCCGCTGATCGGCGGCGTGCTCGTCGGCGTCTGGTGGGGCGCGGTGTTCCTGATCAACGTGCCGATCCTGCTGGTGCTGCTGCCCGCGGCCGTACGGCTGCTGCCGGAGTCGCCGCGGCGTACGGAACGCCCTTGGGACTCCCCGAGCGCCGTGTTGTCGGTGCTCGGCATCCTCGCCCTGGCCTTCGGGCTGAAGGAGGCCGGGTCGGGGAGCCTGCTGCCGTTCTGGGCCTCGGTGCTGGTGTTCCTCGGCGGGGCCGGGCTGCTGGTCGCGTTCGTACGCCGCCAGTCCCGCCTGCCGGCGCCCCTGCTGGAACTCGGGCTGTTCCGGCGGCGGGAGTTCACCACCGGCGTGGCCGGCGTGCTGCTGGGCGTGTTCGCGCTGGTCGGCCTCCAGCTCATGCTGGCCCAATACCTGCAGCTCGTGCTGGGCGACAGCCCGCTGCGCGCGGCGGTCAGGATGTTGCCCCTGGTGTTGTCGGCCGTCACCGGCGGGCTGGCGGCGGCCCACATCCTGCCCAGGATCGGCATGCGCGCCACCATGAGCGGCGGGCTCGGGCTGGTCGCGCTGGCCCTGACGCCCACGCTGAGCTGGGGCGTCGAGGGCCATCCCGTCATGCTGGCGGTCTGCTTCGTGGGCATCGGGTTCGGCGTGCAGGTGGCGCTGCTGGCCGCCTCCGACACGATCATGTCCACGGTCCCGGAGTCCCGCGCGGGCGGGGCCGCGGCCATCGAGGAGACCGCGTACGAGCTGGGCGCGGGCCTCGGCGTCGCCGTGCTCGGTACGATCACCACGATCGCCTACGCGCCCGCGCTGCCCGCCGTGCCCGGCGTGTCCGCCGGTGGCATGGACCAGGCCAGGCAGTCGCTGGCCGGAGCCGCGCACGTCGCCCGCGAGATCGGCGGCAGCACCGGCGGCGCGCCCGTCGACGCCGCCCGCTGGGCGTTCGTCAACGCGCTGCACACGACCGTGGTCGTCAGCGTCGTCCTGCTCAGCCTGACCGCCGTCGCCGTGGCCGTGCTGCTCGGCCGTGATTGAGGTGTGCCATGTCCCGCTCCGGGCAGACAAGTACCGTGAAACAGGGCCTTCGTGATATCGCCGCTTTAGTCGCCCGCGTCGGCGTGGGCGGCATCTTCTTCGCCAACGGCTGGACCAAGCTCGAGGACGGTCTCACGGCCACCGGCGCGAAGTTCCTCCAGCAGGGCGCGCCCGCCCCCGGCGCGTGGGCCACGGTCACCATGCTCACCGAGCTGATCGGCGGCGCGCTGCTGATCGCCGGGCTCGCGGTCTCCGCCACCGGGCTGATCCTGTTCGCCGAGGCGCTGGCGGTCTTCGTGGTGGCCCCGCCGCTCAATCCCATCAGCCTGAACGAGCTGATCCTCCTCGGTACGGCCGCCATCCTGCTCGCCGTCGTGGGCGCGGGACGGTTGTCGGTCGACCACATGGTCGTGATCCGCAGGAGGGAGACCGAGGCGGCCAACGAGTTCGCCGCCGACGCCGAGGCCGACCGCGTCCTCGCCTCGCTGCGCGACTCCGACGAACCCGCGCCCGAGCCCGCGAAGGGCGCCGTGTCGCCGGGGGAGGACACCGCGCCGCACCCCCGGCCGCGCGCCGAGCCCGTCAAGAAGCCCGCGGCCGAGGAGCCCGTACCGGCGCCGGTCGCCGGGGACACGCTGGTGGCGGGCCGCAAGAAGCCCGCGCCGCGCGGCCGGCGTCCCTCAGCGGAGGGCTGAGCGGGCGGGCACGCGCAACGCGCCCTGCGTGAGCGCGATGGCCAGCAGGATGACGAGCGCGCCCACCGGCTGGTTCCAGCTGATCGTCTCGTCGAGCACCAGCACGCCGGAGACCACCGCGAACACCGGCAGCAGATACGTCACCGTCGAGGTCGTCGTCACGCCCGCCCTGGCCTGCACCCAGTACAGCAGCAGGTAGGCCACGCCCGTGCCGAGGCCGCCGAGCCCCAGCATGCTCCACCAGACCTCGGCGGGCGCCGCGGTGTCCACCAGCGGCACCCCGGCCACCAGCGTGATCACCGCGAGCTGGACGGCGCCGGTCAGGAGCTGGCCCGCGGCCAGCACCACCGGCGGCTCCGGGCGGCGCCCGGTGATGAACCGGCCCATGTACGCCCCGCCGACGCCGTAGCACAGCGCCGCGCCGAAGCAGGCCAGGCTGCCGCCGAGCTGCCCGCCCGCCATGGGCTGCCACACCCCGAGCACGACCATGACGCCCGCGAACCCGAGGCCGAGCCCGGCCGCCCGCGCCGCGGTCGCCCGTTCGGCGCGCAGCAGCAGGGTGAAGGCCAGCGTGCACAGGGGGGTGGTGGCGTTCCAGATGGCGGCGACGACGGAGGAGACGTACTGCTCGCCGTAGGCGAACAGGGTGAAGGGCAGGGTGGTGAGGACGACGGAGGCGATCTGGAAGTGCCCCCACAGCCGCGGGTCGCGGGGGAGCCCCTGGCGGGTGACCGCGAGCACCCGCAGCGCGGTGACCGCCCCGACCGCCATACGGCCGAACGACACCTGCAACGGGTGCAGCGCCCCCACCGCGATCTTGATGAAGAAGAAACTGTTGCCCCAGATGGCGGCCAGCAGCAGGAACGCCGGCAGCCACCTCCCCGCGGCCTTGCTCTGCACTCGACGCCTCCCGTAGATGAACCAGCGAGAGCGTAGCGAGAGAAACCGACAGAAAGTGTTTCGAAACGGACTCACATGTCGGCGGTGAGCCGGGCCACCACCCGCATCTTGTTCATCGCGTCCAGCGCCGCCACCTTGTACGACTCGGCCAGCGTCGGATAGTTGAACACCGCGTTGACCAGATAGTCGATGGTCCCGCCGCAGCCCATCAGGGTCTGGCCGATGTGCACCAGCTCGGTCGCGCCCGTGCCGAACACATGTACGCCGAGCAGCCGCCGGTCCTCCGAGGAGACCAGCAGCTTGAGCATCCCGTACGAGTCGCCGATGATCTGCCCCCTGGCCAGCTCCCGGTAGCGCGAGACGCCCACCTCGAACGGGATCCTGTCGCGGGTCAGCTCGTCCTCCGACTTCCCGACGAAGCTGATCTCGGGGATGGTGTAGATCCCGATCGGCGGCAGCTCCCGCAGCTCCTCGACGTGCTCGCCGACGGCGACCTGGGCGGCCACCCTGCCCTGCTCCATCGAGGTGGCGGCCAGGGCCGGGAAGCCGATCACGTCGCCGACCGCGTAGATGTGCGGCACGGCCGTGGCGTAGTGGGCGTCCACCCGGATCCTGCCGCGGTCGTCGGCGGCCAGCCCGGCGGCCTCCAGATTCAGCTCGGCCGTCTTGCCCTGCCGGCCCGCCGAGTACATGACGCAGTCGGCGGGGATCTTCTTGCCGCTCTCCAGCAGGGTCAGCGCGCCGCGCGGACGGCGTTCGACGGCGGCGACGTGCTCGCCGAACCGGAACGTCACCGCCAGGTCGCGCAGGTGGTACTTGAGCGCCTCCACGATCTCCAGGTCGCAGAACTCCAGCATGCGCTCGCGCCGTTCGACCACGGTCACCTTGGTGCCGAGCGCGGCGAACATGGAGGCGTACTCGATGCCGATGACCCCGGCGCCGACGACGACCATGGTCTCGGGCACGCGGTCGAGACGCAGGATCGCGTCGGAGTCGATGACCGTGCGCTCGTCGAACTCCACGCTGTCGGGACGGGCGGGGGAGGTGCCGGTCGCGATCACGATCTTGTCGGCGGTGACCTTGCGCTCCTCGTCGCCGCTGATCCCGATGGTGTGCGGGTCGAGGAAGCGGCCGGTGCCCGGCAGGACGGTGACGTGGTTGCGGCCGAGCTGGCTGCGGATCACCTGGATCTCGCGGCCGATCACGTGCTGGGTGCGCATCCCGAGGTCGGCGACGGTGATCTCGTCCTTGACGCGGTAGCTGGCGCCGTACAGCTCGCGCTGGTTGAGGCCGGTGAGGTAGAGGACCGCCTCGCGCAGCGTCTTGGAGGGGATCGTGCCGGTGTTGATGCAGACGCCGCCGATCATGTTCCGCTTCTCGACGACGGCGACGCGCCGGCCCAGCTTCGCCGCCGCGATGGCGGCCTTCTGCCCGCCGGGACCGGAGCCGAGCACCAACACGTCGAAGTCCGCCACATCGCCCAGTGTGAGCGTGCGGGGCCGGTGACGGAAGGGCCGCAGCCAAGACCGTGCGTACGTCGTCCGGATTCCGTCAGGTCCGGCGCCGGCGGGCGGGCCGCGTACTGAAGCGCACCTCGTCGCCCGGCCGGAGTTGCGCCGCGACCGGCAGGTCGGCCTCGCGCACCACCGCGATCACGGGATAGCCCCCCGTGGGCGGGTGGTCGGCCAGGAACACGATCGGCTGCCCGCTCGGCGGCACCTGCACCGCCCCGGTGACCATCCCCTCGCTCGGCAGCTCGCCCTTCCTGGCCCGTGCCAGCTCGGGCCCGCCCAGCCGCACCCCGACGCGGTTGCTGTCCTGGCTCACCACGTACGGCCCCCCGCACAGCGCCTCCAGCGCCCCCGGCGCGAACCAGTCGTCCCGCGGCCCCGCGAGCACCCGCAGCACGGCGGGCCCCGGCCCCGGCGGCGGCGCCAGATCGACCGAGATCTCCTCGACCGCGGCCCCGCCCACCGGCAGCAGCGTCCCGGCTCGCAGCGGCTCGGGGCCGAGGCCCGACAGCGAGTCGGTGGACCGGCTGCCCAGCACCGGCTCGACCGCGATCCCGCCCCGCACCGCCACGTACGTCCGCAGACCCCACTCCGGCGCCCCCAGCCGCAGCTCGCCGCCGGGCGGCACCCAGAACGGCACCCCCATGCGCGCCGCCGCCGGCGCCCCGGCCAGCGCCACCCACGCGCCGCCGTGGAAGCGCAGCCGCGCCATGCCGAACGTCACCTCGACGCCCGCCGCGTCCTCGCGGTTGCCCACCAGCCGGTTGGCCAGCCGCAGACTGTGCACGTCGGCCGCGCCCGACCTCGGCACCCCCAGATGGGCCAGGCCGGGCCGCCCGAGATCCTGGACGGTCGCGTAGGGACCGGGCGCGATCACCTCGATCATGCGCGTTCGAACCGCACGCGCGTCCCGGGCCTGAACGGCGACGGCGGATCGGCCGACACGTCCCACACCCGCGCCGACGTACGGCCCAGCAGTCGCCACCCGCCCGGCGAGGCGGTGGGGTAGACCGCCGAGTACGGCCCCGCGACCGCCACCGACCCGGCCGGCACCGACGTGCGAGGCGTGTCCAGCCGGGGCACCTCCAGCACCGGGTCGAGCCCGGTCAGATAGGCGAATCCCGGGGCGAACCCCAGCCATCCGACCACCAGCTCGCGCCCGGTGTGCCGGGCGACCACCTCCTCGGCCGGGATCCCGGCCAGCGCCGCCACGGAATCGAGATCGGCCCCGTCATAGACGACGGGAATCGTCACCACCGGCCCGGCCGGGACGTCCCCGGCGTCCCCGCCGGTCCGTACGGCCACGGCCGCCAGCCGGGCCCGCAACCGCTCCCGATCGGCGCCCGGCGCCACCACGAGCACGGTCTCGGGACCCGGCACGATCTCCACGACCCCTTCGGGCCGATCCGCGCGAAGCGCCGCGTCGAGCCGGTGCGAGGCCGCGAGCGACCCGGTCTCCACGAGCAGCGCGTGCTCTCCCGCCGTACGGATCACGCGAACGCCTGGAGGACCACTCCGGCCGCCAGCAGGTCGTTGCGCACGGCACGGGCCAGTCCGACGGCGTCAGGCGTGTCTCCGTGGACGCACAGCGAACGGGCGGGAACAGACACCCGGCTGCCGTCCACGGCCGTCACAGAGCCTTCCAGGGCCATCCCGCGGGCCCGCGCCGTCACCGCCGCCACGTCGTGGATCACCGCCCCCGCCTCCCGCCGCGGCACCAGCGCCCCCGCCGCCGTGTACGCCCGGTCGGCGAACGCCTCGCTCACCGTCGGGACGCCCGCGGCCGCGGCCACCTCGTGCACCGCCGCGACCGGCAGCGTCAGCACGGGCAGCGCGGGATCGTAGTCGGCGACGGCGTCGATCAGGGCCGTCGCCTGCTCCTTGTCGCGGCAGACGCGGTTGTACAGGGCGCCGTGGGGCTTGACGTAGGAGACCCGGCCGCCCATCGCCCTGGCGATGCCGTCGACGGCCGCGAGCTGGTAGAGCACCTCGGCGCACAGCTCCTCGGGCTCGACGTCCATCTCCCTGCGGCCGAAGTGGGCCAGGTCGCGGTAGGACACCTGCGCCCCGATCGACACGCCGCGGTCGACGGCCGCAGCGCACGTGCGTCTGATCGTCACGGGGTCGCCCGCGTGGAAGCCGCAGGCCACGTTGGCGCTGGTGACGATGTCCAGCAGCGCGTGGCCGTCGCCGAGCCGCCAGATGCCGAAACCCTCACCGAGGTCCGCGTTGAGGTCGATCACCATCCCACCATCATGGCGGTTAGGGCTCCCTCGGCGCGACGAACAACGTCTGAGTCGCCGTACCGACCTCGCCGAGCTCGTCGTACAGGGTGGACCGGGTCAGGCCGCGGCCGGAGGGGCCGATCGCGGTGGCCGCGTCCATGCAGATCCACTCGCCCGCGGGCGTGCGGAACAGCGAGATCGTCAGGTCGACGTTGACGAACACGTGGGTGGCGAAGTCGACGGCGGGGCTCACGCCGTTGCCGCTGTCGGCGAACACGGCCAGCCGCTCGACCGGGGTGATCTCCTCGCCCTCCACCAGCGGCACGGTCAGCCTGCCCCACACCGTGGCGGGGCCCGTACGCATCGGGGCGCCGCTGACGTACCGCCAGTCGAGCGCCCTGCCGTAGCCGAAGCCCGAGAGCAGCCACGAGGCGGCGTGCTCGGACGAGGGCGGCGGCACGGGCGCGGGCGGCGCGGGCGCCGGCGTGGCGGGGGTGTCCGCCTCGCGGATGCGCCACGCGGTGGCCCTGGCGTACTCGCGCCCGCCGGACAGGACGGACGCCGACAGGCACTGCACGCGCTTGCCGTCGCGGACGACGCCGGTGACGACCTCCAGCTCGGCCACGGGGACCGGGGAGAACACGTCGACCGCCAGCCTGGACAGCTCCAGCCCCGGCCGCGGCGCGGTCGCGGCCAGCTCGTGGACGATCAGGGCGGTCACGGGGCCCATGTGCTGGGTGCGCGGGTCCCAAGGGCCCTGGGTGTGCTCGGAGGCCAGGTAGCGCCCCAGGGCCAGACGGCGGTACATCGACATGACGGCGGTCGCCTCTAGATCTCGTCGGGGATGTCGGCGATGTCGTCGAGCGCCGCCGCCAGCTCGTCGGGGTCGCCCCCGATGCGCTCGGCGATCTCGATCAGCACGTGGAGCACGTCGTGACGGTCGTGGCCGAGGTCGAGCAGGCGCTGGGCGGCCTCCCACAACTGCGGCGGGTCGCCGTCCCACAGCCGGGTCGCGATCTCCTCGTGCCAGGCCAGGTGCTCCTGGTCGATCGTGCCGCCGTGGTCGATCTCGAGTAACGTGCGCCGGTCGGCCTCGTCGGCCGGGTTGAGCCTGTCGAGGTCGATCCCGTTGTGCACCCCTTGCAGGAATGGGAACGCGAACACCCGCCTGGCCAGCGCCGACAGGTCGCCGTCGGGCAGCAGCCGCTCCAGCAGCGGCCGGTCGAGCCCGAACGACGTCGGGTCGCGGTAGGCCTCGGGGAACTTGCCCGTGGCCTCCCACACCGCGTCGAGCGTGGCCTTGAGCCCCTGCTCGGGCAGGCCCGTACGGCGCGCGGCGAAGCGCACCCACGCCGACAGCACGTGCGGCATCGCCTCCTGCTCGGCCACGCTCAGCATCACCTTGCGCGGCAGCCAGTCGAGCAGGAACGTCTCGCTCTTGGTCGGGCTGATCCGCAGCGGCCGGTTGAAGTCGCGCTCGCAGCCGTAGTCGATGATGTGGTCGGCGCAGCGCGAGGCGGCCGACGGGTCCGACAGGTGCTCGGCCGCGTCGGAGGCCAGGAACTCCGCGGCCAGCATGGCCCGCCGCTCGCGGCTGTAGGGCGCCTCGATGTGCAGCGGCGCCGGACGCTTGCGGCCCGGCGGCAGCGCCTTGAGCCGGGCGCGGGCGAAGGCGTGGTAGGCGCTGTAGCTGTCGCTCACCGGCGGCGGCGTCTTGGGCTCCCTGGTGGCCTTCATGGCCGACTCCAGCAGCGCCCTGGCCTGCTCGGGCTGGATCTCCTCGAACAGCAGCATCGGGTTTCCGGCCGCCTGGGCCCTGGCCTGCTCCAGCAGCTTGTCGACGTGCGAGGAGACCCAGGCGTCGCGGGCCATCCCGCTCATGTTGTGGTCGACGACCACGACCAGCGCGTGGCGGTCGCTCGGCGGGGATGCCTCGTTCCAGCGGTAGGCGAACGTGCAGATCACCGTGTCCTGGTCGCCGTAGGCGTCGCGGGAGACGTAGCAGCCGGTGGGTTTGACCGCGCCCACCCTGTCGGCCCAGCCGGGCCTGGCCACGCCGGACTCCATCATCGCCAGCGCCGCCCCCTCGGCCTTGGCGCCCTGGCGGGCGGTGCCCAGGTAGGCCAGGCACACCAGCAGCGTCAGGGAGGCCGGGGTGCCGGCCTTGGCCGCGTAGTCGACCAGGCCCTCCCCGAGGACCTGCTCCACGTCACCGCCCCTGACCCGTCTGCCCCACCAGGCCCCGATCATGTCGGAGACCATCAGCTCCGCGTCGAGAGGGCTGCGCACCGCGAGCAGCTCGCGGGCCGCCTGCACCATCTCCTTGAACACGTCGTCTGGCGGGGTGCTCTCCCGGGGATCTCGTCGGTGTCGGCGCACGCCCTCACTCTCTCGTATTCCAGGCGCAAACGGTGAAGAGAACTCGGCCTGGTGACCCCGATGTTATCGGTGGAACCGCGCTCAGCGGGGACTTCGGGGCGGCGGGGCGGAGTTCACGATGGCGAGCAGGTGCTCGCGGGCGATGCGTTCCACGACCTCCGGCGTCGGCGGGACGCCGAGGTGCTCCGCGCATGCGCACACATCGGCCACGCACCGGTCGATGGTGTCCACGGGTACGGTCAGGAACTCTTCGGCCAGCCGGAGACTGACCGGCTCCCTGAGGAAGCGTGTGGCCAGAGCGAGCATAGTTGTGAGATTCCTCTGGAGACCCGGGAGCAAACCCCCAGGAACGTATGCAGGGTGACTTGCGCTCCCATTTCATCTTTTCTCGGGCTTGTGTCAAGGCTCTGCGACGCCTGTGTTCGCTTCTCGTGCAAAGCTGGTTCCATGCGCATCCAGCTCGCCCAGCGGGACGAGGCAGACGAGCTCCTCGGCCGCAGCTCGCTCGCCCTGCTTGTCGGCATGCTGCTCGACCAGCAGATTCCCATGGAATGGGCGTTCACGGGGCCTTACACCATCTCCGAACGGCTCGGGCACGACCTGACCGCCGAGGAGATCGCCGCCTGCGACCCCGAGGCGTTCGCCGCGCTGCTGGCGCAGAAGCCGGCCGTTCACCGTTATCCCAAGTCGATGGCTGCCCGCGTGCAGCAGCTCGCGGCCTACCTCGTCGAACACTACGACGGGCGGCCGGAGCTCATCTGGAGCGACGCGGCCGACGGGAAAGACTTGGTGAAACGACTGCAGGCCCTTCCGGGATACGGCAAGCAGAAGGCCCAGATCTTTTTGGCATTGCTGGGCAAGCAGCTGGGGGTCCAGCCGTCAGGCTGGCGTGAGGCAGCCGGACTCTACGGCGAGGAGGGGTCATTCCGGTCGGTGGCCGACGTGGTCGACGCCGACAGTCTGGGCCGGGTGCGCGCCGCCAAACAGGAGGCCAAGCGCGCGGCGGCCAAGGGCGAGTAACCTGATCTTGCTGCGCAACGTGGAGCGACTTTGACAGGATGCGTTGACCCTTATGGCGACCGGGCGGCGGCGGGGGCTTCCGTCGGCGCATGCCCATCGCCGATGATGTACTGCAGAATCCGGTCGCCCGGAGCTGCGCTACGCCGATACACAGTTATGGAGATGTGCCGCGTGGGAGACCCTGGCACGCGACGGAGGTGCCGACCATGAGCGCCGAGACCTCCGTTCCCCGTCCCCGGGAGTCGGATGTGGACATCTCAGACTCCGCCCTGTTCAAGGGCATGCTGTCGGAGGCCGAGTTCGCCTTCGCGTTCTTCGACGGCGATGGCCGCGTCCAGCGGGTCAACGACGTGTTCAGCGACGTCGTCAACGTGCCCGCCGAGCGCCTGGTGGGCCGTTCGCCGGTCGAGGTGCTGGCCGCCGACCTGAGCCAGATCATCACCCACGCCGTGCAGGCCGTCATCGAGAGCGACGCGCCGGTCACCGAGGGCCGCGTGCGCGTACGCTCCGCCGAGGGCGACACCCGCCACTGGTCGCTGTCGTTCTCGCCGGTCCACGACGAGGCGGGCGAGCTGCGCGCGATCGCGCTGGTGGGCCTCGACGTGACCGAGAGCAGGCAGACCGAGGAGGCCCTGCGCCGCAGCGAGGAGCGCTACCGCTCGCTGGTCGAGGCGCAGTCCCAGCTCGTCTGGATCACCTCGCCCACCGGCGCCGTCGTCGAGGACGCGCCGCAGTGGCGCGCCATCACCGGCCAGGGCCTGGAGGAGTACCTCGCCAACGGCTGGCTCGAGGTCGTCCACCCCGAGGAGCGCCAGCACACCGAGGAGGCGTGGCGCGACGCGCTGCGCGGCCGCACGATGTTCGAGTGGAACTACCGGGTCCGCACCCGGGCCAGCGGCTACCGCCACTTCGAGGTGCGCGCCGTGCCGATCATCAGGCACGGCAGGGTCGTGGAGTGGGTCGGCGCCAACACCGACGTCACCCCGCAGCGCGAGGCCGAGGAGATGCGCGGCAGGCTGACCGACCAGCTCGGCGCCGCCGCCCTGCGCACCGCCCGTCTCCAGGGCGCCACGGCCATGCTGGCCGAGGCCCTGACGGTCGAGCAGGTGGTGCAGGTCATCATCGACGTCGGCCGTACCGCGCTGGCCGCCGACCGCTCGGCGGTCGCGCTGCTCGACACCGACCGCGCCGCGCTCAAGCTGGTCAACGGCGAGGGCATCCCCGAGGTCTCCGGCGGCGGCGACGAGATCCCGCTGTCCCACTCCAACGTGATGACCATGGCGGTCAACAGCCGCCGGCCGGTCTTCGCCGAGTCGCCCGAGTCGCTGAAGTCGCAGCTCCTGGAGGCCGGCGGCGACGAGGAGATCCTCGCGGGCTTCCTCGCCCACGGCGACGAGCGCGCCTGGGTGGGCCTGCCGCTGCTGGCCGCCGGCGACGCGCTCGGCGCGCTGCGCTTCTCCTTCACGCGCCCGCAGAAGATCTCTCAGGAGGACGGCGTCTTCCTGGAGGCGCTGGCCGGGCAGTGCGCCCTGGCCGTGGAGCGGGCCACGCTGTTCGAGCGTGAGCACCGCACCGCCGAGACGCTGCAGCGCAGCCTGCTGCCCGACCGCCTGCCCGTGGTCAAGGGCCTGGTACTGGCCCAGCGCTTCCGTTCGGGCAGCCGTCACGTCCAGGTCGGCGGCGACTGGTACGACGCCTTCGTCCTCCAGGACGGCCGGGTGGCGGCCGTCGTCGGCGACGTCATGGGCAAGGGCGTCAAGGCCGCGGCGGGCATGGGCCGCATCCGCAACGCCATGCGGGCGCTGGCGCTCACCAACCCGCCGCCCGCCGCCGTGGTCACCGGCCTCGACCGGGTCTTCGAGGCCACGGAGGAGGAAGAGCAGGTCACGACGCTGGCGTACATGGTCGTGGAGCCGGTCACCGGCGAGGGCACGCTGGCCATGGCCGGCCACCCGCCACCCGTCCTCGTCTCGCCGCAGGGCACGGCGATCCTGTGTGACGCCGAGCCGGGCACGCCGCTGGGCTGGCCGACCAGCCGCCGGCAGTTCCGGTTCGTGGTGCCGCCCGGTCACACCGCCGTGCTCTACTCCGACGGTCTCGTGGAGAACAGGAAGCGGGGTCTCGACGCCGGTCTCGCAGAGATTTGCAGTGTTGTGACCGAAGCGCCGCCTGAGGTCGTGAGTAGCCCGCACATGTTGCTGGACTTCCTGGTTGACCGGATGTTGTCTGGATATGAACAGGATGATGACGTTACCGCGCTCGCAATTCACGTTCCTCCAGCCACGAAGAGTGACTGAATGAAACAGTCATAACGGTTGCTTTCGGGTATCAGTGCCCCGCTTACGTACGCACTACTGTCTTCGTCGGCCTAGGGTGGAGGACAACCGCCGGGAGGTGGCCGTATGGAGTGCTGGGTCGTGCCACAATGCTGTGTCAGGTCCGTCGCGCTTCGCACGGCCTCACCGATCTCCGAGAGAGGCAACAGCCCCCAGCGGGCATCTGGGTCCATTGTCGCCACGCGTTCGTTCGAGAGGTGTTCGTGTCGCCTGCAAGTTCGACTCGCTCGAAGCCACAAGAGCTGAACGAGCCCGTCATTCAGCGACTGCTCGAGCGTGGGCGCTCGCAGGGTTTCCTCGAGTCTGAGGATGTCCGTCAGGCCTTCGAGGAGGCGGACATCCCCATGTCGCACGCCGCCGCGTTCTTGCGGAACCTCAGCAAAGAGGGCGTGACCGTGGTGGTGACCGCCGCGGATTCGGCTGCGCCGAAGAAGTCTCGTGGTCCAGCAAAGCGCCGCACCGCTGCCCCCGTCAAGACCAAGACGGCAGCGGCCGCCAAAGAGCAGCAGCCCGAGACCGTGACCGCGGTCGTGGGCGCCGCTGAGGCCGAGCCGGCCGCCAAGAAGCCGGCCCCGGCCAAGAAGGCCGCTCCCGCTCCGAAGAAGGCGGCTCCGGCCGCCGCCAAGAAGGCCAAGCCAGAAGTCGCAAGCGCTGGGCCTGCCGAGACCAAGAAGGCACCCGAGGGGCTCAAGGGCTCCGACTCGGAAGACGACGACGATCTCGAGCTCGACGGCGACGTGGAGCTGGAGGACCTCGAGGACATCGAGGTCGAGGACATCGAGACCGACGACGACTCCGAGTCCGAGGGTGACTCCGACGACGACACCGACGAGGAGCCCAAGGCCGCCGAGGTCGCAGCCGTCGCCGCCGACAAGACCGAGGACGAGGTCCTCATCCTGTCGGACGACGACGACGACGCCCCGGTCGCCCAGGTGGCCGCCGCCGGCGCCACCGCCGACCCGGTCAAGGACTACCTCAAGCAGATCGGCAAGGTCCCCCTGCTCAACGCCGAGCAGGAGGTCGAGCTGGCCAAGCGCATCGAGGCGGGCCTGTTCGCCGAGGAGCAGCTCGGCGGCGGTGAGACCGAGAGCCTGCCGGTCGACGTCCGGGCCGAGCTCGAATGGATCGCCGAAGACGGCCGCCGTGCCAAGAACCACCTGCTGGAGGCCAACCTCCGGCTCGTGGTCTCGCTGGCCAAGCGCTACACCGGGCGCGGCATGCTGTTCCTCGACCTGATCCAGGAGGGCAACCTCGGCCTGATCAGGGCCGTCGAGAAGTTCGACTACACCAAGGGCTACAAGTTCTCCACGTACGCCACGTGGTGGATCCGGCAGGCGATCACGCGAGCCATGGCCGACCAGGCGCGGACCATCCGCATCCCGGTCCACATGGTCGAAGTGATCAACAAGCTGGCCCGCGTCCAGCGGCAGATGCTGCAGGACCTCGGCCGCGAGCCCACGCCGGAAGAGCTGGCCCGCGAGCTGGACATGACGCCCGAGAAGGTCGTCGAGGTCCAGAAGTACGGCCGCGAGCCCATCTCCCTCCACACCCCGCTGGGCGAGGAGGGCGACAGCGAGTTCGGTGACCTCATCGAGGACTCCGAGGCCATCGTGCCGGCCGACGCCGTCAGCTTCACGCTGCTGCAGGAGCAGCTGCACTCCGTTCTCGACACGTTGTCGGAGCGGGAGGCGGGCGTCGTGTCGATGCGGTTCGGCCTCACCGACGGGCAGCCGAAGACGCTCGACGAGATCGGCAAGGTTTACGGGGTCACCCGTGAGCGCATCCGCCAGATCGAGTCCAAGACCATGTCCAAGCTGCGTCACCCGTCCAGGTCCCAGGTCCTGCGCGATTACCTGGACTAGCAGTCAGCTCGTCGATCGCCCCGTCCGGAACCTTCCGGGCGGGGCGATCGCCGTTTCCGCCCTCAGCGTGCGTCGGTGAGGTGAACGTCGAGGATCCAGGGGCGGGCCACGCGGACGGGCTCGATGAGCTCGACCTGGTACCCCAAGTTATCCAGGGCCTTCGCCAGTTCCCCGGGAGTGAAGGGCGCCTCCTCCTGCTGAAGGAGCACGCGGGCGATCTCGCCCCGGGTGGCCTTGGCCATGTGGCTGACGACCTTGCCGTCCCTGAAGACGCGAACCGACACCGACCGGTCGCCGGGCTGCCACGCGCCGGCGTACGTGGACGAGCGCAGGTCCACCACCAGCCCCGGCACCCGGTCCAGCTCCTTGGCCAGGTGGGGACGCCAGAAGGAGGCCAGGCCGCCCAGCGGCGGCAGGCTGACAGCCATCGAGAGCCGGTACGGGGGCACCCTGTCGGTGACGCGCAACACGCCCCACAGGCCGGAGAAGATCAGCACGGACTCCTCAGCCCTGGCCCTGGCCGCGTCGTCCAGGGTGTTCAGGGCGAGGTTGTCGTACAGGACGCCGGTGTAGAGCTCGGCGGCGGGCAGGGTGGGGGCGGTCCTCAGCACCGTGTTCTTGGCCGCCTCGCCCGCCAGGCCGGGCGTCAGCCCGAGCACCTGCGGGGCGTCGCGGCGCTTGGAGGCCCGGATCAGCGCGGTCAGGACGCGCCCGCGGGCCCGGCCGAGCTTGGGGAAGGAGAGTTCCCCGAGCGGCGGCCCGCTCCCTTCAGTGGCCTTGCCTTCGGACGGCGGCAGCAGAATCAGCACAACCCCACACCCTAACGGGCCGCTCGGAGGGTGTTCGCGCTGGTCGGCTAGGCTGCGCGGATGAATCTCGACCTGTTGGTGCACGAGGCCTGGCCGGCCTACGAACAGTGTTCCCACGACGGGTGGGTGCTGCGTTCGGCGGGCGGCGTGACCAAACGGGCGAACTCGGTGCTGGCCCTGACCGCCGCCGCCGACCTGGACGCGGCGATCGGCGCCGCCGAGGCGTTCTACGGCGAACGGGGACAACTCTGCGCGTTCTCCATCGGGCCTGGCACCTGGCCCGACCTGGACGCCGAACTGGCGCGCAGAGGGTACGAGCTGGTCGACCCCACGGTCATCATGGCGGGATCACCGTCGGCCGAGCCGCGCGGCCCGGTCCGGATCGAGGACCGTCCGTGGCCGGAATGGCTGGAGACCTGGTGGTCCGTGGACGGCCGGTACGGCAGCGGCCTGGAGGAGGCCGAACGCATCTGCACCGGCGTCCCCGCCTGGTACGCCGCCGTCGAGGAGGACGGCGTGCCGGTCGCGGTCGGGCGGGTCGTGCCGCAGGGCGAGACGGCCGGGATCTTCTGCATGGCGACGTTGCCGCAGGCCAGGCGGCGTGGGCTGGCGCGTACGGTCCTGCGCGCGCTGACCCGGCGGGCCGGGGCGAAGAGCGCGTACCTGGTCACGACGGAACCCAACCTGGCGGCGCAGGCGTTGTACCGCGCGGAGGGTTTCGAGACCGTCGGCCGCTACCACTACCGCGTGCGCCGGTAGCCGGCCGCAGTCGAACGCAGTCGAACGCAGAACGGCGACCCCGGCGTGGTGGGCCGGGATCGCCGAGCTGGTCGTGCAATATGTGGTTATGTGATCACAACGAACGGGTCAGCGGTCGTCGTTGGGGTTCATCGATGGGGTTTCGCTGAGGCGAGCCGACTCGTCCAGGATGTCGGCGCCCTTTTCGCGCAGCGCTGCGACGTGCTGACGCCCATGGTGAGCGCAGAACAGCAGCTCCCCACCTACAGGCAGGGTCGCGCGAATGTAGGCCTGGGCGCCGCAGCGGTCGCAGCGGTCGAGGGCCGTCAGCGGCTTAACGGGGGCGAGAGCTCCAGTCACGTATCGCCTTTCGGGTCACCCCCGCCGAAGCGAGGATCTGGCGTCAGTCACTTGAGACAACATCTAACCGGACGTGGACGTTCCCAACCTCCGCCTCGCTACGCCCAGAGCGGAATGTGTCCGAAAGTAATGGTGATCAGCCGGTTGGTAACGGCAAACGTGTCGCCATGGCAAGCTTGTACGCGCGCCTGAGGGAAGAACGGTAAGCTACGCACACGTGTTCGATGCTTAGACCAGGGGAGCAAGAGTGACGGTAGTGGAGGCGGGTTACACAGCTCGTCACCTGTCGGTGCTTGAGGGCCTCGAGGCCGTACGCAAGCGGCCGGGCATGTACATCGGGTCCACCGACAGCCGCGGGCTCATGCATTGCCTCTGGGAGATCGTGGACAACGGCGTCGACGAGGCGCTGGCCGGCCACTGCGACCGCATCGAGGTCGAGCTCTACGCCGACGGCTCCATCGAGGTGCGCGACAACGGTCGCGGCATTCCCGTCGACATCCATCCCAAGACCGGCCTGGCGGGCGTCGAGCTCGTCTACACCAAGCTCCACGCCGGCGGCAAGTTCGGCGGCGGCTCCTACGGCGCCTCCGGCGGTCTCCACGGCGTGGGCGCCTCCGTGGTCAACGCCCTGTCCTCCCGGCTCGACGTCGAGGTCGACAGCGGCGGGCGGGTGCACGCGATCAGCTTCAGGCGCGGCGTGCCCGGCGTCTTCGACGGCGACGGGCCGACGGCCAAGTTCAAGAAGAAGTCCGGGCTGCGGCTCGGCGACACGCTGCCCAAGAACGTCACGGGCACCCGCGTGCGCTTCTGGGCCGACAAGCAGATCTTCCTGCCCGACGCCGAGGTCTCGCTCGACGAGATCCACGTGCGCCTGCGGCAGACCGCGTTCCTGGTGCCTGGCCTGACCCTGGCGGTCTTCGACAGCAGGCAGGAGGAGCGCACCGGCGAGGAGTTCCGCTTCGACGGCGGCATCTCCGAGTTCGCCGAGTTCCTGGCCCGCGACGAGCCCGTCTGCGACGTGCTGCGCCTTCAGGGCGTGGGCCACTTCCACGAGACCGTGCCGGTCCTCGACGACCAGGGCCACATGACGCCCACCGAGGTGCAGCGCGAGCTCACCGTCGACGTGGCGATCCGGTGGGGCAAGGGTTACGAGTCAACCGTGCGCTCGTTCGTCAACGTGATCTCCACGCCCAAGGGCGGCACCCACCTGACGGGCTTCGAGCGCGGTCTGGCCCGTACGATCAACGAGCTGCTGCGCGAGACCCGGCTGCTGAAGAGCGGCGACGACCCGGTCAACAACGCCGACATCTCCGAGGGCCTGACCGGTGTGATCACCGTCAGGGTGCCCGAGCCGCAGTTCGAGGGGCAGACCAAGGAGATTCTCGGCACCTCCGCGGCCACTCGCATCGTCTCCCACGTGGTCTCGCGCGAGCTGAAGGAGCTGTTCGCCAACCCGCCGCGCGGGTTCAAGCAGCCGCTGCGAGCCGTGCTGGAGAAGATCGTCGCCGCCGCCAAGGCCCGCATCGCGGCCCGCGAGCACCGCGACAACCAGCGGCGCAAGAGCGCCCTGGAGAACTCCGCGCTGCCCGCCAAGCTGGTCGACTGCCGCAGCGACGACGTCGACCGCAGCGAGCTGTTCATCGTCGAGGGCGACTCCGCGCTCGGCACCGCCAAGCTGGCCCGCGACTCGGAGTTCCAGGCGCTGCTGCCGATCCGCGGCAAGATCCTCAACGTGCAGAAGGCGTCCGTGAGCGACATGCTCAAGAACGCCGAGTGCGCCGCGATCATCCAGGTGGTCGGCGCCGGGTCGGGGCGTTCGTTCGACATCGAGGCGGCCCGTTACGGCAAGGTCATCCTGATGGCCGACGCCGACGTCGACGGCGCGCACATCCGGTGCCTGCTGCTTACGCTGTTCCACCGCTACATGCGGCCGATGGTGGAGGCCGGGCGGGTGTTCGCGGCCGTGCCGCCGCTGCACCGCATCGAGCTCACCAACCCGGGGCGGGGCAAGGACAAGTACATCTACTGCTACTCCGACGCCGAGCTGCAGAAGGTGCTGCGCGACCTGGAGCGGCGGGGCAAGCGGTGGAAGGACCCGGTGCAGCGGTACAAGGGCCTGGGGGAGATGGACGCCGACCAGCTCGCCGAGACCACGATGGACCCCAGGCACCGGGTGCTGCGCCGGGTGCGCATCGAGGACGCCGAGGGGGCTGAGTCGATCTTCAGCCTGCTGATGGGGAGCGATGTGGCGCCGCGGCGGGAGTTCATCGTCAGCAGCGCGGCCGAGGTCGATCGGGATCACATCGACGCCTGACCAGGGGCGTGCGGCTTCGCCTCAGGCGGGGGTTGTGTGGCTTGAGGTGCTCTGTTCGGCCGAGGTGTGTTTGTCGGTTTTAGGCATGCGCCAGGTGGCCCGAAACGCATGGGCGGGCCCTGGCGTCTCGTTGCGGCAGTGATTCTGTCGCGGGGCAGGCGTGATCCTCCAGGGGCGCCAGAATGCCCCTGGAGCGCCTTCGGGGCACTTTCTGGGGTTCGTGGTGCCCTCTGAGGTGTCTGTGGCCCCCACGGCATGCCTGGGGCCTCTCTGAGGTTCAGTAGCCCCCTGGGGGTTCAGTGGCGCTCTGGGTCCTGTCGCCGTTGCCGCCTTTCCAGGGGCTCGGTGGGCTCTTCGTCGTACTCGGGGGCGTTCTGGGGTCTGTGTCGCCCTCCCGCCGACCCGGGGTCGGTTGCCGAGAGTTACTGGTGGTTGCGGAGTGTTATTACGGGTACGGGGCGGACGCGGACCGTTTGCGGGGGATGCCCGAATGCTGCGGACGTGCCCAAGCCCACGATCACGAGGACGTTTCCATGCAGGTCGCCAGAGTTGCCGGTGTGCTCGGGTGTTTGGGGGGCGGGCTCGTGGTGCTTCGGGTCGTCGGTCGTTCGGCCGGGTTCGGGGATGGGCCGGGTGTGGGTGAGGTCAGCAGGTGGGTCGGCGCGCTGGAGCTCGTGCGAGCGGCCGCTGTGCTGGGCGGTCAGCGGGCCGCTGGATGGGCCTGGACCAGAGGGCCTGGGCTCTGAAACCGATGACCGATGACCGGTGACCGGGGCGGAGAGCGCGGCACCACGCGCGGGTCGGGTTGGTGGGGTGGCGGTGAGGTGAGGGAGGGGGAGGGCGGTTGACGGGGGTTCTGGGGGTCGCGGGGGCGGACCTCGGGGCGGCGCGGATGCAGATGGCGTTGTCGCTCGGCTGGCACATCGTGCTCGCCTGCCTCGGCGTCGGCATGCCAGCCATCACGTTGCTCGCCGAGTGGCGGGGCCACCGTACCGGGGACAACGCCTACCGGCTGCTGGCGCGGCGGTGGGCCAGGGCGCTCGGGGTGTTGTTCGCGGTCGGGGCGGTTTCGGGGACGATCCTGTCGTTCGAGATGGGCCTGTTGTGGCCTGGGCTGATGGGCGTGTACGGCGAGGTCATCGGCCTGCCGTTCTCGCTGGAGGGCATCGCGTTCTTCGTCGAGGCCATCTTCCTCGGCATCTACCTGTACGCCTGGGACCGCCTGTCACCGGTGGCGCACCTGCTGGCCGGCGTGCCGATCGTGCTGGCCGGGGTGTCCAGCGCGTTCTTCGTGGTCGCCGCCAACGCCTGGATGCAGCATCCCGCCGGGTTCGTGACCGAGGGCGGCCGGATCACCGCCGTCGATCCATGGGCGGCGATGTTCAACCGGGCCACGCCGCCGCAGACCGTGCACATGATCCTGGCGGCGTTCATGGTGGCCGGGTTCCTCATGGCCGGCGTGTACGCCGTCGCCATGCTGCGCGGACGGCGTGACCGCTACCACCGCCTCGGCCTGCTGCTGCCGCTCACGGTGGCGGCGGTCGTCACGCCGGTGCAGATCGGCGTCGGCGACTGGGCGGCGCACTTCGTGGCCGATTCCCAGCCGGTCAAGCTGGCCGCCATGGAGGGCGTGTTCCGCACCGGGCGCGGGGTGCCGCTGCATCTGGGCGGGATCGCGGTGGGCGACGAGCTGAAGTACGCCGTGGAGATCCCCTACGGCCTGTCGCTGCTGGCCCACTGGAACCCCGACGCCGAGATCGTCGGCCTGGAGCGGACCCCGCCCGCCGACCGGCCGCCGGTCAACATCGTGCACCCGGCGTTCCAGATCATGGTGGTCATGGGGTTCGCCCTGCTCCTGATCGCGGTCTGGCTGGCGCTGTCCTGGAAACGGCGGCGGGACCTGCCGGACTCGCCGTGGTTCCTGCGCGGAGTCGCGGTGTCGGGTGTGGCCGCCGTGCTGGCGCTGGAGAGCGGCTGGGTGGTCACGGAGGTCGGGCGCCAGCCGTGGATCGTGTTCCAGGTGCTGCGCACGTCGGAGGCGGTCAACCCCGCGCCCGGCCTGGTGTACGGGTTCGTGCTGGTCACCGCCGTCTACGTGGCCCTGACCGTGGCCACCGTGTACGTGATGCGCCGCCTGGCCCGCGACGTGCCCGTGCCGCTGGCGCCGCAGGAGCCCGACGTCACCGGCTACAAGGTCGTGTGACCATGCCGCTGCCGCAGATCATGCTGGTCGTCCTGTGGATCGGGCTGACCGCGTACGTGCTGTTCGGCGGCGCGGACTTCGGCGGCGGGATCTGGGACCTGCTGGCCGGCGGCGGCGGGCGCGGCCGGCGGCTCCGGGACCTGGTCGAGCACTCCATCGGCCCGATCTGGGAGGCCAACCACGTGTGGCTGATCTTCGTGATCGTGCTGGCGTGGACCGGCGTGCCCTCGGTGTTCGCCTCGGTGACCTCGACCCTCTACATCCCGCTGACGCTGGTGGCGCTGGGCGTCATCGGGCGCGGCGCGGCGTTCGCCTTCCGGAAGGTCTCCTCCAGGTTGTGGCAGCGGCGGTTGTTCGGGGCGACCTTCGCCTTCTCCTCGGTGGTGACCCCGTTCTTCCTCGGAGCCGCGGCGGGCGGCATCGCCTCCGGCCGGGTGCCGCCCGGCATCGCCGCGGGCGACCTGGTCCGGAGCTGGGTCAACCCCACGTCGATGGCGGCCGGCGCGCTCGGCGTCGGCACGGCCGCGTACCTGGCGGCCGTCTACCTCACCCGCGACGCGCGGCGTGGCGGCGACGACGCCCTGGCGGAGGAGTTCCGGCGGCGGGCGCTGTGGTGCGGCGCGGTCGTCGGCGTGTTGTCGGCGGTGAGCCTGCTCGTGCTGCGCGCCGACTCACCCGCCCTGTTCGCCGAGCTGACCTCAGGCCGCGCCCTGCCGCTGCTCGTGTTGTCGGTGCTGGCCGGGCTGGCCTCGCTCGTGCTGATGTGGCGGCGGGCCTACCTCGCGGTGCGCCTCACCGCCGCGCTGGCCGTGGTGGGGCTGCTGTGGGGGTGGGGCGTGGGCCAGTACCCCATGTTGCTGCCCGGTCTCACGCTCGACCGGGCGGCGGCCACCGACGCGGTGCTGGCGGCCAGCCTCGGGTCGCTGGCCGTGGGTGCGTTCCTGCTGGTCCCGTCCTTGTGGTGGCTGTACGCCACCTTCCAGCGCGACCGCGGCGAGGTCAGTCGCCGACCGGCGTGAGCCGGCCCGTGCGCACGTCGTAGATCGCGCCCGTCACCGGCATGTCGTCGGGCAGGAACGGCGTCGTGCGGATGCGGGTGAGGTCGTGCCGGAGCGCCACGCCCTGGTCGGGGACCGTGTGGAACTCCAGGCTGCGCGTGTCCACCCCGCGGGCGCTGGTGAGGTCGTGCACGTCGGCGTCCGTCACCTTGGTCATCCCGCAGTCGGTGTGGGGCATGACCAGGACCCGTTCCACGCCGAGCAGGTAGACGGCGAGCACCAGCGTGCGCAGCACGTCGTCGGTGACGCGGGCCCCGGCGTTGCGCAGGATCTTGGCGTCACCGGGCTGGAGCCCCAGCAGGCCCAGGGGGTCGATGCGGGAGTCCATGCAGGTCACCACGGCCAGCCCGCGGGCTGCCCGGCCGGTGAGCCCGGACTCGCCGAAGGTCTCGGCGTACTTCGCGTTGGCGGCGTACAGGTCGTCGAACGCAGTCATGCCTCAGATCTTCCCTTATGCCCCAAAGATGATGCTTTCCGGGGTGGCGACTGGCGGGAGTTCGCGAAGGTCCCACGAAATCGGCTCACCTTGAGTGATGATGTCGTCACCATCTGTACGCCGTCGAAGAAGGTCAGTCGTGAGTAGGTCCGAATCGCTCGCCGCGTATCTCCGCGCTCAAGCCCGGCGCCGCCTCGACCGAGTGGAGTCCAACGACGACGGGCGCAACGCCAGGTCCGCGCTGGCCCTGCTCGACGCCGCCTCGTACGCCGCCGGCCTGCCCGACGACGACCCCATCATCCTCATGCTCGACCAGGCGGGCTGCTACGGGCCGCTCGGCTGCGAGGAGTTCGAGCCCGGGGAGGCGGGGGGCCGGATGATCCGGTCGTGGACC
This sequence comes from Nonomuraea sp. WAC 01424, assembly GCF_003947315.1. Classification (NCBI taxonomy): domain Bacteria; kingdom Bacillati; phylum Actinomycetota; class Actinomycetes; order Streptosporangiales; family Streptosporangiaceae; genus Nonomuraea; species Nonomuraea sp. WAC 01424. The sequence goes on from NZ_QHHZ01000012.1 coordinate 201,795, forward strand.
GGCGGCGAGCCCCACGAGCTGCTGCTCGGCCTGCCCGCCGCCATCGAGGCCGCCACCTCCGCCTGACGGCGCTCAGCCGGTGGGCTCGTTCCCCGGCCGCCACTTGATTCCGCAGCCGATCGAGGCCCGCTGCTCGTCCGGGACGGGGTCGCCCGCGAGCAGCGCGTCGATCGCCGCACGCAGCGACGAGCCCGTCACCGGGACCTGGTTGCCGGGCCGCGACCCGTCGAACTCGCCCCGGTAGACCAGCCGCAGCTCCCCGTCGTAGAGGAAGAAGTCGGGGGTGCAGGCGGCGCGGTACGCCTTGGCGACGTCCTGGGTGTCGTCCAGCAGGTACGGGAACGGGAACCGGGCCCGCCGGGCCTGCTCGGCCAGGTGTGTCGGATCGTCGTCCGGGTAGTTCACGCTGTCGTTGCTGCAGATGCCCACCACTGACAACCTGGACCCGTAGCCGGCGGCCATCGCCCCCAGGCCCGTCTCGAGGTGCCGGACGTAGGGGCAGTGGTTGGACAGGAAGACCACGAGCGTGGCGGGGGAGCCCTTGAGGTCCGCGAGCGAGACACTGCCGCCGGCGATGGCGGTCAGGTCGAAGGAGGGCGCGGGGGTGCCCAGGGGGACCATGAACGAGTTGGCAGCCATGACCTTCATTCTCGTCGGCGGGCGTGCCGGCGAAACAACTCCCGGAGGGTAATGATGGACGGCATCGCGGAGTTCCGTACGACGGTGCTCGACTGCCCGGAGCCGAGGGCGCTCGCCGAGTTCTACTCGCGGCTGCTCGGCTGGCCCGTCACGTACGAGGACGAGGAGTGGGTGGTCGTCGAGGACGGCGGCTCGCCCAAACGCCTGGCCTTCCAGCGCGTGCCCGACCACCGGCCGCCGTCCTGGCCCGACCCGGCGCGGCCGCAGCAGCTGCACATCGACGTCACGGTCACCGACCTGGACCGGGCCGAGAAGCAGGTGCAGGAGATCGGCGCGACCAAGCACGAGCACCAGCCGAGCGAGGACGACAGCTTCCGGGTCTTCCTCGACCCGGCCGGCCACCCGTTCTGCCTCTGCAGGGACTGAGCGGGAGCCCGTCCCGCCCGGGAGCGGGCGGGACGGGCTCGTGTTGTCAGCGGGCGGCCCTGGCCAGGAGGTCCACCGCCTCGCGGAGCCGTCCGGAGGACAGTTCGTGGTCGGCCGCCGCCTGGAGGTCGAAGCGCCTGCCCACGGTCTGGGCGACGTCCCTGGCCACCGAGACGACGGCGTCGTCCACGGCCTGGGTGTCGGTGCGGGAACGTTCGAGCAGCGACGCGGCGGTCGCCACGGCCGCGAGCACGGCCCGCGTGTCGCGGACCGAGCCGTCGGCGTTCCAGGCGCGCTCGCGCAGCGCCGGGGTCAGCGCCGCCGCCGCGGCCCTCGACGGGCCGTCGCCGCGCGCGAGCGTGTCACGGGCCGCCTTGAGCCGGTCCCGCGCCCGATCGGTCCGCAGCCCCCACCCGTACGGGTACAGCGGGTCGTAGACCGCGTCCCCCACGTTCACCGGCACCTGCGCGGCCGTACGGAACCAGGTGAACGGCAGCCGCCCGGTGTAGGCCACGGCCCCGAACAGCGGGTCGGCCACCCCGGCGCCCTCGGTGCCCGGCAGCCAGGAGGCCACCACGGCCTCGACGCCCGTCAGGTCGCCGAGCTCCAGCGGCCGCCCCGACACGACCAGCACGGCGCATCTCATCGCCGCGCACACCCGGTCCACCGCGGCCCGGTCGGCCGCCGACAGGGCCAGCGTGCGCCCGGCGCGGCCCACGTCGCCCACCCCCTCCGCGTACGGCTTCTCGCCCACCACGACGACGCCGGCGTCGTGCCCGGCGAGGGGGGCCGAGGCGTCGGCCGAGTAGGTGACCGACGGTGTGCGGGCGCGGATGGCCTCCAGGATCGTCGTGCCCGGGGTGATCGGCCCCGAGGAGCCCTGCCAGGTGACGGTCCAGCCGCCGGTCTGGTTGCCGATGTCGTCGGCGTTCGAGCCGGCCACGTACAGTTTCGCGCCGGGGCGCAGCGGCAGCAGGCCGCCGTCGTTCTTCAGCAGCACCTGCGACCTGGCCGCCGCGGTACGGGCCACCGCCCGGTGCGCGGCCGAGCCGACGTCGGCGATACCGGACCGGTCGGCGTACGGGTGCTCGAACAGCCCCAACCGGAACTTCTGCGTCAGGATCCTGGAGACGGCGTCGTCGATCCTGGCCATGGGCACCCGCCCGGCCTCGACCTCGCCCTTCAACGTGGTGAAGAACGCCGGGTACGCGTAGGGCACCATGATCATGTCCAGTCCCGCGTTGACCGAGGTGCGCACGTCGCTCGCGTAGTCGCCGGGGAGCTGGTCGATGGCCTGCCAGTCGCTGATCACGAAGCCCTCGAAGCCGAGCCGGCCCTTGAGCACGTCGGTGATCAGCTCCTTGTGCGCGTGCATCTTCAGTGGCCCGTCGCCGAAGTCCACGCTGGAGAAGGACGGCATGACGCTGCCGACCCCGCGCCTGACCGCCTCGGCGAACGGCGCCAGATGGACCGCCTCCAGCTCCGCCCTCGTCGTCCTCGTGACACCCTGGTCGATCGTGTAGTCGCCCGTGGTGGAGGAGCCGTACGCGGTGCCGCCGTCGCCGGCGTAGTGCTTGGCCGTGGCCAGCACGCCGTTGTCCTGGAGGCCGTCCACGATGGTGGCCATCCTGGAGACCAGGGCCGGGTCCTCGCCGAACGACTCGTACGCGCGTCCCCACCGGTCGTCGCGCGAGACGCACAGGCAGGGCGCGAAGTCCCAGGGGACGCCGGTGGCCCTGACCTCGCGCGCGGTGATCCGGCCTTCCTGTCGGACCAGTTCGGGGTCGCGGGTGGCGCCCATGCCCACGTTGTGGGGGAAGATCGTGGCGCCGACGACGTTGTTGTGGCCGTGCACGGCGTCCACGCCGTAGATCAGCGGGATCTGCAGGCGGGTCTGCAGGGCGCGGGCCTGGAAGGCGTCGATCATGTCGGCCCAGCCGGCCGGGGTGTTGACGGCGGGGGTCGAGCCGCCGCCCGACAGCAGCGAGCCCAGCGCGTACGCGGCGATGTCGCTCTGCTTGGTCAGCGCGCCGCGTTCGGCCTGGGTCATCTGGCCGACCTTCTCCTCGGTCGTCATCCGGGCCAGCAGGTCGGCCACCCGTTGCCGGACCGGCCTGCGCGCGTCCAGGTAGGGCAGGCCGTGCGCGTTGATCACGATGACCGGCTGCTCGGCCGGGGGCCTGGTACCGGCGCCGGACAGGACGAGCGGGATGGTCTCGGCGACCTCGTTCTGGCCGTCGGCCAGCGTCCTGACGGTGAACGTCCTGGTCGCGCCCGAGGCCGTGCCCGCAGGGAAGGTGAGCGTGCCGCGCGCCGGGGTGTAGTCCTCGCCCGGGGTGGCCGTGCCGGTGCCGGTGGCGTACTCGACGGCCAGGTCGGCGGGCAGGGGAGCGCCGCCGGTCGTGGTGACCGTCACGCCGACCTGGACGGCGCCCTTCTCGTCGACCGTGTAGACGGGCCTGCCGGTGGACAGGCGCACCGGGCGGGGCGGGGCGCTGCCGTAGACCTGGACGTCGTCCCAGAGCAGCGTGCCCGAGGCGGCCGGCAGGCGCATCGAGTAGCCCCACATGGCCGTCAGGTCGAGCTCGCCGTCGGTGGGGGCGCCGCCCGGCTGGTAGTCGGCCCGCCGGGTGAAACCGGAGAAGGGGGTCCTGATCTGCCGCCAGCCGGCGGTGTCGTCGGTGAAGGCGGACTCGAACAGCTCGGACGCGCCCGCGCCGGCGCCGCCGTCCTTGACCTCGAAGAAGATCTTCTGGCCGGAGCCGGTGCCGTTCACCCAGAAGGAGAAACCCTCGTACGGGGACCAGTCCTGGGTGGCGGGCAGGTCGTGGGACCAGCCGCCCCACTGGCCGACGGCGTAGACGGCCTTGAGCGCCCGGTTGGCCGCCGGGGCGTCCGGACGGTCCTGGGCGGGCTGGACGGTGAGCGTGGGGGTGGAGGGGGCGTCGTTGCCCCAGGCGTACACGCCTTGGGGGACGCCGTCGGACTCGAAGTCGGTGACGGTGTGCGGCTCGGCCGCCGCCTGGGCGGGCGGGACGACGGCCAGCGAGGCGACCAGGGCGAGTGCCGCCCATAACGGGGGTCTTGCACGGAACACGTTAACCTCCCAAGAGAGAGCGCTCTCAGGAGGAGATCGGGCGTCGAGCCCATTTCATAACACGTTCCGGTAACCGCTCTCGCGGGCGTGTCCGCCGGGGGGACCCGCAGGGCGGGCCTCCCCGGCGGACGGGGTCACTCCTCCTCGGCCGGTGGCGGCGGCGCGACGCCGGCCGCCGGACCCGAGGCCAGGGCGCCGCCCACGGCGCCGATCGTGTGGGTCAGGCGCACGCCCGAGCCGTCGCGGCGGCCGATCTCCTCCGGCAGCGGCACCGGCTTGCCGACCGCCGAGACGGCCTTGGCCGGAGCCGGACCGGCCCAGGCGAGCAGCAACTCGTCCTCGCCCTTCAGGAACCGCTGGGCCCGCACACCGCCGGTGGCCCGTCCCTTGGCCGGGAACTCGGCGTAGTCGGACACCTTGCCGCCCCCGACCTGGGTGCCGGGCAGCGCCGTCGAGGAGCCGGCGACGGTGACCACCTGCGCGGGCAGCGAGGGGTCGACCACGCCGAACCAGATCACCCGGGCGCCGTCGTCGAGCCGGATGCCGGCCATGCCGCCGGCCGGACGCCCCTGCGGACGGACCAGCGAGGCCGGGAAACGCAGGAGCTGGGCGTCGGAGGAGACGAAGACCAGGTCGTGGTCCTCGGAGTCGAGCTCGGCGGCGCCCACCACGGTGTCGCCGTCCTTCAGCGTGATCACTTCGAAGTCGTCGCGGTTGGCCGGGTAGTCGGGAACCACCCGTTTGACCACGCCCTGCGCCGTGCCGAGCGCGAGTCCGGGGCTGTCGGGGTCGAGCGAGCCGAGGCCGACGACCTTCTCGTCCGGCTGGAGCGAGACGTACTCGGAGACCGGGTGGCCGCCCGACAGGGTCGGCGGGTTGGCCGAGGGCGGCAACGTCGGCAGGTCGACGACCTGGACGCGGATCAGCCGTCCGAGTGAGGTCACCACGCCGACCTCGCCGCGTACGGACGTGCGCGCCACCGACACCAGCACGTCGTGCGCCGAACGCTCGCCCTCGCCCGGCAGCGCCTCGGCGTTGGACGTGCGGGCCAGCAGCCCGGTCGAGGACAGCAGCGCCCAGCACGGGTCGTCGGCCACCTGGAGCGAGACCACCGGGGTGCGGGCCACGCCCGGAGCCTCCAGCAGCACGGTACGGCGCGGCGTGGCGTACTTCTTGGACACCTCGGCCAGCTCGCCCGAGACCACCTGGCGCAGCTTGGCCTCCGAGGACAGGATCTCGGTCAGCGCCGCGATCTCCTCGCTCAGCGTCTCCTTCTCGCTGTCGAGCTCCAGCTTGTCGAACCTGGTCAGCCGGCGCAGCGGCGTGTCGAGGATGTAGGCGGCCTGGATGTCGGTCAGGTCGAAGACCTCCATCAACCGGGCGCGGGCCTGCGCCGAGTCGTCGGAGGAACGGATGACCTGGATGACCTCGTCGATGTTGAGCAGCGCGATGATCAGGCCGTCGACCAGGTGCAGGCGCTCCTCGCGCTTGCGGCGGCGGAACTCGGACCTGCGCCGCACGACCTCCAGCCGGTGGTCGACGTAGACCTGCAGCAGCTCGCGCAGGCCGAGCGTACGCGGCTCGCCGTCGACCAGGGCGACGTTGTTGATGCCGAAGGTCTCCTCCATCGGCGTGAGCCGGTAGAGCTCCTCCAGGACGGCCTCGGGGATGAAGCCGTTCTTGATCTCGATGACCAGGCGCAGGCCCTTGTGCCGGTCGGTGAGGTCCTTCAGGTCGGCGATGCCCTGGAGCTTCTTGCTGGTCACCAGCTCCTTGATCTTGGTGACCACGCGCTCGGGGCCGACGTTGTAGGGCAGCTCGGTGACGATGATGCCCTTGCGCCGCGGCGTGATCTGCTCGACCGCGCACCTGGCCCGCATGCGGAACGTGCCGCGGCCGGTCTCGTAGGCGTCGCGCACCCCCTGCAGGCCGATGATCGAGCCGCCGGTCGGCAGGTCGGGGCCGGGCACGAACTTCATCAGCTCGTCGAGCGTCGCGTCGGGCTTCTTGATCAGGTGGCGGGCGGCGGCCACGACCTCGGCGAGGTTGTGCGGCGCCATGTTGGTCGCCATGCCGACGGCGATGCCGGTCGTGCCGTTGACGAGCAGGTTGGGGAACGCCGACGGCATGACCGTGGGCTCGGTCTCCTGGCCGTCGTAGTTGGGCTTGAAGTTGACGGTGTCCTCGTCGAGCGACTCCACCATCAGCATCGCCGCGGGGGCCAGCCTGGCCTCGGTGTACCGCATGGCGGCGGGCAGGTCGTCGGGCGAGCCGAAGTTGCCGTGGCCGTCGACCAGCGGCAGGCGCATCGAGAACGGCTGCGCCAGGCGTACGAGGGCGTCGTAGATGGCGCTGTCGCCGTGGGGGTGGAGCTTGCCCATGACGTCGCCGACGACGCGCGAGGACTTGACGTGGCCGCGCTCGGGACGCAGGCCCATCTCGCTCATGGAGTAGAGGATGCGCCGCTGCACCGGTTTGAGGCCGTCGCGCGCGTCGGGCAGAGCCCGCTGGTAGATCACCGAGTAGGCGTACTCGAGATAGCTCTTGCGCATCTCGGAGGAGACGTCGATGTCGACGATCCGCTCCTCGAAGTCCTCAGGCGGGGGTGCAGTCGTACGTCGGGCCATGTCGAACATTGTGCCGAAGAGACTTGGGTGCCCGCGACTCGTCGGCGCGTCCGGCGCGCGACTACCTGCCCTTGACCAAGCAATTGCTTGGGTCTTAACGTCGGAGGCGAGGACACCGTACGCCCGCCTCCGGAGGCTTCGCCATGATCGAGTTTCGTCCCGTGACCAAGCACATCGGCGCCGAGGTCACCGGGGTCGATCTGCGCAAACCCCTCTCCCCGGAAGACGTCGCGACCCTGCGCGAGGGATGGCTGAAGCACCTGGTGCTCTTCTTCCGCGACCAGCACATCGACGACGAGCAGCACCTCCAGTTCGCCCTGAACTTCGGCACACTCAACCATCCGGCGTTCAAGAAGGACTCCGGCAGCCCGATCCACGTGCTCGACCAGACCTCGCCGAAGGGCGAGGGCGGCGACGAATGGCACAGCGACAACACCTTCGAGCCGACGCCGCCGATGGGCTCGCTGCTGCGCTGCATGCAGCTGCCGAGCGTGGGCGGCGACACCTGCTGGGCCAACACGTACCTGGCCTACGAGACGCTGTCGCCGTCGATCCAGCGGCTGTGCGACGAGCTGACGGCCGTGCACGACATCACGATGTCGATGAAGAAGGCGATCTCCAAGGGGCACCCGTTCGACCTGGCCGAGATCCAGGCCAAATGGCCGCCGATCGAACGCCCGGTCGTCCGCGTGCACGCCGAGACCGGCCGCAAGGCCCTGTTCGTCAACCGCGCCTCCACCACCCGCCTGGTGGGGCTGACCGACCGCGAGAACGAGGCCCTGCTGCCACTGCTCATCGACCACATCCGCTCGCCCGAGTACCAGTGCAGGCTGAACTGGCGGCCCGGCACGCTCGCCTTCTGGGACAACCGCCCCACCCAGCACTACGCGGTCGCCGACTACACCGAACGCCGCCGCATGCACCGCGTGACGGTCAACGCCTTCCCCGAGCACGCCGACCGGTAGCGCCCCCGTCCGGCCCTTCCGGGAGGGGGCGGGCCGGTGTACGACCGCCCGGCGTTCCCGGGACGGGCGCGCGGGTGTGCCGCTTCCGTCGGTGGGAGCTGGTAATAAGGGGGGCATGATTGATGCCCCCGATGCGGCGATGCTGCGCGAAGAGGCCGAGGAGCGGTTGCGGGCCCTGGCCGGCGACCACGCCCGGCTGCGAGACGACCAGTGGGCCGCCATCGAGGCGCTCGTGCTCGACCGGCGCAGGGTCCTCGTCGTGCAGCGCACCGGCTGGGGCAAGTCCGCCGTCTACTTCGTGGCCACCGCCCTGCTGCGCGAGCTGGGCGAGGGGCCCACGGTCATCGTCTCGCCGCTGCTCGCCCTCATGCGCAACCAGATCGCCGCCGCCGAGCGCGCCGGCATCAGGGCCGTCACCATCAACTCCGCCAACCCCGAGGCGTGGGAGGAGATCTACGGCCAGGTCGCCGAGGGCATGGTCGACGTGCTGCTGGTCAGCCCCGAACGCCTCAACAACCCCGACTTCCGCGACAACGTGCTGCCCGAGCTGGCCGAGAGCGCCGGGCTCGTCGTCGTCGACGAGGCCCACTGCATCTCCGACTGGGGCCACGACTTCAGGCCCGACTACCGCAGGCTGGCCACGCTGTTCGGCGAGCTGCCGCCCGGCATCCCCGTGCTGGCCACCACCGCCACGGCCAACGCCCGTGTCACCCGCGACGTGGCCGAGCAGATGGGCGAGGACACGTTCGTGCTGCGCGGCCCGCTGGAGCGGGAGAGCCTCCACCTGAGCGTCGTGCGGCAGCCCTCGGCCGAGCAGCGCCTGGCCTGGCTGGCCCAGACCCTGCGCGAGCTGCCGGGCTCCGGCATCGTCTACACCCTCACCGTCGCCGCCGCCCACGAGATCGCCGGCTACCTGCGCGAGCAGGGCCACGAGGTGGCCGCCTACTCCGGGCAGACCGACCCGGCCGAGCGCCTGGCCGCCGAGGAGGCGCTGCTCAACAACAAGATCAAGGCGCTGGTCGCCACGAGCGCGCTCGGCATGGGGTTCGACAAGCCCGACCTCGGGTTCGTCGTGCACGTCGGCGCGCCGCAGTCGCCCGTCGCCTACTACCAGCAGGTCGGCCGGGCCGGGCGCGGCGTCGAGCGCGCCGAGGTCATCCTGCTGCCCGGCACCGAAGACCGCGAGATCTGGGCCTACTTCGCCTCCCTGGCCTTCCCGCCCGAGCCCGTCGTACGCGCCACGCTCCAGGCCCTCGAACAGGGCGGCCTGATGTCCACCCCGGCCCTGGAGACCGCGGTCGACCTGAGCCGCAGCCGCCTGGAGATGATGCTCAAGGTCCTCGACGTCGACGGCGCCGTACGCCGGGTCAAGGGCGGCTGGGAGTCGACCGGCGAGCCGTGGGCCTACGACACCGAGCGCTACACCCGCATCGCCGCCGAGCGCAGGGCCGAGCAGGACGCCATGCTGCGCTACCTGACCATCGAGGAGTGCCGCGAGCAATACCTGCGCCGCCACCTCGACGACGACGCCGCCACGCCCTGCGGCCGTTGCGACAACTGCACCGGCCGCCACCGTTCGCCGGAGATCGCCGCGCAGGCCGTCGAGACCGCCCGCGAACGCCTCAGCAGGCCCGGCGTCGAGATCGAGGCGCGCAAGCAGTGGCCCACCGGCCTGGCCGACCTGTCCGGCCGGATCAAGCCCGAGCTGGGGGCCGAGCCGGGCCGGGCGCTCGGCCGCCTGACCGACATCGGCTGGGGCAACCGGCTGCGCGACCTGCTCGCCGGAGGCGACGGGCCGATGGCCGACGACATGTTCAAGGCCGTGATCCAGGTGTTGTCGGCGTGGGAGTGGCGCGACCGGCCGGTGGCCGTGGTCAACGTGCCGTCCGCCACGCGGCCGCAGCTCGTACGCGGCTTCGCCGAGCGGCTGGCCCAGGTGGGCCGCCTGACCTATCTGGGCGAGCTGGGCTACCGGGCGGGGGCGCCGGGGCAGCAGTTCAACAGCGCCAAGCGCGTCCAGGCGATCAGGGGCACCCTGGCGATGCCCAAAGACGTCGGCACGGCGATCGCCGAGTGCGGCGGCCCGGTGCTGCTCGTGGACGACCGGGTCGACACCGGCTGGACGATGACGCTGGCGGCGGCGCTGGTGCGCCACGCGGGCGCGCCGGCCGTGCTCCCGCTCGTGCTGGCCACCACGTCGTAGCGCCCGGCAGGGGAGCGCGGCTCAGAACGGGGGCCGCGCGCCCAGGTGCATGATCGCCTTGGCCGCGAGTCGGCACCCGGCGGCCAGCGACTCGGCCGGCGGCTTGCCGGCCAGCCACGGCGGCAGGAACCCGGCCGAGAACGCGTCACCCGCGCCCGTGCCGTCAACGATCTTGTCGACCGGCTCGGCGGCCACCCGGACCGGGTCGGGACGGCCGTTGCTGAACCACAGCGCGCCCTCGGCGTTCATCTTGATGATGACCTGCGGGAACCACGCGGTCAGCACCTTGGCGGCGGCCTCGGCGTCGTCGCGGCCGGTCAGCACCTTGGCCTGGTCGATGTTGGCGAACAGCAGCTTGGCGCCGTTGGTCCATTCGAGGAACGGCTCGGCGCCCGTACGATCCAGCGGCGCGGACGAGGCGCAGTCGACCGAGATCGACATGCCCGAGCGGCGCGCCATGTCGAGCGCCGCGAGACCGGCGTCGCGCGAGCCCTCGTTGACCAGCGTGTAACCCGACAGGTGGAGATGGGCGCCCGAGGTGAACAGGTCACGCGGCAGGTCCTCCGGCGACAGGGCGGCGTTGGCGCCCGGGTCGGAGAGCATGGTGCGCTCGCCCTTGTGCGTGACGAGCACCACGCAGGTGCCGGTGGGCCGCTCGGGATCCATGACGAGCCGGGCGTCGACGCCGTAGCCCATCAGCTCCATGTCGCGGTTACGGCCCGTGATGTCGGCGCCCCGGCGGCCGATGAAGGCCACCTCCGCGCCCTCGACGGCGAGCCACGAGGCGATGTTGGCGCCGGAGCCTCCGCCGTGCATGGTCACGATCGCAGGCGTGTCGCTCGCCCTGGCGAGCGCATAACGGGCGCGCGCGACCGCGTCGGTCATGAGATCGCCCACCACGACGACCCGCGTCATGATGTCACCACCTTGCTGCCTTCAGAACGAGCCTGGCCACGGCAAAACTAACAGCTTCCGGGCTGTTCGTGGGGCTGACCCGGGACACCGGGCGACAGTCGATGCACAAGCGTTGCCCAACAGGCCCGCCGGTCTTGGCATGTGGGATGCGGGTTTACGCTCGTGGACGTGGAGGCACACTATCCGGCTCACTGGGAGGCCGACGTCGTCCTGGCCGACGGGGGCACCGCGCACGTACGCCCGATCAGGCCCGCCGACGCCGACCGTCTCCGTGCTTTCTACTCCCGTCTGTCCGACGAGTCGATCTATTTCCGCTTCTTCGGCCCGCGCCCCCGCCTGTCCGACCGTGACGTCGAACGTTTCACCAACGTCGACTACGACAACCGCGTGGCCCTCATCGCCACCATCGGCGCCGAGATGGTGGCCGTCATCCGCTACGACCGCACCGGTCCGGGCGAGGCCGAGGTCGCGTTCCTGGTCGAGGACGCCCACCAGGGCAGGGGAGTGGCCTCCGTCCTGCTGGAACACCTGGCCGCCACGGCCCGTGAGCGCGGCATCGAACGGTTCGTCGCCGACGTGCTGCCCGCCAACATGAAGATGATGGGCGTCCTGCGGCAGGCCGGCTACACCGCGCAGAGCCGGTTCGCCGACGGCGTCGTACGCATGACCCTCGACCTCACCCCGACCGAGACCTCGGCGGAGGTGACGACCGCGTGCGAGCACCGCGCCGAGTCCCGGTCGATCGCCCGCCTGCTCGCCCCCGGCTCTGTCGCCGTCATCGGCGCCTCCCGCGAGCCCGGCGGCGTCGGCCAGACCGTCCTGCGCAACCTGCTGGCCGCCGACTTCACCGGCCCGGTCTATCCCGTCCACCGCCAGGTACGCGCCGTCGCGGGCGTACGGGCCTACCCGAGCGTGACCGCCATCGACGGCGAGGTCGACCTGGCCGTCGTGGCCGTGCCCGCCGAAGGCGTGCTCGACGTCGTCAAGGAGTGCGCCGAGAAGGGCGTGCACGGGCTGGTCGTGGTCTCCTCCGGATTCGGCGAGACCGGCGCGCCCGGCCGCGACAGGCAGGACGAGCTGGCCCGCATCGCCCGCTCGTACGGCCTGCGCGTGGTGGGCCCCAACTGCCTCGGCATCGCCAACACCGACCCGGCCGTCAAGCTCAACGCCACGCTGGCCGCCACCGTGCCGGGCCGCGGCCGGGTGGGCTTCTTCAGCCAGTCGGGCGCGCTCGGCACCGCGCTGCTCCAGCGCGTGGCCCAGCGCGGTATGGGCATCTCGTCGTTCGTCTCGGCCGGCAATCGCGCCGACGTCTCCGGCAACGACCTCCTCCAGTACTGGGAGGAGGACGACGCCACCGAGGTGATCCTGCTCTACCTGGAGTCGCTGGGAAACCCGCGCAAGTTCACCCGCCTGGCCAGGCGCATCGCGCGCAGCAAGCCGATCGTGGTGGTCAAGAGCGGCGGCACCCCCGCCGGCCACTCGGCCGAGGAGCTCGGGCTGCCCGACTCCGCCATCAGCTCCCTGTTCGCCCAGGCGGGCCTGATCAGGGTCGACGACCTCATCCAGCTCTTCGACGTGGGCCAGCTCCTGGCCTACCAGCCGTTGCCCGCCGGGCCGAGGGTCGCGCTGGTCACCAACTCCGACGCGCTGGGCCTGCTGGCCGCCGACGCCTGCCTCGCCGCGGGCCTCGAACCGCGCCCGCCGGTCAATCTGGGGGCCGCCGCCGGGCCGTCGGAGTTCGGCGCGGCGCTGGCGGCCGAGCTGGGCCGCGACGAGGTCGACGCCGCCGTCGTGATCTACATGCCGCCGATCCCCGGGAAGTCCGACGAGGTGGCGGCCGAGCTGCTGCGGGTCTCGCAGGGCTCCGCCAAGCCGGTGCTGGCCACGTTCCGCGGGCACCTCGGCATGCATCCGTCCCTGCGCGTGGCCGGTGGCTCGGGCGCCGCGCCCGCGCGCGGCTCGATCCCGTCGTACGCGGCGCCGGAGGAGGCGGTCAGGGCCCTGGCGCACGTGGTGCGCTACGCCACCTGGCGGGCCCACCCGGCCGTGCCGCCGCCCGAGCTCGACGGCCTCGACACCGCCCGCGCCCGGGAGCTGGTCCTCGCCACGCTGTCCGGCGCGGCGGCCCCGGCGGCGGGGGAGGAGCCCACCGGGTTCGCCGAGCCCGGCCCGCCCGTCGAGATCGACGCCACCGAGCTGCTGTCGTGCTACGGCCTGACCGTCTGGCCGGCCGAGGTCGTACGCTCGCCGGAGGAGGCCGTGGCCGCCGCCGAACGGCTCGGCCCGCCCGTCGTGCTCAAGGTGGCCGACCCGGGGGCCTCGCGCCGCGCGGGCACCGTACGCCTGGGGCTGACCGGTCCTGAGATGGTGCGCCACGCCTACGCCGAGTTCGCCGAGCAGCTCGGTGAGCGGGTCGAGCTGGCCGTACAGCGCATGGCGCCGCAGCCGGCCGTGCCCACCGTCGTACGGGTCGTCGAGGACCGGGCGTTCGGGCCGGTGGTCTCGTTCGGGCTCGGCGAGGTGACCGCGCGCCTGCTGCTCGACCAGGGGTTCCGCCTCGCCCCGCTGACCGGCGAGGACGCCGCCGCCCTCGTGCGGTCCGTACGCGCGGCCCCCCTGCTGTTCGGCCAGTACGGCTACCCGCCCGTCGCCGTCCCCGCCCTGGAGGAGCTCCTCGTCCGCGTGGGCCGCCTGGCCAACGACCTGCCGGAGGTGGCCTGCCTCGACCTTGACCAGGTGCTGGTGGGCGAGTCGGAGGTGCTGGTGCTCGGCGCCCGCGCCACCCTGCGCACCCCGGCCGGCCCCCGCCTGGACGGCGGCCCGAGAAGGCTCTCCTGACCGCACCCAACATGTCACCCATGTGCTGACAAAGACGTTCATAGAGCGTTATGTCTGGCGGGTGAGTGCACTGCGCGGCCCTGGCAGGATGGAGGCATGAGGGAAACCCGAGTCTCAGCCGCGGGCCTGCGTGAAGCGATCGAACGCAGCGGCTACTACCCCGACCTCGTCACCGATGCGGTCGAATCCGCGCTGGGCAAGGAGGCCGTGACCGCGTTCGTGGTCCACCACGAGGCCACCTTCGATCCCGCGATGGAGGTCCGCCGGCACGTCACCGTCCTGGTGTTGTCGACGACGAGGCTGCTGGTCTGCCACACCGACGAGCACCCGGCGGTCGAGGGTGTCTCCGCCTCCCACGCCTCCACCACCACCGAGGCGGTCCGGCTGAGCCGCGTCCAGTCGGTGGCCGTGACCCGCGTGGTGCCCGACCCGGCCTCCTACGCGCCGGGCGTCCCGCCCACCGAGGTCACCCTGACGATCGGCTGGGGCGCGATCTCCCACGTCGACCTGGAGCCCGCCACCTGCGGCGACGAGAACTGCGACGCCGACCACGGCTACACCGGCGCGATCACCGCCGGCGACCTGTCGCTGCGCGTCAGCGAGGCGGCCGACGGGCCGGAGGCGGTCACCCACGTGCTGGCCTTCGCCAAGGCCCTGTCCGAGGCCACCGCAAGGGCCGCCGCCTGACGCCCCCGGGCCACCGCGAGGCCCCCGCCTGATCGCGCGTGGACACTAGGATGTGGGGATGCTGCCCGACTACGGCACCGGGTCGCTGGCGGACCTCCCCGGCTCGTTGCTGGCCGCCCTCGGCCTGACCGAGCCCAATCCGCTGGCCCTCGACCCCGCGGCGCGCGTCTGCCTGCTCCTGGTCGACGGCCTGGGCGCCGACCTGCTCCGCGCCCATCCCGAGGCCGCCCCGTTCCTGTCCGCCCTGCCCGGCCGCACCCTCACCGCCGGGTTCCCCGCCACCACCGTCACCAGCCTGTGCTCGCTCGGCACCGGCCTGACCCCCGGCGAGCACGGCATGGTCGGCCTGATGCTGGCCGTCCCCGGCACCGGCCACCTGTTCAACTGCCTGCGCTGGACCCTCCCCGGCGGCCTGACGATGGACCCCGGCGAATGGCAGCCCGCCCCCACCGTCTACGAGCGCGCCGCCGCCCAGGGCGTCGACGCCGTCTACGTCGCCCCCGCCGAGTTCGAGGGCTCCGGCCTGACCAGGGCCGTCTACCGCGGCGTGCGCTACGTGGCCGCCGACGGCGTCGACGACATCGTCGCCCGCGTGGGCGTGGCCCTGCGCGCCGCGCCCCGCGCCCACGTCACCGCCTACTACGGCAAGCTCGACGCCGCCGGCCACCTGGCCGGATGGGGTGGCGAGGAGTGGCTGAGCGAGCTGGCCGTCGTCGACGACCTGGCCCGGCGCCTGGCCGAGGCCCTGCCGCCCGGCGCGGCCCTCTACGTCACCGCCGACCACGGCATGGTCAACGCCACCGACAAGATCGACGCCGAGAGCGTGCCCGCGCTGACCGAAGGGGTGGCGCTGCTCGGCGGCGAGGCCCGGGCCAGGCACGTCTACGCCGAGCCGGGAGCCGCCGATCACGTCCTTGAGGCGTGGCGCGCGACCCTCGGCGAGCGCGTGTCGGTAGTGTCCAGGCAGGAGGCGGTCGAGTCCGGCTGGTTCGGGCCCCGGGTGCGCGAGGCCTGGCTGGGCCGCATCGGCGACGTCGTGGCCGTGCCCCGTGACGGCCTGGCCATCACCGCTCCCCGTCGTCATCCGATCGAGGCGCTGTTCACCGGCTACCACGGCTCGATGACCGCCGCCGAGCTCCGCGTCCCGCTCCTGGAGGTGTCCACCCGATGAGTGCGCTGATCACGCCCGCCGAACTCGCCGCGTCGCCCGAGGCGTCCGTGCTCGACGTACGCTGGCGGCTGGGCGGCCCGCCCGGCGTGGAGCTATACCGAGAGGGCCATCTTGCCGGCGCCGTCTTCTGCGACGTCGACGCCGACCTCGCCGCGCCTCCCGGCGCGGGCGGCCGCCACCCGCTGCCCGACGCGGCCGGCTTCCAGCGGGCCATGCGGGCGCTGGGCGTCTGCGACGGCCGTACGGTCGTGGTCTACGACGACGCCGGCTCCACGACCGCCGCCCGCGCCTGGTGGGCGCTGCGCTACTTCGGCCACCGGTCCGTACGCGTGCTCGACGGCGGCCTCGCGGCATGGGCCGAGGCCGGTCTTCCGCTCACGCAGGACGAGCCCGAGATCCGGCCCGGCGACTTCACCGCCAGGCCCGGCGGCATGCCGACGCTCACCGCCGACGAGGCCGCCGCGCTGGCCACCGAGGGCGTGCTGCTCGACGCCCGCGCCGCCGAACGTTACCGGGGCGAGGTCGAGCCGGTCGACCCGGTGGCCGGCCACGTGCCCGGAGCCGTGAGCGCGCCCACGACCGACAACGTCGGCCCCGGCGGCCGGTTCCTCGCCCCCGCCGCCCTCCGCGAGCGGTTCGCCGCGCTGGGCGTGGAGGAGGGGGTCGCGGTCGGCGCCTACTGCGGCTCGGGGGTCACCGCCGCCCACGAGGTGCTGGCCCTGGAGCTGGCGGGCCTGCCCGCCGCCCTCTACGTCGGCTCCTGGTCCAACTGGGTCGCCGACCCCTCCCGCCCGGTGGCCACCGGCTGACGGCCGCTCACCCGGCCGGGTGTCAGCCGGCCGGGTAGAGGGGCCGGTCGCCGGCCCCGAAGCAGACGAACCCCAGCAGCCCGGTCTTGGCCGACGCGCACGCCAGGGCCGCGTCCGGCGCCTGCCCGGCGGCGGCCAGCTCGTGGAAGGCGCTCATCATGGCCATCGCCGCCTCGTCCCCGATGGGCACCATCCCCGCCACCACACACGTGCTCCCGCGCGCCAGGAACGTGCCGGGCAGCCCCAGCGGCGCGCCCTCCGCCGGCGTACGGGCCATGCCCGAGTTGCACGACGACAACACCACCAGCTCCGGCGCCCGGTGCAGCCCCAGCAGGTCGTAGGCCATGAGCTGCCCGTCGTCGAGGGTGATGCCGGACAGCAGCGGACTGCGGGCGTGGAAGGAGCCGTGCGCGGCCAGGTGGAGGACGTCGGCCTCGCCCAGCGCCGCCAGCACGTCGTCGCGGCGGCCGGTCACCTCCCGGGCACCCGGATGGCAGGCCAGCACACGGGCCACCTCCTCCCGCGCGTGGGCCAGCGCCGGACCGGCAGCGGCGCGTACCGCAGGGGCGCCCTCGCGCGCGCGGGCCCGCCGCCGGGCCTCCACCCACGCCGCAGCGCTGGACGCCACGCTGACGGGACGCTCACGCAGCCCCGGCAGCGCGCCCCACGGCAGCGTGTGCAGGGGCCCCACCGGCACCACCACCAGCGGCCGGTCACCCAGCTCGGCCCTGAGCGGCCCGAGCACCAGCCGCTCCAGCTCCGCGCCGGCGGCGTTCAGCTCGGGAAGCGCCTGGGCGGGACGGGCGACGTCGAGCCCCGCACCCCACTGGCGCAGGGCGTGACGCAGCCCCACGACGGACTCGCGCACCTGCCGCACGCCGCCCAGCCGCCGCAGGAGCACCCGGTCGCCGCTGATCAGCACTGCCAGCAACGTCTCCTCATCGGTCACGAACTCGACCAGCGCCGCGCCGTCCAGCGCCGCCCGCACCTGATCGGCCTCCACCAGACCGCACGCGTGCGCCGGCGCCGCCACCGCCCGCCACCGCTCGGCCCACTCGAACACCTCGCCCGCGCACCCGTCGCGCACCGCCAGCCCCAGCCCGAAGGCGGCCAGCCGCTCTCCCGACCGGGCGGCGTGGGCCCGCAGCGCCGGATCCTCGAACGCCTCCACCTGCTCGCTCACCTCGGCCAGCCCGTCACGCACCGCCCGCAGCGCGCCGCTCACGTCCTCCCGCAGCGCCGCCTCCAGGGCCAGGGCATGCTGGCGTACGGTCACCGGCACCTGCGCGAGCTGCATCGCCTGCGGTTCGGGCGCCAGCGGGGTCAGGCGGGTGCCGGCGGGCATCCAGCGCTCGGCCGGCTCGGCGTGCCTGGTGAGCCTGCGGAGCTGGGCCGAGGCCACCGGATGGTCGTCGACGGCCAGCGCCGCCTCCGCCGCGGCCAGGCGCAGCGCCGCGGCGGCGACCACGTGCGAGGAGACGTCCTCCAGCTCGTCGGCGCAGGTGATCAGGTCGGTGATCAGCTCGGGCGTGACCGGCCCGAGCGCCAGCCGGGCACGCAGGACGACCTCGTTGGCCAGCGGCAGCCACGACAGCCGCTCCTGCTCGGCCAGCTCGGCCGCCGCCTGCTCGGCCACCTGCCGCGCCCGGTGGGGGTCGCCGGTGAGCAGCTCGACCTGGGCCAGCTTCAACCGCGCCTCGGCCAGCGCCACCCGCGCGCCTGAGGACTCCAGATCGGGCACGGCCAGGCTCAGCATCGCCCTGGCCTCGCCCGGCAGGTGCGCGGCCAGCAGCGCGCCGGCGAAGTCGGCCCGCATGGTGGCCAGCCGCTCGGGGAAGCCGAACAGGGTGTCCTCGGCCTCCCGGTAATGCTCGAACGCGCCCGCGACGTCGCCGCGCCGCACCGAGAGGAACGGCAGGTTGGCGGCCGACAACCGGGCCAGGTGACGCAGACCGGCGTGCCGGGCGATCTCCAGGCAGGCCGAGATGTCACGCATGGCGGCGTCCCAGTCGCCCCGGTAGGCGTGGATGAGACCCCGGTTGAGCAGGCCGCCGGCCAGGAAACGGCGGTCGTCGACGGTGCCCGGCGCGGCCACGAGGGCCCGCAGCGAGCGGTCGCAGGCGGCGATGGCCTCCTGGTGGCGGCCCAGGTGGGCCAGGGCGACCGCACGCTGCGTGTCGAGCTTGGCGCGGTCGAGCGGGGACAGATAGGCCCACGCCAGGGCGGCCACGCGCAGGGCCTGGAGCGGATGCCCGCGCTCGGTGCGTACGGTGACCAGCGACAGCCGAGCCTGGGCCCGGCGCTCGGCCGGTGCGCCCGGGGTGCCGATGGCCTGCCGCAGGCAGTGTTCGGCGCTGAGCAGGTCGCCCAGCTCACGGGAGGCCAGGGCCATGGCCCGCAGCGCGATCACCTCGGCCTCCGCCGATCCGGCGCGGAGAGCCGCGGCCAGGACCGTGCGGCCGGCGTAGAGGGCCTGCTCGGGGTCGATGTGGGCACGCAGAACGGCCGCCTCGGCCGCCTCTACGAGCGGACCGAAGTCGTCTGCTGATTCTGATGGAGGTGAACTGACACTCATGGGGGGGTGACCGACGGGGACGGGGGAGCGACGGTGTTCGGCGCGGACGGGTGCTTCGGTTGGGGCCTCACGGCCGGATGCGCACCCACCTCGTCTGTACGGGCGCATGACCAGGACGGTGGCACACGACGCTCAGCCACCCAGGAGGCAACCCGGTGGCCGCGAACCGGCCGTTCCGGCCGACTCCACGGGTGAGCGTCAGATGAGGGGTGCGTACGTCGATGACGGTGTCCTCCCCTGGATCGGGGAAGATCTGCCCGGCCACGTCGATCAGCCCGTCGCCCACGGTCACCTCCAGGTCGAAGGTGAGACCGTCGGTGACGAACCGCACCAGATGGGAGCCGTCGTCGCGGGCGGCGGCGCCGCTGCGGGCCGGACGGCCCCCGGCGTGCTCGGCCGGGTTGGCCGTCACCGCCTGCGGAACCCGCAGCCCGTAGACGTCACGCGCGGCGGCCGACACGTGACCGGGCATCGGATCCATTCCGGCGGCCAGCCGCAGGGCGGCCAGGAAGTACTCGTCGTTGATCATTGCGCTGTCTCCTGTAGTGAGAGCAGAGTGCGCAGTTTCTCCAGGCAGCGGGCCCTGGTCGGCCCCACGCTGCCCACGGGCATCCCGAGCCGCATCGCCATCTGCTGGTTTCCGAGATCCGTCGCGACCAGCTGCAGCAGAGTGCGGCAGGGTTCCTGAAGGGCGGACACCGACTTCCACAGCAGGCGCCTGCCGTCGGCCTCCAGCACGGCGGACGCGGGATCGGGCTCCTCGACGGCCCCGAAGGTGGGCCTTCCCTCCGGGGCGCCGACGAGCAGGCCCGACGGCTCCTTACGCAGCAGGAGGAGCGCCTCACGGCGGGTGGTCGTCATCAGCCAGCCGCCCACCCGCGACGGATCGCGGATGTCGTGCATGTGCTGGAGCAGCCGCAGCCAGGCGCCCTGGACGGCGTCGCCGTCGTCGGCCTCGCCCAGCCCGCACGACCGGGCCAGCGCCCACATGCGCGGGCCGAACCTGGACTCCAGCTCGTGCCAGGCGGATCGGTCGCCGTCGGCCGCGTCGTGGAGCAGCTCCGCCGGATCGCGCAAGTCGCTCATGCGGCCTCCTTTCGTCCCGAACGGGGAGGTCATCCTGCCTCCTCGTGATTGACTGAGGACTGAGCGTAAACTCTACAGACTCGCCGGAACGAGAACTCCCAGATCCGGAATTTGCCGGGACTGCCGGGGGTCCAGCACACGATCGACGGCCTCCTTGGCCGGTTCGCGCCGGGCCGCGTCGGCGACGGCCCCCGACACCAGGGCGGCGGCGAACGACGTGCCGCTCCACGCGGCGTAGCCACCGAACTCGCCCGTGTCCAGGAAACTGCTGGTCAGCCAGTCGCCGCGGGCGCAGGCGTCGACCCACGTGCCGTATCCCGAGAAGGGCGCCCGGCGCTCCTGGGCGGCGTCGAGGGCCGCCACACCCACCGCGCACGGCAGGGCGGCGGGCCAGAACGGCCGGTCGGAGGCGGTGTTGCCGGCGCAGGCGACCGTCACCGTGTCCCTCAGCGCGCCGATGGCGTCGGCCAGCAGGGGCGGCGGCCGGTCGTCGAAGGAGTGGCAGCCGAAGGAGAGGTTGAGCACGTGCGGCGGGTCGTCGCGCATGCGGTGGAGCGCGCGTACCACGGTCGCCTCGTCGCCCAGGCCGTCGCCGTCGAGCACCCGGCGGACCCGCAGCCTGACGCCCGGCGCGGTACGGGCCAGCAGACCCGCGATGAACGTGCCGTGCCCGGCCTGCGCCCCCTGCGCGGCGTCGGCACCCTCGGGGCCGAGCCGGGGGTACCAGTCGCCGCCCGACCACCACGGATGCTTGGCCACGCCGGTGTCGAGCAGGGCCACGACCACGTCGGACCGCGCCCGCCCCGGCCTGAACGGCACCGGCGGCACGGGGAACGGCCGCGAGGCCGGACCGCCGAAGAACAGCGGCTGACCGGTGAGCACGTGATTGGGGGAGGCACGGAATCCCCGGTCGCGCAACTCGGCCGTGATCTCACACGGATCGACGCCGGACGACAGATGCAGGACGGTGACACCGTCGGCCTCGGAGACCGCCTGCGTCCAGCGCGCGGCGGCCGACACCGCGCCCCGATCGGCCAGCACCTGACCTGGCCGGATGAACGCCTCGCCGACAGATTGCATGTCCATGAGCGGGTAGTTTCCCCGTCCGCAACACCTGTCACGTGACACGCCCGCACCAACTTGGTATGGCCCCCCTCTGGTGTCCGATGGCGACCGACGGTAGTCTCTCCCTAGTCACTTGTGATCATCCCGGGGCGAGGCCGTTGGGGAAGGCGCACCTCGTACCGAAACGGGAGGTCCGGTGTCTGCTCGTGGCGTCCTTTACGTCCACTCGGCTCAGCCCGCGCTGTGCCCTCACATCGAATGGGCAGTCGCGGGTGTTCTCGGCGTGCCCGTTGATCTGACGTGGACACCGCAACCAGCCGCGCCGAACGTCGTGCGCGCGCAGGCGGAGTGGGAGGGCCGCGCCGGCATCGCGGCGGCCATCGCCTCTTCGCTCATGGGCTGGCAGCGCCTCAGATTCGAGATCACCGAGGATCCCTCGCCGGGCATCGACGGTTCCCGGCACGCCTACACGCCGACACTGGGCGCGTTCACGGCGGTCATCGGCGTGGCCGGGGACATCATGATCCCCGAAGACCGGCTGCGCGCCGCCATGATGATGGCCGGCCAGGGGCGGTGCGTGCTGGAGGACGAGCTCGACAAGCTGCTCGGGCGGCCGTGGGACGAAGAGCTGGAGCCCTTCAGGTACGCCGGGGACGGCGCGCCCGTCCGCTGGCTGCACGCCGCCGTCTGACCTCGCCGTCCGACCTCGCCCCACCTCCCGCTGAGCGCCTGCCGGGCCTCCCGGCCTCCGGGCAGCGAACGGGCGGCAACACGGCCTCCATCATGCGGAAAGGCCCCGCGCCGGGTGTCGGTGCGGGGCCTTTCGTTCTTGAAGCTGGGGAATTGCCGGGTCAGAGCGGGATGTTGCCGTGGGCGCCCCGGGCCGGGGTGGCCTGGGCGAGCACCTTGGCGATCGCCCCACGGGTGGCCGCCGGCTGGATCACCTCGTCGATGACGCCCAGCTCCTGGGCCCGTGCCAGGCCGCCGGCGAGCTTCTCGTGCTCGGCGGCGAGCCGCTGTTCCAGCGCCGGCCGTTCCTCCTCGGAGGCCGCCGCGAGCTCGCGCCGCTTGAGCACGCGCACCGCCGCCACGGCCCCCATGACCGCGATCTCGGTGGTCGGCCAGGCGAACACCCTGGTCGCGCCCAGCGCCCGCGAGTTCATGGCGACGTACGCCCCGCCGTACGCCTTGCGTGTGACCAGCGTGACCCGGGGCACCGACGCCTCGGCGAAGGCGTGCAGCAGCTTGGCCCCGCGGCGGACCACGCCGTCGTGCTCCTGTCCGACGCCCGGCAGGTAACCCGGTACGTCCACGAGGACAACCAAAGGCACTCCGAAAGCGTCACACATACGTACGAAGCGGGCGGCTTTCTCGGCGGACGTGGCGTCGAGGCAGCCGCCCAGCCGCAACGGGTTGTTGGCGACCACACCGACCGTCCGGCCGCCGAGGCGGCCCAGCGACGTGACGATGTTCGGCGCCCATTTGGCGTGCAGTTCGACACCGGCCTCGTCGAGCAGGCCGTTGACCAGAGGCTTGACGTCGTAGGCCCGGCGCGCGGACTCGGGCAGGAAGGAGGAGAAGTCGGCCTCCTCCACCTCGCCGGTACGCACCCGGCCCTGGTGGCCGAGCAGCGTGGCGAGCCGGCGCGCCTTGAGGTACGCCTCGGCCTCGGACTTGGTGACGACGTGCACCACGCCGCTGCGCCTGCTGTGGGGCTCGGGGCCGCCCAGCGCCTCGCTGTCGACGTTCTCGCCGGTGACGCTGCGCACGACGTCGGGGCCGGTCACGAAGATGCGGCCGGTGTCGGCCAGGATCACCAGGTCGGTGAGCGCGGGACCGTAGGCGGCGCCGCCGGCCGCCGGGCCGACGACCACCGAGATCTGCGGCACGAGGCCGGACGCCTTGGTCATGGCCGCGAACACCCGCCCGACGGCGTGCAGCGACTCGACGCCTTCGGCGAGTCGCGCACCGCCGGAGTGCCAGATCCCGATGACCGGCACCCGTTCGCGGACGGCGACGTCGTAGGCGTGCACGATGTGCTCGCAACCCTCGCTGCCCATCGCGCCGCCCTGGAAGCGGGCGTCGCTGCAGAAGGCGACGACGGGCACGCCCTCGACGCGACCCATGGCGGCCAGGACGCCGCTCTTGTCCTGCGGGGTGATGAACCGTGCCGAGCCCTCGTCGAGCAGCGCGGCCAGCCGGACGACCGGATCGCGGGGATCGGCGGACTCCTGGTCGGAGCCGCCGCCCACCGCCCGGTTGTCCAGTACGGTCATCAAGCGCCCTTGAAGACGACGGTCACGTTGTGGCCGCCGAACCCGAAGGAGTTGTTGACCGCGGCGATGTCGCCCTGCGGCAGCGGACGGTTCGCGCCGTGGACGATGTCGACCTCGATGCCGTCGTCGAGGTTGTCGAGGTTGATGGTGGCCGGGACGATCCGCTCCTGCAACGCCTTGATCGTGAAGACGGACTCGATGCCGCCGGCGCCGCCGAGCAGGTGACCGGTCATGGACTTGGTCGAGGTGACCAGCGGGTGGGTGCCGATGGCCTTGGCCACGGCCTGCACCTCGCCGACGTCGCCCGCCGGGGTGGACGTGGAGTGCGCGTTGACGTGCTTGACGTCGAGGCCGGTGACCTCGGCGTCGGTCAGCGCCTGCGTCATCGCCATGATGATGCCGCGGCCCTCGGGCTCGGGCTGCGTGATGTGGTGGGCGTCGGCCGAGTAGCCGACACCGGCGGCGTAGGCGTAGATGCGCGCGCCGCGCGCCTTGGCGTGCTCCTCGGACTCCAGCACCACGATGCCGGCGCCCTCGCCGAGCACGAACCCGTCACGGTCGCGGTCCCACGGCCGGGAGGCGCCCTGCGGGTCGTCGTTGCGGGTGGACATCGCCCGCGCGGCGGCGAAGGCCGCGATGTTGAGGCCGTGGATGGCGGCGTCGGTGCCGCCCGCGACCACCACGTCGGCACGGCCGAGCCGGATCATGTCCATGGCGTAGCCGATCGCCTCGGCGCCGGAGGCGCAGGCGGAGACGGTGGCGTGCACGCCGGCCTGGGCGCCCAGGTCGATGCCGATCCAGGCGGCGGGGCCGTTGGGCATGAGCATCGGCACGGTGAAGGGCGACAGCCGGTTCCAGCCGCGCTCCTTCCACGTGTCGTAGGCGGTCAGGGTGGTGGTGATCCCGCCGATGCCGCTGGAGACGACGACGCCGAGCCGCTCAGGGGCGACTTCGGGGGCGCCGGCGTCCTGCCAGGCCTCCCTGGCGGCGACCAGGGCGAACTGCTCACTGCGGTCGAGCCGGCGGGACTCCGGGCGGGGCAGCACCTCGGTGGGGTCGACCGCCGCCGTCCCCGCGAAACGCACGGGGACGGAGTCGATCCACTCCGTGGTGAGGGTCTCCACACCCGACTGACCGGCGAGGAGCGCCGTCCAGGTCGAGGTGACGTCTCCACCGACGGGCGTCGTCGCGCCAAGCCCGGTGACGACGACACGTACCCGGTTCGCACTCACGTTTTCGCGCTCCTTACTGGTCAGAAATGGTTGTTCGTCAGGCCTGGATGAAGTTGAGCACGTCCTTGACCGTCTTCAGGTTCTTGAGCTGGTCGTCGGGGATCTCGACGCCGAACTCGTCCTGAGCGGCCACGGCGATCTCGACCATGGACAGCGAGTCGATGTCGAGGTCGTCGACGAAGCTCTTCTCCGGGGTCACCTCGCCGGCCGGAATGCCGGTGATCTCGTTGATGATCTTGCCGAGGCCCGCGAGGATCTCCTGCTCGGTGGCAGCCATGTCGCTAGTTCTCCTTCTGATTTTTCTGGATTCTGTACGGCTTGCGCCGTACGAGCTCTGACAGGTACGGCGGACGCCGTACCGGATCCTACGGAATCTCGATCACTTGGCCCGCATACGTCAGACCGGCGCCGAAGCCGAGGATGAGCGCGAGGTCGCCTGAGCGGACCTCGCCGCGCTCCAGCATCCGCGAGAGCGCGAGCGGGATGGAGGCCGCCGAGGTGTTGCCCGCGGTGACGATGTCGCGGGCGACGACGGCCTTGTCGGCCCCGAGCTTGCGCGCGATGGCCTCGATGATCCGGAGGTTGGCCTGGTGGGGAACGAACGCCGACAGCTCCGAGGGGTCGACCCCGGCGCGGGCGCACGCCTCCAGGGCCACCGGGTGCAGCGCGGTGGTGGCCCAGCGGAAGACCGTCTGGCCCTCCTGGAAGAGGAACTTCGTCCGGTCGGCGATGGAGATGGCCTCGGACCTGTCGCCGGAGCTGCCCCAGACCACGGGACCGATGCCGGGCGTCTCCGTCGGGCCGACCACCGCGGCGCCGGCGCCGTCGGCGAAGATCACGGCCGTGGACCGGTCGGTCCAGTCGACCCACTGCGACAGCTTCTCCGAGCCGATGACCAGCACGTTCCTGGCTGCGCCCCCGCGTACGGCGGCGCTGGCCGTGGCGAGCGCGTAGCAGAAGCCGGCGCAGGCGGCGTTGACGTCGAACGCGCCGGGGGACTTGATGCCCAGCCGGTGGGCCACGACCGCCGCGGCGTTGGGGATCTGGGTCTCCAGCGTGCACGTGGCCACGATCACGAGATCGACCTCGTCGGGGGTCAGCCCGCTGGCGGCCAGCGCCTTGCCGCCGGCCTGGACGGCCATGTCCTCGACGGACTCACCGGCCGAGGCGACGCGACGCTCCTTGATGCCGACGCGCGACTGGATCCACTCGTCGTTGGTCTCCATGTTCTTGGCCAGGTCGTCGTTGGTGACGACGTTGTCCGGCTGGTAGTGGCCGAGGGCCAGAATCCGGGCGCCGGGGGCGATGTCGGGGATCCTCACTTGATCAGCTCCCTGGCCGCGTCGAGGTCGTCTGGGGTCTTCAGCGCCACGGTCTCGACGCCGCGCAGGCCGCGCTTGGCGAGCCCCGTCAGCGTGCCGCCGGGCAGCAGTTCGATCATCCTGGTCACGCCCAGCTCGGCCATCGTCGCCATGCACAGGTCCCAGCGGACCGGGCTGCTGATCTGCGAGATGAGCCGCTGGACGAACTCGGCGCCGGAGGCGGCGGGCCGCCCGTCGGCGTTGGACAGCAGCGTGACCCGCGGGTCGCCGGGCACGACGTCCCAGGCCGCCTCGCTCAGGGCGTCGACGGCGGTCGCCATGTGGCTGGTGTGGAACGCTCCGGCCACCTTGAGCGGGATGAGCCTGGCGCGGGCGGGCGCGTCGTCCTTGAAGGCGGCGAGCTGCTCCAGTGTGCCGCCCGCCACGATCTGGCCGGCGCCGTTGATGTTGGCCGGGGTCAGTCCGTGGCGCTCGATCGCGGCCAGTACGTCCTCCTCCACGCCGCCGAGCACGGCGGTCATGCCGGTCTCGGTGACGGCGGCGGCCTTGGCCATGGCCTGGGCACGCGCCCGGACCAGGCCGAGCGCCTGCTCGTGGGTGAGCACCCCGGCCAGCGCGGCCGCGGCGAACTCGCCCACGCTGTGGCCGGCCAGCACGTCGGGCACGGCCCCCAGCGCCTCGGCGGCGGCCAGTGCCGCGGCCACGAGCAGCGGCTGGGCGACGGCCGTGTCGCGGATCTCGTCGGCGTCGGCGGTCGTGCCTTAGGCGACCAGGTCGATCCCCGCGACCTCCGACCACGCGCCGAGTCTGTCGGCCAGACCGGGCAGCTCGAGCCACGGGGTCAGGAAGCCTGGAGTTTGGGCGCCTTGGCCCGGAGCGACGAGTACAAGCACAAAAACCACCATGCCCTGTAGAACTTCGACACGCGGATGGAGATCCGTACGAACTTTGTCCGGGGTGATTTGTAGGAACCCTACAGTGAAGATTTCGGGAATGTTACGTTAGAGCCCGCCAGGTCGCGGCACCCTCGGAAAGCCTGCCCAGAATGAGGCCGACCTGAAGCGTGAAGGCCGACCTGCCCTCGGTGGGCTGGTAGCCCGTGAGTTCGGTGATCTTCTTCAGACGGTAGCGGACCGTGTTCGGGTGTACGAACAGCAGCCGGGCCGTCGCCTCCAGGGAGGTGCCCTGTTCGAGGTAGGTGGCCAGCGTATCGAGCAGGGGGGTGCCCGCCAAAGGAAGGTAGACGTTCTCGATGAGTTGTTCCCTGGCGTCGGCGTCGCCGTCGAGCGCGCGTTCGGCCAGCAGGTCCTCGGCGTGCACCGGCCTGGGGGCGTCCGGCCAGCCCGCCGACGCCTTCAGCCCGGCCAGCGCGGCCCGCGCCGAGCGTGCGGCGGCGTGCAGGTCGGGCACCTCGGGGCCGATGACGATCGGGCCGACGCCGAAGCGGGCCACGACCTGCCGGGCCGCGTCGTGCACGCTGTCGGCCCCGCCCACGATCACGATCAGCCGGTCGGCCTGCACCCCGGCCAGCAGGTCCATGCCGATGCGGCGGCCCTTCTCGCGCAGGCCGTCGATGACCGCGCGCGGGTCGTCGTCGGGGGCGTGCCCGGCGATCACGACGACGGGGGAGGAGGTCCAGCCGAGGGCCGCGGCCCAGGAGTGGAGCCCGTCGTCGACCTCGCCGCGGACGAGCGCGTCGACGATCAGCGCCTCCAGCCTGGCGTCCCAGGAGCCGCGGGCCTCGGCCTCGCGGGCGTAGACGTGGGCGGCGGCGAAGGCCACGTCGCGGGTGTAGCGCAGCATGGCCTGCTGGAGCTGGTCCTCGCCGCCCGGCGCGGCCAGCTCGTCGGTCTGGGCCTCGACCACCTCGACCACGATCCTGACGATGTCGACGGTCTGCTGGAGCGAGATCGAGCGTTTGAGCTCGCGCGGGGCCGTGCCGAAGAACTCGATGCTGGGCGTGGGCCGGTTCTCGCCGGCGTGCTGGAACCACTCCACGAACGCGGCGATGCCGGCCTGGGCCACCAGGCCCACCCACGAGCGGTCCTCGGCGCTGAGCGCGCGGAACCAGGGGAGCTGGTCGTCCATGCGTGCCATCGCCGCCGTGCCGAGCGCGCCCATCGCGCGCTCGAGCCTGCGCGTCGTGTCCTCCCGGGTCCGGTCTGTCACGCCTCCTAGAGTGCCAGGTCGGTTCCGATGACCGGAACGGTGGTGTTTCAGATGACCGCAACCGCCGTGATCAGGCCGATCGCCACGTGGGTCACCGCGAGCAGGCGCGCGCCCGGCTGGAGCTCGGGCTCCTTCACCAGCTCACGTACGGAGATGCCCACGACCTTGTCGAACACCAGCATCGCCACGGTCTGCACCACGATGCCGACCAGGCCGAACACGGCCGTGCCCGCGAGCCCTTCGGCCAGCCGGCCGCCGGAGGACCAGATGGAGGCGGCCACGATGAGCCCGATCGCGGCCAGCGCGGACGTGGTGAGCAGCGTGGCGTTGGCGTTGCGCTCGGTACGGATGATCTCGCTCAGCTTGCCGGGCGTGGCCCAGTCGATCACGTAGAAGCCGATGATCAGCAGGACCACGCCGACGGCCGCGTAGGCGGCGATGGCGCCCGCGCCGCGGGCCAGGACTTCGAGAAGAGTCACGTCATTTCCAATCAAGGGGGGCTTCAGCCCGCTATGCGATGCGGAACGAAAGAGGAAGTGTCGTCGGTGATCAGGCCGGTGGTCTCCCTGATGCCGAGCCCGGCGGCCTCGTCGGCGACCATCCAGGCGCCGAGCACCGGCCGCTGGCCCTCGAACGCGGGCAGGGCCTCGAAACCCTGGAACACGTAGCCTTCCCGGCCGTAGCGGCCCGGGGTCTCCTGGGTGCCCTCGGGGGTGACGATGCGCATCGACGCGCCCTCCCTGCCGAGCAGCGGCTTGGCGATGTAGGAGGTCAGCTCGCGCGGCCCGTCGAGGTAGGCGGGCAGCAAGTTGGGGTGGCCGGGGTATAGCTCCCACAACACGGCGAGCAGCGCCTTGTTCGACAGCAGCGTCTTCCACAGCGGCTCGATCCAGGTGGAGTGACGCACCGCGTGGCGGCCGAAGTCGTCGGCCAGCATCCACTCCCAGGGATAGAGCTTGAACGCCGAGCGGATCATCTGGTTCCCGGCGTCGACGAAACGGCGGTTGAGGTCGTCCCAGCCGATGTCCTCCATGGCCACGGCCACCGTCGTACGGCCCGCCAGCTCGGCCGTCTCCTGGAGGTAGGCGACCGTCATGGCCTCCTCGCCCGTCTCGTCGGCGTTGGTGAAGGCGAAGTGCGTGGGGCCGGGCGGCAGGCGCAGCTCGCGCCAGCGCTCGATGAGGCGTTCGTGGATGGAGTTCCACTGGTCGTCGCCAGGGTGGGTGTCCTGGAGCCAGAACCATTGGATCACCGACGACTCCAGCAGCGACGTCGGCGTGTCGGCGTTGTACTCCAGCAGCCGGGCCGGGCCCGTGCCGTCGTAGCGCAGGTCGAAGCGGCCGTAGAGGTGGGGGTCGCGGCGCTCCCACGAGCGCGCCACCTCGTCCCTGGCCCACTCGGGTACGGCGAAGTCGGCGTAGCGGCCGGTCGAGACGACGTGCTCGACGGCGTGCAGGCACATCGCATGCAGCTCCTCGACCTGCTCCTCCAGCGACTCCACCTCCTCCATGGACAGGACGTAGTGGACCGACTCGTCCCAGTAGGGCCTGCTCAGGCCCTCGGGGTGGGCCGCCCGGTGGTAGGCCAGGCCCTGGCCCTCGATCGTCTTCTCCCAGCCCGGACGGGGATCGCCATGCTCGCGGCGCACGTCAGCTCCCGCCGCCCCAGCTGTTGCCGAAACCGCCGCGCTGGATCGACTTGCCGTTGCGGCTGGAGATGGTCACGTCGGACGGCCGGAGCGTGGTGCCGCCCTGCATCCGGTTGCCGACCCGGGTGCCGCCGTAGTACCACATGTACGCGCCACGGGAGCCCGCGTAGTAGTGGGACCCGCCGCTGCCGCCGTCGTCGTCGCAGTAGTCGTCGTCGACGACCTCGTACGTGCCGTCGTCGAGCCGTATCACGCAGTCGGCGGTGACGTCGTCGTCGTCGGACGTGGCGGCGCAGTAGCCCACCAGCATCACCGAAAGGACCCCGAGAACGGTCAGAGTTACGACCTTGGACGCCTTGCGCGGCGGCGGCGGCGGTGCGGCCGGCTTGTGCGGCGGGTGTGCCATCTAGCTCCTGCTTTCCTGGGCCGATCAGCCTATAGGTCGGGCTCGTCCCCGTTCAATGCCGGTGGTCGTCCGCTCGGGTATGAATGACTCATGCAACCGGTCCAGGCCCTGCGCGAGATCGCCTTCCTGCTCGAACGCGCAGGTGAGCCCACCTACCGGGTCCGCGCGTTCCGCCGCGCGGCCGCGGTCGTGGACGACCTGCCGGAAGGCGAGCTGGCACGGCTGGCCGGCACCGGCGGGCTGGGCGACCTTCCCGGCATCGGCAAGGTCACCGCCCTCGTGATCAACGAAGCACTCGACGGCCAGGTTCCTACATATTTGCGTAGGTTGCGCGCCACCGAGGGCGTCGAGCTCGACGCGGAGACCGCGGCCCTGCGCGAGGCGCTGAAGGGCGACCTGCACAGCCACTCCGACTGGTCCGACGGCGGCTCGCCGATCGAGGAGATGGCCGAGGCCGCCGTGGGGCTCGGGCACGAGTACTGGGCGCTGACCGACCACTCGCCGCGGCTGACCGTGGCCAAGGGGCTGTCGGCCGAGCGGCTGGAGCGGCAGCTCGACGTGGTGGCCGGGCTCAACGAGCGGCTGGCGCCGTTCCGGATCCTGACCGGCATCGAGGTCGACGTGAACCTCGACGGCTCGCTCGACCAGGACCCGGCGCTGCTGGAACGGCTCGACGTGGTCGTGGCGAGCGTTCACTCCAAGCTGCGCATGGGCCGCGAGGACATGACCCGCCGCATGGTCACCGCCGTCGCCAACCCCCTGGTCGACGTGCTCGGCCACTGCACCGGGCGGGTCGTGCAGGGCGGGGGCGAGCGCGGGGTCAAGCGGCCCGAGTCGGAGTTCGAGGCGGAGCTGGTCTTCGAGGCGTGCCGGCGGTTCGGCGTGGCCGTGGAGATCAACTCCCGTCCCGACCGGCTCGACCCGCCCAAGCGGCTGATGCGGCTGGCGTACGAGATGGGGTGCGTGTTCTCGATCGACTCCGACGCGCACGCGCCCGGCCAGCTCGACTGGCAGCGTTTCGGCTGCGAACGGGCGGCCCGCTGCGGGATCGAGGCCGAGCGCGTCGTCAACACCTGGCCCCTGGAACGGCTGCTGGAGTGGACTGTGGCGTGAGACCTGGGTGTCGGCCCGGTTAGGCCGGGGTGGCGCGGGCCGCGCGGGCCCGGCGATTGTCGGTGGCGGCGCGTAGCGTTCCGGCTGTGAACCGTACCGACCGGCTCTATGCGCTCGTCGAGGACCTGCGCGCCATCTCGCCACGCTGCCGTTCCGCCCGCGAGCTCGCCGGGCGGTTCGAGGTCAGCGTGCGCACCATCGAGCGCGACATCACCGCGTTGCAGGAGTCCGGGGTGCCGATCTACGCCGAGCCCGGTCGCAGGGGCGGCTACGCCCTCGACAAGAAGATGTCGTTGCCCCCGCTCAACTTCACCCCGGCCGAGGCGGTGGCCATCGCGGTGGCGCTGAGCCAGGCCGGCGACCAGCCGTTCGGCCGCCAGGCCCGCAGCGCCTTACACAAGGTGGTCTCGGCCATGCCGGGGCGCGAGGGCGACCTGGCCAGGGAGCTGGCGCGGCGGGTGCAGCTCGTCAGCCCGCCGTCCGAGCCCGGCCCGCAGGCGCGGCCGCTCGGGGCCGAGGGCATCTCCCGCGCCATCGAGGAGGCGCTGCTGCGGCGGCGCGTGCTCAGGCTCGACTACGCCGACGCCAAGGGCGCGCTCACCTCGCGCGACGTCGAGCCAGGGGTGTTCCTGGGCGGGCGCGGCGGCTTCTGGTACCTCGTGGCGTGGTGCCGCCTGCGGGAGGACGTACGCGTCTTCCGGCTCGACCGCGCCGCCGCGGCCGTCGTCACCATGGAGCGCTGCCCCGACCGGCCGCTCGAAGGCTTCGCCCCCGACGTGCCAGAGATGGTCGTCCACGGAACCCTGCTCGACTGAAGATGCGAAAACACCGACATAGGGTTGTCGCCAAAGCGATACATCGTTGTCTTGTTCGAAAGACGAGGAGACGACGATGGACAACACGGTGACCTGGTTCGAGGTCGCGACCGACGACCCCGAAGGCGCCGAGCGCTTCTACGGCGAGCTGTTCGGTTGGTCGTTCGACAAGGGCGGCGACGGCCCGCTCGACTACCGGCTGATCAACTACCCGGGCGGGCAGTCCGGTGGCGGGCTGTTCAACACCAAGGGCGACCTCCCCGCCCACGCGGTGTTCCACGTGCAGGTGGCCGACGTGGAGGCGTCGTGCGCCAAGAGCGAGTCGCTCGGCGGAAAGGTGGTCATGAAGATGATCGGCGAAGACGCCGGCACCGACTTCGCCTACCTGCGTGACGTCTCAGGGAGCCTTTTCGGGATCTTCCGCCGCAGGTGAGCCGCCCGGCGGCCGAGGCCGCCGGCTCCCGTTCCCGCGATCGCGCCCCCGGGGAAGCACCTTCCCCGCCCAACCGGGGCCGCGCGACGGGTTCGTTCCGGGAGTGGTTCACCCGCCCTGGACACGCCGCCGATCGCCGAGCGGCGGCGCGTCCAGGGCCCGTTCGTCCCCGTGCGAGGGGGTTTCAGAAGGCGGCGGCGGCCAGCCAGCGGGTCAGCAGGTCGCGGTCGCCGAAGACGGCCGCCGACTCGAGGGGGCGCCGGCCGTACAGCAGGAGGAGCAGTTCGCTCGCCGGGCCGCGTACGGCGGCGTCGCCCTTGGTGTGGCCGCGCTCGCAGGTGACCGCCCCGGCGGGGCCCTGCGTGATCGTCCACTCGCCGTCGACGTCGCTCGCGTGAAGGTGGATCGTGGCCCCTTCCGCGCCGAGCTCCGCCAGCGACGAGGCCATCCAGGTGGCGTACGGCAGGTTGTGCAGGAACTCGTCGATGCCGTCCACGGCGGTGGCAGCCGGGATCACCGGGTCGAGGCCGAGCGCCAGCTCCGCGTCGGCCCGGTGTATCACCAGCTCGAAGAGCATCCTGGGCGGCCACCACCCGGCCCGCCGGTCCGGCCCCCAGGTCCAGACCTCAAGGGCGGGGTCGGTGGTGCGCAGCACGTCCAGCAGGTCGGCGGCGCCCGCCATGAGCCAGGCGGCGTCGCCGTTCTGGCCCTCGGCCAGCCCGCTGGGCACCTGACGCGACCAGATGCGCTCTTGCACCTGGTCGCGCAGCACGTGCGTGGCCCAGCGATGCGTCCGGCCGACGTGCGTGACGAGCTCGCCGAACGTCCATCCCGGGCACGTGGGCAGCGGGACGGACAGGTCGGTGGCCAGCGCCGCCAGCCGCGCCGCCTCTTCCTCGATCCTGGGGATGAAGGTGTCGTTGTCTGTCACCCGTCACACACTAGGCCGCCGGACAGGTCGCGCCCTTGCTCGGCAGCGTGCCCTGCACCAGATACGCGTCCACGAGCTCCTGCACGCACTTGCTGCCCGACAGGTACGCCCCGTGCCCCTCGCCCTCGTACGTCACCAGCCGCGCGGTCCTGAGCTGGGCCGTCAGCCGCGGCGCCCACTGGTACGGCGTGGCGGGGTCGCCCCGGCCGCCCACGACCACGATCGGCGCCGACCCGGTGGCGTTGACGTGCCGCGCCTGGTTGCTGCCCTTGGCCGGCCACACCCGGCACAACCCGCCCGAACCCTCGCTGCCGAACAGCGGCGAGATCTTCAGCGCCGCCGCCTCGGTACGCCGCAGCTCGGCCTCGCTGGGCCGCTCGGCGGTGTCCACGCAGGTGATGGCCGGGAAGCTGGTCATCTGGGTGGAGTAGGTGCCGTCCTCGGCGCGGCCGGTGTAGGAGTCGGCCAGGTACATCAGCGCGTCGCCCTGCCCCTTCAGCGCCTGTCCGAGTGCCTTCTCCAGGAACGGCCAGGTCAGCTCCGAGTACAGGGCGGCGGCCACGCCGGTGGAGGCCAGGCCCTGGGTGAGCTTCCGGCCGTCCACCTGCAGCGGCTTGGCGGCGAGCTCGTTCATCAGGTTCTCGACGTTGGCGTTCGCGGTGGTCACGTCCTTGCCGACCTCGCAGCCGCCCTTGACGCAACTGCGCAGGAAACTCTCGTACGCCTTCTGGAAGCCGCGGGTTTGGGTCAGCGTGCGCTGCTCGAAGGTGACCGTCGGGTCGAGGGGCGCGTCGAGCAGCATGCGACCGACGTTCTTGGGGAACTCGGTGGCGTAGACGGCGCCGAGCTGGGTGCCGTACGACATGCCGACGTAGTTGAGCTTGGGGTCGCCCACCGCGGCGCGGATGCGGTCCATGTCGCGGGCGGCGTTCACGGTGCCGACGTAGGGAAGGATCTTGCCGGAGTTCTCCTGGCAGAGCCGGGCGAACTCCTTGTTTGCGTCGACGCTCTCCTGGTGCGTCTGCGCGTTGGAGGGCAGCGTGTCCAGGCTGACGAACCTGTCCATCTCCGCGCTGTCGCCGCACCGTACGCCCGAGCTGCGCTCGACGCCGCGCGGGTCGAAGCTGACCAGGTCGTAGTGGGCGCGCAGGCTGGTGAGCGCCTTGGCGGCCTGGTCGAGGGTGTCCACACCGGAGGCGCCCGGCCCGCCGAAGTTGAACACCATCGAGCCGAGCCGCTTCTTCGGATCGGTGGCCGCCAGCTTGATGAGCGCCAGCTCCAGCTTCTCGCCGTCAGGGCGGGCGTAGTCGAGCGGCACCGCCAGTTTCCCGCAGCGCACCGAGGCGTCCTGCTGGGCCGGCGGCTCGCCGTCCGGACGTTTGATGTCGGTGCACGGCCCCCACGAGATCTTGTCGGTCTCGGCCACGGGACCGTCGGTGGCGGGCTCGGCGGGTGCACTCGCGCAGCCCGTGGTCGTCACGAGCAGGGCGGCCGCTAGGACGCGTCGCATACGAACATTCCCCTTCGTGTCTCCGGGGGAAGCAGTGCCCACGATACGGGACCTGGCAGCAAACCTGGGTGAGGCGGCACGTACCCCTCCTGAACGTGCCGCCTCAACCATCAAACGGAGCGGAGGGCCGGACATGACGGTGCTCCCGCGAGAACAATTCGCGGGAGCGCCGTCTCCGGATGACTCAGACGCCCATCGACTGGGTGTCGTTGCTCTCCGCGCCGCCGGCTTCGGTGACGCCGTTCTTCAGGTGGTAGCGGGCGATGGCCTCGCGCAGCCCCTCGCCGTCGAGCTCGCCCCGCTTGACCAGGCGGGTGAGCACGGCCAGCGTGATCGAGGCGGCGTCCACGTGGAAGTGGCGACGCAGCGCCGAACGGGTGTCGGACAGGCCGAACCCGTCGGTGCCCAGCGAGGACCAGTCACCCGGCACCCACTGCGAGATCTGGTCCTGGACCGCCTTCATGTAGTCGCTGACGCCCACGAACGGCCCGCTGGCCTGCGAGAGCGCCTGCGTCACGTACGGGACGCGCTGCTCGGCGTCGGGGTTGAGCAGGTTGTACTCCTCGCACGCCAGCGCCTCGCGCCGCAGCTCGGTCCACGACGTCGCCGACCACACGTCGGCCGACACGCCCCACTCCTCGGCCAGCAGCCGCTGGGCCTCCATGGCCCAGGGACCCGCCACGCCGGAGACCAGGATGTTGGCCTTCGGACCCTGCGTCTGCGGCGCCTCGGCGAACTTGTACAGGCCCTTGAGCAGGCCCTCGACGTCGAGATCGGCCGGCTGCGCGGGCTGCAGGTAGGGCTCGTTGTAGACGGTCAGGTAGTAGAAGACGTCCTCGGGCTGCTCGCCGTACATGCGGCGCAGGCCGTCCTTGACGATGTGGGCGACCTCGAAGGCCCAGGACGGGTCGTAGGAGACCGCGGCCGGGTTCGTCGAGGCGATGAGCGGCGTGTGGCCGTCCTCGTGCTGCAGGCCCTCGCCGTTGAGCGTGGTGCGGCCGGCCGTGGCGCCGAGCAGGAAGCCGCGGCCCATCTGGTCGCCCATCTGCCACATCTGGTCGCCGGTGCGCTGCCACCCGAACATCGAGTAGAAGATGTAGATCGGGATCATGTGCTCGCCGTGCGTGGCGTAGGCGGTGCCGGCCGCGATGGTCGAGGCCATCGAGCCCGACTCGCTGATGCCCTCGTGCAGGATCTGCCCCTGCACGGCCTCCTTGTACGACAGCAGCAGCTCCCTGTCGACCGCCTCGTACGTCTGCCCGTGGGGCGAGTAGATCTTGGCCGTCGGGAACATGGCGTCGAGACCGAACGTACGGGCCTCGTCGGGGATGATCGGCACGAACCGGTGGCCGATCTCCTTGTCGCGCATGAGGTCCTTCAGCAGCCGTACGAACGCCATGGTCGTGGCGACCTGCTGCTTGCCCGACCCCTTGCCGAACTGGCTGTAGACGTCGTCGCCGGGCAGCTTGACCGGCTTGGCGCGCATGACCCGCTTGGGCAGCACGCCACCGAGCGCCGCGCGCCGCTCCTTCATGTACTGGATCTCCGGGTCGTTCTCGCCCGGGTGGAAGTACGGGGGCAGCTCGCCCTCCAGCGCGGAGTCCGGGATCGGCAGGTAGAGCCGGTCGCGGAACTCCTTCAGCTCGGCCTTCGTGAGCTTCTTCATCTGGTGGGTGGCGTTGCGCGCCTCGAAGTCCTTGCCCAGGGTCCAGCCCTTGATGGTCTGGGCGAGGATCACCGTCGGCTGGCCGACGTGCTCACGGGCCGCCTTGAAGGCCGCGTAGACCTTGCGGTAGTCGTGGCCGCCGCGCGACAGCTTGCGGATGTCGTCGTCGGACAGGTGCTCGACCATCTTGCGCAGGCGCGGGTCGCCGCCGAAGAAGTGGTCGCGGATGTAACCGCCGGTCTCGACCGAGTAGGTCTGGTACTGGCCGTCGGGCGTCGTGTTCATCTGGTTGACCAGCACGCCGTCGACGTCGGCCGCGAGCAGCGGGTCCCAGTCGCGGCCCCACACGACCTTGATCACGTTCCAGCCGGCGCCGCGGAAGTAGGACTCCAGCTCCTGGATGATCTTGCCGTTGCCGCGTACCGGGCCGTCGAGCCGCTGCAGGTTGCAGTTGATGACGAACGTGAGGTTGTCCAGCTCCTCACGCGCGGCCAGGCCGATCGCGCCGAGCGACTCGGGCTCGTCCATCTCGCCGTCGCCGAGGAAGGCCCACACGTGGCTGCGCGAGGTGTCCTTGATCTGGCGGTTGAGCAGGTAGCGGTTGAACCGCGCCTGGTAGATCGCGCCGATCGGGCCGAGACCCATGGAGACCGTCGGGAATTCCCAGAAGTCGGGCATGAGCCGCGGGTGCGGGTAGGAGGGCAGGCCGTGGAAGCCGTGCGACAACTCCTGCCGGAACGCGTCGAGCTGGGCCTCGTTGAGACGCCCCTCCAGGAAGGCGCGGGCGTAGATGCCCGGCGCGGCGTGGCCCTGGAAGAACACCTGGTCGCCCGACTCGCCGTGGTCCTTGCCGCGGAAGAAGTGGTTGAAGCCCACCTCGTAGAGCGAGGCCGCCGAGGCGTAGGTGGCGATGTGGCCGCCGACGTTCGTACGGGCGTTGGCCCGCGACACCATGACCGCCGCGTTCCACCGGATGTAGGCGCGGATGCGCCGCTCGACGTGCTCGTCGCCCGGGAACCAGGGCTCGCGCTCCGGCGGGATCGTGTTGATGTAGTCGGTGCTGCGCAGGCCCGGCACGCCGACCTGGTGCTCGCGGGCCCGTTCCAGCATGCGCAGCATGAGGTAGCGGGCTCTGGTGCGGCCTTCGGTCTTGACGACATTGTCGAGAGACTCGAGCCACTCGTTGGTCTCACTGGGGTCGACATCAGGCAGCTGGCTGGGTAGGCCGTCGCTGATGATCGAGAATCGCTGGCGTCCGGAAGCCACTGGGTCTCGCCTTCCGAGAATGACTGAAGTCTGGTCTGGGTCGCCTTCCATCCTGGTCGCTAGTCGTAGAAAACGCATCTCTACTGACCGGTAACCAGAGCGTCCCTGCTGGCAGGGCCATGTTGGTGGCCTAGACCACCGATGGTAGGACGAATTGCCACCAAAGGTTACATCGGTGGAGGAATTTAACAAGACTAGAAAACGGACGAAATTTCACCCCAATCCTAGGGGGCCGTACCGGCGGGTCGGCCTCCGCCCTGAACCCCTGCCCCGCGGGAGGAAGATCCTCACCCGAGCGGGGGGACGGCACCGCGCCGCGCGAGTCTAGCCTCCGCTCCTGAAGTGCGACTCCGCGGGTCCGCCTCCCGCCCCGCAACTCCCGCGTAGCACTGCCACCGCTCCCTCTCTTCTTGTGGGGTCTGCTGTGGGTGGGTTTCGCTGCGCGCAAAAGCTGACTGTCGGCGTCGATGGGAACGGGACTGGCCGTGAGGGGAGGGACTTGCTGATGCCGGGGCCGTTTGGAGGAACTGGCTCTTGGGTGAGGCGGCCTGCTGTTCGTGGGGCCCTGCGCAAGGGGCCGCTCTTCGTGGACCTCGTCGTCCTTGCAACTGACGGCGACGCCGGATGTACCGTCGTAATTACTGTGTGGTCAGCATCCATCGGCGCGCCACACGAGCAACGACCCGCCACCGCACCGCAGGGAGCCCGACGCGATCACGGATCAGCGGGCCGAGCTCCACGCGCAACGTTCCGTACTAAAGCGTCAGACCGTGCCCCGCGCGGAGGCGTCCGTGCGGGGCCTCAGGCGTCGAGACGCTTCGGCCGAGCCCCCCGCACACCGCCTTGGCGCCCCCGAACGACGGTCCTGGCCGAAAATGAGGCCAGATCGGAATGATCGCCCATCCGGCCCGGTCACACCGCCCGCGACCAGCAGCGGCGAGTACCCCGTACGAAGCCGTCATCGGCCCGCCGAGCCCGAAACTCCGCCCCGCCGGACGTAACGTTTCGGTCATCATATTTTCCCCCTCCGAAGGGGAGGCAAAAAATCGCCGATCTTGCGATCCGGTCTTTTCCTCCGCCCTCCGGCGTACCAATGTGGAAGGTATGAATGCGACGGTAGGAGACCGGCTCCTGATGCACGGGAATACCGTTGGCGAAAGGGAGCGGAGCGGCGTCATCATCGAGGTCCACGGCGTGAACGGCGGGCCTCCGTACATCGTGCGGTTCGACGACGGCCACACCGGGCTGGTGTTTCCCGGCCCTGATGCCGTCGTTGTACCTCAGTAGAATTTCCCTGTGAGATCAGAAATCATCTCCGTGGCCACGGGTTCACGTGAGACCGTGCACGACATCACCGCCGAGTGCGCCGATTTCGTACGCGCGCAGGGAGAAGACGGCCTGCTGCACATTTTCGTGCCGCACGCGACCGCGGGCGTGGCCCTGTTGGAGCTAGGGTCGGGCAGCGACGACGACCTGCTCGCCGCGCTGCGTGACCTGCTTCCGGCGGACGACCGCTGGCGCCATGCTCATGGTTCGCGCGGTCACGGCAGGTCACACGTCATGCCCGCGCTGATCCCGCCGTACGCCACGATCCCCGTGCTGGGCGGGAGAATGGCGCTGGGCACATGGCAGTCCGTCGCGCTCGTCGACCTCAACGTCGACAACACGCAACGCCAGGTTCGCCTGTCGTTTTTGTCGGATTGATTCTGACCGACTACGGCCGTACCCGTGGCGACCGTTGACGACTGAGGGTCACAGCGTGTGGACTGTGCCGAAGCGATAAACCGCATAGAGCGGGGCCACTCAAGCAGGAGGGATAAACGTGAGCGCGACCGCGGGTCAGGCGCAGGGCGAGCGCGGCCTGGCCGAACGACTCGGCCTCAAGCCGGGTCAGGTGGTGCAGGAGATCGGTTGGGACGAGGACGTCGACGACGAGCTTCGCGACTCCATCGAAGACCTGACCGGCAACGAGCTGCTGGACGAGGAGAGTGACGACGTCGTCGACGTGGTGCTGCTGTGGTGGCGCGACGACGACGGGGACCTCTTCGACGCCCTCAGCGACGCCATGCGAGCACTCGCCGAAGGCGGCCAGATCTGGCTGCTGACTCCAAAGGCCGGGCGCGACGGCCACGTGGAGCCGAGCGACATCGGGGAGGATGCCGCTACCGCGGGTCTCTCGCAGACCAGCAGCATCTCAGCCGCACCCGACTGGTCCGGGACCAGGCTCGTCGCCCCGAAGGGCCGACGTTAGGAAACTCCGAGGCCGGCCGATACGGCAGGATGGTGGCTGTGAACGCACATCCTGCCGAGGTCGGCGCACTGGCTCCGGACTTCGAGCTGCAGGACCAGCACGGCGCCCCGGTGAGACTGTCAGGTCTTCGGGGCGAGAAGGTGGTGCTGGTCTTCTATCCGCTTGCCTTCAGCGGGATCTGCGAGGGCGAGCTCACCGCGCTGCGTGACCAGCCTCTCGACGCGCGGGTGCTCGCCGTGTCCGTCGACTCCGTGTTCGCCTTGCGTGCCTGGTCCGATCGGGAAGGTTACGGATTCGCCCTACTCTCCGATTTCTGGCCACATGGACAGGTCGCCCGGGCGTACGGTGTGTTCGATGAGGCGAAGGGGCTCGCACGTCGGGGGACCTTCGTCATCGACGGCGAGGGCGTGATCCGGTGGTCGGTGGTCAAT
This sequence comes from Nonomuraea sp. WAC 01424, assembly GCF_003947315.1. Classification (NCBI taxonomy): domain Bacteria; kingdom Bacillati; phylum Actinomycetota; class Actinomycetes; order Streptosporangiales; family Streptosporangiaceae; genus Nonomuraea; species Nonomuraea sp. WAC 01424. Next base: position 242,370 of record NZ_QHHZ01000012.1, read on the forward strand.
CCGATCTCCTCGGCACGTGACGTCGCCGACTACGTCAAGGCACTCGCCGACATTTCTTGACTTCGGAGGGAACCATGCCCTGCTACCGATGCGGGGCCCGGCAGACCGACCCGGTACGTGGCGCCAGCCCGTGGCAGCGCGGGGTGCGCAACGAGTCCCAGGTGCTGATCTGCCCGGACTGTCAACGCCTGCACGACCTCGATCTCGACTCCTGCGCAACCTGCGGGTCCACGGCGCTCATCTGCCGCCTGGGGGAGATCGAGTGCCGCGCTTGCGGCGCGGTGCGGATGGCCAGGACGCCGGAGGGGTTCGGGGAGTCGGGGGCGTACGTGGGGTCGGGGGCTCCGCCGGGGCTGTCGGCCGAGGTCGAGGCGGCGCTGAACCGGGTGCTGGGCAGAGCCTGATCGGACGGTCCTCGTCCGGCACCTGCCCGAAACCGCCCCCGCCGAGCTTCCAGCTCGCCACCGCCCGCCGTCCCAGCCCCTCCTGCCTGAGAGATTCTCAAGCGTCTTTTCAGACATTTGCTGACCTGCGCTATCGTCTCCTTTCGTGTCCGCTATGAGTTCGTTCGTTGTCGCACTCGACGTCGGTGGCACGTCCATGAAGGGCGGCCTGGTCAGCGAGTCCGGCGAGGTGTTGCTGAGCGAGCGCCGCCACACCCCTCGCGAGGAGGGCCCTGAGGCGGTCGTATCCGCCATTTCCGACTTCATCGGCCATCTGGCCGCCTCCGGCGACAGCGACCCCGCAGGCGTCGGTCTGGCCGTCCCTGGGCTGGTCTCCGAGAACGCGGCCGTCTACGCGGCGAACCTCGGCTGGCGCGACGTCCCCGCCACGAACTTCACCACCCTGGACATCCCCGTCATGCTGGGCCACGACGTCCGTACCGGCGGGCTGGCCGAGAGCATCCTCGGCGCCGGAAAAGGCGTCTCGGACTTCCTCTTCCTCCCCATCGGCACCGGGATCGCCGGCGCCTCCATCATCAACGGCGACCCGTACGGCGGCTCCTCGGGCTGGGCCGGCGAGATCGGCCACACCCCCGTCTTCCCCGACGGCGAGCAGTGCGCGTGCGGTCAGTTCGGCTGCCTGGAGACGTACGCCTCGGCCGCCTCGGTCGGCCGGCGCTACAGCCAGCGCGCGGGCGTCGAGGGCGTACGCGCCGAGCAGGTCGTCGCCTCCGACGACCCGATCGCCATAGAGGTGTGGGACGAGGCCGTGGAGGCCCTGTCACTCGCCCTGGCCACGTACACGCTGCTGCTGGACCCCTCGGTGATCGTCCTCGGCGGCGGCCTGGCGGAGGCCGGTCCCGCCCTGTTCGACCCCGTACGTACCCGCCTGGTCAAGGACCTCGCCTTCCGCGACGCCCCTCCGCTCGTACCGGCGGCTTTGGGCGTGGACGCCGGCATGCTGGGCGCTGCCCTGCTGGGCTGGCGAGCAGCCGGCCGCCCGGAACTGGGCCCCGGCTGGACGATGGATGTGCGATCGGCCCCTCTGGTGTCGTAAGGTGTAGTGCCGATCGGGGGCGGTTAGCTCAGCGGTAGAGCACTCGCCTTACAAGCGAGGGGTCACTGGTTCGAACCCAGTACCGCCCACCAGCAGAAGAAGCCCCGTTTCCCATCTTGGAGACGGGGCTTCGTGCCGTTGGCGATCTTTCGGTCTACCTCCGTAGTGCTGTGCCGGCAGATCGGCGCGGCCCGGACCGAGGCGTGTCCCAAACGCTGCATGAGATCTTCGAGGCTCCTGAGACGCCGACGATGACGCTGCCTCTGAGGAGCGCCGCTCGGCCGTGCTCGGGTGCCTGGCATGCTCTGTGGCGTGATAATTCGTACTGCGACGCGCCGGGATCTGCCCGCGATCATCGCGCTCCTGGCTGATGAGGACACCGTCGTTGATCCCCGGACCGTTGAAGTCGACGAGGCGTACGAGTGTGCCTTCAAGGCCATCGACGCGGATGAGCGGAACGAGATGATCGTTCTGGACGACGGAGACGGTACGGTTCTTGGCTGTCTTCAGCTGACGTACATCCCTGGGCTGGGACGACATGGGCAAGAGCGGGCGCTGATCGAGGCGGTGCGAGTGCGTGCCGATCGACGTGGGGCAGGACTTGGGCGTGAGCTGATCACTTGGGCGATCGAACGCGCACGGGCCCGCGGATGCACCCTGGTGCAGCTCACCAGCAACAAGCGGCGTACCGAGGCCCATCGCTTCTACGGCTCCCTCGGCTTCGTTCGCAGCCACGACGGGTTCAAGCTGTCGTTCTGAAGCTGAGGCGAACGATCGTGTGTCCGTCTGGCTCCACAGGCTTTGGGGTCCAGACATACAGTCGCGATCGGCGTACGACACCGGGCCAGGCCGGTGCGGTGAGGTCGGCGAGCACCGGGAGTGCAGCAGGCGATCACGAGGGCTCGGATGAGATCGTCGGGTCGTCCTGAGGGAAGTGACACTCTCGCCGAGAGCGAGCAACTGCCCCTGTTCCGCTGTGTGCAGCGGTGTGCGCATGTTGGCGGGCGTGAGGAAGTATGCGCGGAACGGATCGACTTTCGCGACGAGTATGGGTTCGTCTGGCTCAAGACGTTCGCCACCGCTATGCCGAATGCCTAGGAGGCTCGATGTCGATCTACTGTACTCGCCTGCTGATGGCCGACGACTGCCCCGACGGTCTGCCGTCGCCGATCGCCTACCTCGGCTCCCATGTCCGCATTGAGCCCGATCCGCGGCGGCATGGGCACCTCAGCACCGCCCACATCCCGCCCTGGTGTGCTTACGGCGTGGAACCCGTCGATGTCGACGAGGCGGGCCCGCCGCTGCCGTACCTCCGGCTGTCCATGGACGGCTACAACGGGAGGGAGCCGGGGCTGGAAGCGTCGGCCACTGTCGTGTTGGACAGGGCGCAGGTGAAGGCTCTGCGGGATGATCTCGACGAGTGGCTGTCCAGCTTGCCCTCTGAGGAGACTGAGAGCCACGGATGAAGAGCTGGCGATGTTCCTGAAGGCGCGTCGGCACGAAGTAACCGAGCGTGCGTCCTTCTCTTCACATCCTCGCTTCGAGGTACTCGGACCCATGAGGCCTACCGCTCCCAGCGGTGCCTGTGACGCCTGTCCACCCTGCCTCCAAGGCGTCGAAGGAGGGGACAATGGATGCTGAGCCGTCGCACGCCTGGCTACAGGTTGTCCAGCATCCTGAACCACTGGAGTGCGATGGAGCCGAGCAGCAGGAGCCACGCGCCCGCCGCCCCTCGCCCCGTCCCCGCGACAACCTGTTTGCCGCGTCCTCTGTGTGACGCGATCGCCCACCCCAAGGCCATCCCGGCACCTGGCACGATCAGGCCGGCGACGCATGATCCGAGCAACCACGCCGCGGACGGCTCCCAGGCGGCCCAGATCGCCCAAACGAGCAGTACGTAGAGGGCGAGCGCGAGCAGGGCTGCGATGGCCAAGAGGGAAGCCCCAGCTGTGGTGCCGCGATCGGAGGCGGAATCCATGCGTTGATGATCGCACGCAGTGGGAGACAGCAGCCCTGCCGGACAACCCTGATGGCCTTACCGAAGCTCTGCGCAGGGTCGCCGTTGCGGGTGTGACATGCACGCCGCCAGCGGCAAGCCTTTGCGACAGGCCCGGCAGTTCATCTCCCGCGACCTTGACGAGTCTGCTGGTCGGGGCCACGTCACCTGGTGTGCAGTCTGCAAGCGCCGGCGCGCGGGCGCTGGGTGGCGGATCGGAGGGTCTGGGAAGGTCGTTAAGGGTGGCGGGCTTCGGCAGACGGTGGGACTGTAAGGGGGGAAGACGACCTGTTGGAGGAGATCGTGAATCGCTCCGAGTTGACCACGAACATGGTCCTCGCCGCTATCCGGGACCACGACTTCGCGGCTTATGACGTCCTGGTCAAGGATTTTCCGTCAGAGGCGGTGATCGCAGGGTTCACGGATGCGGCCAGGTCGGGTTTCACCACCTTCGGGGTGGCAGTACACCTGGCGTCTTTGACGGACAAGGGGCGCGAGCGCCTCAAGTAGTGAACGGCGCTGTTGGCGGGGCGAAACGGTGCTTCCGCTACGACGTTCAAGCTTGCCGCGAATGGTGCTGAGAGCGATTTGACGTTCCTGCGATCGCGCGTGCTTTGACGTCGCTGGTCCGCCTGGTCAGGCCCGCCCTGCTGTACACGTGGATCCCGTTCGGGGAGCTTCGGTCGAGTCTGGTCGGATGGTGTCTCGGGGTCGGCTTCGTGGTTGCTGCTGAACGCTGAGAGTTCGGGCTTCGGTTTGGTCGCGAACCCTCCGCGCATTCGGTGGTGAAATCGCGGGGGAGTGTCGGACTAAGATCGCGTTCCGTGTTGTCGGATGGTTTATGGCGGATTCTTAGGGTTGCGTTAGTCGGGCTGGTTCTCGGGGCGGCGGTTGTGGGGCTGGTGCTCGGCGACGCCTGGCTCTAGGTGGCCGTTGAATGGTCGCCGCCGGCCTATGGCGAGTTCTACGCGCGTGGCGGGCTTGATGCCCCAACCGTTGTGGTGCTGCTCCTGGTTGTCCCGGTGAAGGCCGCGTTCCTGTGGCTGATCCTGCGCGCCCCCGTGCCGGGATCGCTGGACCGCAGGGAGAAGGCGCTGCGCCGGCTGCTGTGTCTGGCGGCGGCGGTCGCCCTCGTGTTGTGGTACCCGATCGCGCTGCTGCCCGGCTCGGTCGATGCGGCGTTCCAGCTCGTGTTGTGGGCCGCGATCGACGTCCTCTATCTGCTGGTCATCCGCTGGCGGTCCCGCGTGCTGCGCGCGGTGGCCGGAGTGCTGTTCGCGGTCGAGTTGACCGGGATGGCCAACGAACTGCTCGACGAACTCGATCTCCCGGAGCTCGGATCGGGCGACCTCGTTCAACCGGGCCTGATGCTGGGCGGAGTGGCGGCGACCGTCGTCACCGTCATCGGGCAGTGGCGTGACGGCCGGTGGAGCCGTGGCACGCTGATCGCCGGATGGTGGTCGGTGGGCGCCTACGCGCTGGTGCTCCCGTTCAACGTTCTCATCGGAAGGATCTCCAGCGGCACTGCGGCGATGCTGGTCCTGATGGACGCGGTGGGGCTCGTCAGCACCGTGTGGATCGTGGCGACCGCTCGTGAACTGTCCGCCGAGAGGCTTCCGGCGGAGCCTCCTCCCGCCAGGCGGCCGGTGGGCCGCGTCGCGATGGCGGCCATGGCCGTACTGCCGATCATGGTGGTGATCAGCCCGGAGCAGAACGCGTATCTCACCTACAGCGGTTGGTCGATCGACTGCTATGACCGGCCCGGCTTCGGCGATCTGAAACCCGCGGAACGCGACGCCGCGTTCCTGTGCCGGGCGCGGAGTACAGAGGGCGGAGGCCCGCCCATGTTCCCGGACAGCCTGTCGGACCAGGCGATCCTCGCGTACGGGCGGGTGCTGTGCCGTACGGAGGACCGTGACGAGCAGGAGGCGATTCTGACGCGGGCCGGGAGCGCGCGGCCCGCCTGGGGTGTGGACTCGTGGGACCTCGTCTATGTCTGTCCGGAGATCGTCGGCGCGACCCGTCCCGAGCTGCTGCGGTCCACCGCGGAGACGGCGGCGGCGGACACCGCCTACACCGCCGAGGAGAACGCGAAGTGCCGCGACCCGTGGCCCCGGACGAAGGGTGTCGTCCAGGCCACGGCCAAGTACTTCCTGTTCGTCGACGGCGATCCCGGCTATCTGGTCCATGACCCCGAGGACGAAGTCGTCGACGAGATGGCGGAGCTGGCGACGGACAGGTCCTACGACGACAACGCCCTCATCGGGGTGGCCGGCAGCGCGGTGCTCATCGGGCACGTCGGGGACGTCAGTGATCTGTGCCTCACGGTGAAGGCCCTTCGCGCCGCGCCGCCATCGCGGACGGCCGGGTGGGATCAGGTGATGGAGGTGCCGATCGTCAGCCGTGGCGGTCGGCTCACCGTGCCTGAGAAGGGCGAGGGGGAGGTGGGCGCGGGTGCTCCGATGCCGAACCTGGCGATCGCGGGGAAGGGGCGTTACCGGCTGCGCGTCTACGTGCGGGTCGACGCAGGGGAGGAGCAGCACCTGGTCGTCGTGTTCCCGGGTGCGTCGAGGAAGAGGCTGGAACTGAAGTCGTGAGCGGCGGCGGGGGCGCGCTCCCCGCCGGCAGCGCAGGCGCCGGAAGTCGTAACTTCGCAACCTGCTGACACGCTCGGCGCGCGCTCTTCCCGGGCGGTTCACGCGCCTGTCGGGGATGTTGCGGGGGTGCACGAGTCCGGCTTGGGCATGGGCGACTGCTCGCATTTACGTACATGGTGTATGTATGTATCATCCTTGTCGTCATCACTCCGGGAGGGGCGGTCATGCGAGCGGTGCAGCAGTCGGCGTGGGGAGAGGCCGAGGCCATGGCGGTGGTCGAGGTGGAGGAGCCTGTGCCGGAGTTCGGGGAGGTGCTGGTCAGGGTCATGGCGGCCGGGGTCAACCCGGTGGACGTCTTCACGCGCCGCGGGCAGGTGTACAACCGGGTGCTCGGCCTGCCGTTCATCAACGGCTGGGACGTCGCGGGGACGGTGGTGAGCGCCGGTTACGGCACGACGCGGTTCCGGCCCGGCGATCGGGTGTTCGGGATGCCGTGGTTCCCCCGGGCCGCGGGGTGTTATGCCGAGTACGTCACCGCTCCCGCCCGCCACTTCGCCCGTATGCCGGAGGGGTTGGGCTTCACCGGGGCGGCGGCGCTGCCGCTCGCCGGGTTGACGGCGTGGCAGATGCTCACCGAGGTCGCCGCCGTCGTCCCGGGACAGCGGGTCCTGGTGGCGGGCGCGGCCGGGGGCGTGGGGCACCTGGCGGTCCAGATCGCCAAGGCCCGCGGCGCGCACGTGACCGGCACCGCGAGCGCCGCCAAACATGCCTTCGTGTGCGGACTGGGGGCGGACGAAGTGATCGACCACACCACGGCGGAGGTCTCGGCGGCGGCGCGTGACATGGACGTCGTGGTGCAGATGTTCGGGGGTGAGGCCGGGCTCAAGGCGCTGGAGTGCCTGCGGCCGGGCGGCGTCCTGGTCAGCGCGCAGGCGGCCTGGACCCCCGGGTTGCGCGAGCGGGCCGGCGAACTCGGTGTGCGTGCCGAGGCCTACCTCGTCGATCCCGACGGCGCCGGGCTCGCCGCGCTGGCCGGACTCGTGGCGGAGGGGCGGTTGACGGTGCACGTCGACGCGGTGTTCCCGCTGGCGGAGGCGGTCGAGGCGCACGAGCTCCTCGGCTCGGGACGTACCAAGGGCAAGGTCGTGCTCGCCGTCGGCGAGCTGAACTGAGGAGGAGCAGTGACGCAACAGCACAGCACGCCCGCTGACACGGGCCGGGCCCACGCAAGGGCGAAGGCGGTGGCGATGTGACGACGTACGTGTTGGTGCATGGGGCCTGGCACGGCGGGTGGTGCTGGCGGCACGTGTCCGCGCGGTTGCGGGAGGCCGGTCACGAGGTTCACGCTCCGACGCTGACGGGTCTCGGCGAGCGCGCCCATCTGGCCGATCCCGGGATCGGGCTGCGGACGCACGTGGACGACCTGCTGGGCCTGCTGACGTACGAGGATCTGCGGGAGGTCGTGCTCGTCGGGCACAGTTACGGCGGTCTGGTCGTACGCGAGGCCGCCGACCGCGCCCCGGAACGTGTCTCCCGGATCGTCATGATCGACGCCTGGGCGGCCCGGGACGGGGAGTCGCTGGAAGACCTGGCTCCCACGTTCTTCCTCGACTGGATCGAGTCGGCCACCGTGAACGGCATGATGCCGCCCTCCTCGGCGGCCACCGTCGGCGTGACGGAACCGGATCAGGTGGCATGGGTCGAGTCCCGGCTGACGGCCCACCCGCGGCGGACGTTCTCCGAGCCGACCCGGTTGTCGGGGGCCGTCGACACGATCCCGTGCCGAGCGGTCATCTGCACACCCGGCGGTCCGATGCCGTTCCCGCGGCTGGCCGAGGAGCACGGCTGGGCGGCGACCGTCCTGGATGTCGGCCATGACGCCATGGTCACCGCGCCGCGGGAACTGGCGGACGTCCTGCTCTGACCCGCGTACGCGTCCCGGACAGGCACGGACCAGGCGGCTCCCTGCCGGATCGGGCGGCCGGGTGTGCCGTTTCGGCGCGGAACCCGTGAAGAGAGGTGACCGAGGTGAAGATCGGCCACCTGCCGCCCACCCGCGCCCTGGCCGTACGCGGCGAGAACGATCCGTCGGGCCGGATCGCCGGCGGGCGCCGTTGTCCGGCGCCGCGCTTGACCGGCAGGTCCCGTCGATCTGGTCAGGCGGTCTTGACGGCGGACAGGTCGAACTCGAGTGTGATCCTCTCGGAGATCATCACGCCGCCGGTCTCCAGGACGGCGTTGTAGGTAATGCCGAAGTCCTTGCGGTTGATCACCGTGCTGCCCTCGAAGCCGACCCGGGTCAGGCCCTGGGCGTCGACGGCCGTGCCGGCGTAGTCGAGCGGGACGGTGATCTGCCGGGTCGTCCCGCGGATCGTCAGGTCGCCGGTGACCTCGAAGCTGTCGCCGTCGAGGTGCTTGACGGAGGTGGAGTCGAAGGTGATGTGGGGGTGCGCGGTCGCGTCGAGGAAGTCGCCGGTGCGCAGGTGGTCGTCGCGGAGCTGGTTGCCGGTGTGGATGCCGGTCGCGTCGAGGACCACGCGGACGGTGGAGGCGGCCGGGTTGCCGGCGTTCAGCTGGGCGGTGGCCTCTTGGACGGGGATACTGCCGCGCACCTTGGTCACCATCGCATGGCGGGCGACGAAGCCGAACCGGCTGTGTGCAGGGTCGATGGTGTAGGCGCCGGTGAGCTCGCTCGGATACATGGTCGTGCCCGCCTTCACATTTAGTTCAGTACTGGAAATTTCGGCACGACAGTACATTGATTTTATTTCAGCACGCAACCTTCAAGTACGATCGCTTCCATGACGCGATGGCTCACCGACGACGAACAGCACACCTGGCGCACCTTCGGACTGGCCGTCCGCCTGCTGACCGACCGCCTGGAGCGCGATCTGCTGGCCGCGGCCGACATGCCGCCCACCTACTACGAGCTGCTCGTCCTGCTGTCGGAGGCGCCTCAGCGCACCATGCGCATGAGCGAGCTGGCGCACTGGACCAACTCCAAGCCCAGCCGCATCTCACACGCGGTCAACAAGCTCGAACAGAAGGGCTGGGTGCGCCGGGAGCACTACGCCGACGACCGGCGCGGCTGGCTGGCCCGGCTCACCGACGACGGAGCCGCCGCGCTCCTGGCCGCCGCCCCCGAGCACGTGGCCAGCGTCCGCGAGCACCTGATCGACCTGCTCACCCCGGAACAACTGCGGCAACTCGCCGACATCGGCCAGGTCCTGCTGGATCACCTGATCGAGCCGGACCGTACAGCTGATCGGACGCGACGAATCCAGGGATGAGGGGCCGGCCTGGCCGCGGGACAGGGGCCGATGGCACTCCGCAACGACGAAACCCCTGGTGCCGTGATCGGCCAGGTGCAGAACAAGAGGAGGAAGTACGCGGGTGGCAGAGAAGACGAACGTACGACGGAGCCAGCACGAGCGCACCCAGGCCACCACGGCCGCCCTGGTCGCGGCGGCGCGCGAGCTTTTCATCAGCGACGGCTTCGCCGCCACCGCGGTGGACGGGATCTGCGCCAGGGCCGGCGTGACACGTGGCGCGTTCTACCATCACTTCAGCAACAAGGAACACATCTTCCGCGAGGTCTACGCCGCCGACCAGAAGGCGCTCGCGACGCTCGTCCGGCAGGCGTTCCAGGCCCAGCCGGATCCTTGGGACGGGGTGTCGGCCGGGTGCCGGCGCCTGCTGGAGGCCTCCCTCGAACCCGGCGTACGCCGGATCACGCTGGTCGAGGCGCCGGGCGCGCTCGGCTGGACCGCCATGCGAGACATCCAGGCCGGGTGCAAGGAGCAGATGCGGCGCGGGCTGGCCATCGCGATCGAGGCCGGGTGCATCCCGGACCGGCCGTTGGACCCCGCCACCTCGCTGCTGTACGGGGGGATCTGCGAGAGCGCCCTGGACATCGCACGCGCCCCGGACCAGCGTGCCGCGCTGGAGGACACGCTGGCGGAACTCGACCTGGTGCTCGCCGGGGTCGCCCGTCGTACGGCTCCGGGGTGCACGCACACGAGCTAGGGAGCGGCGTGCGGACGCCGCCACGTCGAGTGCCTATGTTCGATGATCATGGGTAGTGCTGTGCGACCACCCCAGCTACAGAAGTGGAAGCCGGCATGATCACTCTTCTTCTGCTCGTTCTCGCTCTGGCCTGTTTCGTGTTGTCGGCGTTCAACATCGGCGGCGCGCGGATCAATCTGCTCGCGCTCGGCCTGGCGCTCTGGGTGCTGAGCGAGATCATTCCTCGGCTCGGTGAGCTCTGATCGCGGCCTGAGATCGCGTCGTACGGGCAGGAACACTCCTATGGACGCCCTCACCATCATCGCCCTGCTGGCGCTGCTCGCCGGGATCCTGGTCGCCCTCACTCAGAAGGTATGGCCCGTGGCGCTGTTGTGCGGAGGGCTGTTCCTGTCCGTTCTCGCCGATGCCGGTCTCATCATCAGATAGGTGGTCAGCGGGGGCGGGGGCCCTTCCGCCGGCGGTTGGCGGCGACGTCACGGCGGGCGGAGCGGTTCTGGGCGGGCTTCTGAGGTTGCCGCCGGGCCGGCTTCTCCGCGGGGGCGGCGGCGGGGGTACGGCCTCGGGAGCTGTTCACCGTCCGGCCGCGGACGATGCCGATGAAGTCCTCCACCAGGTCGGTGGTCGCGTCCGTGGGCCAGGCCAGGGCGATCTGGGACTGGGGGGCGTCCGTCACCGGGCGGTAGATGAGGTCCTTGCGGTGGTACAGGCGGGCCAATGACTGCGGGACCAGGAGGAGGCCGGTGCCTGCGGCCACCATCTCGATCGCGTCCGCCGTCGTCGCGGGACGGGTGAACGCGGGCTGCCCCGGGCGGGACGCCGTCCACTCGATGGTGTCGTCGAGGGGGTGGAACACCTCGTCGTCGGCCAGGTCGGCGACGGTCACCTCGTCGGCGGCGGCCACCGCGTGGTCCTTGGGCACCACGACCACCGTGGTCTCGACGTAGAGGGGGATCACGCTGAGGCCGTCGCGGTCGACCGGCAGCCTGACGAACGCGGCGTCGGCGGCGCCGTCCCGCAGCAGGCCGACCGCCTCCCCGGCCGGGACCGTGACCAGGGTGAGCGGCACGTCGGGCAGCCTTTCGGCCCAGACGCCGACCCATTTGGCGGGGGTCACCCCGGGCACGTACGCCAGGCGGAAGGTGTTGCCGGTCTCGTCAGTCACCTCCACAGGGTATCGATGTCAGGGATACCGGTCCGACTGGCTACGCTTGGGGCCATGACCTCGTCCAAACCGAAGAGCATCCAGACGATGAAGCCCGAGACGGCGGCCAAGAAGCTGGGTGTCCTCCTCTCGGCCACGCCCGCCGAGTTCCAGGCGGGCGTCGTCTCCAGGGACGAGCTCAACGAGTTGCAGGCAAAGCCGCCCGCGTGGCTCGCCGACCTGCGGCGTAACGGGCCGCATCCCAGGCAGGTCATCGCCGCGAAGCTCGGGGTCTCGATCTCCGGGCTGCTCAGGGGCGGGATCACCGAGCCGCTCACCACCGCCGAGATCGACGCGCTGAAGGCGGACAACCCGGACTGGCTGGAGCGGGAGCGGACCGTCCAGGCCGAGAACCGCAAGGAAGCGGCCCGGCTCAAGCAGCGCTGAGCGCGTAAACCGCCTCTGACAAGTACGCCACCACCTTCACTGTGAAGGCGGTGGCGTACTGGGTGAGGGGCGCGGCGGTCAGGCGCGGGCGAGGTCCGGGATGCTGGACAGGCCGAGTTCGAGGTCCTCGTCCGACGGCTCGTCGTCGGGCAGCAGCCCGGCCTGGAACTTCTCGTACGCGGCCAGGTCGAAGTGGCCGTGGCCGGACAGGGCGATGAGGATCGCCTTCGACTGGCCCTGCTCGCGGCAGCGCAGCGCCTCGTCGATGGCGGCTCGCACCGCGTGCGCCGACTCGGGGGCGGGCACGATGCCCTCCTCGCGGGCGAACAGCACACCGGCCTCGAAGCAGGCGTGCTGCCGCACCGCGACCGCCTCCATCAGCCCGTTCTCGACGGCCCGGCTGATCAGCGGCGAGATGTCGTGGGCCCGCAGGCCGCCGGCGTGTACGGGCGGCGGCACGAACTTGTGGCCCAGCGTGTGCATACGCGACAGCGGGGTGAGCCGGGCCGCGTCGGAGTGGTCGTAGGCGATGCGGCCGCGGGTCAGGGTGGGGCAGGCCACCGGCTCGGCGGCGATGAGCCGGATGTCGCGGCCGCGGCGGAGTTTGTCGCGCAGGAACGGGAAGCACATCCCGGCCAGGGTGCTGCCGCCGCCGCACGGGCCGACCACGATGTCGGGATAGTCCTCGGCGAGCTCCATCTGGAGCATCGCCTCCTGGCCGATGACGGTCTGGTGCGCGCACACGTGGTTCAGCGAGCTGCCGCGGGTGTAGCCCAGGTCGGGGTTGGCGTAGGCGATCTCCAGGGCCTCGGACTTGGCGATGCCGAGGCTGCCGGGGTGGTCGGGGTCCTCGGCCAGCACGGCCCGTCCGGCCGCGGTGAGCGGGCTGGGGCTGGAGTTGCAGACGGCGCCGTACGCCTCCATCAGGGCCCGCCGGTACGGCTTCTGCCGGTAGCTGACGCCGACCATGAAGACCTGCGCGGTCAGCCCGAACATCGCCGCGGCGGAGGCGATCGAGCTGCCCCACTGGCCCGCGCCGGTCTCGGTGACCAGCCCGGTCTTGCCGATCTGCTTGTTGTAGTACGCCTGCGGCACCGCCGAGTTGGGCTTGAGGCTGCCGACCGGCGAGACGCCCTCGTACTTGTAGTAGATGCGCGCGGGGGTGTCCAGGGCGATTTCGAGGCGGCGGGCCCGGTAGAGCGGGGTCGGGCGCCACTGCCGGTAGATGTCGCGGACGGGCCCGGGGATCTCGAACTCCGGCTCGGTGCTGAGCTCCTGGTCCACCAGCGGCTCGGCGATCGTCCTGCACAGCTCGGCCCGAGTGATCGGCGCCCCGGTGGCCGGGTCGAGGATCGGGGCCGGCTCGCCGAAGTCCGCGGCGATGTTCAGCCACGTGTACGGGATGTCGTCCTCGTTCAGCGTGTATTTGACGCGCTCGTTCAACGGATACCTCTCAAGGGGACTTCGTCGATGGGATGTCAGACGCCCGCTTCTGCGGTCAGCGAGCCCTTCACGGTCTGGTCCTGCTCGCCCAGCAGCCCCGGGTGGGACGTCCGGAACGCGTCCAGGACCAGTTCGTAGGGGAAGTCGTCGAACTCGCCGTGCCAGTGCAGGAACTCCATGTGCCGCCGACCGGACTCGTCGTGCGGGTGGTAGACGCTGTCGGCGGTGCCGTCGAACTCCAGAGGCTTCAGGCGGTACAGCCGGCAGAGCATCTTGTTGAACACGGGGGTGGCCTTCACCCAGCGGTCTTCGAGCTGGACGGAGACCAGGCCGTGGAAGCGGAACACGTCGCCGCCGACGAGCTCCCTGAGCCGCCCCGAGGCCAGGTGGTTGCGCACGTCTGCGAAGACCAGCCGGGCCGGGATGCCGAGCGAACGGGCGGCGGCGGCGTACACGACCGACTTGTGCAGGCAGAAGCCGCTGCCGCGGGAGATGATCGTGCTGGCCCGCAGGCCGTCGCGGGACATGTCGATGTCGTAGACGTCGTACAGGATGGTGTCCCGCACCGTGTAGTAGAGGCGTACGGCCTGTTCGGTGGGGGTGGTGGCGCCTTCGACGGCCCGCCGGGCGAACTCGTGCACCACGGGGTGGCCGGCGTCCAGGAACGTGGTGGCGGCCAGGTCAGCGGTCATGTGTGTGACTCCTTGAGTCCGAGCATCCGGGCGATGCGGATCCGTTGCATCTCCGAGGTGCCGGAGTAGATGGTGCCGCCGACCGCGTCCCGGAGGTCCTTCTCCAGCCCGGTCTCGGTCAGGTAGCCGCTGCCGCCGAAGACCTGGATCGCGGCCAGCGCCGACTTCACGTTCGCCTCGCTGGTCAGCACCTTGGCGATCGCGATGTCGGTGGCGACGTCCCGGCCGGCTGCGAAGCCGCGCGCGGCGTCGTACAACCAGCGCCGGGCGGTCTCCAGGCCGATCTTCATGTCGACGATCTGGCCGGCGACCATCTGGAAGGAACCGATGGGACGGCCGAACTGGCGGCGCCGGGAGGCGTGCTCCACGCAGCGGTCCAGCCGGTGCCGCATCGCGCCGGCCTGGACGATGAAGGAGCACAGGATCTCCCAGCGCATCACGTGCTCCAGCACCGTGAAGCCCATGCCGGGCCGGCCCACCACGTTCCCGGCCGGGACGCGGCAGTCGCGGAAGGTGAGCTCGCCGAGCGGCGAGGTGCGCAGACCCATCTTGGGCACGTCCGGGCCGGCCAGCACGCCCGGGGTGTCCCGCTCGACCAGGAAGGCGGTCAGCCCGAACGGGCCCAGATCGCGGTCGGTCACCGCGTAGACCACGATCAGGTCGGCGACCGGGCCGTTGGTCACGAGCACCTTGTCCCCGTCGAGGATCCAGTGATCGCCGTCGGGCTTGGCGGTCATGCCCATGCCCAGCACGTCGGACCCGCCCCCGGGGTCGGTGATGGCGTGCGCGGTGATCGTCGTCCCGGCGCAGATGCCGGGCAGGTGGCGGGCCTTGAGCTCGGGACTGCCGAAGCGTTGCAGCGGGATCCCGGCGCTGACGATCTGCGTGCAGAGCGAGAAGCACAGCCCGCCGTCCCTGCAGCCCTCGCCGAGGCCCTCCAGGACGTACATGGTGCTGAGCAGGTCCAGCCCGCGGCCGCCCCACTCGGGGGCGAACGGCAGGCGCAGCAGCCCGGAGGCGCGCACCTGCTCCCACTTCCGCGCCGGCAGTCCGGCGTCGCGGTCGGCGTCCAGGTGGCCTTCGCCCAGCACCTCGTACCAGTCCGCGAACTCGGCCCGGAGCTCGCGGTGTGTGTCGCTCCACTCATCCATGGGAGACCAGATCCGTCAGTAGTGGGAGAACTGAGCCTCTGCGAGCTGGTGGCGCTCGTCGCCCTGCAGCGCGGGGGAGAAGACGCAGATCAGCCGCAGGTCCTCGCCGGGGTCGGCGATCAGGTGGTGCGGGTCGTTCTGGTCGAGGGCGTACATGGTGCCCGGCTCCAGGACGTGGTGGCGGCCGTCGGCGTCGATCACGGCGCCGCGCCCACTGATGCAGTAGCAGGCCTCCAGGTGCTTGCGGTACTGGAGGGGGGAGCTGGTCCCGGCCCAGACGATCGTGTCGGTGAGCGAGTAGCCCATGCCGTCGCGCTCGACCAGGAAACGGTGGCTGAGGCCGTTCCCCCACTCGACCGGCGTCACGTCCGAGATCTTGCGGATGATCATTTCAGTGTCCGTTCTGCTGGTGCTGACAATGCTGTTCCGACGAATTCGCGAATGGCCGCCACGGTCCGGAAGTTCTCCGGGGCGATGTCGAGCTCGTCGACCGGGATGTCGAACCGGTCCTTGATCCAGCCGATGAGCTTCAACAGGCCCAGACTGCTGATGACCCCGTTGCGGAAAAGGTCGTAGTCGGCCTCGAGTTCGTCTGGCGGAGTATCCGGGAGATACTCGGTCACCACGAATTCTTTAATCTGAAGTGTGATGTCCACGAAAGGCAGCATCACACGCGCGCGCACGCGGTCGCATCTCCGAGAATGCGCGTGCCCGCAATTGCCTTTTCGTACGTCAGCCGATGCGCTTCCGGTCCACCTTTCCGGTCGAGGTACGCGGGAACGGCTGCTCGACCAGCCGGATGGAGGACGGGATCGCGGCCCTTGGCAGCCGCATCGCGCAGTGCGTACGAAGGCGCAGCCCCGACAGCCGGCCCGGCCCGCTCCCGCGCACGAACGCCGTGAGCCGGGTCTCGGCGCCGTCCACGGCCGGGACGACGGCCGCCTCCACGACGTCGTCGTGCTCCAGCAGCACCCGTTCGATCTGCTCCAGGTTCACCCGGATGCCGCGTACCTTGAGCTGGAAGTCGTCCCGGCCGACGAGGAACAGCCGGCCGCCGGCGCCGCGGCGGACCAGGTCGCCGGTGCGGAAGTAGCGGCTGCCGTCCGGGCCGGTCACGAACCGGCCGGTCGCCGCCGCCGGGTCGGGCGTCACGTAGCCGGCGGTCTGGAACGGCGTCCTGACCAGCAGCTCGCTGCCCCCGTCGTCGGGCGGGAAGGGGGCCAGATCCGGGCCGAAGGCGGCGATGACGCCGGGCAGCGGCTCGCCGATCGGCAGCGGGCCCGGCTGGACGGCCTCGGCGGCGTCGAACTCGTGCCAGAAGCTGTCGTTGGTCTCGGTGCAGCCGTAGACGTTGTGCAGGCGGGCGTTGGGGAACCTGCGCGGCAGGGCGGCGCGTACCGGGACGGGGGCGTGGTCGCCGGTGACGATGACGTGCCGTACGCCGGGGAAGACGTCCTCCTCCAGCAACTGGTACAACATCGGCACGCCCTGGACCACGGTGACCCCGGAGGAGGCGAAGAAGCCGGAGACATAGCGTGGGTTGGCGGCCAGGGCGGGGTCGACCAGGGCGACGCAGCCGCCGCTCCGCAGTGTGGCCCACACGTCCAGCAGGCACAGGTCGAAGTTGAGCGGCGCGTAGTTGAACACCACCTCGCCGGGGCCGAGGCCGAACGCGTCGCCGGCCCAGTCCGTGAACCGGGTCACCGCGCCCGCCGACAGCGGGACGATCTTCGGGGCGCCGGTCGAGCCGGAGGTGGTCAGCATGAACGCGGTGTCCGCGTCGCCGACCGCCACCGGCTCCGGGAACACGGCCCGGGAGCCCGGCCGGTTGCCCGGCCCGCCTCCGGTGCCGCCGCCCGGTCCGCCGTTCGGCCCGCCGATGACGGCGGTGACGGCTTCCGGGTGTTCGGCGGCGTCCTCGGGGGTGGCGGCGAGCACCTGGACGCAGCCCGCCCGCGCGCACAACTCGCCGAGCGCGACCGTTCCCAGGTCGATCGGCGGCAGCAGCACCGGCCGCCCGGCCGAAAGGCAGCCGAGCACCAGCGCGACCGCCTGCGGGGATTTACGGGCGAGCACCGCGACCGGGCCCGGCGGAAGGGCGTCCAGTTCTTTTTGGGCCCGGCCGGACAGCGCGGCCAGTTCGGCGTAGCCGACGGTTTCCGTTCTGGTGCGCAGCGCCGGCGCGGACGGCCGTTTCCTGGCGTGCGCGATGAAATCGCGAATCAATTGTGTGGTCATCTGAGGTCACCCATCGATTTCTTTGGTTGGCGGGGTCCTGCCGGATACCAATGATTTTCTTCGATGTGCGACTTCGGTATCGGGATCGGGAGCTTCAGCTAATTGCCCGCGTGGTGCAGCTTCCTGCTACGCGAAAGTGTCAGGACCGTACTTCCAGTTCCGGTTCCCGTTCCGCCGCGGGGGCGGGTGGCTCCTCCTCGGCGCGCGTGGCGAGCACGCAGCCGCCCAGGATCAGTACGAAGGAGACGACGATCAGGGCGGTCAGCGGCTCGTTCAGGATCATCACCCCGGCGACGATCGCCACCGCCGGGTTCATGTACGTCGACACCAGCGCGCGTGACGGCCCGGCCTCCTTGATCAGCTCCACGAACACCACGAACGCCAGCCCGGTGCAGACGACGCCCAGCCCGACCAGCGCCGCCAGCACCTCGCCGCTCGGCATGGCGGACGGCCACGTCCAGATCGCGGCGGGTGTGTAGACCAGCGCGGCCAGGGTGAGGCAGGCGGCCGTCAGCGGGATCGTGGGCAGGTCCCGGAGATGGCGGTCGGCGATGAGCGGGGCGATCGAGTAGCAGAGCGCGGTCAGCAGCACCTCGCCCATCGCCCAGGCGTCGCCGCCGCCCAGGTGCGGCCCGGCCAGTACGGCCACGCCGGCCAGTCCGACCACCAGCCCGGCCCAGCGGGCCCTGCCCAGCCGTTCGCCGCCGCCGGTCAGCCGGGCCAGCGCCACGCCGCGGATGGGGGCCGCGGCGATCAGCAGCCCGCTGGTCGAGCTGGTCAGCCGCCGTTCGGCGTCCGAGAGCAGCCACCAGGGGGCCAGGATCTCCAGGCAGGCGAAGCCGATGACCGGCCGCCAGTAGCGCCGTACCATCGCGAGTTGTCCGCCGCGGATGGCCAGCGGCAGGAGCAGCGCGGCGCCGATCGCGGTGCGCGCGAAGACCAGCACGGGCACCGGCACGCCGCCGACCGCGACCTTGATGAGGAGGTAGGGGATGCCCCAGATCACGGACATCAGGGCGAACAGCACCCAGCCACGGCGGCTCACATGCGGCTCCTTGGGATCGAGAGGGACGTCTGCGCGAAGGCAGGGGGAAGGGCGGTCGAACGGCCCGGCGACGGGACGCGGGCGTGCGCGGCCGACGAACCGCCGGACACCCTCCGGCCCACGTCGGGCGAGAGTGGTCGGGGTTCGCCGCGCAGGTCGCGCAGGTCGCGCGGGTCGCAGGGGTCGCGCGGGGGAAGGGGGCCGGGGATGCGGGGCGGTGGCCTGCGGAAGACCTCCGGCGAATCCATGAAAATCCTCCAGCCGATTCGCTGCCGCGCGACAATTCCCGCACGAAAGCATTTCTCCCGACAATCGCACGGCCCCCGTGTCGCGGCTTCTTCCAACGTGCTCTTCCGGTGGACAATCGGCTGGCACCCAAGGGATGCTTGACGCGCGACCGGCGTGCGGCCGATCGGTGTCCTCGCTGGTCAGCGGGCCGGGCCGCAAGATTCCCGCCCTCGCCGTACGGCGCCGGGCCGCTGGTCCCACCGCGCCAAGCCGTGCTTTGTCACACTGAAACGGAGGGAAAACCACCATGACCGATAAATCCCCCAACCCTGCGCTCCGGCAGCTCGACGTCCTCATCGGCACCTGGCGGGTCAGCAACGTCGAGGACGGCGAGGCGACCGACGCCGGCACGGTCCGCTTCGCCTGGCTGGAGGGCGGCAACTTCCTGGTCCAGCACGTCGACCTGGCCGACACCAAGGCCGTGGAGTACATCGGCTACGACGAGGAGAGCAAGACCCTCAAGTCACACCTGTTCGGCCAGTCCGCCGAGATCCTGAAGTACACCTGGGAGGTCGACGGCGACACGCTGACCATCTGGTACGGCGACCAGGGCTCGCCCGCCCGCTTCGTGGGCACGTTCAACGAGGACCGCAGCACCAACAGCGGCGCCTGGGAGTGGCCGGGCGGCGGCTACCAGTCCACCATGACCCGGGTCTGAGCCCCGCTCAGAGCTCCAGCCCCGCCAGGTGTTCCCGGAGCAGCGGGTGGAGGAAGTGGTAGACCCGCGGCCCGCACTCGCGCAGCAGGCCCGCCCGGGTCGCGGCGGCGAGCAGCGCCGGAGCCTCCACCGTGCGCACGCCGGCGCGCCACAGGACGGTCCGGACGGCGGAGTCCTCGCCGGAGAACATGTGGTGACCGTCGTGCCGGGTCGACCTGGCGAGGTCCCGCAGGCCCTGGGCGACGGCGTCCGGAGCGAACCCGGCGGCGGCCGTCGCCCTCAGGGTCCAGTCGGCGTACCAGGGCACGAAGCGGACGGGCTGGTCCGGCAGGTCCTCGATCCACTTCTGGCCGCCGGTGAGGACGGTGAGGAGCTGGGGGGAGCTCAGCAGCTCGGAGGTCAGGCCGAGCAGGCGGTCCGGCTCGATCCCGTGGGCGGCCAGCGCCGCCTCGAACTGGCGGCGCACCTCGGTGGCGGGCACGCCGAGCATCCGTACCTCCTCCAGGCCCGGGACCGGCCCGTCGCGGCTGGTGATCACCACGCCGCAGGCGGCGTCGCGGGCCCATTGCAGGAACGCCGCGCGTTTGTCCTGGTCCAGCGTCTCCAGGCCGTCGAGGATCAGTGACAACGAGCCCCGCCGCACCATCGCGTTGGCGTCGGGCAGGGAGATCCGGTACTCGGACACCAGCGCGTGCGTCACCCAGCGGTCGTGCTCGGGGAACTCGGTCTTCAGCGCCGCGAACGGCAGGAACGCCGGGCTCTGCGGCGCGCGCCGTTCGGCCAGGTCGGCGGCCAGCCGCTCGGCGAGCACCGTCTTCCCGGCCCCGGGCGGGCCGGTGACCAGGAGTTTCGCGCCGCCGCGGGTGACGGCGTCCTCGACGGCGGCCATCCCGGTGTGGTCCTGGCCGCGGAAGCGCACCACCGGGTCGAGCACCCGGGGGCCGTCCCCGGCGGGCCGTCCGGTGCGCTCGCGCACGGCCGCCGCCAGGCTCTCCAGTACGGCCTTCAGCGAGAGCTCGTTCAGCCGGATGAGCTCCGGCACCTCGGGCCGGCCCTGCGGCGGGCCGTCGGACAGGTCGCCGGGCTGCGGCAGCGGGGAGTCGCGCACCAGGTCGATGTACGTCCGCACGTCGTCGGGCACGCCCGCGGGCGACCCGGCCAGCTCCCGTACGATCCGCGTGGCCAGCTCGCCCCACTCCCCGGGCTCCCCGGGCTCGCCGGCCTCGGGCGCGCCGAGTTGCCAGGCGATGCGCTGGAGCAGCGACGGGTCGTCCATGAGCTCGGCGTACACCTTCGGGGCGCCGTCGCGCAGCAGCAGGACGGCGGCCAGCACGGAGACGTCGTACGGGTCCAGCTTCCTGGCCTTGGCGACGCGGTCCTGAAGGATGAGCACGTTGACGAACCGCTTGACGGCGCGCGGGTTGCGGCGCAGCCCGCACCTGAGCATGCCGCCGGCGGCCCTGATGTCGTCGGTGAGGGTGAGCAGGCCGTCGAGGTAGCGGGTGAAGTCCCGCTCGGACAGCCGCGGCATCTCGAACGGGAACTGGATGATCTTGTCGAGGTAGTCGCCGACCGGGTCCTGGTACTTCTCCCTGACGGCGGCCATGAGCGGCCCCTTGGCCAGAGCCAGGACGAACACGCAGTTGTTGCGGTTGAAGTGCAGCTTCAGCACCTCCAGCAAGGAGGTGATCCGGTCGGCGTCGCAGCGGTCGAGGTCGTCGACGAACACGATCAGGCGCTGCTTGCCGCGGGCGGCCAGCTCGTCGTAGATGAGCTCGCCGAGGTGCTCGTCCAGGCGGGTGAGCTCGGAGCGGACGCGGAAGTGCTCGGCGTCGTAGTCCTCCATCGACTTGCGGACGTCGGAGAAGTTGATCTTGAGTGACGCGGACATGACCAGCGAGCCGAGCACGTCGGAGATCGTCCGCAGCGTGCGGCGCACGTTCTCCCGGCCCGCCAGGCCGAGGTCGTTGACGATGACGTGCAGCAGGGGCAGGACGGGGTTCTCGTCGTACTGGTGCCGCCAGGGGTCGAACCAGACGTGGGCGCACTCGGGGGCGTCGCGCAGCTCGTCGCGTACCTGCATCAGCATCGAGGTCTTGCCGGTGCCCCACTCCCCGTAGACGCCGATCACCATGGGCGGGGTCGCGTGGCGGGCCAGTTCGGCGAGGTGGCGGGCGTACTCGGCACGGTTCAGCTCGTCCGCGTGGGCCGGCTCGTCGCTGTGGGTGAAGCCCCGCAGACCCGGCCGTACGGCGCCGCCCGTACGCGGCGGGCGGCTCTCGCCGGACGCGGTACGGCGCCGCCGCCACAGGGGCAGCACCACGAATCCGGCGAGCAGCAGCAGACCGCCGAGCACCGGCACGAACGGGTAGCGGGTCAGGAAGGGGGCGGGCGGCGTCACCGTCACACGCAGCCGGTCCACGCCGTCCGCCGAGATCAGCACCAGCTCGCCGGTCCCCGCATGGGGCCGCCTGCCGGGCACGAGCCGAAAGGTCGCGCTGCCGCCGCCGGGGACGTACGCCCGCCCGCCCTGGACCGCCAGCGCGTCGGCCTGCGACCCGGCGAGCCGTACCTCGACGGCCACCGCCGCGCCCGGGTTGATCACCACGACGTCCCACCTGCCGCCGGGCACCCGCTCCAGCGGGATGGACAACTGCTCCTGCTCCAGGAACTCCGGCCCCGCCGCCGCCCGCGCGGCCAGAGCGCCCGCCGGAAGCCAGACGAGCACGAGGAGCACGAGCAGGCAGGAGGACGACAACACGCGCCGGGCACTCGCCATGCCTGCATTGCAACGTAAAACGATCGCCGATGCACGTGATCCCGGCGAATCGCTCACGACGTGACAGGCACGCTCTCCGGTCCCTCTTGAGGGATCAGGCTGCTCCGGAGCACCGGCACCAGGGTCACCACCAGGGCCAGCACGAGCACGGTCAGCGACAACAACAGCAGGGCGGCGAACGGTTCGACCCGCCCGATGAGCAGGCTGGCCAGCAGCGGGCCGAGCGCGACCGCGCTGTAGCTGCCCAGCCGGGAGACGCCCACGACCCGCGCGACCAGGTCGGACGGCACCCGGCTCAGCGCCGTGCGGATCGTGACGTTGCTCAGCCCGCCCGTGAGGCCGATGGCGGCCAGCGACACCGCGAACACCGGCGGGGCCTGGTTGAGCGCCAGGGGCAGGGTGAGCGCGGCCGCGCACATCCAGGTGTGCGCCAGCATCATGGACCCGTCGAGCCGCGCCAGCCCGAACCGGTCGATGAGGACGGCGGCCCGACGCCGGCGGGACGCCCGCCGTACCACCCGCTGCCAGATGTGCCGCCACCTGGGCGAGAGCAGGGCCCCGGCGATCCCCCCGATCCCCGAGGCGGCCAGGATGACGCCCGCCAGCGCCGAGGGCAGGCCGTCATTGGTCGCCTTCGACAGGAACACCACGATCAGGCCCTGCACCATGAGGTTCATCAGCGCGGTGACGATGGTCGCCGCCCGCAGGAACCGGTGGTTCCACAACTCGACGAGCCCGGCGCGCATGTCGGCGAGCAGCCTGCCGCGCGGCCCCTTCGCGGTGATGTCGCGTTCCAGTCTGCTCAGCACCCGGCCGGCCGAGAAGAACATGAGGGTGTTGGCCAGGAACGGCACGATCGGCCCGAGCCCGAACAACATCCCGCCGAGCGGGCGGCCCGCCAGGACCATGCCGTGCACGGACCCCTCGTGCAGGGCCAGCGCCGTCTCGACGTTGCCGGGCTTGACCGTGGTCGGGATCAGCGCGGTCTCGGCCACCGACGAGTTGATCGAGAGTGTGCCTTCGAGCAGGGCGACGATCACGAGATGGTGGAGCCGCAGCACGTCGAACGCCATCGCGGCGCAGAGCAGGGCGACGAGGATCCCGCGGGCGTACTCGCTCCACACCATCACCCGCCGCGGGCCGAGCCGGTCGATGAGCGCCCCGGCGGGGACGTACCAGAGCAGCCCTGGGACGGTCGAGGCGAACATGACCCAGCCGATCCAGGTCGGGGACTCGGTCAGCGTGTAGGCCAGCAGCGGATACGTCACGCCGATCGTGCGGCTGCCGAGCATGGAGATGGTGGATCCCACCCATGACCGCCGAAATGCCGGATAGTCGGTGAGAAGCTCTTTGAAGCACCGAATCTGCTGCACGCCCGCCATCACGGCTCGCGAACTTCGGGCGTGGGTAGCGCTTGCTACGATCCGGCGCACGGATCGGAGCCGTGGCACGCTCAGAGAATAGAGCACCGCTGGCCGCCACTTTGCCAGCTCTGGGCGATCTTTCCGTGAAGATCTCTTTGAGCTGCCGCTACGTGACGATCAGCCGGTCGTCCTCGGCGGTCAGCTGGGGCGGCAGCGGGCGCCGGCTCGTGCCGCGGCGGGCCTGCCGGGCCAGCCGGGCGGCCTCCGAGTCGCGTCCCGCGGCCTTCATGACCCGGGCGGCGCGCAGCAGGGTCGCCGGGTCGCTGTGCACGTCGAGCGGCGGCATCGCCTTGACCGCGCTGCCCACGTCGCCGTTGCGGGCCAGGGCCAGCGCGTACGCGGCCCGGGTGGAGGCCAGCTCGTGCGGGCGTACCTTGTCCAGGTCGCGCAGGGCGCGCTCCGGGTTGTCCAGGTCGGACAGGATCTCCCCGCGGGCACGCAGGGCCTCGGGGGTGTCGCCGTCGGAACGCAGCGCGCCGTCGAGCACGTCCACCGCGCCGCTCTCCTGGCCGAGGTACCACAGGGCCCAGGCCAGCTCGGTCTGGATGACCGGCTCGGTGCTGCGGCGGACCGCCGAGCGCAGCTCCGTGACGGCGGCCCGGTAGGCGCCCTGGTCCATCAGGATGCGGCCGGCCGCGGTCAGCAGGGTCGCGACGATCTGGTCGGTGCCCCGCGTGGTGTCGAACAGCCGGGCGGCCTCGCGGTAGTGGGCGAGCGCGCCGCCGAGGTCGTTCTGGAGGTAGGCCGCGTCTCCCAGCAGGGACTCGGCGCGGGCCCGCGACCTGGTGCCGGCCGGGTCGCGGACCTCCTGGCCGGCCAGGTCCTCGGCGAGGGCGAACCAGCCCTGGTGCAGCGCGGCGCTCGTGGCGGCCAGGCGGTCGGCCGGCGGGGGCGGCGGCGCGGGCGAGGACGGGCCGCGCAGGAACGGCCGTACCAGCCGGGCGGGCATCTCCCAGCGGTGCTTGCGGCCCGGCCGGATCACGTGGTGGGCCAGGAGCGCGCGGGCGATCGGCTCCGGCAGCCGTTCGCCGCCGGCGCCGCGCAGACCGCGCACCCGGGCGAGCGGACGCAGCAGCGCGCGCAGCCCGTCGGCGTCCTCGCGCAGATGGTCGCGGGCCACCGCCGCGATCGCGCGATGGCAGAAACCGGCCAGCACCTCGTCGACGTCGGCGAGGTCGGTCGGCCCGATCGCCGCCGAGCCCTCGCTCACGGACTCCCACGACGCGGCGCACGCCAGTTGCAGATGGAGGGGTTCGACGGCGCCCGGTCCCAGAGGTCCGGGCCCGGTGCGGCGCAGCTCGTCGACGAGCCGTTCGGCCACCCCCGGACGGAACGCGCGGCCGGCCGCCTCCAACGGCCGCCGGCACGCCTGAAGAGCGGGCTCGACGCCCAGCGGTTTCAGCCGGTAGGAGGCGCCCTGGATGATGTGCGCGCGTAACCCGTCGTGCCTGCGCAGGGATTCGACGTGCTCGTCGCCGACCACGACGAGCAGGCGCAGCGGGAGGTCCCGGTCGCACGCGCCGACGGCGTCGCTGAGCTGGTCGAGGAGGTGCGGGTGCGCGCCGCGGTCGCGGCGGAAGGTGGTGAAGACGTCCTCGGCCTGGTCGAGCACGGCCATGATGAGCCCGCCGTGCGGGCTCCAGTGGTGCCGCCGCAGGTAGGCGCTCACGGTCAGGCCCGCGAAGCGGATGGGGTTCTCGTACGGCGACCACGACGCCAGCAGGCCGAAGACGTGCGGATCGCTGTCGCCGGGGATGACGGCCGCGGGCACGAACGGCGGCCGCGACACCGTGCCCACCGGCAGCACGTCGGCGCGCGTGGCGTCGAGCCGGGGGAGCACGCCGGCGGTCACCAGCGACGTCTTACCGACCCCGGAAGCGCCGTGCAGAATGGTCAGCCGGCTCTGCGTCCAGCGTTTCGTCAGCTCGTCGATCTCCCGTTCGCGGCCGAAGAACTTCGGCGCGTCGTCCCGGCGGAAGGGGTGTGGGCCGACGAACGGCGTCAGGCCTCTGCCGCTGGAAGTCATGCCACACTCCGTCGGTGCCGTAGGGGGCGATATTCGTCCGTCGTCTCGTCGCGGGATGGAAATGCGGTTGCCGGGCGATAAACGCGAAGGGAAGTACCCCCACCGTACTCCGCCCGCGCCGCCGCCGCCTGTTTTCCGGGGTCGTGGTTGAATACCGCCGCGGATCAGATCACGGACTGGAAGCCCGCCACCGGCCCTTCACCCTCGGTGCACGCCTTCAGTGCCCGTAGGAGCGCCGGGTTCTGCAGGCGCTTGAGGTCCTCCAGGTTCACGTCGCTGACATCGATGAGCTCGGTCCCGCGGTCGTCGCCCATAAACCCTCCTTCTGCCGGTTTACGGTCGCCCGTAAACGGCTCCCTTTCGCCGGACGCCCCGATCGGGTCTCGATTACGATTGTCTGGTCTCCATTCGGCAGAAATCAATCGTAGGATCGGTAATAACGTGCAGGAAGAGCGGAGGCGACGTGAGCGAGCAGGCCAGTACTCAGGCGACGCCCCGGATGCCCCCCATTTGGGGCAAGAAGATTCCAGGCCGTAATAAGCATTTCACCGGGCGCGAAAGTCTCCTCGAGGAGCTGCGGGAGAGCCTCACGACCACGACGAAGGCCGCGGTCGTGCCTCTGCCCCAGGCTTTGCAGGGGCTCGGCGGCGTGGGCAAGACCCAGCTCGCGGTCGAGTACACGTGGAAGTACCGCGGCTTCTACGACCTGGTCTGGTGGGTGCCCGCCGACCAGCCGATGCTGGTGCCGAGCACCCTGGCCGCGCTCACGAACGAGCTGAAGCTGCCTTCGGCGGGCAGCGCGGGCATCGAGGAGGCGGCGGCGTCCGTACGCGACGCGCTCCAGCGTGGCGACCCGATCGACAGGTGGCTGCTCGTCTTCGACAACGCGGACGAGCCGGAGGAGATCAAGGACTTCATCCCCCAGGGCGGCCCGGGGCACGTGCTGATCACCTCCAGGAACAGCCGGTGGAGCGGCGTGGCCGACACCGTCCCCGTCGACGTCTTCTCCACCGCCGAGAGCGTGGCGTTCCTGCGCAAGCGCCTGGAGCGCAACGTGGCCCAGCAGGAGGCCGAGCGCCTGGCCGGCGAGCTGGGCGACCTCCCGCTGGCGCTGGAGCAGGGCGCCGCCCTCCAGGTCATGACCGGCATGTCCACCGACGAGTACGTCGAGCTGCTGACCAGGCAGACCCGCGCCCTGCTCGGCATGGGCAAGTCCACCGAATACCCCCACTCGATGACGGCGGCCTGGCAGCTGTCGGTGCACGAGATCGAGAACCGGCTGCCCGAGGCCGCCGAGGTGCTGCGTTGCCTGGCCTTCTTCGGCCCCGACCCGATCCCGCGCGTGGTGTTCCGGCGCGGCAACAAGAGCGGCGCCCAGCGTATGGGGCCCATCCTGGCCAACCCGCTGGTGCTCAACCAGGCGTTCGCCGAGCTCAACCGGTTCGCCCTGGTGAAGATCGAGCAGGACGCGGGCACCGTGCAGGTCCACCGGCTGGTCCAGGCGCTCCTGCGCGACTCGCTCAAGGAGCCGGAACGCGACGAGATCCGCCGCGAGGTGCACCTGCTGCTGGCGAGCGGCGCCCCGGCCGACCCGGAGAACACGTCGAGCTGGGACGACTTCGGCAACCTCCTGCCGCACGTCCGCCCGTCCGGGCTCGTCCTGAGCACCGACGACGGCGTCCAGCGGTTCGGCATCGACGTGGTCCGCTACCTCTACCGCGTGGCCAACTACACCTCCGCCAAGACGCTCGCCGAGGAGTTCCTCGCCCAGTGGACCGTGAGCAGCGGCCCGAACAGCGCCAACGTGCTGCGCCTGCGCAGGCATCTCGGCAACGTCCTGTGGCAGATGGGCGCCTACAACGACTCGCGCGAGCTGAACGAGCGCACACTCGACCTCATGCGGGAGACGTTCGGCCCCGACCATGAGGAGACGCTGCGCATGTCCCTCACCTACGGCGCCAACCTGCGCGCCCAGGGCATGTTCCGCGAGGCGTACCAGCAGGACGAGGCGTCCCTTGAGGCGCACGAGCGGGTGTTCGGGCCGCTCGACCCGGCCACCCTGCGCGCGATCAACAATCTCGCGCTCGACCACGCGCTGCTCAGCCAGTACGACACCGCCCTCGAACTCCAGCAACTCGCCTTCATCGAGCAGAGCAGCGCGCGTCAGGGTGTCAGCACCTGGGACGAGCAGATGGCCTGGAACGGCCTGGCCCGCGTGGCGCGGCTGGTCGGCGACCACGCCCGTGCCCGTGACGTGGGGGAGGAGGCGTACGCCCACGGCATCAGGCAGTTGCAGATCGAGCACCCGCTCACCCTGATGACCGCCAGAGACCTCGCCATCGCCCGGCGCCGGGTGGGCGACCTCGAAGGAGCGCTCGAACTCATCCGGGAGACCCACGACCGGCTGCTGAAGCTCTACGGTTACGAGAGCCCGGAGACGATGGCCGCCGCGGTCGCGCTGAGCAACACCCTCCGCCAGGCGGACCTCCCCGACGAGGCCATGGAACTGGCCCGCAAGGCGCTGCCCCTGTACCAGCACGCGTTCGGCGACCAGCACCCCTTCACGTACGGCTGCATGATCAACCTGGCGCTGCTCCACCGCCTGCGCGGCGACGCGCGCAAGGCGAGCGAGCTGGACTCGGCGGCGCGCGCCGGGCTCATGGACAAGCTCGGCCCCACCCACCTCTACACCTGCAGCAGCACGATCAACCTGGCCAGCGACCACGCGGCACTCGGCGACGCGGTCGCGGCGCGCGAGCTGGACGAGCAGGTGCTGGAGCAGATCCGCAGTTTCTACGGGCCGGACAACCTGTTGTCGCTGGCCGGCGCGATCAACCTGTCGATCGACATGCGCGCCACCGGCGACGAGTCGGAAGGCAAGGCCCTGTACGACAGGACGATGGCCGGATACGAGCGGCTCCTCCCGCCGAACCACCCGGAGCGGGTGGTCGCGGCCAGGGGCGAGCGGTTCAACTGGGACTTCGACCCGTTCACGCTGTGATCGTGCCGCCGTCGGGTGAGAAGCCCGGATTGCGTGCCCGCCACGCGTCCAGATGAGCCTCCGCCTCCCGCCTCGCCTCGTCGAGCGCGGCGGGAGGCACCGGCTCGGCCAGCCAGGCCGCCAGGGTGGCCCGCATCCCGGAGACGAACCGCTCGCCGATGTCGGTCAGCCGGCCGCTGTCCAGCAGCGTGCCGGTCACCGCGTACGCGGACTCCCGCCAGCGGGCGAACTCGATGTGCGGGCGCAGGTCGCTCTCGTGCTCGCGCTGCCGCCGCCAGAAGCCGGACACGCCGAGGTAGGCGTACGCGCCCTGGACGAGGCCCGACAGGGGGCGGGGGTCGGGCCGCCACGGCGCGTAGTGGACGACGTCGTCCGGTTCCAGCAGCCGCAGGACGTCCAGGATCGCGCCGAGCTTGGCGTGCTGGACCTCGTGGGCGAAGGTGGAGGCCAGCCAGCGGCCGTCGGGAGGCGTCGACATGGCGACCGTGCCGAACCGGTCGGCCGCCGACGCGCTGTTCATCCCCTGAGCCGGCCCCTGGACGGGGGTGAGCACGGAGACGAGCTCGCGGGTCTCGTCCGCGATCGTCCAGTGGTGCCGCCGCAACGTCTGCCAGGCCGAGTCCAGGCACTCCTGCCAGCGGGGCAGCTCGGGTTCGGGCAGTCGTCCCTCGATCAGGGTCGAGGGGGTCCAGCGGAAGGGGTGGAGGTCGTCCACCAGGAGGCTCAGGCGGCCGTCCGCCGTGGCCAGCCGGTGGAGGGGCCGCCAGCCGGGGTGCTCGCCCTGGCCGGGCCGCAGCCGTACGCCGCCCGCCGTCATCCGGCCGTCGGCGTGGACGGGCACCTCGACGAGGTCGGGCACGTCCGGGCCGGGGAGCGAGAGCCGGCCGAGCGCGGGCAGTGCGAGGTCGCCGCCGGGCGCCGGGGCCTCGGTCCGGCAGGGCATGCCCGCCTTGAGTGCCGCGACGGCCGCCACCGCGCCCAGGTGCCCGGGGCCGAGCGCGGGCGTCCGGCCCTGTTCCAGCGCGCCCACCGTCTGCGCCGCCCACGCGCCCACCGCCGGGTGCCCGAGCGCGGTCCGTACGGCGTCGGGCCGCTTCTTCTCCACCTCGGCGAGCACGTCGTAGGCGTGGTCGGCGGCTTCGGCGTGCGGGTGGCCGGAGTCGGCGGCCAGCCGCGCCAGGCGCAGCACGAGCAACCGGCGTTTGCTCCACTCGGCGGCGGCGAGGTGACGCGCGGCCTCGGCGCCGCCGCCCCCGGCGGCGAGCCGGGTCAGCACGTCGTCGGGTATCCGGTGGTGCCTGGGGGGCATGCGCGGTCCTTTCAGCGGGTGGCCCGGCGGAGATCGCTGACGAGGCGGGAATGGATGTGCTCGATCAGCCGGTA
The DNA here is from genome assembly GCF_003947315.1 of Nonomuraea sp. WAC 01424. Classification (NCBI taxonomy): domain Bacteria; kingdom Bacillati; phylum Actinomycetota; class Actinomycetes; order Streptosporangiales; family Streptosporangiaceae; genus Nonomuraea; species Nonomuraea sp. WAC 01424. Next base: position 272,205 of record NZ_QHHZ01000012.1, read on the forward strand.
GAGGTCGGGGCAGTAGACCGAGGGGTTGCGGAAGCCGCTGCCCGGCCGGTAGCGGTGCGGGTAGAGGCCGGCGCCGCACACCCGGCCGAACCTGCACGCCTTGCAGGTGTCGTCCAGGGCGTCCCAGCCGAGTTGCCTGGCCACCATCCCGGGGTACTCAAGGGCGGCGTCGAAGGGGTGGTCGACGATGTTCAGCCCGGTGCCCGGGGCGCCCTGCCCGACCACCTTCAAGGAGTCGGTCTGCTCGATCGTCCCGTCGGTCTCGATCACGACCACGGTGGACGGTGTCAGCCCGATGGCCTCGCTGGCCGACGAACCGCCCATCAGCACATTCATGATCTCCTGGAAAAGGCGTACGACGGTTTCGCCGCTCTGCCCGTACCAGCGGTCGAAAATGGCGGTCAGCCAGTCGGCGTACGGGGTTTTCGGTGAGTCCGGAAAGCGGCCGGGCGGCGGCGATTCCCAGGTGCCGTGCGGGATCAGGAAATCAATCGCGGGGGGCCGGAATTGCAGCAGGGACTCATAAGTCTCGATCGGGTCATTGGCCAGGTCCACCGTGCAGAGCAGGCCGTTGTACAGGTGCCGGAACTCCGGGGTCAGCAGCAGGCCGAGCGCGTCGGAGACGAGGTCGTAGCTGCTGCGGCCGTTGGCGAAGCGCCGGTTGCGGTCGTTGGCGCGCCGGCTGCCGTCGAGGCTCACCCCCACTGTCAGGTCGAGGTCGCTGAAGGAGCGCAGCGTGTCCTCGTTCAGGAGCACCGCGTTGGTCTGCACCGCCGCGTCGACGCGCAGGTCGGGGCCCGCCTTGCCGCGTACGGTCTCCACGATCTCGCGCAGGTAGGCGTGGCCGGCGAGCAGGGGTTCGCCGCCGTGCAGGATCAGTTTGACGGAGTGTACGTCGTGGGCGGCGGCGTGCTCGGCGATGCGCTCGGCGGCGATCGCGACGAGTTCGGGGGTCATGACCATGGGCCGCGAGCGCCAGCTCTGGTCGGCGAGGGTGTAGACGTAGCAGTAGTCGCACGCGAGGTTGCAACGACTGTGCACTTTAAGGAGGTATTGCCGGAAGGGATGAGGACGCCATCCGTTTCGCAGCATTTCGGGGACATTGAGAGTAGCGGGCCACTCTCCAGCTAGGTCCTCCACCTGGTAGGTCAACCTGGAACACCCCGCACCCGCCGGAAAAATCCGAGTGATTCATGATGCTAGCTGAGTTATGGCAAATTGTGGAGGACCGAGTCATGACGCCTCACTGCTCGGTCATATTTGTCTCGACGCGATGAATAGTATTCAACCTGTTTTCGGCCGGCTTGTGGAGCGCCGATCCACCCGGCGACCAGCCGTCATCGTGTCCGCCCCGAGCGGGGGTCGATCTGGCAGGTTCTTGTCAAGGATGACCGAAACATCCGTAAGATACGTGGCTCTACGGTACGGATGTGACTTGGGAGCCTGACGTGACGCTGCTTTCCCGGAGAGACCTGCTCAAGGCGAGTGCGATCGCGGTACCGGCCGCGGTCCTGGCGCCCGGAACGGCGGCGCGGGCGGCGGCGCCCGTGCCGGGGGTGGAGGTGTCCGCCGGGCCGCCCGCCTCGCTGGCCGGGTTCGACAAGCTGGTGCGAAAGTTCGTGCTGGACCGAAAGATCACGGCCGCGCAGCTCGCCATCATGAAAAGCGGCAAGATCGTCCTGGCCCGTGGCTACCGCTACAACGACTTCTCCAGGGCCCTGCCCACGGTGTCGCCGACGTCGTTGTTCCGGGTCGCGAGCCTGAGCAAGAACATCACCTCCGCCGCGATCATGCGCCTGGTGCAGGACGGCAAGCTCAGCCTGTCGGCCAAGGTCACCCAGCTCCTCGGGCTCACCCCCGCCGACGCCCGCATGGGGCAGGTCACCGTACTGCGGCTCATGCAGCACCTCGGCGGCTGGGACCGCGACGTCTCCAAGGACCAGCTCTGGCTGGACCACACCATCTCGGCCGCGCTCGACGTGCCGCTGCCGATCCGCCACGCCGATATCATCAAGTACGCCACCGCCCGGCAGCTCGACTTCGCCCCCGGCGCCAAGATGGTCTACAGCAACTACGGCTACCTGCTGCTGGGGCGCATCATCGAGAAGGTCTCCGGGATGTCGTACGAGTCGTACATCCGGACCAAGCTGCTCCAGCCGCTCGGCATCACCCGCATGCGGCTCGGCCGGAGCCTCAAGAGCGAGGCCGCGCCGGGCGAGGTCGGCTACGAGTCGCAGTACACGAACAAGTCCGTGGTGGACACCTCCGGGACGGTCGTGCCCTACCCGTACGGCGGCTTCAACATGCCCAACCAGGACGCCAACGGCGGCTGGCTGGCCTCCGCCGTCGACCTCGTCCGCTGGACCCTCGCCTTCGACCGGCCCGGCACGGTGCTGAGCTCGGCCTCCATCGCCAAGCTGTTCGCCAAGCCGGAGATCGGCGTCAACCAGTACGGCTCCTGGTACGGCGGCGGCTGGTGGGTGCGCCAGGTCACCGGCCACCTCAACACCTGGCACGACGGCTCGATGCCCGGCACGTTCTCGTACCTGGCCCGGCTGCAGAACGGCTTCAGCTACGCGGTCGTGTTCAACCGGCGGGAGGAGACGGGGTCGCTCGACTTCGACACGATCGACGACGACATGAACAAGGTCACCGTAACCTCCTGGCCCACAACGGACCTGACCTCCCGCTACTTCTGACCCCTCCTCCGGGGACACCTCCCTGAGGGGCCGGCCCCAGGGGCCCTGTGGCCCTCTGCGCCCACGCCCAGAGGGCCCGGTGGCCGTCTCCGCGCCGCCCGCACACCTGGGGCGGCGCGCTCACCGCACGCCTGTCGACCGCCGCGGTGCTTCAGGCGCGTACGCCCACTACAGGCGGCCCAGGCCGCGGGCCAGGAAGGTCGCCGTCTTGGCGATCACGCTGTCGTCCATGGTCGCGGCCGGGTCGTCGCGGTTGGTGTAGACGGCGATGATCAGCGGGGCGCCGGTGGGCGGCCAGGCGACGGCGATGTCGCTGCCCGGTGCGTACGCCCCTGCGGCCCCGCCGGTCTTGTCGCCCACGGTCCAGGTGGACGGGAGCCCCTTGCGGATGCGCTCGGGGCCGGTGGTGCTGGCCCGCAGCCATTCGTTGAGCCGCTGCCGGTCCTTGGGCTCCAGGGTGTCGCCGACGGTGAGCTTGCTCAGGCTGCGGGCCATGAACGCCGGCTTGACGGTGTCGCGCTTCTCGCCCGGCTTCCAGTCGTTGAGCTCCGGCTCCCAGCGGTCGAGCCGTCCTACGGGGTCGCCGAGCGAGCGGTAGTAGCGGGTCAGGCCCGCGGGCCCGCCGATCTGCTTGAGCAGTACGTTGCCCGCGGTGTTGTCGCTGACCGTGATCGCGGCGTGGCACAGGCGATCGACGGTCATGCCGTTCTTCACGTTCTCCGGCAGTTCGCTGATCGGCGAGTTCGCGACCACCTCCTGCGCGGTCCAGTGCAGCGTGCGCTGGAGCAGGCCGGGGTCGGTGGTGCGGGCCTTGGTCAGGATGGCGCCGCACAAGATGGCCTTGAAGGTGGAGCGGCTGGGGAAAAGCTCGCCGCCCCGGTAGGAGAGGGTCTTGCCGGTGCCCGTGTCGATCGCGTAGGCCCCGATGCGTCCCCGGTAGGAGACTTCGAGTGCGCGCAGTTGCTCCTTGACCTCGGCCGTACCGGAGACAGGGCGCGCGGCGGACGCGGGGCGCGCCTCGGCTCCCGCGGGTGCGCCCAAAGCGGCGACGGCCGCGAGCGCGGTGGCGATCGCCGCCATGGAGCCTCCCCAGCCTGGCCGGCCGTGACGAACGTGCTTCATGTCAGCCCCCTGGTCTTCATCCTGATCGTTCTCGGCGGCGATCAGAAGACCACGGGCAGCGGCTATATGTCCAATATTGTGATGGGTTCCTCTGTCATTCAGACTTCGATATGAACGCAGGTCAGCGGCGTGGCAGCGCGCGAGGCGAGCGCGGCGCGCCGGACGGGAGACGGGCCGCCCGCGCCGCCAGCAGGCCGCCGGCCGTGAACACGGCCGCCACCGCCAGGTAGAGCCGCGCCACGTCCCAGCCCGCGTCGAGCAGCCCGCCGGCCAGCAGCGGCGAGGCCAGCGAGCCGATACGGCCGGCGCCGACGCCCCAGCCCAGGCCGGTCGCGCGGACCTCGGGCGGATAGGCGGACAGGGCGAGGGTGTACAGGGCGGCGACACAGCCGTTGACGAACACGCCGATCAGCACGCCCAGCGCGAGCGACAGCCCGTACAGGGAGACGACCGGGATGAACGCGGCGAGCGGCACGGCCGCGGCGAGGGTGTAGACCATCAGCAGGCGCCTGATCCCGAACCGGGCGGCCAGCAGGCCCAGCAGCAGGGTGCCGGCGACGCCGCCGAGGTTGAGCGCCACCCCCCAGACGATGCCCTGCTCGGCCGTCAGGCCCGCCTCCACCAGCAGCTTCGGTGTCCAGCTGGAGACGAAGTAGAACGTGGACATGGCGACGAGAAAACCGGTCCAGATCAGCAGCGTGGTACGGCGCAGCCGCGGGGTGAGGAGCAGCCGGATCCGTGACGCCCGCCTGGCGGGAGCGCCGGGCAGGGACTCCAGGCGCGGCCGGCCCATCGCGCGCAGCAGCCCGTTGAGACGGTCCAGGGCGTGCGGCGGACGGCGGGTGAGCAGGAAGTCAAGGGACTCGGGAAGCCGCCACGACACCGCGCCGACCAGCAGGGCCGTGGCGACGCCGCCGAAGGCGAACACCGACCGCCAGCCGCTCCCGCCCTGCAGCGCCGCCGCGAGGACGCCGCCCGCGCCGGCGCCGACGGCGTAGCCGGTCACGTTCAGGCTGACGGCCAGGCCCCGCCAGCGGCTGTTGGCGTACTCGGCGGTGATGACGTTGCCGGCGGCCAGGATGCCGCCGGTGCCGAGGCCGGTGAGCACGCGCAGCAGGCCGAGCTGGCCGCCGTCCCGGCTCAGCGCCGAGCCCAGCATCCCGGCGGCGGCGAGCACGAGACAGGCCAGGATGAGCGTCCGGCGCCCGACGCGGTCGGCCAGCGGGGCCAGCAGCAACGAGCCCGCCGCCATCCCGGCCAGGCCGCCGGTCAGCAGCAGGCCGAGCTGTGAGCTCGACAACGACCACTCCTGCGACACCGCGGCGGCCGTGAAGGACATGACCATGATGTCGAAGCCGTCCACCACGTTGAGCAGCACGCACACGGCGACAGCCGACCACTGGGCACGTGACATCGGGGAGCCGTCGACCCGGGCGCGCAGCTCCGCGAGGTTCACATCCACCTGACCCGCCTTTCACCACGAGTGGACCTTCGGTCCGTGTCGGTCCAGCCCGCCGGACGCCGGTGGAGCGCGCCCATGACCTGGAGGCGCGGCGGACAGAGGCTCTGACGACGACGACAGCCCGGCCCGCGCGGCACCAAGGGGCCGGGCGCGGACCGGCCCGCGGTCCGGCCGGGACCGGGGGGCGGCGGGCAGGACGATCTCGCCGCCCGTGAGCTGTGTCGACGACATCAACCGCCGGGGGGACGGCGTCCATCGGACCGAGGCGACCCGACGTGACCAAGGGGCCGGACCATCCGCGCTGCCATGCTGCCACAGCCTTCTGGCAGCTCGAACCCGCCGGACACCCGCTACCACGTCAACGCACCCCGGCGGGTCGCTGTCACCCTCCGGGTTCTGTCGTCCGGCGCAGGCGCGGGCGGGAGGCGCGGGCGGGCTCCGTCCGGCCGGGGTGGTCATCGTTCGCAGACGATTCCGTCGCCGTCGCGGTCCTGGTACCAGGCGTACTCGGGGTCGACGCCGCGGCGGTACGGGCCGTAGCCGGCGGCGTTCGCCTCGGCGCAGGTACGGAAACGCGGGTCGGTGCCGGACGGCGGGGCGCTCGTGGTGGGCGTCGGCGTGGGCCGCTGGCTCGTGGTGGGACGCGGCGTCGCCGTCGGCCGCGGGGTCTTGGTGGGCTGTGGGGTCTTGGTGGGGCGCGGGGTCGGACTCGGGGACGGGGTGGAGCCGGTCGTGTCGCACCTGCCGGACCAGATCCGCAGCCGTTCCGCTCTGGCCTTGGCCTCGTCCGCCTTGAAGACGGCGATGTATTTGTCGTCCGGCTTGACCAGGACGGCCTTGCCGTAGCCGTAGCGGACCAGGTTGCGGTTGACGTGCAAGCCCTTGGCGTTCCACACGTAGAAGAGCCGGCGGCCGTAGCGGTCCTTCGGCGTCCTGTCGGCGAGCAGGTACGCCGTCGTCCCGGGCGGCAGGAGCGCCGCCGTACGGGCCGCCGACGCCTTGAACCAGCACTGCCCGCGCTCCGGGGTGTCCACCTCCAGGAGCTGCACGCGGAATCCGGACGGGAGGAGACGCGCTTGGGTAGACAGAGGTGTACCTCCGGGAGGGAACGGTTATGTCACTCCTGGTCGAGGTGCGGCGACCCTACGTCTAGGGTTTGTCGGGTCGCCGGTCGAGGCCCCTCCGGCAGCGGCCGGAGTTGTGGAGCGGCCCACGGGGATCACGGTATGCTCGTACTGGTGTTCGAGAACTGCCTCTGGGGGAGTGCCGTGGTTGTCACCAAGGAAGCCGGATGGGTGGGGCTGGGCTGGAATGACTGGTCCGACCTGGGCGAGATCCGCGCCCGGCTCGTCTCCGGCGCCGACCCGCATGCGGACCTGTGGCATCAGGGGCCGCCGCTGCACCTCGCGGCCGAGTACGGCTCGCCCGAGGTGATCGCCGAGCTGGCCCGCCGCGTCGGCGACGTGGACGCCGTCCACGAAGGGCGCAGCGCGCTCTGGCAGGCCGTGTTCGCCAACCGCAGGGACAACGCGCTCGCCCTGGCCGCGGCCGGGGCCGACCCGTGGCGGCCGATGACGGGCGGCTGGTCGCCAGGGCGGCTCAGCCTGGCCGGGCCCAATCCCGGCCTGTTCTTCCCCTTCCCCCGGGACAAGCCCACGCTGTCGGAGGCGGAGAACGCGGCCGTGCTGGAGGCCGAGCGGCTGATCGAGGCCCTGGGCGACTTCACGTACGAAGGGCTGGGGCTGGCGTGCGTCGCGGGCATCACCGCGGCGGAGGCCGCGCGGCGGCTGGGGGCGGCCGTCGCCGAGGGGGCCGGGATCGACGGGGTCCTCGACGGGCCGTACCCGGGCGAGGAGGTGGGCCTGGTGGGGGCCACCGACGTGCCGGGCGGGTGCGTGGTCAGCCGGCGCGACGGGTTCGAGGTGGCGGGCGCCGACGTGATCAACCGCCTCTCGGCGGGGACCGTCTGCTACGCGCTGGTCGCCGACCCGACGAGCGGCGACCGGGGCTCCAGCTCGCGGGACGGCGTGATCGAGGAGTGGGACGCGCGTCCGGGCGGCGGCCGGGTGTCGCCGGACAGCTCGGCCGGCGAGGTGCTGGCCGCCTTCCTGTACCAGGAGGAGGCGGTCGCCTACGCCTGCGCGTACGCGGGGTTGCGGCTGACCGACGCCCGGCCCGTGCTCGGACCGCCCGACCTTTGGCTGCGCCTTCCGGCCCGGTGGGACGTCACGGGGTGAGGGCGGCCGAGGCGGCGCCCAGCACCGCCCCGTGAGGGCCGAGCGTGCTGAGCCTGACCGGGATCGGGCCGAGGCCGGGGGGCGTGTGCCGGCGGACGGCCTCGGTCAACGGGACGGTCAGGAGGTCGCCGAGGCCGGTGACGCCGCCGCCCAGGACGATCACGTCGGGGTCCAGGAGGGTGGCGGCGGCGGCGATCGACCTGCCCAGGAAGCCCGCGGCCTCGTGGATCACCTGGCGGGCCACGGGGTCGGTGGTTCCGGCCAGGTCGCGCAGGTCGGCGGCGGTGCCGCCGCGGGCGCGGTAGGCGGCCAGGATCGCCGGGCCCGCCGCGTACGCCTCCAGGTGACCGGCCGCCCCGCACGGACACGGGCGAGCCGTGTCGACATCGGTGCCGGTGCTCGGGCCGGTGGTTGCGTGAGTGGTGGGGAAGAGGGCCGGGGTGTGGCCGAGGGAGCCTGCCATGCCGTGGCGGCCTCGAAGCAGTTCGCCGTCCCGTACGAGTGCGCCGCCGACGCCGGTGCCGATCGTGAGGACGAGGGCCAGGCGGCTGCCCTTGGCCGCGCCGTGCCGGGCCTCCCCGAGCCCCCAGGCGTGTACGTCGTTGAGCACCGTCACCGGCAGGCCGAGCCGGTCGGCGAAGGCGGTGGCCAGGTCGGTGCCCCGCCAGCCGGGCAGGGCGTCGGTGGCGTGCGTGACCACGCCCTTCGCGTCGACCGTTCCCGCGCTGCCCACGCCGCAGGCGACGACGTCCATCCCGGCGGCGCGGGCCTGGGCGAGCCGGTCGGCGGCCAGGTCCAGCGCGGCGGCCAGCACCGCCGCCGCACCCCCTTCGGCAGGCGTCCGGACCCGAGCGAAAAAACACACCTCCGCCCCGGGGAACCCTGAGGAAGGAGATCCCGGGGGCGCGGTGGTTGGGGAAGCGGTGGAGCCCGAGGTCGTGGATCCTGGGGTAGCGGGTTCCGGGGGTGTGGGGGCTTGGGGCTGTGTGGTTTGGATCAGGGCGGCGGCGGTTTTGGTGCCGCCTATGTCGATGCCGAGTACGGCCCGGACGCCGCCGCCCGCGTACGCCCGGGACGTCATCGGCGGCTTCCGGCCGGGGTGGCCGCGGTGAGGTGGCGGGTGATGGCGAGCGGGTCGGTGATCGCGCCGCCGATCACCACGGACCAGGCCCCTTGCGCGAACGCCTCCGCCACGTGTCCCGGCGTACGCAGCCGCCCCTCGGCGACCGTACGGATCCCCAGGGCGGCGAGCTCCCCGACGAGGCCGAGGTCGGGCTCGGGACCGGAGGCAAGGGTGTACGGGGTGTAGCCCGACAGGGTGGTCGAGACCAGCGCCGCGCCGCGTTCCCAGGCCCGCACCCCCTCCTCCGCCGTCGAGACGTCGGCCATGACCGGCACCCCCAGCTCCCGGCGTACCCGCTCGACCAGCCCCGGCAGGTCGCCCGCCGAAGGTTCGGCCTCCGCCGTGACCTCCAGGGCGACCAGGTCGGCCCCGGCCCGCACCAGCTCCTCGCACAGCGCGAAGGAGGGCGTGATGAGGGGCCGGGCGTGCGGCCGGGGCACCTTGGCCAGGCCGATGAGCGGCAGGTCGGTGACGGCCTTGACCGCGCGGACGTCCTCGGGCCCGTTCACCCGCAGTCCGGCCGCGCCGCCCAGCTCGGCGCACCGGGCGAGGAGCACGATGGCACGCGGGTCGCGCAGCGGATGGCCCTCGGGCGCCTGGCAGCTCACCACCAGCCCGCCTTCGATCGCGGTCACCACATCCATCTGGTACAGCCCAATCTGTCGACAGCGAGGTAGCGAGGCAGCGGTCCGCCTCCAGGTTGCCCGATTGGTATAGCCCAATTACGATCGGAGCGTCAAGAGCGCACCCCTGACCGAGGACGACCCCCGTGACGAAGATCGGCCGGCTCAGAGACCACCTGCTCACGCTCATCGAGACCGAGTTGCGGCCGGGCGAGCGGCTGCCCGCCGAGCGCGAGCTCGCCGAGGAGTTCGGGGTGAGCCGGCTGACCGTGCGCAGGGCGGTCGACCGGCTGGAGACCGACCAGCGGGTCTACCGGGTGCAGGGCGCGGGCACGTTCGTCGCCCATCGGAGCATCGCCAAGACGATCGAGCTGACGTCGTTCAGCGAGGACATGCGGGGCAGGGGGCTGGAGCCGGGGTCACGGCTGCTGGAGGCGGCCGAGGTGCCCGCGGGGGCCCGCGTCGGGCAGGCGCTCGGGATCAGCCCCGCCGACGCCGTCGTACGGCTGTGCCGGGTGCGGACGGCCGACGGTTCGCCGATGTGCCTGGAACGGGCGCACGTGCCGGCCGCGCTCGTGCCCGGACTGCTCGACCGGCCGCTCGGCGGGTCGTTGTACGAGGTGCTGGCGGGCGCGTACCGGATCAGGCTGGAGCGGGCCGAGCAGTCGATCAGGGCCACGGTGCTGGAGCCCGAGGAGGCCGGGCTGCTGGGCGCGGCCCCGCTGTCCCCGGCGCTGCTGGTCGAGCGGGTGGCCTACGACCAGCGGGGGAGGGCGGTGGAGGCGGCCAAGTCGATCTACCGCGGCGACCGCTACTCCTACGAGATCGACGTCCGCCGCTGACCGCGCGCTCGTACGGGACCGCGGGCCGAGGCGCGTGGCCGGGTGGGCCGGGCGCCTAGTTGGCGTGGGGCAGGTGGCGGCGGAAGCCGCCGTATCCGTTGGTGTTCATCCGCGGGTGTCCACCCAGACGCTCACGGTGGTGTGCGCCGTGATACCGGTGTAGGAGGTCTGCCCGGCCGGCACCCACGGCCCCTCGATCGCGATCAGGCCGACCTCGGGCAGGAAGTGGCGCTGGATCACGTGGATGCGGTGCTCGCCGGTGCCGCTCGGGCAGTAGCTCGTGGCCCAGCGCTCGCCCGTGTTGAGTTGGTACGTACAGCCCGTGGGGGCGGCGGAGGCGGCCGGGGCGGTCAGCAGCACCACCCCCGTGGTCAGCGCCGCGCAGCCGGCGGCCCATCTTCTCGCGTTCATGCGGAGGCTCCTCGGAGGTGTACGCGCGGCGAGAATTGCTTAGGAAAGTTTCCTAAATATAAGCGCCGGGACGCCGGACCGTCAACGCGTTCACCACCGCCCGTGGACCTGGGGCCGGATCAGCTCGTCGTACACCGACCGCACGGCCTCCAGCGTCTCCGGCGGCAGCGTGGCCAGGCCGGCGGCGGCCGCGTTGGACCTCGCCTGGCCGGGGTTGCGCGCGCCCGGGATGACGACGGAGACGCCGGGCTGGTCGAGGATCCAGCGCAGCGCGAACTGGGCCATGGCCGCCCCCTCGGGCACGAGCCCGGCCAGCTTGCGGACCGCCTCCAGCCCGGTGCCGAAGTCCACGCCGGAGAAGGTCTCACCCACGTCGAACGACTCGCCGCGCCGGTTGTAGGTGCGGTGGTCGTCGGGCGCGAACACGGTGTGCTCGTCGTAGCGGCCCGACAGCAGGCCGCTGGCCAGCGGGACGCGGGCGATGACGCCCACCCCGGCCGCGCGGGCGGCGGGCAGGACCCGCTCCAGCGGCTTGAGCCGGAAGGCGTTGAGGATGATCTGCACGGTCGCCACGCCCGGCCTGGCGATGGCGGTCAGCGCCTCCTCGCAGGTCTCCACGCTGACGCCGTACGCCGCGATCTTCTTCTCGGCGACCAGCGTGTCCAGGGCGTCGAAGACGGCGTCGGAGGAGTAGACGGGGGTGGGCGGGCAGTGGAGCTGGACCAGGTCGAGGGTGTCCACGTCCAGGTTGCGCCGGGAGCGTTCGTTCCAGGCCCGGAAGTTGTCCATCACGTAGCTGGCCGGGACCTGCGCCGCCCTGCGGCCCATCTTGGTGGCCACGGTGATCCCGGGGCGGGCCTTGGCGAAACGGCCGACGATCTGCTCGCTGCGGCCGTCGCCGTAGACGTCGGCGGTGTCGACGAAGGTGACGCCCGTGTCGACGGCCGCGTCCAGGGTGGCGAACGCCTCGTCCTCGCTCACCTCGCCCCAGTCGGCGCCGAGCTGCCAGGCGCCGAGGCCCACGACGCCCACCTGGCGTCCCGTACGTCCGAGTGTGCGGTGCTCCATGCTGTATGTCCGTTCCTCTGGTTCCTGCGACCAGTGTCCCGGACGGGGAGGGATGGGCACGCCGCGCGGACGCGCCCGTACGACCCTCAGCGGGGGCGGTAGCAGCAGCGCACCCCGGTGTGCACGGTGGCCCGCAGCTCTTCCCCCAGCGCCCGGTCGGCGGCCGAGACGCGGGAGATCGCCCGCCGGATCGCCTTCCCGACCGCGATCCGCGCGCGCTCCTCCGTGCCCGTGAACGGCCCCACCCGCCCGCCGATCCCGGTCGCCGCCGTCAGCTCGGCCACCAGCCACTCGCGCTCCAGCCGCAGCGCTCCGGCCCGTTCGATGTCGTTCATCGCCTCCAGCTCGTCGATCTCGGCCTGTAGTTCGCTCAGCCGCTGCCGGTAGGTCTCCCTGGCCTGGTCGTCGAGCAGGGGTTGCGCCGAGGCGGGCTCGCTCTCCTGCGCCGCCGCCCCCGCGGCCAGGTCGGCGGCCAGGATCTCGCGCCCCGGATTGGCGATCAGGGTCGCGAGGTGCTGCATGCCGACGCTGTGCTCGACCACCACCAGCCGTCCGGCGTGCTCCACCTGCCAGTGCCGCCCGTGCCGGCGCAGCCGGAACGTCCCGTGCGTCGCGGTCGCCCTGCCGACCATGGCCGGCAGCACCATGCCGAGATCCTTGGCCTCCTGGGCGGCGGTGCTCTGCGCGGCGCGCGCCGCCTTGTCGTGCGGCCCGTCGCGCAGCGCGAGCGCCTGGCCGAGCCGCCAGCGCGACAACGTCGCGGCGGGCCAGTGGCCGAGCGCGAGGTTGGCCCGCACCGCCTCGCCCAGGTGTTCGGCGGCGAGGTCCACGTCGCCCGTGGTGAGGGCGGCCATGCCGAGGCTGTGGTGCACCGAGCCGAAGCAGACCACACCCAGACTGGCGATCACCGGCAGCCCGGCGAAGGGCCGCAGCAGCGCGTACGCCTCGGCGGCGGTGCCGGCGTCCTGGAGCAGGTGGGCGGTCTCGGCCACGCAGTACATCGAGAACAACCACGAGCTCGACCTCGGCAGGTCGGCCAGGTCCCGGCCGCGCAGCCGGGCCAGGTGACCGGCGGCCAGCCGGCGGTCGCCCGAAGTGGCCGCGGCCAGCGCGAAGCCTGCCAGGTAGGAGTTGTCGATCGGGCTGAGCGTGGGCGAGCTGACCAGGTCGGTCAGCACCGGCAGCAGCTCGGCCACGCGGCCCTGGTACCAGCGGACGGCGGCGATCTGGCCGCCGTACCAGCCGGTCGCGTCCATGTCGCCGGCCTTGACGCCGCGTTCGAAGCAGTCGCCGGCCATCTTCTCCGCCTGGTCGAACAGGCCCGCCCTGATCGTCAGCATCACCCTGATCACGTCGACCACGAACCCGACCGCCAGGTGGTCGTGCTCGGCCAGCAGACCCTGCAACTCCTCCAGGCAGCGGCCGGCGTGCGGATCGGCGGCCAGGTGGAGATCGACCGTCCGCCACAGCAGGCCCATCAGCAGGTCGCCCCTGCGGCCGGTGACCGGCGCCTGGCCGATCAGCTCCCTGGCCAGCTCCAGCCGTAGCGGCCCGTGCTCCGGGCCGAGCAGGCAGTGGTGGGCCAGGCTCAGCGCCTCGGCCAGCGCCGTCGGATCGCCCGCGGTCCTGGCCCGCGCGACGAGCCGCAGGATCGCCTCGTGCCCGCCCGCGCCGTAGTCCTCCTCCCCGGTCATCCTGATGCGCAGCCGCAGCGCCAGCGACGAGTACGGATCGACCAGCGACAACGCGTGCCGCTGACGCGCCCGTACCATCTCCGACTCCGCGCACGTGCGATGCTCCTGCACCCACACCCCGCCCTGGCCGAGCGCGGCCCTGGCCAGCGCAGGCACGTCGCCGCACGACTCGGCCTGCCGGTAGGCCGAGTCGAACCAGCGCCTGGCGGTCTGCAGATCCCCGTTCACGTACAGGGCACGCTCTCCGAGTACGAGTGCGAGCCTGATGTCCGGATACGAGGGCAGACGTACCCCCAGTTCCTCTAAAACGCCCACGGTTTCCGTCCCCATTCGGTCAACTGGGCTGAGCGTTCAGACGGTTCCCCGAATACCGTTCTGCTGGTACCACGTACCGGGGCGGTGGACGGTTCAACCAAATCCGGTGGCTACCCTGTGCGCATGATTCGCCCCGCCACCCCAGACGACGTCCCCGCGATCGTGAGCATGATCCGTGAGTTGGCCGCGTACGAGAACGCCGCGCACGAGGTGCGCGTGACCGAGGAGATGCTGCGCGACTCGCTCTTCGGCGAGCGGCCCGCCGCGTTCGCCCACATGGCCGAGCAGGACGGCGCGGCCGTGGGCTTCACGGTCTGGTTCCTGACCTACTCCACCTGGCGCGGCGTGCACGGCATCTACATGGAGGACCTGTACGTGCGCCCCGCCCACCGCGGCGGCGGCCACGGCCGCGCGCTGATGGCGGAGCTGGCCAGGATCTGCGCCGAGCGCGGCTACCAGCGCCTGGAGTGGTCGGTGCTCGACTGGAACGAGCCGTCCATCGCCTTCTACGACAAGCTCGGCGCCGTACGGCAGGACGAGTGGCTGAAGTACCGGCTGACCGACGAGCCGCTGGAACGGCTCTCCCACTGAGGCCGCCGGCCGGGGGTGTGCCGCGCAGGTACGCCCCCCGGCGTGACCTGCGCGGCGTCGTGCTCAAACGCCGACGTGCGACCTGGCCCGATGGCCCTGCGCGGTGTCGAACATCTCCGAGCCCGGCTCGCCGAGCTCCTTGTGGGTCTCCTCGATCCGCAGCGCGACGCCCATCGCGAAGAACGTGGGCGCCCACTCGCCGATGAAGATCCCCCATCGGTCGGCCCGGTCGAGGCCCGCGGTCTCGTTGTTCCGCGAGATCATCCAGGAACAGAAGGACAGGCCGATGGACGCCAGCCCACAGGCGTACATGTGGCCTGACTTGATCCCCATCTGGTGCAGCTTTTTGATCATAATTCCCCCCTTGCTGTGAGTGCTGTTACCCCCGGGAAGACCCGGTAACCTGCCGGATCTCCGTTGATTACCGGCAGGTTTCGCAGGTGACGCTTGTGCGCGTCCCGTTACGGTGGTGAATCACACGTAACCGGCGCACCGTCGCCGGCGGTCGGCGCGTGTAACCCGCCCTTCCTACGTTGGTGCTCCCGACGCCGAGTGCAGGAGAGACCCATGGCGCGCTGGATCACCGAGTGGCACCCCGACGACCCGGCCTTCTGGGAGCGCACGGGCAGGCACGTCGCCCGGCGCAACCTGGTCTTCTCCATCGTGGCCGAGCACCTCGGGTTCACCGTCTGGACCCTGTGGAGCGTCGTGGCCACGCGGATGGGGGCCTACGACTTCTCCACCGACCAGCTCTTCTGGCTCGTCGCGCTGCCCAACCTCGTCGGGTCGGCGCTGCGGCTGCCGTACACGTTCGGGCCCGCCAGGTTCGGCGGGCGCGACTTCACCGTGGTCAGCGCCGGGCTGCTGCTCGTCCCGGCGGTGCTGCTCGGGGTGGCGGTGAACGATCCCGGCACGCCGTACTGGCTGTTCCTGGTGATCGCGGCGCTGGCCGGGGTCGGCGGCGGCAACTTCGCCTCCAGCATGGCCAACATCACCTATTTCTACCCGCGCGGCAGGCAGGGGCTGGCACTCGGGCTGAACGCGGCGGGCGGCAACATCGGGGTCAGCTCGGTGCAGCTCGTCATGCCGCTGGTGATCGGCTCGCTGGGGCTGGCCGCCGCCGGGTGGTTCTGGGTGCCGTTCATCGTGGCGGCCATGGCCTGCGCCTGGTTCTTCATGGACAACCTGACCAGCGCGAGGGCCGATCCGCGCGAGCAGTTCGCGGTGGCCCGGCGGGCGCAGACGTGGATCATGTCCTTTCTGTACGTCGGCACGTTCGGCTCGTTCATCGGCTACTCGACGGCGTTCCCGCTGCTCAGCAAGAGCCTGTTCCCGGACGCGCCGTACGCGGCGGTCGCGTTCGCGGGGCCGCTGCTCGGCTCGCTGGTCAGGCCGGTGGGCGGGTGGCTGGCCGACCGGTTCGGCGGCGGGCCGGTGACGATGTGGACGTTCGCGGCCATGGGCGCCGGCATGCCGCTGGTGTGGCTGGGCAGCGTCTCGGGCCGCTTCTGGCTGTTCTTCCTGGCCTTCCAGCTGCTCTTCCTCACCTCGGGCGTCGGCAACGGCTCCACGTACCGCATGATCCCGGCGATCTTCCAGGCCAGGGCGGTGGCCGAGCGCGGCGAGGGCGAGGAGGCCCTGCTGTACGGCAGGCGCCAGGCCGCCGCCGCGATCGGCGTCATCTCAGCGGTCGGCGCGCTCGGCGGGTTCCTCGTCAACCGGGCCTTCGGCATGGCGTTCGCCGCGGCCGGCACCCCGGCGCCGGCGTTCCTGGCCTTCGCCGTCTTCTACGCCGCCTGCCTGGCGCTGACCTGGTGGTGCTACACGCGCACCGCCGCCGTCAGGTCGGTCGCCGGCCTCGCCCACGCCCGGATCTGACATGACGCGCACACACTGCCCGTACTGCGCGTTGCAGTGCGGCATGGAGATCGGCCCCGGGCTGGAGATCAGCCCGAGCACCGACGTCCCGGCCGACGGGCCGGGGGCGCTGTGCCAGAAGGGCTGGACGGCGGGCGAGCTGCTCACCAACGGCGCCCGGCTGACCACGCCGCTGCTGAACGGGAAGCCGGCGTCGTGGGAGGCTGCCCTCGACCACGTCGCCGCCCGGCTGTCGGCGATCCGCGCCGAGCACGGCCCCGACGCCGTGGCCGTGTTCGGCGGGGGCGGGCTGACCAACGAGAAGGCGTACCAGCTCGGCAAGTTCGCCAGGGTCGCGCTCGGGACCAGCCAGATCGACTACAACGGCCGCTTCTGCATGTCCTCGGCCGCCGCCGCCACCATCCGGGCGTTCGGCATGGACCGGGGCCTGCCGTTCCCGATCACCGACCTGGACGACGCCGACGTCGTGCTGCTGGCCGGCGCGAACGTGGCCGAGACCATGCCGCCGTTCGTCCGCCGCCTGTCGGGGGCGCGGCTGATCGTCGTGGACCCGCGCCGCACCCCGACGGCCAGGCTCGCCTGGCTGCACCTCCAGCCCGCGCCCGGCACCGACCTGGCGCTCGCGCTCGGCCTGCTGCACCTGGCGGTCGCCGACGACCTCGTGGACGCGGACTACGTCGAGGCCAGGACCACCGGGTTCGACGCCGTGCGCACCTCGCTGGCCTCCTGGTGGCCCGAGCGCGTCGAACGTGTCACCGGGGTGCCGGTGCACCGGATGCGGCAGGCGGTACGCGCGCTGGCCGCCGCCGGGAACGCCTACATCCTGACCGGGCGCGGCGCCGAGCAGCATGCCAAAGGCACCGACACCGTCACCGCGTTCGTCAACCTGGCCCTCGCGCTCGGCCTGCCCGGCCGGTACGGCTCCGGCTACGGCTGCCTGACCGGCCAGGGCAACGGCCAGGGCGGCAGGGAGCACGGCCAGAAGGCCGACCAGCTCCCCGGGTACCGCAGGATCGACGACCCGGCGGCCCGGGAGCACGTCGCGGGCGTGTGGGGCGTGCGGCCCGAGGACCTGCCGGGGGCGGGGCGGTCGGCGTACGAGCTGCTGGACGCGCTCGGCACGCCGGAGGGGCCGCGGGCGTTGTTGTTGTTCGGGTCCAACCCGGTGGTCTCGGCGCCCGCGTCCGCGCGCGTCGGCGGGCGGATCGCCGGGCTCGACCTGCTGGTGGTGGCCGACGTGGTGAGGTCGGAGACCGCCGCGCTGGCCGACGTGGTCCTCCCGGTCACCCAATGGGCCGAGGAGGACGGCACGATGACGAACCTCGAAGGCCGCGTCCTGCTGCGCCGCCGGGCCGTCGCGCCGCCGGCGGGCGTCCGCAGCGACCTGGAGGTCCTGGCCGGGCTGGCCGCGCGGCTCGGGCACCGCTTCGACACCGAGCCGGCCGCCGTCTTCGACGAGCTGCGCCGGGCCGGCGCGGGCGGCGTCGCCGACTACACCGGCATCACCTACGAGCGCATCGCCGCCGGTACGGCCCTCCACTGGCCCTGCCCGTCCGCCGGCCACCCCGGCACGCCCCGGCCGTTCCTGGACCGCTTCGCCCACCCGGACGGCCGCGCCAGGTTCGTCCCGGTCGAGCACCGGCCCGCGGCCGAGGAGCCCGACGAGGACTACCCCGTACGCCTGACGACCGGCCGGGTGCTGGCCCACTACCAGAGCGGCGCCCAGACCCGCAGGATCGCCCCGCTGGTACGGGCCGCCCCGGAGCCGTTCGTGGAGCTGCATCCCGACCTGGCCGCGCAGCTCGGCATCGCCGCGGGCGACCTGGTCCGGGTCAGCAGCCGCCGGGGCGAGAGCCGGGCGGTGGCCAGGATCAGCGACGCCATCAGGCGCGACACCGTGTTCATGCCCTTCCACTGGGAGGGCGCCAACCGGCTCACCAACCCGGCGCTCGACCCGGTCTCCGGGATGCCGGAGTTCAAGGTCTGCGCGGTCAGGCTGGAGAGGGACTCATGAGGCTCGTCGTCGTGGGGAACGGAATGGCCGGGTCACGCCTGGTCAGCGAGGTGCGGGCACGCGACCCGCAGATGCGGGTCACCGTGTTCGGGGCCGAGGCGGGCCGGCCGTACAACCGGGTGTTGTTGTCGGACGTGCTGGCCGGCGGCTCCCGTCCGGAGCAGGTGCGCCTGCTCGACCCCTCCTGGTACGCCGAGCACGACGTCGAGGCCGTGCTCGGGACCGAGGTCGTATGCATCGACAGGGAGACCCGGCACGTGCTGACCGCGGACGGGCGGCGCGAGCCGTACGACCTGCTGGTCCTGGCCACCGGCAGCGAGGCGGTCGTGCCGCCGGTGCCCGGCGCCGGGCGGGCGGTCCCGTTCCGAACGCTGGCGGACTGCGAGCGGATCGTGGCGGCGGCCGGACGCTCGCGCGGCGCGGCCGTCGTCGGCGGCGGCCTGCTCGGCGTCGAGGCCGCCCGCGGCCTGGCCGGACGCGGCCTGCCGGTCACGCTGCTGCACCTGGCCGGGCACCTGATGGACCGCCAGCTCGACGCCGAGGCGGGCGACGTGCTCGGCGAGACCCTGGCCGGGCTCGGCGTGACCACCCGCACCGGCGTCAGCGCGACCGCCGTCGAGCCGGGCGGCGTCCGGCTGGCCGGCGGCGAGCTGGTCGAGGCCGACCTGGTGGTGCTGGCCTGCGGCGTGCGCCCGGTCACCGGGCTGGCCGCCGCGGCGGGCCTGGAGGTACGGCGCGGCGTCGTCGTGGACGACGAGCTGCGCACCGACGACCCCTCGATCTTCGCGATCGGCGAGTGCGCCGAGCACGACGGCACCGTGTACGGCCTCGTCGCCCCCGCCTGGGAACAGGCCGCCGTGGCCGCCGAGGTGATCACCGGCGGCAAGGCCCGCTACCGCGGCTCCCGGCTGGTCACCAGGCTCAAGGCGAAGAGCGTCGAGCTGGCCGCCATGGGCGAGACGCAGCTCGGCGAGGAGCACGCCGAGGTGGTGCGCTTCAGCCACCGCGCCCGCGGCACCTACCGCAAGCTCGTCATCCGCGACGGGCGGCTGGTGGGCGCGATCCTGCTGGGCGAGAGCGACGCCGTCGGCACCCTCACCCAGCTCTTCGACCGCGGCGGGCCGGTGCCCGGCGACCGCGCCGGGCTGCTGTTCCCGGGCCTGTCGGCGGCGCCGGTGGCCGGCAGCCCGGTGCTGATGCCGGACGCGGCCGAGGTCTGCCGGTGCAACAGCGTGACCAAGGGACAGATCAGGGCGTGCTGGGAGGCCGGCGCCCGGGACGTGGCCGGGGTGGCCGCCGCCACCAGGGCCACCACCGGTTGCGGCACCTGCCGCGACGCCGTGGAGGGCATCGTCGGCTGGCTGTGCGATCAGGAAGGAGTACCGGTATGAGGAGAATCGTCGTCGTCGGCTACGGCCCGGCCGCCCACCGCTTCGCCGAGGCGATGGCGGGCCGGGAGCCCGGCGCGCGGATCACCGTCATCGGGGAGGAACCGCGCCCGGCCTACGACCGGGTGGCGCTGACCTCGTACCTGTCGGGGGCCACCGACCGGGATCTCGCCTACCCGGTGCCCGCCGGGATCGTGACGAGGCTCGGCAGCCGCGTCGTCGCCGTCGACCGGACGGCCCGTACGGTGACCGCCGAGGACGGGCACACCGAGCCGTACGACGTGCTCGTGCTGGCCACCGGGTCGGCGCCGTTCGTGCCGCCGGTGCCCGGCCACGAGCACGCCCACGTCTACCGCACCATCGACGACCTGGACGCGATCCGAACGGCCGCCGAGCACGCCGCCGAGGGCGTCGTGGTCGGCGGCGGCCTGCTCGGGCTGGAGGCGGCCGACGCGCTGCGGGCGCTCGGGCTGCGGACGCACATCGTCGAGATGAGCCCCCGGCTGATGCCGCGCCAGGTGGACGAGGGCGGCGGCGCGGTGCTCAGGGGCCACATCGAGGCGCTCGCGCTCGGCGTGCACACCGGCGCGGGCGTCCAGGAAATCGTCACCGGCCCGGACGGCCAGGTCGCCGGACTGCGCACGCCGGACGGGACGCTGATCGAGGCCCAGGTCGTCGTGTTCTCGGCGGGCATCAGGCCGCGCGACGAACTGGCCAGGGCGTGCGGGCTGGAGGTGGGGGAGCGCGGCGGCATCGTGGTCGACGCCGGGATGCGCACCTCCGACCCGGCGGTCTACGCCATCGGCGAGTGCGCGCTGGCCGGCGGCACGGTCTACGGCCTGGCCGGACCGTGCAACACGATGGCCGAGGTGGCCGCCGACCGGATCGCCGGCGGGACGGCCGCGTTCACCGGCGCCGACCTGTCCACCAGGCTCAAGCTGCTCGGCGTCGAGGTCGCGCAGTTCGGCGCGATGGAGGGCGCGCTCGACGTCACCTACATGGATCCGGTGGCCGGGGTCTACAAGAAGCTGTTCATCAGCGACGACGCCCGTACGCTGCTCGGCGGCGTCTGCGTGGGCGACGCGGGGCCGTACTCGGCGTTGCGGCCCTTCGTCGGCAAGCCGCTGCCCGCGCCGCCCGCCGACCTGCTGTTCAGCGGCGCGGGGACACAGGGGGCACAGCTCGACCTGCCCGACGACGCGCAGGTCTGCTCGTGCAACAACGTGTGCGCGGGGGAGGTCAGGCACGCCGTCGCCGAGCGCGGGGTCACCGACGTGCCCGGCCTCAAGGCGTGCACGCGGGCCGGCACCACCTGCGGGAGTTGCGTGCCGATGCTCAGGCGGCTCCTGGAGCGGTCGGGCGTCGAGGTCGGCAAGGCGCTGTGCGAGCACTTCACGCACTCGCGGGCCGAGCTGTACGACATCGTCCGGGTACGGGAGATCACCACGTTCTCCCGGCTCATCGCCGAGCACGGGCAGGGACGCGGCTGCGACATCTGCAAGCCCGCCGTGGCCTCGATCCTCGCCTCGCTGCACAACGGGCACGTGCTGGAGGGCGAGCGGGCCGCGTTGCAGGACACCAACGACGCCTTCCTCGCCAACATCCAGAAGAACGGCACGTACTCGGTCGTCCCGCGCATCCCGGGCGGCGAGATCACCCCGGACAAGCTCATCGTCATCGGCGAGGTCGCCCGCGACTTCGGGCTCTACACGAAGATCACCGGCGGTCAGCGCATCGACCTGCTCGGCGCCAGGGTCGAGCAGCTCCCGCGGATCTGGCGGCGGCTCGTGGACGCCGGCTTCGAGTCCGGCCACGCGTACGGCAAGGCCCTGCGCACGGTGAAGTCCTGCGTCGGCTCCACCTGGTGCCGCTACGGCGTACAGGACTCCGTCGGCCTGGCCATCGCCCTGGAGTTGCGCTACCGCGGCCTGCGCGCGCCGCACAAGCTCAAGTCGGCCGTCTCCGGCTGCGCCCGCGAGTGCGCCGAGGCCAGGTCGAAGGACTTCGGCGTCATCGCCACCGAGCAGGGCTGGAACCTGTACGTCGGCGGCAACGGCGGCTTCAGCCCCCGCCACGCCGACCTGCTGGCCACCGACCTGAGCACCGACGACCTGGTCAGGACCGTCGACAGGTTCCTGATGTTCTACATCCGCACCGCGGACCGCCTGCAACGCACCGCCGCCTGGCTGGACACGCTCGACGGCGGCCTCGACCACCTCCGGAAGGTGATCATGGAAGACTCGCTCGGCATCTGCGCCGACCTCGACGCCCAGATGGACCGGCACATCGCCACGTACGCCGACGAATGGGCGGCGACCCTGGACGACCCGGAGAAGCTGGGCCGGTTCGTCAGCTTCGTCAACGCCCCCGGCGTGCCCGACCCGTCGATCGTGTTCGCCGCCGAGCGCGGCCAGATCAGGCCGGTGATGGCCCGATGAGCTGGACCCCGGTCTGCGCGTACGCGGCCATCCCGCCGGAGCGCGGCGTCTGCGCGCTGGTCGGCGACCGGCAGGTGGCGTTGTTCCGCACGTACGAGGGGCACGTGCACGCGCTGGACAACCTCGACCCGTTCAGCGGCGCGTATGTGCTCTCGCGCGGCATCGTCGGCACCAGGAAGGGCGAGCCCACCGTGGCCTCGCCGCTGCACAAACAGGTCTTCTCACTGGTGTCGGGTACGTGCCTGGACGAGGAGGCCGTACAGGTGCCCGTCTACGCCGTACGGGTGGCCGGCGGGCGGGTGGAGGTCAGCGTTTAGCCGATCAGGCCACGGGCATTGACCTGCTGAAACACGGGGGACAGGAGGTGCGCGTGGCCTACGACGCCTCCGCCTACGGGCGTTCCATCGCCGACATCTACGACGCCACGGTCACGGAGCTGCCGACCGGCGCGGCCGTCGAACGGCTGGCCGCGCTGGCGGACGGCGGCCCGGTGCTGGAGTTCGGCATCGGCACCGGACGGCTGGCGCTCCCGCTGATCGCCCGCGGCCTGTCCGTCGCCGGGATCGACGCCTCCACGGAGATGACCCGCGAGCTGCGGGCCAAACCCGGTGGCGCGGCCATTCCGGTCACCGTGGGGGACTTCTCCACGATGCGGGTCGAGGGGGCGTACCGGCTGGTGGTGCTGGCGGTCAACACGATCTTCGCGCTGCCCACCCAGGAGGCGCAGGTCAACTGCTTCGCCAACGCGGCCCGGCACCTGCGCGAGGGCGGGCGGTTCGTGGTCGAGGCGTGGGTGCCCGACCCGGCCGCCTTCCGGAACGGGTCCGCGCTGCGGGTGTTGTCGCTGGCCGAGGACGCCGTCCTCATCGAGGCGGCCGGCCTTGCCCCGGCCACCCAGCACATGCGCACCACCCGCGTACGGCTGACCGCCGAGGGCGTGCGGCTGCTGCCCGCCGACCACCGCTACGCCTGGCCCTGCGAGCTCGACCTGATGGCCCGGCTGGCCGGGATGGCCCTGGAACACCGCTGGGCCGACTGGCTCGGCACCCCGTTCACCGACGACAGCCGCGCGCACGTCTCCGTCTACCGCAGGAACGCCTGATGCGCCTGCCGCCCGCCCGTGGCCCGCTCACCGACCTGCTCTTCGACCGGCTCACCCGGCCGCCCGCGACACTGCCCGACGCCCCCGAGCCGTCCCTGCTGCGCCTGCGCGGCCTGCTGGAACGGCGCTTCGAACGGGAGCTGGCCGAGGCCGTCCCGCGTCCCGAGCCGGTGCCGCCCGCCGGGATGCGGCGCGCGCTCACCGCGCTGACCGCCGAGGACGACGACGGGGCGTCGGTGTCGCTGTACCTTCAGCGCGAGGCCGGGATCGAGACGTTCCGCGAGTTCGTGGTCCACCGTTCGATCTATCACCTGAAGGAGGCCGACCCGCACACCTGGGCGATCCCACGCCTGCGCGGCCTCGGCCTCGACGACTCCTACGGCGCGTACCTGCCGAGGGTCCCGGCGGTCACCCTGGCCGTCACCAACGCCATGTCGCTGTTCGGCCTGCACCGGCGGCTGCGCGGCGCGCTGGTCGGCCACCTGGCCGCGATCGAGATGACCTCCTCGCTGCCCAACCGCCGCTACGCCGTGGGCCTGCGCGCGCCGAGCTGGTCAGACCGCAGAACTACTTCGACCCCGCCCCCTGGCACGCCCGCTGGGACACCGCGCGCACCCTGCTCAACCGTGCCCTGGGCGCCGACTACCCGGGCACGTTCGGGATCAGGCGGTCGTTCTTCCTGTCCATGGGCGGCTACGACGGCGACGTGCTGTTCGAGAACCTGGAGCTCATCCGTACCGTGCGCGCCCACGGCGGACGCGAGCTGCGCCCGCCCGGCCTGTACGTCCGCAGGCTGCCGTGCGACGCCCGGCGGTTCTGGTCGCAGCGGCTGCGGCAGGCCTACGACGACTTCGCGCAGCCGGTGAAGCCGGCCTCGTTCCTGGCGGTGCTGACCGGGCTCGCGCTCGCGCGGCGGCCGCTGCCGGTGCTGGCCGCCGCCGGGTTCGCTGCCGGGCTCGTCGTCGGGGTGGCCGAGGCCGGGCGGCGGCGGGCCGGCGGGCGGCGCGTGTTCCCCGCCTCGGCCTCGCTGTTCGCACCGCTGTGGGTGCTGGAGCGGGCGGTGTGCTCGTCCCGGAAGTCGACGGACTTGTGCGAACCATCGCAGAACGGCTTGGTCGACGACCGGCCGCACCGGCACAGCGCGACCGTGGCGCTTCCCGGGTCGATCGGCTCGCCCTCCTGAGTCAGCAGCTCGAAGTGGCCTCTGATCAGCAGCGGTCCGTCCTCACAGGGCGTGACGGTGGCCGGCGGTTCTCCCATCGCCGTCACCTGCCCCGCCGGGCCGCCCGCTCACCTGCGACGACGCGGCTCTAGACGCTCTCGACCGGCGGGTAGACGTGTGGGGTCCGGTGGGCCGCGGGCAGGACGCACCTCCGGTCGTACCGGACGCTGGCGCAGCGTTCGGCGTCCTCGCGCTGGGGCAGTGGCTCGGGGTTCGCCTGTGTTGGCCGCACTGGAGGGACGCTATAGGTGCCCCTTCCCCTCCCGGTCTCGGTGCGGCAACGATCGCAGCTCTGACCGGTCTCACCAATGACAGTGAACCGTTACCGTGAGTAATACCGGGTCCAGGTAAAGGGGTCGTGCGGAGTGCATAAACCGGGCATTCGGTGACGACGGGCGGGGGCATCAACCCGGCCATGAGCAAGATTTCTCAGCGCAGGGCACTCCTGCTTGCCGCGATCGTTCCCGTCGTCCTAGTCGCGGGCTGCTCCGCCGGGAGCAACACGCAGGCGATGAAGGGGGAGGCCAGTCCGGCGACACCGACCGACACCATGATGACGCCTTCCGAGACCGAGACCGGCATGGAGTCGCCGACCGAGACGATGACCGGCACCGAGACCGCCTCGCCCACGGGGACGGCCACGATGGCGCCCGCCACCCAGCCGCGCGCCGCCGTCCAGAACTACTTCGACGCCCTCAAGGGCGGGAACGTCGAGCAGGTCGTGGGGACGTTCACCGAGGACGCGGTGGTGGCCATGGACGGGGAGGCCACGGCGACGGGCGCGCAGGCCATCCGCACCCTCTTCCAGAAGCAGCTCAAGGACGGCAACGACCTGAAGAGCGCGACGCACACCATCGACGAGACGCGCACCATCGGAGGCAAGGACGCCATCGCGCGCTCGACCAGCAAGCAGGGCGACACGAACTACCGCGAGCTCTTCGTGCTCACGCAAGAGGGCGGCCACTGGCTGATCTCGCGCTTCATGAACAACCAGGCGTCCTGACCGGCGCGAACAGGACCACGTCCGGCCGCCGCGCCGGATCGAGGGCCGGGCACGGCGCGCCCGGCGCCGTCGTCCGGTTCCTCCGCCCGGCTCCTCCGCCTGGTTCCTCCGCCCAGGTCCTCCGCCCAGGTCCTCCGCCCGGCTCATCCGCCCGGCTCATCCGTTCGTGACGGGCCGTCCCGGCGCGCGACGCGTACGGGCGCGGGCTAGCGTGGGTGGCGTGCAGGACTTGTCGCGCTTCCAGAACCCCCGTTTCGCCCGCGCGTACGAGCGGATGAGCGCCGAGGCGGAGCGGCGGGGCGTGGCCGGGCATCGGCGGCGCTTGCTGTCCGGGCTGAGCGGGCGGGTGCTGGAGATCGGCGCGGGAAACGGGATGAACTTCGCCCACTACCCCACGACCGTGCACGAAGTGGTCGCCGTCGAGCCGGAGGACGTGCTGCGGGAGCTCGCCGTGCGCGCCGCCGGTGCGGCTCAGGTGCCCGTACGGGTGGTCGCCGGGCACGGCGCGGACCTGGCGTTCGAGGACGCCTCCTTCGACGCCGTCGTGCTCTCGCTGGTGTTGTGCTCGGTGCCCGACCAGCGGGCGACGCTCGGCGAGGTGTCCCGGGTGCTCAGGCCCGGTGGCGAGGTGCGCTTCTACGAGCACGTGCGCTCCTCGCGGACGGTCGCGGCGCTGCTCCAGGACCTCGTGACGCCGTTGTGGCGGCGGCTGGCGGGCGGTTGCCGGCCCAACCGGGACACCGAGCGCGCCATGACCGACAGCGGCCTGGTGGTCGAGGAACGCGAACGGTTCGCGTTCCGCCCGTCGCCCGCGACGCCGAGCCTTCCGCACATTCTCGGACGCGCCAGAAAACCGGTTTGACTTCCGGCCGGTTCGGCGGGTCATGGTGTGCGTAGCGATAAATCCGGAAAAATGGGTTTTTGTTCGGGCGCTGCTTATCGTGTCGCCGGGTCACCGGGGATGCGCGGAGTGATCCGGCCCTGATCCACCAGCGCGAGATAAACCGCGAACGCGCCCTGCGCCCACATCCCGGCCTGCTGCGCGGTCAGCCGGACCTCCTCGCCCTCATGCGTGACGATCATGTAGCCGCCGGGCGGCACACGCCGCCACGCGACCAATACGTTCTCGTAAACCAGAACGTCGAGCATCGCGGTCAGATATTCGCCTCCGGCGGCGGACACGGCGTAAGCCTCCTCGCTCCTCCGAATTGTCGCCCTGACTTTTCCGTGCTGACTCCATTGTGCTCGCCGTACCGGAAAATGTCGCACCCGCCTGGCATCGTTCCGGGGCATGGCCGTCTCTGTCCCCGGTTTCCGCCGGCACACGGTGTCGGGCCTGCCTGTCGCCTCGGGCGCCGAGGGGCCGCCCGTCCTGCTGCTCCACGACTTCCCCCAGACCCATCCGGCCTGGCGGCACGTCGTCCCCGTGCTCGACCTGTGGGCGTCGCTGCGCGGCGCCGATCCCGCCCGACGTCCGCGCCGCCTACCTGGCGGCCTGCCGCACCCCCGAGGCCATTTCCTGCCCGAGTCGCAGCCCGAGGCTGTCGCGCGGGCGATCGGGGCGCTGATCCGCTGGCGCGGGCCCGGAACCTCGCGGGGCGGTCCGGTGTATGGAGGTCGGAGGTGCGTGATGAAGAGGATTCTGGCCCTGGTGGTGGCCGTGCTGGCGTTCGCCTGGTGGGAGGCCCCGGTCTCCGCGTCCGTCCTGGGCGGGTGGGCGGTGACCTACCTCGATCCGCCGCCGGAGGAGTTCGCGGGCGGGAAGGCGTACACGGTGGGGTTCTGGGTGCTGCAACACGGCACACATCCCTACGTGGGGAAGCTCGACCCGGTCGGCCTGCGCCTCACCCGCGGCGACGGCAAGGTCCTGACCTTCGACGGCACGGCCCTGCCGGAGGCCGGACACTACGCCACGTCGGTGGTCGTGCCCGACGGGGTGTGGAAGGTGGAGGGCGTCCAGGGGTGGTTCGCGCCGTACGAGCTGGGCACGCTCACGGTCCCCGGGCGGCTGCTGGTCAACCCGGTGCCGCCGGAGATGGTGGCCACGCTCGGCGGCGACGGCAAGGACCCCTGGGGCGCCGTCCGCCCGCCGGGCTTCCCTCCGGGCAAGTCCACCCCGGTCCAGCTTGTCGGAGACAGCGCGGTTGGAGGGGGTTCGGCAGTGGGGGCGCCAGGTGGGTGGGTTCCCGGGTACACGCTGGTGCTGGCGGCGGTCGGCGGGGCCCTGGTGGTGCTCGCGGCGATGCGGCTGCCCCGCCCGTGGAGGGCGTCACGGCGTACGAACCGGAAGGCCGCCGACCCCGGCCCGCCCGCGCAGGACGGACCGGGGGAGACGCTCGTCATCGGCGGCTGACCACCCCGTCCACCGCCGTTCGGGGGCGGGGGCGGGTCAGAGGTCGCGTTCCTGGTCGTCGAGGAGGGCGACCGAGACCTCGACCGCTCTGGCCGCCTCGCCCGCCTCGATCGCCTCCAGCAGGTCCTCGTGCGAACGGTCCGGCACCAGCGCCGCGTGCTCCTTGTCCCTGACGCTGTCGCGCAGCGCGTCGCGGATGCTCCGGTAGAGGTCGGCCAGCAGCGCGTTGTGGGCCGCGTCGGCCACCAGCAGGTGGAAGTCCACGTCGGCGTCGGCGAACCCGTCGAGGTCGCCCGCCCGCGCGGCCGCCTCGCGCCGGGCCAGCGCCTCGCGCATCGCGGCCACGTCCTCGCCGGTGCGCTTGACCGCCGCCAGCCGGGCGGCCACCAGGTCGAGCCCGCGGCGTACGTCGATGATGTCCATCGCGGCCGCCCGGTCGAGCCGCCGGCGCAGGGCCACCTGCGACTCGTCGGTCGCGGTCACGTACGTGCCGTCGCCCTGCCTGGTCTGCAGCAGCCCGGCATGGGCCAGCACGCGTACGGCCTCGCGCACCGACAGCCGGCTCATGCCGAGGATCTCGGCGAGCCGGCTCTCGGACGGGATCTTCGTCCCGACCGGCCACGCGCCACTGGTGATCTCCTTGCGGAGCTCCTCGATGGCGGAGTCAACCAGCGAGGTCCGCGCGACGTTTCGCATGCGATCTCTTCCGTCCGGGTGGAGGGCCTCCAGCCTAGAGGAGCGCGGC
Source organism: Nonomuraea sp. WAC 01424 (assembly GCF_003947315.1). NCBI lineage: Bacteria > Bacillati > Actinomycetota > Actinomycetes > Streptosporangiales > Streptosporangiaceae > Nonomuraea > Nonomuraea sp. WAC 01424. Next base: position 300,535 of record NZ_QHHZ01000012.1, read on the forward strand.
GGCCAGGCGCTCGATCGTGTCGCGTCCCTCCAGCGGTCTCAGGAAGGCGGCCGGCAGCGCGTCGGCGCCGCGCAGCGCGCCGACCAGGTTGCCGCAGACCGAGCCGGTCGAGTCGCTGTCGCCCGAGTGGTTGACCGACAGCAGCAGCGCCCGCTCGGGCGACGGCTCGGCCAGGGCGCAGTAGACGCCGATGGCCAGCGCCTCCTCGGCCACCCACGCGCCGCCCAGAGACTCGACCCGTTCGGGGGTGGGCTCGCCGCCGACGGCCAGCGCCAGCGCCGCGCGCAGGGCGTCGGACGTCTCCTCGTGCAGCGGGTGGCCGGCCAGCAGGTCCAGGGCGTGGTGGACGGCCGCCTCCAGCGGTTCGCCGGTCATCAGGCGGGCGACGATCGCGGCGAACGCGCCCGCGGCCAGGTAGCCGGTCGGGTGGCCGTGGGTGATCTGGGCGCAGGCCGCCGACAACTCGAACGCGGCCCGGGCGTCGTACGGGGCGGTCAGGCCGAACGGCGCCGAGCGCATGACCGTCCCGCAGCCCTTGGAGCCGGGGTTCACCGGGCCGGGCGTGCCGAGCGGCGACGGGCCCGGGAAGGGGTGGTGCAACCCGGACAGGCAGGCGTTGCCCGGGGCACGGCGGGAGTACAGCCAGCCCTCCTCGCGCAGCGCCCCCGTCCGGTACGGGCGGTCGGCCGGCGGGGGCGCCTTGTGCTCCTGGGTGTCGAGCCACCGCAGGTACGCCTCACGCACGTCAGTGACCGCCACCCCGTCCGCGTCCGTACGGCGGGTCAGGCCCTCGATCGTGAACAGGGTCATCTGCGTGTCATCAGTGACGAGCCCGGTCGTTCCCCGCCAGGTGGCGACATATCCGGAAATGCCTTCTTGGCCGTGATGCTTGCGGATCTCCCGCAGCGACTGGAACTCGATCGGCGCCCCCAGCGCGTCACCGATCGCGCCGCCGAGCAGACAGCCACGGACCCGGTCCTGTACGTCCATAGTGGGATCTTGTCAGCTCCGGGGGCGAATGAGAGATTGCGGAGGAAATTACGACACCCGTCACGGAGGTCACGCGTGCCACAATTACGCCCGGCCCTCTTCGCCGTCGCCCTCACCCTGGCGATCGCGACCCCGGCACAGGCCGCTGCCGGTCCCAAGATAACCGTCGAGAACGGCCGTACGCAGCCGGTCTTCTCCTACGCCGACGCCGTCCGCGAGCACGTGTACGTCGAGTCCACCGTGGACAGCGACCTCGACGGCGCGCTCGACAAGGTCAGGGTGGACGTCATCCGTCCCAAGGAGTCCGGTCCCGGTCTCAAGGTGCCCGTGATCATCGACGAGAGTCCGTACTACGACAACTCCGGGCGCGGCAACGAGGGCGAGCGCAAGCAATACGACGCCTCCGGAAATGTCACGAAGTTCCCGCTGTTCTACGACAACTACTTCGTCCCGCGCGGCTACGCCGTGCTCAACGTGGACATGCTCGGCACCACCAGGTCCGACGGCTGCCCCGACATGGGCGGCAAGGCCGACGTGCTGGGCGGCAAGGCGGTCATCGACTGGCTGAACGGCCGCGCCAAGGCGTTCAGGGCCGACGGCACCCCGGCCGTGGCCGACTGGACCACCGGCAAGGCCGCCATGATCGGCAAGTCGTACGACGGCACCCTGGCCAACGCCGTGGCCGCCACCGGCGTCGAGGGCCTGAAGACGATCGTGCCCATCTCGGCCATCAGCTCCTGGTACAAGTACCAGCGCTCGAACGGCGTGGTCTACAACTACGACTACGCCTCCTGGCTGACCAACTACGTCGACACCGACCCCGAGGCCAAGTGCCAGGCGGTCCGCGACCGCATGGACGCCGAGGACGGCGACGACACCGGCGACTACAACGCCTTCTGGAACGAGCGCGACTACATCAAGGGCCTGCTCGGCGACGCCTCCAAGGTCAAGGCCAGCGTCTTCGTCGTGCACACGGTCAACGACCTCAACGTCCGGCCGGACAACTTCTCCGCCTGGTGGCAGGCCCTGGCGCAGCGCGACGTGCCGCGCAAGATCTGGGTCGGCCAGTACCAGCACGTGGACCCGTTCGACTTCGAGGGCCGCAGGGACCTGTGGGTGGACACCCTGCACCGCTGGTTCGACTACTGGCTGCACGGCGTGCGCAACGGGATCACGAACGAGCCCCGCGCCGACGTTCAGCTCGGCCCGACACAGTGGATCACCCAGCGCGACTGGCCGGCCCCGTACGCGCTCAAGGCCGTGCTGCGGCCCGCGCCCGACGGCTCGCTCGGCCTGCTCAAGGCCCCCAAGAACAGCACCGCCACCTTCACCGACCTCGCGCTGAGCGAGACCGAGATGGTGGCCGACGTCGGCACGGCGCAGCCGGGCCGGGCGGCCTTCACCACCGGCGCGCTCCCGCTCGACCTGCGCCTGTCCGGCGCCCCGACGGCCGACCTGCGGGTCAAACTCGACAAACCGACCGCCAACCTGACCGCCCTGCTCGACCAGGTCGGCGAGGACACCCGCGTCGACTGGCGGCGCGGCCAGGGCGTCACCACGCTCACCGAGGAGGACTGCCACGGCGAGAGCACCGCGGCCGACGACGCCTGCTACAAGAAGGTCACCACGAACGTGGCCACCCGCCCGCTGGAGATCGTCGCCCGCGGCTGGATCGACGTCCAGAACCGCGACTCGCTCAGCCAGGCCACGCCGCTGCCCGCCGGCACGTACGGGACCGTCAAGTGGCTGACGCTGCCGCAGGACTACACCTTCAGGAAGGGCCACCGGATCGGCCTGGTGCTGGCCGGGACCGACACCACCTACACCAGTGAGGAGGGCACCGGCGCGAACGTGACCGTCGACCTGGCCAGGAGCAGCGTCGCCGTGCCGCTCGTGCTCGGGACGCCGCTGGCCGACGTGCCGAAGGACCTGTCGCGGTTCAGGGGACCGCAGCAGCTCGACCTGCCGGAGCCCGAGCCCGGGTTCCAGTTCTTCTGACAGGGCGTGAGGCCCCGGCCGGTCCGGGGCCTCACCCGCAGTTGCTCCAGTGGACGCCGCCGGAGTCGAGCCGCCGCACACCCTTGTCCCTGGCGATGGTCCAGCCGACCTTGAGGGTGAGCGTGCCGCCGGCGGTCACCGTGCCGCCGGTGCGCAGGCCGTCGCCGGTGGCCCGGCCCGACCACACGATCGTGATCCGGCCGCGGCGCACGTCCGGCGCGCCCGGGCAGGCGGGGCGCGAGCGCGGGTCCGTGACGCGGTACGTCGTGCCGTCGACGACGATGCCGCGCGAGCCGACGGCCGAGACGACCCGGCAGGTGCCCGTGCACGACAGGGAGAAGGCCCCGGAGCGCCCGGAGCCCAGCGCGGCCGACCGCGGCGACAGGCGGGCCGTGGGCGGCGCCGGCTTCGGCAGGTCGGCCTTCCGGTCCAGGGACGTCAGGTCGGAGCCGGCGGCCGCGCCCACGGGGGCCGCCCACCGTGTCGGGCTCTCGGCCGGGACACTCGACTGCGCGGCCGCCCTGGTGACCGCCTTGGTGACCGTCGCGGGATGGTCGCGGGCGTTGAGCACGGCCCACACCAGGCCCACCACCAGCAGCCCCACGCCGAGGAGCAGGCCCAGCCTGGCCACCGTACGGATCGGGGCCTCGGTCTCGGTCTCGGGCTCCTCGGGCTGTTCCCGCCAGAACTCCTGCCAGGGTTGCGCCTCGCCGGGCAGCCGGTCGAGGTCGCCGGACTCGCCGTTCCAGCCGAGGCCGCCGTACCGGATGATCATGGCGCCGGGGGGTGCGTCGCCGTCGCCGGCCGTGCCGTTGACCGAACCGTTGACCACGGTGCCGCTGAGGCCGCTCTCGGCGCGGTCGCCGTAGACGAGCTTGTCGCCCTGCACCCCGCCGCGGAAGGCCCGGGTACGGCTCGTCGCCGTGAACGGGTGCCGCCCGCGCGCCGTACGCCCGGGATGCTCCTGGTCGGCGGCAGCCGCGCCCGCCGCCGACCAGGGCTTTCCCGGTGTCGCCGTCGTGGGGTCGGCGACCGGGGGCATCGGCGTTGCCTCCACGCCCGGCGGGGCCGCGAGGGGCTCCACCAGGGTGCGTGCCAGCACGGGGAAGCCGTCCGCCCGCCAGAGGGGTCTCTCTCCGGGCAGCGGCTGGGCCGAGGCGAACCGGTTGGGCAGTGTGCCGGGCAGTGCCGCGATCGGCAGCCGGCGCAGCAGCGCGGCGGCCGACATCGTCCTGGGCGCGGCCCGGCAGGCGGCGCAGCCCTGGATGTGGCGGCTGATCCGGGCGCGGGCCCGGCGGCCCGGCGAGGTGACCCAGGCCGCCACCCGAGTGGTCAGATCAGGACATCCGGTACGGCCGCGCGCGGCGATGATCGCGGCGAACCACCCCTCCAGCCCGTCGGAGGCCCGCGCCACGACGGACCGGATCTCGTCCGGGCTCAGGCTGAAGACCGTGGCCAGCTCGGTGTCGGACAGGCCGTGGCGCAGGGACAGGTCGAGCAGCTCGCGCAGCGGGCGGTCGAGGGAGAGCAGGGCCTCGGGCAGCAGCTCCGACATCCGCCCGGGACGCGACCACGAGCCGATGCTGGCCGGTTTGGCCACGAACGCCCGGTGGGCCCGCGCCAGGGCGTAGAGCCAGGGCGTGTGCAGGGCCGGGTCGGGCAGCCGGTCCGCGTAGAGGTGGGCGGACACCAGCGTGCCGGCGACGGCCTGCTCGGCGTCGCCCGCGGCCAGCTCGGTGCGGCAGTAGTCGTAGAGGCGGGAGCCATGCGTGTCGCACATCTCGCGTATGGCCTGGCGGGCTTCGTCCGAGAGCGTTCGCCACATGCGGTGTCACACCTCCTCAAGGGTCTCAGCGGGGCCGGGCTCCGCCGGCGGAGCCGGGTACGGTGTCGAGCAGCGAGGCCTGCGCCAGGTAGGCGCGGGTGGCCTCGGGGTCGCCGGCGATGGCGCGCAGCCCGGCCATCGCCGCGGCGAGCCGGGCGCTGTCGCGCTCGCGCACGCCGGCCGGCCGCGTCTCGCCGCGCGGGATCACCCGTTGCAGCAGCACGGCCCGCCGCCGCCACGCCCACGCCTCCAGCGCGGTCGGCGGCGCGAAACCGCCGAGCACGGCCGCGATCACCTGGCCGACCTCGACGGCGTCGTGGATGCCGGCGTTCATGTGGAGGCCGCCGACCGTGGAGGTCAGGTGCGCCGCGTCGCCGACGAACAACACCCGTCCGCACCGGTAGGAGGTCAGTACGCCCCTCGACAACCCGAACCGGTCGGCGCCGGTCACGTGGATGGGCCCGCCGGCCCCCGGCAGGGCGCGGCGGACCAGCATCGAGACGTTCGGCGACGACAGCGGCTCGGTGGCGTCACAGGGGATCTTGAAGATGATCCGCCAGTGGTCGGGCAGCGCGAGCAGCGTGCACGACTGCTGCACGTCGCGGACGTACGTGAGCGGCCCCAGGCTCGGCAGCAGCCGGTCGAGCGGCGAGTCGGTGAACACCCGCAGCGCCTGCATCGGGTAGGCCGACCTGGGGAAGGGCAACCCGAGCGAGCCGCGTACGGTGCTGTGGCCGCCGTCGGCGGCGATCATGTACCGGGCCCGCGCCCACGTGTGGCCGACACGGACCCGGATGCCGGTGCCGCCCTCGGAGACCCCGTCGACGCGGGTGCCGAAGCGTACGTCGACGTCGGGGTAGGCGGACAGCGCCGCGAGCAGCAGCGGCGTGAGCGCGGCCTGGTCGGCGTGGATCCTGAACGGGTGTTTGGTCAGGCCGTTGAGCCGGTTCATGCCCATCTCGGCCAGCACGATCCCCGACCGGTCGCGCCACTGCACCCGGTCGACCACGCGGCCCTTGGCGACGAGTTGCGAGGCCACGCCCAGTTCGTCGAGCAGGTCGAGCGTGGCCGGATGGAAGGTGCAGGCCCGCGCCTGCACGGCGAGCTCGCTCTCCCGCTCCAGCACGGTGACCGGAATCCCCGCCCTGGCCAGCGAGAGCGCCGCGGTCAGCCCCGCCGGGCCGGCTCCGACCACGATGACGCCGTTCATGCGGGGCGCCTCCCCTGCTCCGCCATGTGGCGGCGGTAGGGCACGCGGGTGAGGGTGACGGGCTCGCCGATGGCGTGCGACAGGGCCCACCAGGCGGTGCAGAGGTTGGAGGTGAGCAGCGTGCGGTCGTTGCCGGCGCTGAGCGGCCCGAGCACGGGCAGCGTGGCCATGCCGGTGCCGGTGAACAGCAGCACCGCGTCGCGCCGATGCTCGGCCCGCTCGACCTGGGTGATCAGCTCGGCCGGGGTGACCGCGTACGAGGAGTAGCCGCCCTTGGCCGCCCGCACCTGTACGACCTGCGTCACGTTGAGCCCCGCCGTCTTCCAGAACCGCTCGGCCAGCTCCGTCAGCCACGGCTGGTACGGCGAGACCAGCACGATGTCGCTCACGCCGACGTGCTCGACCGCCTCCCTGGTCGCCTGCGTGGAGGAGGCGAACGGCACGCCGGTCGAGGCCGACAACCGCGCGCACTGGTCGGCGTCGTCGTCGGGGCCCAGCAGGTAGCGCGACTCGCTGCACGCCATGACCAGGGCGTCGAGCGGCAGGCCGTCGAACGCGCAGACCATGCCGGGCAGGGCGTGGTTGTAGCTCTCCAGCCGTTCGGCGAGTGACACGTTCCGGTGTACGGGGAAGCGGGTGACGTGCATGTCGGCGCGTGAGCCGAGCAGGCGGGTCAGCTCGGGCTCCGCCGAGGGGTTGGCGGGGGCGACGATCACGCCCACCCGGCCACGGCTCATTCCACACCCCCGGGATCGAGGACTTTCGGCATGGCGTTCAGGCCAGCGCCTGATCGATCTCGCCGATGGCCTGGACGGACACCTGCCGGATCCGGCGCAGCCGGTGGACGGTGCGCGCCGGGGCCTGGACGGGCGCCGGATCGTCCCGGCCCTCGCTCCTGGGCTCCGGGGGCGAGGGACGCGCGCCCCGCGCGTGCACCTCGTGCGGCTGCCGCCTGGACACCTCGTCGGTGAGCATGATCACTCCTGTCGATCGCGGATCTGCTTGACGCGGGCCGGAACCGGCCCGCGGACGTCGTTGCCACCGGCACGGGGGCGCGCGCGGGCGCCTGCCCCAGCGGGGGGCGGTCGATCAGAGCAGTGGCGCCCGTCACGCCGAGCGTCCCGCCCGGCGGCGCCCCCGCGCCGGTGGCATCGATCGCGGCGGCGGGCACGCCGGACGCCGCGATCGCGGTGGCCGCCGCCTGAGCGCAGGCGGGCGACCGCGAGGAAAGCCGGCCCCAGGCACCACCCCTTGAGTTGGCCAGCACGCCAGCCGCTACCGCGCTGGCCGGCAGCACCGCGCCGACTTTGTCGAGCACGTGACGCACGGTGCCGGAGGGATGGGGTGGTGCCGGAGCCGGCCGTATGAGGGCCGCCACCGGAGCCGCACGAGGTGCGGGCGGGCCGGCGGGCGGCGAGGCCCGGCGCCGGGGGAGGGGGATCGACGTCATCGCGCCGCCCCCGGGTCGAGCGCGGCCGGCGCGGCGGACGCCCGGTTGGGCACGCTCACGCAGACCATGCGCTCCGTCAGCCCCGCGCGGGGCCCGGAGGCGCGGGAACGGGCGGGCGGCACGCCGCCGGCCACCGTGCGCGCGACCCTGGAGGCCAGCGCGAGGTGTTCGGCGCAGCGCCGGCTCACCTTCGACTCCAGCCCGGCCACCTGGGCCAGCCTGAGCCGGATCGGCTCCAGCGTGGACCGGCGTTCGAGGCCGTCGAGATCGGCCAGCCGGGCGGGCCAGCGCAGCGCGTCGCGGCAGCGGGACACCACCTCGGCGGGCAGCCTGGCGGCGGGCAGCCCTTCGTGCCGCAGCCGGGTGGCGATCATGACGGCCGCGAACGACGTGCGGTCGAAGTCGGCCAGCCGTCCGGACAGGGCCGCGCCCAGCATCCTGGCGCGGTGGCTCAGGCAGACCGGGCTCCAGCCGAGCAGCAGCAGCCGGTCGGGACCGGGCTCGGTGTGCCAGCCCGCCAGCCGCAGCTCGCGGGCCATGCCGTGGTAGAGGCGCCAGCGGTGGCGCGGGTTGTCCAGCCAGATCTCGACCCCGCCGAGCGGCAGCCCGGCGACATTGATGTCACGGCCCGTCAGCGGCCCGGCGACACGCGCGCAGATGCGCCGGACGACCTGCTCCTGACCCCGGGAGACCGGATCCTCCAGGAAGCGGGAGCTGTCGGGGGAACCGATGGTCACGTCCGGCCACCTCCTCGCCGGAGACTCTTGCGAATCGTCCGGGCTGTTAAGCCTCAGTTACCACGCGCTCCGATACTGTGCTGGAAAGAGGGGCTATGTCAACTCACACTTTGCGAATAAGTTGATACCTACCCGCCGGGCAGAGCTTGCCGGCGTGGCAGGGGACAGTGGGGGTCTCGTACCTTAGGCTGGAAAAGTTCACGGGCGGTAGGAGGTGCGCCGTGGCGAACTTCGCCGAACGGCTCGATCTCGCGCTGACCAAGCGCGGCTTCACGGGTGCCCAGGTCGCCTCCGCCCTCACCGAGGCGGGCATCCCCATCACGCGCGCCTACGTCAGCCAGTTGCGCACGGGCAAGCAGACCAACCCGACCCTTCAGGTGCTCCGGGCGCTGGCCTCCTGCCTCCAGGTGAGCGTGGGCTGGCTGGTCGGCGACGAGCACTACGAGTCCGGCGCGGTCGAGGACCTGCAACTGCGGGCGGCCTCGATCGGCCTGTCCGCCTCCGGGCTGTCCGAGGGCTCGCTGTCCGTCCTGCGGGGCGTGGTCGAGCTCGCGCGCCGGGCCGAGGGCCTGTCCGGCGAGCCCGAGCCGGCCCCCGAGATCCCCGACGCCGCCACGCCGCTCAACGGCTCGCAGCGCCGGGCGCTCGGCAAGCGGCTCTACAGCCTGCGCGCCGGCGCGCAGCTCTCGGTCGAGCAGGTCGAGGTCGCGCTCGGCAAGGGCGCCGCCGCGATCCCCGCCATCGAGGAGGGCCGCATCGCGCCCGCGCCGATCACGGTCGAGCGCCTGCTCGGCCTCTACGGCGTCGCCGCCCCGCCCATCCGCGAGTACGTCCTCTCGCTGGCCAGGGGCGAGCGCGAGACCGCCTGGTACGACGCCCAGTCGGTGCCCGTCTGGCTGTCCGCCGCGTACGCGCTGGAGCAGCGGGCCACGGTGATCCGCACGTACCACACCCAGTTCGTGCCGCCGATGTTGCAGACCGAGGACTACGCGCGGGCCGCGCTCACCGTGACCGGCCCGGCCACGCTCGGCCAGTCGTCGGTGGAGGAGGCCCTGGCGCTGGTCATGGCCCGCCAGGAGGCGCTGGCCGCGGCCAGCGGCACGGTGTTGTGGGCGGTGATCGACGAGGCCGTGCTGCTGCGCTCGATCGTCGGCCCGCACGTCCAGCTCCGCCAGCTCGACCTGCTGATCGACCACGCCAAGCGGCCCAACGTCTCACTGCACGTCGTGCCCCTCGACGACCCCGCGTACGTGCCGCGCACCGGCCCGTTCACGTTGTGGCGCTTCGCCGAGGCGTTCGAGCCCGACGTGGCCTGCGCCCACGGCATCGAGTCCGACGAGCTGATCACCGACGCCGCCGAGGTCGAGACCTACCACCAGGCGTTCACGAAGTTGTCGGTGACGACCACCACGCGCGAGGAGACGTACGAGGTGCTGGAGTTCCACCGCGAACGCCTCTCGCGCTCGATCGGAAAATGATCTTTCCTGGGTAGTCAGCCACCGGTCGAGCGACCGGTAAATGATCAGTGCGCCATTCCGGTAACGCATATTTCCAGAGAATTCATGCTTTTCCTGTTGTCTTCCGGCGTGCAACGAGGATCATATGGTCTGGGTCATCGAGTGGGGTCCGAAAGGATCAGCTTTTCCCGAGAATGTGGGCGAGGGGAAAGGGGCAACACTCAATGCGTCAGCGTGCCATCCGAAACTTGGCGAAGCTGGAGATGACCCGAGCGAGTATCACCCGTGTGCTCGACGCGGCCGCGGGCGGGAAGAACAATTTCTCGGCGGACCGTGACGCGGTACGCCGATATGACCTGGCCGCCTCCGTGACGACCACCGCGGCACGGGCGGTCCTTCAGTTCTTGGTCCGCGTGGTGCGTCATCTGGCGGCCGAAGGCGTGGACCAGTTCGTCATTGTGGGAAGTGGTGTGCCCAGCGGTCTGCCCGCGGGCGGCCAATTGCACGACGTGGCCATGGACGGCCTCGGCGGCGCGCCCGCCCGGGTGGTCTATGTGGAGAACGACCCGATGGTGCTGGCCGGCGCGCGGGCCACCATCGAGCCGACCACCGATCTGGTCCGCGTGGTCGAAGGCGATCTACGCGAGATCGACGCGGTACTGGACGACCGGGTGCTGCGCGGCTTCCTCGACTGGGACCGCCCCATGGCCGTGCTGCTCCTGTCCACCCACAGCCTGAACGACGACGAGTACGTCCACTATGTGATCAAGCGGCTCCGCCAGGTGGCGCCGGACGACAGTTACCTGACGCTCCTGCAGACCACGTTCGACGGCGTGCCCGGCGAGCTGCTGCCCGCGATCCGCGACCTGCTGGCCATGACGCTGCCCGGACACGCGATCCGCGGCAGGGAAGAGGTGGCGGCGCTGCTCGACGGTCTGGTGCTGGTCGATCCGGGGCTGGTGTGGGTCCCCGAGTGGCGGCCCGGCGACCCCGACGCCGCCTGCGCCGACCGGCCGAGCTCGTCGAGCCCGTACGGCGCCGTGGCGCGCATCCCATGAGCGCCGGGGCCCTGGTGAAGGCCCCGGCGCGCGTCCCGTGAGCGTCAGGCCCCGGTGGTGGCCGGGGCGGGCGTGGCCGGATCGTCGGCCGCGCCCTTCGACGGCTCGACCCCGAAGGCCAGCACCGCCACCACGGCCAGGATGAGCGGGACCGCCCCGAGCAGCGCGGTCGTGCCGATCGACGGCGCCGCGGCGCCGCCCACGAGCACGGCGGTCACCGCCACGCCGCCGGCCTTGCCCATCCCCGCCGACAACCCCGAGCCGCGCGAGCGCACCCGGGTCGGATAGATCTCCGAGCTGTACGCGGCCAGCACCGCCGCGATCGTCGCCGTCCCCACGATCGGCCCGGCCAGCAGCAGGTACAACCAGGTACGGTCCTGGGCCAGCGTCTCGCCGGAGAAGGCCAGCACCGCCAGCGCCGCCCCGACCAGCGCGGACAGCGTGACGATCGTCTTCTTCGCGCTCCACAGGCCGTACATGGCGGCCGAGATGAAGATCAGCGGCAGGCCCAGCAACGTCGAGTCGCGCAGTGCCCGGTCGGCCGTCTGCTGGTCCAGGCCCAGCTTCTGCAGGTTCGACGGGATCCAGAGCTGGAAGCCGTACGTGACCAGGCCGATGCTCAGCCCCAGGACCACGACGGCGACCGTGAGCCCGGTGAACGGGCGGCGGAACAGCCGCGAGTAGCCGCCCGCGTGCTCGTCCTCCACCCGCTCGACGTCCCGCGCCGCGTCCTCGGCGGCGTCCTGGGGGGTGACGGCGGCGCCGTATCTGGCCAGGACCGCGCGGGCCTCGGCGTCGCGGCCGTGCGCGAGCAGGAAGCGCGGCGACTCGGGGATGAAACGGTTGAGCAGGATGAGGAACACCCCGGTCGGCAGCCCGACCAGCCACAACACCCGCCAGGAGAACGTCGGCGCCAGCGACGCCGACAACCAGCTCGCCGCCAGGTACGCGACGGCCAGGTTGCCGCCGATGAGCACCATCACCCAGCCCTTGTGCCGCGCCGGGATCGTCTCGGCCAGCAGCGAGAACGTGATCGGCAACATGCCGCCCGCGCCCAGCCCCATGGCCACGCACATGGCCAGGTTCCATTCGAAGTCCGGCATGACGCCGCAGATCGCGGTGCCGATGAACAACACCCCGGCGAACAGGATCGACGGCTTGCGCCCGATCTTGTCGCCCATCCAGCCCCACAACAACGAGCCGAGCACCGTCCCGGTGAGCCCCGCCAGCGGCAGCAGCGCCACGGGCAGCTCGCCGGCCGGGTTGAGCGCGGACTTCAGCCCGTACTCCTTGGCCATGCCGGGGGCGACGAAGCCGAGCGTGATCGGCTTCATGGCATCGATGATCACCGCGACCGACATGACCACGATCAGCCCGATGTGGGCCGGTCGCATCCGTGCGTCGTCCAAGGCGCGCACCCGCACCTCGGCCGCCGGTCTGGCGGTCAGCGCGCCGGGCGGGATCAGCCCGTACGCGGTGACGGCCAGCCCGGCCACGATCAGCGCCATGCCGATCGCCATCGGCAGGTCCATCGGCATGCCCGCCAGGCGGTAGTGCATGTCGGCCCCGTGCAGGTACATCGGCAGATGCAGCACGACCCCGGCCACCGTGGCCAGGAACCCGAGCCAGAAGTACAGAGGTCGAGCCAGCTCGACGCCCCCCATTGCCCCTCCGTGATCAGATCCGTGATCAGAGCAGGCGGCCGCCGCGCAGCCGCCAGTCGACGAACAACACCCGCATCGGCCCGTTCACGAACAACCATTGGCCGAGCCAGACGAACGCGAACATCACCGCGAACGCCCACGCCCGGACCGGGCCCCCAACCCCTGGAACGAGCCCGCGGTCCAGCAGCACCCACATCAGCAGCCCCTCGGGCACGGCCGTGACCAGCCCGAACAGCGTCGGCCAGTCCTTGTCCCAGCGGAACTGCATCAGCAGGTGGTACAGCAGCTCCCAGCCGGCGCCCACGACGGCGACGGCCAGCAGCACGAGATAGGCGTCCTTGAAGGACATCGGCAACACCAGGGTGATCAGCGCGGTCAGCGCCGCCCCCACGGTGGCCAGCGTGAACAGCCGGGTCTGCAACCGCCCGGCCAGCGTGGGGATCAAGCGGGCCTCCTGTTGGCCGCCCACCTCAGCCACTGGGCGGTGGACCGCATCGGCCCGAGCCCCTTGCAGAACCCGCGCCTGGTCAGGTCGGCGGCGATGTCGAGCGCCGCGGTCTGCATGCCGAGGAAGCTGTCCACGGCCAGGAAGTGGTTGCCGGCCGTGGCGGCGCCGGAGGCGTACAGGACGCCGCCCTCGCTCTCGGCGCCGAGCACCTCGAAGTTCGGGCCGACCCGCAGCCGGCCGGCCTTGTTGGGCTGGGCGCCGCCGTGCTTGAGCAGGTCGTCGAGGACCCGGTGCTCCGGCATGTCGGCCTCCAGGCCGGTGCAGTCGATGATGAAGTCGGACGCGTACTGCATGGGGGCGGCGTCGACGCTGCGCGTGTGGGTGACCAGGCGGCCGTCGGGGGCCCGTTCGATGCGGTCGACCACGGCCTGCGTCGGGTGGTACCAGTTGCCCTGCCGGCCCCTGCGCATCTGCTCCTGCCAGCGGGCCAGCTTCGGCGTGGTGGTCCCGGCGACCGTCGCGGAGATCCTGGCCCGCTGCTCGGGCGAGGCTCTTCTGAACTGGGCCTTGAGCTGGCCGCCGAAGGCCGACTTGGGCATCGTGAACGCCTGGTAGGCCCAGCCGTCGCCGCCCTTGCGCCGCATGAACACACCGGGGCCGTGCGGGCCGGCCACGTACGTGCGGAACAGGTGCACGATCTGGGTGTGCAGGCCGTAGCGCTCCCGGTCGTCCATCAGGCGCTGGAGCACCCGCGAGGCCACGATCCCGGCGCCGCGCACGACCACCACGCCGGGCCGCTTGCGCAACTGGTCGTAGACGTGCTCGTGCGGCTCGTACGCGTTGACCACCCGGTACCGCTCGCCCTGCGCCTGCCGGAACTCCTGGAGGTCGTCGAGGAACTTCAGCCCCGGGTAGCCGACGGCCAAGTGGACGTACTGCGAGCGCAGCACCACCCGTTTGGTCGGCGAGCTGCCCGGCGGCGGGGTGAGCACGGTGAAGTACCCGCCGCCCAGCCGCTTCCTGACCATGCGCACCTGGCCCTTGGCCAGCATGTGCCAGTAGCCGATGCGGTCGGCCTCGCGTCGTAAGGTCTGCGTGACCAGCCCGGCGCGCGGGCTGTAGAAGTCGGTGAACAGCGGCTCGGCGAGTACCTGGAGGATCGGCCCGAACGAGCCGTCCTGCCACGCCTCCTGGACGGCGTAGGACGGGAAACCCCAGATGTTGTCGGGGCGGGCGCCGGCGTCGGAGCGGATGCGCTCGTGCGCGGGCAACTGCGAGACGCGCGTCAGGTACTCCCACGTCTGCCACGGGGTGTCGCTGGTGGAGAGCACGCGCAGGGCGGGGATCGGCACGCCCCGGATGCGCAGCACGTCGACCAGGGTGAACGAGCCGAGCCCGCCCCCCACCGACACCAGCGGCACGTCGTGCACAGGGATGCCCGCCGACTGCACCAGCCAGTCCGTCCAGGACGAGGAATGCAGGAGCTCCGGAGTGAGATCTCCCCGTGTCATTCTGTGATCGCGCCTCCCTGTCGCCGGTCAAAAGTAGCGTAGAAACCGGGGATTCAGTCCCACCAGAACGACCACGCGTACGCGCCGAGGATCTGTTCGGCGTACCCCTGGAGGTCGCCCGGTCCCTGCACGACGTTGTCCGGGCAGAACGTCCAGTGCTCGGCGGCGACGTGCAGGGCGTGCTCGATGTCGGCGGGCGGCGCGGCCACGCTCAGGTCGAGCGTGTTGAACCCGACGCTCACCACCCGCGCCCCGAACCGCTCCTCCCAGCTCCGTACGACGGCCGCCATCGGCACCATCCACTCGTTGTGGTGCAGCGCGCCCTGCCAGCCCATGACCGCCAGCGCGTCGGCCCCCCTGCCGGCCGCGACCAGCCCGAGCGGCATGCCCTTGGGCGCCAGCTCGCGGGCCAGCCAGTCGGCCACGTCGCCGGGCTCGGCGCGCGGCACGCCGGGCGGCGCGAGGCCGGGACAGAGCCCGCCGAACGGCTCCAACTCGGCCAGGGCGTCGCGCGGCATCTGCGACACCCACTCCTGCCACACCTCGGTCATGAACCCCTCGGCGGTGAAGTGGCCGATCAACATCGGGTCGTCCGGCACGATCTGCCCGATCGCCCAAGGCTGGGCGGACTCGTCGAGCAGGACCGGCCACAGGCCGCTGTGCCGGTGCCAGGTCCGCATGAGCGACCAGTCCTCGCCCGCGGCGGGCTCGTCGCTCATCCAGAACGCCGGCCGCGCCGGCACGATCTGCCGGGTGTAGGCGGGATCGGGCCAGACCACGTCGCCCGCGGGCAGGCCCGGCGGCAGGCCGCGCCCCCTGCCGCCGTCGGCGAACAGCTGGCACAACTCAGGTGGCAGCTGGTGATCGTCCATGCCCTACCATTCCGATGCCGAATCCCGTCTCGGAGATGGTAGTGCCGCCGGTCGCCCGGGGGCTTTGGTGGCACGCGAAACGTTCTCGGAGCAGCGGATGCGGTGCTTCGCGGCAGAATGGTGGCTGTGCTCCCCTTTGACGCGGTTCTCACCGATCTCGATGGCGTGCTGCGCCTTTTCGACCACACCCTCCAGGCCGAGATCGAGGCCCGGTACGGCCTGCCGCTCATGGCCACGGCCTTCGCCCCCGAGCTGATCATGCCCGCCACGCTGGGCCGGATGACCGAACGGGAATGGCTGGAGGCCGTCGCGGTCGCCCTCGGCGGCGACGAGCGGGCCCGGCAGGCGGTGGCCGAGTTCGGGGCGGTGCCGTTCTGGGTGGACGAGGAGGTCATGTCGCTGCTGGCCAAGGCCCAGCAGTACGTGCCGGTGATCATCGTGACCAACGCCATGGACACCGTGGAGGAGCACCTCGACCGGCTGGGGCTCACCTATTTCGCCGACGACCTGGTCAGCAGCGCCAGGGTGGGAGTGGCCAAGCCCGACCCGCGCATCTACGAGATCGCCGCCGAACGGGCCGGGGCCGAGCCCGCGCGCTGCCTGTTCGTCGACGACCGGCTGCCGAACGTGGAAGCCGCCAGGGAACTCGGCATGACGGGCGTTCACTACCGCACCGTCGCCGACCTGGCGGCCGTCCTCGGTTAGCTCTCGAAGGGCATCGGCCCCGCCCGTCCGAGGGGCGGGGCCGATGGGAGGTCAGTCGGCGCAGATCGCGAAGACACTGATGCCGACGTCGTTGTAGCCGATCTGGCGGCCGAGGACGATCCAGCCGCGCGCGTCGTCGGTGGGGAACGACCCGACCAGGATCGCGCCGTTGCCGCGGGCCTCGCCGCCGCCGCCGAGGACGTGCTTGGACCCCGGGCAGTAGAGCGTGCGGCGTTGGAAGTTGGGGACGTTGGCGTTGGGCAGGGTGACGAGCTGGTAACCGGGCGGCAGGGCCGCCTGGCGGCTGGCCGCCGAGACCGGGCTGGCGCCCTGGAGGGCGACGACGGTGGCCGTCACGCTGGCCGCGGTGGCGAGGGCGGCGACGGAAAGGAACAGAGACTTCTTGGAACGCATGGTCTCTCCTTGTCCTGTTCCCTGACAGACACGGGTTTCCGGGCAGCACGGCGCACGCCGGCGTATGCGGTGCTGAAGGGGGAGACGTGGCAGCAGGGATGAGGGTACTGACACGATGAGTATCTGCTCCGTCGCATTCCGTGTCCATATCTCGCTGAAGTTTTGGCCGGGAAAACCGGCGGTTCCCGGCGCGGCGGGCGCGGGCCGCGCCGGGAACGTCCGAGAAGCACCCGGTCAGTAGCCGCCACTGCCGCCGTAGGGCGACTGCGACTTCGGAGTGCCGCGCGTCGGAGCGGGCGTGCTCGCGGGGGCGGCCGAGGAGGTCGGCCGGGTGCCGGTGGGGGCGATCATCCCGATCAGGCCGTGCTTGGCGCCGTCGATGCCGGCCGAGAACCACAGCGTGTTCACGCCGCCGGTGGCCGCGGTGCCGGGTTCGAGGTCCCACAGCCCGGGGAGCACGACCGGCCGGCCGTTGGAGGCGGTGATCGCGCCCAGGTGGCGGTTGCCCTTGTACGCGTGCACGGTGCCGTCGCCGAAGTTGCCGACCAGCAGGGCGCCGGCGTACTGGCCCCAGCCGCGCGGGGCGGCGGTCATGGCCCAGGGGGCGTTGAGCCCGACCCTGGAGACGCGGCCGGTCAGGCGGCCGTCGGCGTTGAACCGGCTCACGAAGCCCTTGCCGGCGCCGAAGACGGGCTTGCCGGTGGTACGGTCGCGCAGCGCGTACGACACCCACACGCTGCCGTTGACCACGGCCACGTTGTAGGCGTTGTAGCCGCGGGGCACCTGCGAGTCCTGGAACTGCCAGCCGGCCAGGCGGATGCGCCGGAAGTTCTCGTCGAAGGCGTGGACGCGCCCGTGCGCGAAGTCGGCGGCCAGCAGGAAGTCGCCGTCGCCGGTGCGTACGAGCTCCAGGCCCTTGTAGTCGGCGCCGCGGGTGAACGCGGCGATGACCGCGTTGGACGGGTCCGCCTCGGCGTTCCAGCCGGTGATCGCGCCGCTCGGGCTGCAGAAGATGAACGTGGCCGGTCTGCCCTTCACGGTGAAGCCGTCACCCGGGTTGAACACCTGGCCGGTCGGGGAGCCGCCCGGGATCCACACCTCGGTCTTCTCCTTCTTGCCCGTGCCGGAGTAGACGGTGGCGGTGCCGGTGCCCGTGTTGGAGACCCACAGTGTCTTGCCCATGGCCAGGCCCCACGGGTTGACGACCTTGGGGTCGGTCACGGGGGCCTTGCCCTTGACGTCCGACACAAGGTTGATGACGTCGAAACGGGTCCTGGTGGTCGCGTGCGCGGGGGTGGTGAGAGTCGCGCCCAGAACGACCGCGACAGCGCAGAGTGTGATGATGCGGAGCCGCATCCTTGCCTCCTAGTTAGCGCTTGTGACGCGAGATACGCGAAGGGCGCGGAACGGGTTCAGCCGGGCCGGAAATCTCGGCGGGCGAGTTTTCCCGTCCGGGGAGGGGGAGAAGGAGAGGCATGAACGTGTTGGGCATCGACATCGGCGGTTCGGGGATCAAGGGCGCCCCGGTGGACACCGAGGCCGGGGAGCTCGTCCAGGAGCGGCTGCGCATCGCCACGCCCCAGCCGGCCAAGCCCGAAGGGGTGGCCGAGGTGGTGGGCCGGATCGTCAAGCACTTCGAGTGGGACGGCCCGGTCGGCATCACCTTCCCCGGCGTGGTCGTGGACGGCGTCGTGCGGACGGCGGCCAACGTCCACCATTCGTGGATCGGCGTGGACGCCGCCGAGTTGTTCGGCGGGGCGACGGTGCTGAACGACGCCGACGCCGCGGGCATCGCCGAGATGACCTTCGGCCACGGCCGCGACCGGGGCGGGACCGTGCTGATCCTGACCTTCGGCACGGGCATCGGCAGCGCGCTGTTCGTCGACGGCACACTCGTGTGCAACACCGAGCTCGGCCACCTGGAGCTGCACGGCAAGGACGCCGAGGACCGCGCGTCCGCGCGGGCCCGCGAGGAGCACGACCTGAGCTGGGAGAAGTGGGCCGAACGGGTGGAGACCTACCTCAAGCACGTGGAGATGTTGTTCTCGCCGGCCCTGATCGTGATCGGCGGGGGCGTCAGCAAGAAGGCCGACAAGTTCCTGCCGCACGTCACCATCGACACCCCCGTGGTGCCCGCCGCCCTGCAGAACGAGGCCGGCATCATCGGCGCCGCCCGCCACGCCGCCACCCGGTCGGCGAGGTAGGGGCCGCGGCGGCGGGGCGGCGCCGCGATATTGGGATGCGGGAGGCGGCCCACGTGGGGCACCATGGGCCGTTGGCTCCGGGGCCACGGGGCTCAAATATCCTGAAAGCAGTATGGGAACACCTTCGTTGTCCTCTCCGCTCGCCGACCTCCAGTCCCGCCTGCCCGAGCTCATGCCGCGCGACCAGCGGCGGCTGCGGCGCAGGCTCGACGGCATGCGCCGGGTCCGCTCCCGCGAGGCCCGGGACAAGATCGTCACCGAGATCCTCGCCGACGTGGAACGGGCCGAGCAGCGGCTGGTGCGGCGGCGCGAGGCCGTACCTGAGGTGCGATATCCGGAGAACCTTCCGGTCTCGCAGCGCAGGGACGACATCCTGGCCGCCATCCGCGACCACCAGGTCGTGATCATCGCGGGCGAGACCGGGTCCGGCAAGACCACCCAGATCCCCAAGATCTGCCTCGAACTCGGGCGCGGCGTACGCGGGCTCATCGGCCACACCCAGCCCCGCCGCATCGCCGCCCGTACCGTCGCCGAGCGCATCGCCGAGGAGCTCGGCACCGACCTCGGCGAGGTGGTCGGCTACAAGGTCCGCTTCACCGACCAGGCCAGTGAGCGCACCCTGGTCAAGCTGATGACCGACGGCATCCTGCTGGCCGAGCTGCAGAACGACCGCCTGCTCGACCAGTACGACACCCTGATCATCGACGAGGCCCACGAACGCAGCCTCAACATCGACTTCATCCTCGGCTACCTGAAACAGCTCCTCCCGCAGCGCCCCGACCTCAAGGTCGTCATCACCAGCGCCACCATCGACCCCGAACGTTTCTCCCGCCACTTCGACGACGCGCCGATCATCGAGGTGTCCGGCCGCACCTACCCGGTCGAGGTCCGCTACCGCCCGCTGGAGGAGGACGACGACCAGACGCAGGGCATCGTCGACGCCTGCCGCGAGCTGGTCACCGAGGGCCCCGGCGACATCCTGGTCTTCCTGTCCGGCGAGCGGGAGATCCGCGACGCCGCCGACGCGCTGGCCAAGGCCGACTTCCGCAACACCGAGATCCTGCCGCTCTACGCCCGGCTGAGCGCCGCCGAGCAGCATCGCGTCTTCCAGCGCCACACCGGCCGCCGCGTCGTCCTGGCCACCAACGTGGCCGAGACCTCGCTGACCGTCCCCGGCATCAAGTACGTCGTCGACCCGGGTTACGCCCGTATCTCCCGCTACAGCCACCGCACCAAGGTGCAGCGCCTGCCCATCGAGGCCATCTCGCAGGCCAGCGCCAACCAGCGCAAGGGCCGTTCGGGCCGTACCTCCGACGGCATCTGCATCCGGCTCTACGAGGAGGAGGACTTCCTCGCCCGGCCGGAGTTCACCGACCCGGAGATCCTGCGTACCAACCTGGCCTCGGTCATCCTGCAGATGACCTCGATCGGGCTGGGCGACATCGAGGCGTTCCCGTTCGTCGAGCCGCCCGACCGCCGCCAGGTCAAGGACGGCGTCAACCTGCTCCACGAGCTGGGCGCGTTCGACGCCCAGGGCAAGCTCACCGGCGTCGGCCGCAAGCTGGCGACCCTGCCGGTCGACCCGCGGCTCGGCCGCATGGTGCTGGAGGCCGACAAGAACGGCTGCCTGCGCGAGGTCATGGTGATCGCCGCCGCGCTGTCCATCCAGGACCCGCGCGAGCGCCCGTCGGACAAGCAGCAGCAGGCCGACGAGAAGCACCGGCGCTTCGCCGACCCCGATTCCGACTTCCTGACCTACCTCAACCTGTGGAACTACCTGCGCGAGAAGCAGAAGGAGTTGTCCTCCAGCGCGTTCCGGCGGTTGTGCAAGTCCGAGTTCCTCAACTACCTGCGGGTCCGCGAGTGGCAGGACATCTACAGCCAGGTCCGCCAGGCCCTCGGCGCCCAGCCCGGCAGCGGGGTGGCCGACCCCTACCAGGTGCACGTGTCGCTGCTGGCCGGGCTGCTGTCGCACATCGGCGTCAAGGACGTCATGGACAAGCAGCGCGCCGCCGACGGGCGGCGGCCCATCCAGGAGTACATCGGCGCGCGCAACGCCCGCTTCGCCGTCTTCCCCGGCTCGGCCCTGGCCAGGAAACAGCCGCAGTGGCTGATGTCGGCCGAGCTGGTCGAGACCTCGCGCCTGTGGGCCCGGGTCAACGCCAAGATCGAGCCCGACTGGGTCGAGCCGCTGGCGCAACACCTGGTCAAACGCACCTACTCCGAGCCCCACTGGGAGAAGAACCAGGGCGCGGTGATCGCCCTGGAGAAGGTCACCCTGTACGGCGTCCCGCTCGTGGTCGGCCGCAAGGTCAACTACGGGCGTATCGACCCCGACCTGTCGCGCGAGCTGTTCATCCGGCACGCCCTGGTCGAGGGCGACTGGGACACCCACCACCGCTTCCTCAAGGACAACCGGCGGCTGCTCGAAGAGGTCGAGGAGCTGGAGAACCGGGCCCGCCGCCGCGACATCATGGTCGACGACGAGGCCCTGTACGACTTCTACGACCATCGTGTCCCCGCCGACGTCGTCTCGGCCAGGCATTTCGACTCGTGGTGGAAGCAGGCCAGGCAGGAGCAGCCCGAGCTGCTCACGTTCTCGCCGGAGATGCTGGTCAACGAGGGCGCCGACGTCAGCGCCCGCGACTACCCCGACACCTGGAAGCAACTCGGCCAGCGGATGCGGCTGACCTACCAGTTCGAGCCGGGCGCCGACGCCGACGGTGTGACCGTCCACGTGCCGTTGCAGGTGCTCAACCAGGTCAACTCCGACGGTTTCGACTGGCAGATCCCGGGCCTGCGCGAAGACCTGATCACCGCGTTGATCAGGTCGCTGCCCAAACACCTGCGCCGCAACTTCGTGCCCGCCCCCAACTACGCCAAGCAGGTGCTGGACGGCGTCAGGCAGGGTGGTGAGCCGCTGCTGGAGGCCGTGGAACGCGAGCTGCTGCGGCTGACCGGCGTCCGCGTGCCGCACGAGGCGTGGCAGCTCGACCAGGTGCCCGACCACCTGCGCATCACCTACCGGGTGATCGACGAACGCAAGCGCACGGTCGCCGAGGACAAGGACCTCGACGCGCTCAAGCGCCGCCTCGCGCCGCGCCTGCGCAAGACCCTGTCGGAGGCCGGCGACGACCTGGAGCGCACCGGCCAGCGCACCTGGAGCTTCGGCACCCTGCCCAAGGTGTTCGAGCAGGGCCGGATGAAGGGCTACCCGGCGCTCGTCGACGCGGGCGACTCGGTCTCGGTCAAGATCTTCGAGACGGCGGCCGAGCAGCGCCGCGCCCACTGGCCCGGCACCCGCCGCCTGCTCCTGCTCAACGTCACCAATCCGGCCAGGTCCCTGCTCGGCGGCCTGTCCAACCAGGCCAAGCTGGCCCTGTCCCGCAGCCCACACGGCGGGGCCGTGGCGCTGTTCGACGACGTGGTCAACGCGGCCGTCGACAAGCTGATGCTCGACCTCGGCGGCCCGGCCTGGGACCCGGTCGGCTTCGACCGGCTCTACCAGCACGTCCGGGCCGAGCTGCACGACACGGCGGCCGACGTGCTGGCCAAGGGCGAGCAGATCCTGAGCGTCTGGCACGCCATTGGCACCCGCCTCGACGGCCTGCGCGCCGGCGCCTCGACCGAGGACGTACGCGAGCAGCTCGGCAGGCTCGTCCACAAGGGGTTCGTCACCGCCACCGGCACCCGCCGCCTGCCCGACGTGCTGCGCTACCTGCGGGCCATCGAGCGCCGTCTCATCAAGCTCCCCGAGGAGCCCTGGCGGGACGAGGAGTGGATGGACCGCGTGCACAAGATCGAGGACGACTACCAGGACCTGCTGGAACACCTGCACCCGGCCCGCCGGGGCGACCCCGACGTGGGGGAGGTCCGCTGGATGATCGAGGAGCTGCGGGTCAGCTTCTTCGCCCAGACCCTCGGCACCCCCACACCCGTGTCGGAGAAGCGCATCACCAAGGCGATGGAGAAGCTGCGGCCCTGAGCTCGGGGCGGCGCACGTACGAACAGGGGGAATGATGGTCAGGGCTGTGGTGCTCGACGTCGGCGAGACGCTCATCGACGAGACCCGCATCTGGTCGCGCTGGGCCGACCGGCTGGGCGTGAGCAGGTTCGTGCTCATGGGCGCGCTGGGCGGCATGGCGGCGCTGGACCGCTCCCACCGAGAGGCGTTCGAGCTCGTCCGCCCCGGCCTCGACGTGGAGGCCGAGATCGCGGCCTGGGAGCGCGACGACCCCACCGGGCTGCGCAACCACTTCGACGACGGCGACCTCTATCCCGACGTCCGGGAGGCGCTGGCGGCCGTGCGCGCGGCCGGATACCAGGTGATCATCGCCGGCAACCAGCCCCGCCGCGCCTTCGACGCCCTGGTGGCGATGGACCTGCCGGTGGACTCCGTGCACACCTCCGAGGGCTGGGGGTTGTCCAAGCCCGCCCCGGAGTTCTTCGCCAAGGTGGCCTCGGTGGCGGGCCACGAGCCCGCCGAGATCCTCTACGTCGGCGACCGGCTCGACAACGACGTGCTCCCGGCGGCCAGGGCTGGCATGCGCACGGCGTTGCTGCGCCGCGGCCCCTGGGGTTTCCTGCACGCCGAACGTCCGCAGGCGAAGGCCGCCGACGTGATCGTCGACGACCTGCACGCGCTGCTGCCCGCCCTGCGACAGCTCACCTGAGGTTTTCCGGGCCCGTACGGGTCAGCTGAGGTCCTCGTCGGGGTCGATGCGCAGCGCGCGCTCCTCGGCCGACAGGTCCTCCCGGTCGGCGTCCCAGTCGACGCCGATGGCCTCGTCCTCGGTGTCGGGGTGGGCGCCCTCGTCGGGCTCGGTCAGCCGGTGCTCCGCACGTGGGCCGCGGCGCAGGCGGTCGGGCAG
This sequence comes from Nonomuraea sp. WAC 01424, assembly GCF_003947315.1. NCBI lineage: Bacteria > Bacillati > Actinomycetota > Actinomycetes > Streptosporangiales > Streptosporangiaceae > Nonomuraea > Nonomuraea sp. WAC 01424. The sequence goes on from NZ_QHHZ01000012.1 coordinate 323,949, forward strand.
CTCCTGGCGCAGCCGTTCGTCGAGTGTGGCCTCGTGCTGAGGGTCGTCCTCTTTGACCTCGTGGTGCAGGCCGAGGTCGTCGGTCCACTCCCTGACCTCGATGTCCTGCTCGTCGGCCATGCCGAATCGGTCCGGAGGTAGTTCGCTCATACTGCGCCCCCTACCCACCGTACGGACCGAAATCCTCACACTTGGCCTGCCTTAGGGGGTTTTGTAGCTCATCCTTGTCCGTGGGCTAACGGCCGAGCGCGGCTCCGACGAGAGAACGCGGGTCCGCGGCGCCCGCCAGCATCCCGTCCGGGCGGACGTCGACGAGATGGGCGTGGCCGAAGGAGCCCCCGTACGGCAGCGTCCGCACCGGGTGGCCGAGCGCGGCCAGGCCGTCGGCCCAGGTCGTGCCCTCCTCCAGGTCGAGCACGACGTCGTCGGGGGCGTCCCAGGTGTCGAAGCCGGTGCCGCCGCCGGCCAGCCGCCAGCGCGGCGCGGCGAGCGCCTGGCCGGGCTCCTCGCCGTGGTGCAGCAGGCGGGTGATGATCTGGGCCAGGATCTGCGGTTGCGCGTCGCCGCCCATCGTGCCCACGACCGTCCTGAGCGCGCCGCCGGGGCGGGTGATCAGGGCGGGGGCCAGGGTGTGCGGCGGGCGGCGGCCGGGGCCGTACTCGGCCGGGTGGCCGGGGCGCAGCGAGAAGCCGATGCCGCGGTTGTGGAGGTTGATCCCGGTACGCGGCTCGAAGAGCATGCCGCCGAACCCGGACGCGTTCGACTGGATAAGCGACACGCCCATGCCGTCGCCGTCCACCGCGCACAGGTACGTCGTGTCGCCGTCCGCGGCGGGGACGGGCACGCGCAGCCGTCCGGCCGGCTGGACCAGGGCCCGGCGGCGGGCGATCTCGCCGGGGTCGAGCAGGTCCTTGGCGTCCTCGTGCAGCAGGGCGGGCCGGTCGTGCCCGGCGGCCCGCGCGGCCTCGGCCAGCAGGTGGGCCCAGGCCGGATGGCGGGGCGAGCCGGGCAGGTCGAGCCCGTCGAGGATGGCCAGGGACATCAGCAGCAGGTAGCCCTGCGAGTTGGGCGGCATCGACCAGACGTCGTGGCCGAAGGCGCGTACGCGCAGCGGCTCGACCCAGTCGGCCGTGGGGGCGGCCAGGTCGGCGGCGGTGTACTCGCCGTCGCCCAGCTCGATCAGGCCCTGCCCGAACTCGCCGAGGTAGAAGCCGTCCCGGCCGCCGTCGGCCACGGCCTGCAGCGCGCGGGCCACCCCCGGGCGGGTCACCCGGTCGCCGGCCGCGCGGACCTCGGCGAAGTCGCCGCCGCCCGGCCGTCCGGCCGCCGTACGCGCGCCCGCGACCATCAGCGGGGAGGCGGGGAAGCCGTCGCGGGCCAGTCCGATCGCCGGCCGCAGCAGCTCGGCCATGGGCAGACGGCCGTGCCGGACGTGCAGGGCGAGCCACCCGTCGACGCAGCCGGGCACCGGCACGGACCTGATGTCGTGCAGGTGCGGCATGCGGGTGTGACCCTCGGCGCGCAGCCTGGCGGGGTCGGCGCCGGACCCGGCCCGGCCGGAGGCGTTCAGGGCGGTCACCGAGCCGTCGTGGACGAGCGCGAACAGGTCGCCGCCGAGCCCGCACATGTGGGGCGCGACCACGGCGAGCACGGCGTTGGCCGCGATCGCCGCGTCGGCGGCGGAACCGCCGCGGTCCAGCGCGGCCACCCCGGCGGCCGAGGCCAGGTGGTCGACGCTGCACACCATGCCGTTGGGCGCGTATCTGGTGTTGTGCACGTGAAGAGACTAAGCCCGTCCCGGGGTCAGGCGTTCTCCAGCCGGGGGCGGAAGGGGGCGGGGCGGCAGAACGGGTCCTGGCCTTGAACGGGGTGAACGGGGAAGTCAGACCAGTTCCAGGGGGCGGTCCCGGTCGACCAGGGCGGCGTAGTGGCCGCCGAGGGTCATGAGCTCGTCGTGCGTGCCGCGCTCGACGACCTTCCCGCGGGCGAGCACGACGATCTGGTCGGCGTCGCGGACGGTCGACAGCCGGTGGGCGATCGTGATCGTGGTACGCCCCCGCGCCAGCGTGTCCAGGGCCTCCTGCACGGCTCGCTCGGTCTGGGTGTCCAGGGCGCTGGTGGCCTCGTCGAGGATCAGCACCGGCGGGTTGCGCAGCAGCGTACGGGCGATGGCCAGGCGCTGCTTCTCGCCGCCGGAGAACCGGTAGCCGCGCTCGCCCACCATCGTGTCGTAGCCGTCGGGCAGCGAGGCGATGTGGTCGTGGATGCGCGCGGCCCGCGCCGCCTCCTCCAGCTCCTCGTCGGTGGCCGACGGACGGGCGAAGCGCAGGTTGTCCGCGATCGTGGCGTGGAACAGGTACGTCTCCTGCGAGACCACCCCGACCACCTCGCTCAGCGTCTCGAACGTCAGGTCGCGTACGTCCACGCCGTCGATGGTCACCCGGCCGCCGGTCACGTCGTACAGGCGGGGGAGGAGGTAGCTGAGGGTGGTCTTGCCCGAGCCGGTCTCGCCCACGATGGCCAGCGTCGTGCCCGCGGGGACGGTGACGTCGACGGCGTCGAGGGTGCGTTCGTCCTCGTAGGCGAAGTCGACGCCCTCGAAGCGCACCTCGCCGCGTACCCGTTCCAGGGTGCGGGCGCCGGGGTGGATGTCCACCGACAGGTCCAGGTACTCGAAGATGCGGCCGAACAGCGCCAGCGAGCTCTGCACCTCGACGCCGAGCCGCAGCAGCGACACCGTCGGCCGGAACAGGCCGGCCTGGAGCGTGGTGAAGGCCACGAGGGTGCCGACGGAGATGATGCCGGTGTACCCGACGGCCCAGTAGACCAGCGCGGGCATCGCGGCCATGATGATCTGGATCGACGACTGCCGCCACCGCCCGGCCATGCTCGTCCGTACGCCCAGCTCGGCCAGTTCGTCGGAGGCCCGGCCGAACCGTTCGGTCAGCTCGGGGGAGCGGCCCATGGTCCGGCCCAGCAGCACGCCGCTGATCGACAACGACTCCTGGACCATCGAGGAGATCACGGCGAGCTTGCGCTGGCGGTCGGCGGTGATGCGCTTGCGCTCGGCGCCGACCTTCCGGCTGATCCACACGAACACCGGCAGCAGCAGGAGCGAGATCACGGTCAGCCGCCAGTCGAGGGCGAGCATGGCCACGATCGTGGCGATCACGGTGGTGAGGTTGGAGATGATCGAGGTGGCGGTGGAGGTGACCACCGACTGCATGCCGCCGATGTCGTTGGCGATGCGCGACTGCACCTCGCCCGTCTTCGTACGGGTGAAGAAGGCCAGCGACATGCGCTGGAGGTGGGAGTAGACCGAGATGCGCAGGTCGTGCATCACCCGCTGGCCCACGGTGGTGGAGATGAGCGTCTGCAGCACGTCGAAGACGCTCGTCGTGACCGCGACCGCGATCATGCCCAGCGCCAGCAGCGTGAGCAGCAGCGCGTCGCGGGACGGGATCGCCACGTCCAGCACCTCGCGCAGCAGGAACGGCGAGGCCAGCCCGACCAGGGACGACAGGAGGATGAACGAGCCCACCAGGGCCAGCCGGCCGCGGTAGGGGGTGAAGAGTCCGATGATGCGCCGCAGCGGCGCGCGTGGTTCGTCGGCCAATATGGGGCCTCCTTTCGGATGTCCACTCAAACAGAGGTTAACTCATAATTGTTCCGGCTAAACTTGGCGGCATGGGAGAGAAGGAGCTCGCCGAGCTCTTGCACCTGGTCAGCAGGCGTCTGCGCCACGGATACGTCCACCGGCTGGTGCCGCTCGGGCTCAATCCGGGTCAGGCGCGGGCGCTGCGCGCGCTCGGCGCCGCCGACCGGCCGCTGCGCATGGTGCAACTGGCCGACGAGCTGCGGATCGTGCCGCGCTCGCTGACGCCCGTCGTGGACGCGCTGGAGGGGTCGGGGTTGGTGCGCAGGGAGGTCGATCCGGCCAACCGGCGCTCGACGCTCGTCGTGCTCACCGACGCGGGCCGGGCCATGGCCGAACGGGCGCGGGAGGCGCGCAGGGAGGCCGGCGAGAGCCTGTTCGCGGTGTTGTCGCAGGACCAGCGGGACCAGCTCAGCGACCTGCTGAGCGCCGTGGACGCCCAGTTCAGGTGAGCGTGCCGCCGGTCACCGTGCCCGTCACCGTGCCGCCCGTCACCGTGCCGAGGCAGGGCGGGCGGCCCATCAGGGCCGAGTACGGGTAGCGTCCCCGGGCGTCGAAGACGGCGAAGTCGGCCCGGCTGCCCGGCCCGAGCGAGCCGATCCGGCCCGGCCCGGCGTCCAGGCCCAGGGCTCGCGCCCCGCCCAGCGTCGCGGCCTCGACCAGCCGGCGGTCCAGGCCCCGTACGCGCAGCCCGAGCTCCCGGGCCCGCTCCCGGACGACGGCCGCGAGCCCGAGCAGGTCGCCCGGCCCGCCGCCCGCCGGATCGCGGGTGCCCAGGGCCAGGCGGTTGCCCTCCTCCAGCAGGGCCAGCACGTCGGCGGCCCGCGTCTGCCCCGGCGGGCAGAGGGCGATCACGCTCCGGCGCAGCCGCAGCAGCTTGCGTTCGCCGGGGTCGAGCGGCCGGGCGCAGGCCACGTGACAGTGCGGGCCGAGCACGCCCGCCTCGTCGAGGGCCATGGGCGAGTGCCGGTCCAGCCCGGCCAGCAGCCGCAGGCCGAACGTCCTGGCCAGCACGGCCACGTCCTCCAGCACCTGCGGGTCGCGGGTCCCGGCCGCGATCCCGACCGGGCACGGCCGGTCCACCTCGCGCAGGGCGGTGATCAGCGCGTCCCGGTCGTGGTCCTCCCACTCCTGCTCGGAGGCGCTGGACACCTCGACGTACGAGACGCCGGGCAGGCTCGTGAGGTCGGCGGGGCCGGTCAGTACGGTGGTCCGCGTCGTCACCCCGGGGCCCGGCGGCGCGGGCGCGGAGCAGGCGTCCACCAGCCCGGCCACGATCAGGCCCGGCCAGCGGATCTCCCGCGTGACGGGGAAGCTGGACAGCAGCTCCTCCCGCGAGCCCACCTGGAGCACCCGCTCGCCCCTGATCACCACCGTCCCGTCGCGGACGGGCGCGGCGCAGACCGGCAGCACCAGGGGAGCGGAGTGGGCCACGACGGGCGCGGGCGCGCGCCTGCCCAGAACCGGCACAGCACGCTTCGCACCCGCCATCGGCGCTCCCGTCGGATTTGCCCTTTTGGCATTAAACGCGAGCGATGGTGGGGAAGGCAATCAGTCGCCGCCGCGGGCGTCCCGGGGCTGGTAGCGGCCGGACAGCCGGGCCAGTTTCAGGCTGAGGTGCAGCGCCAGCCGCTCGCCGCCGTCCTTCAGGTCCGTACGCGCCAGCTCCTCCACCCGCTGCAGCCGGTAGTACAGCGAGGTACGGTGCAGCCGCAGCGCCCGGGACGTCGCCACCGCGCTGCCCGCCAGGTCCAGGTACGTCTCCAGCGTCTCCAGCAGCGGCAGGTACTGCTCGTCGGCCAGCAGCCCGTCGAGCCCGGGATGCACCTCCTGGTCCGAGAGCTGGGTGAGTATCCGGTAGACGCCGAGCCGCGCCCATTCCGCCGACCGCCCGAGCCCCGGCACCCGCGCGGTCACCTCGGCCGCGTGCCTGGCCTCCGCGTACGAGTCCGCGGCCTGCGCCAGCTCGCACCGCGTACGCCCGATGCCCACGACCACCGGGACCGGCATGGCCGCGTGCAGTTCGTCGGGCGGGACCGGCGGCCCGGCGGTGAGCAGCACGGCGTGGTCGTAGCGCACCAGGTGCAGCGGATGGTGCCCGCTCAGCCGCCGCCGCAGGGCCAGCAGCCCCTGTTCCAGCGCCAGGCGCAGCGCGTCGTCGGGCTCGGTCGAACGCGGCCGGGCCACCAGCACGGTCACCGGCTGCGCCTGCGGGAACGCGCCGGCCTCGATGAGCCGCCTGGCCGCGTCCCGCTCGCCGCGCAGCAGCCCGGTGACCGCCTCCAGTTCCCGGTGCGAGGCCAGCCCGGTCGCCAGGCTCTCGTGGAACAGCGCGAGCGCCAGCCCCGGGACGGCCGCGGGCGCCTCGGCCACCTGCTCGTCGGACATGGCCGGACCGGAGTCGATGAACCACAGGAAGCCGAGCAGGCCGTCGGTGTGCCGCAACGGGACGCACACGCGCGGCAGCAGGCCCAGGTGCGGCGCCCCGGCCGTGCGCAGGGGCGCCTGCGCCTCGTGCACGCCCGCCGCGCGCAGCCACTCGCGCACCTCGGCGGTGGTGTGCCGGCGCAGGACGGAGTCGCGGCGGATGTCGTCCATGGCGCCGTTCTGCTCGCTGTAGGCGATCACGCGCTGGACGCGGTCCTCCAGGAGCAGAGGGCGCCCGAGACGGGCGGCGAGGTCGTCCACGATCCGCTGGAGATCCGCCACAGGCCCACCTAGGTCAAGCTGGATATTTCAACAAATGTCGGAAGCCTTGCTACACGTCTTCCCTACAGCTGATCGGTGATCTCCGTCAATATCGTCTATACCGTCGATCCGTGAACGCCCCGAAGAAGCTGCTGAAGGGTTTGCTGGCGGCCATCGTGCTGATCCCGGTGAGCCTGATGGCGACCCCTGCTTCCGCAGCACCCCCCACTGATGATCCTGAGTACCCGTGGCGGCAGAACCACTGGCCGCAGACCCAGCCCTGGCAGCAGGACGAATCGGCCGACGCGCAGACGCTGCGCGCCCGTCCTCCCGGTGGCCTCACGCCCCTCGACCCGCAGAACTGGGAGAACCCGGACCACATGACGTGGGCGGACTACAAGAAGCCGCCCGGCACGAAGTGGAACGACCCGGCCGTCAAGGGCTCCAAGCGCACGTTCAAGGGCGCGCTGGTGCTGCTCGACTACCCCAACCAGGCGTTCGTCGTCACCCAGCCCAAGGGCTCGACGATCTACGCGAACCCGAGCGCCGAGGCCCATGACGTCCCGCGTGACCAGGTGGCCAAGTTCTACCAGGACTTCCTCAACACGCCGAACACCCTCAACAAGGGTCACACCATCCACGAGTACTGGATGGAGGACTCCGGCGGCCGGTACGGCGTCGAGCTGAGCGGGTTCGGCCCGTACACGATGCCGGGCAAGGACCACGAGTACGCCCTGGAGCCCGGCTTCAACGGCACCTCCGGCTGCCCGGCGGGCGACACGTGCAACAAGAACCTGCGCACCGACGGCCACAACGCCTGGATCAACGCCGTCGGCGAGGACGTCGCCAAGCAGTACGACTTCATCTTCTACCTCAGCGCCGGCCAGGACGAGTCGTCCACCTGGCAGGAGTTCGGGATGATGAAGTTCCCGACCAAGGAGGACGTGCCCGACGAGTGGGGCCCGCCGGACCCGGCCCTGCCCAACTGGCTGAAGACCCGTTACGTCGACTGGTCCTCCTGGCAGGCGGCCTCCAACTTCTGGCCCAACGCCAACATCGGCGTCGACTCCGTCCAGGCCGAGAGCTCGGGCATGGCCGTCTATGCCCACGAGTTCAGCCACATCCTCGGCGTGCTGGACAACTACAACAACCCGTACGGGGTGCCGCCGATCCGGGCCTACACCGGCATCTGGGAGATGCTCAGCCGCGGCAGCTTCAACGGCCCGGGCGGTCCGCACTCCCGCTGGCTGATCCCGCCCACGGCGGGCGCGTCCATGGGCGCCCAGCACATGCTGCGCAACAAGCTCAAGCTGGGCATGGTCGACGAGCAGAACGTCCTGCGCCTGTCGCGTGAGGCTCTCGACGAGTCGGGCCTGGTGACGGCCAAGGTCCTGGCCCGCGCCGTACAGCCGGGGCAGAACGAGTTGTCGGGCGTCAACATCTCCTTCGACGCCCCCGGCGACAAGAGCACCTGCGCCACGACCGACCCGCTGTGCGACCGCGGCGGCTACCAGAACTACACGGTCGAGGTCGTGGACCGCATGGGCTCCGACTCCTTCACTCCCGACGCCGGCGTGCTCCTGGCCAAGACCAAGAACGAGGACCGGGCGCCGTTCGAGTGGGTGATCGACGCCAACCCGCAGGACATCGGCATGACCGACTACGTGATGCCCGACGGGACCAAGGTGCCGATCACCGTCGGCGACTTCCGCCAGCTCTCGGACGCCCTCTTCCACGTCGGCACCGACTCCGGCAGCGAGTACGAGTACGAGGACCAGGCCAACCGCCTGCACTTCTACGTCACCGACCTCAAGCGCAACCGTGACGGCGAGCTGTCCTACACCGTCGCCATCCGCTCGCTCGACGGCTCGGGCCCGCAGAAGCGCGGCGTCCGCGTGCTGCCCGGGGCCGGCGTCCCCACCGGCAAGAACATCTCCACCTGCACCTTCCCGCTGTTCAACACCGGCAAGGCGGCGCCCGCCCAGGGGCAGCACCCCGAGGACGTCAGCGCCTACCTCAACTCCGACGTCTACCGGCTCACGGCCGAGGTACAGGGCAAGGGCTGGAGCGCCCAGCTGCCCAACGCCCTGGCCTCCGTGGCCTTCGGCAAGCAGGCGCCGGTGACGGTCAACGCCGTGCGCGCGTCCGGCGGCGACCGCCTGGCCCGCGTCAAGCTCACCGCCACCTCGGAGAGCGATCCGACCAAGACCGCCACGGCCACCTGTCACGTGATCGGTCTGTAGCGCGAAGATGGGGTACGGCTGGCGTGGGCCGTGCCCCATCCGCTTGAATCACCCCCGGGAAGGGGGTGTTCGGTGACGGGGAACTTACCGGACAAGCCACGACGTAAGCGGGCCGCCTGGGCGGCGCCCGTCTCGGCCGGGCTCGCCGCCGCCGCGGCGAGCGTGCTGGCCGCCTCGCTGGAATGGGACATCCCGCCGGTCGCCAAGGTCGGGGTGACACTCGCGGCGGCGCTGCTCGTCGGGGTGACCACCTGGGCCACCACCGAGACCAAGCCCCGGCGCCGCGCGCCGGTCGAGCCCGGCGCCCTGCCGCCCGACCAGTGGCCGCCCGTGCCCGAGCACTTCACCGGCCGCGCCGACTCCCTCGCCGCCCTGCGTGAGGTCTTCGCCGCCCGCCGCAGGTCCACCGCCCTGTCACCGCCCCTGGTCGTCTCCGTGTACGGCCGCGGCGGCGTCGGCAAGTCGGCGCTGGTGACGAGGTTCGGGCAGGAGGTCGCGAACTGGTTCCCCGACGGCCGCCTCTACGCCGACCTGCGCGGCGGCGTCGACGCCCCCGTACGCCCCGACGAGGTGCTGATCGGCTTCCTGCGCGGCCTGGGCGTGCGCCTGGCCACCGACCCGGGCGGCCTCGACGAGCTGCGTACGCTCTGGCTCACCTGGACCAAGGGCCGCAGGATCCTCATCGGCCTGGACAACGCCCACGACGCCGCCCAGGTCAAACCGCTGATCCCGGCCGAGCCCGGCTGCGCGGTGCTGGTCACCTCGCGCGCCCCGCTGTTCCTGGACGGCACGCACGACACGCGGCTCGGCGTGTTCACCGAGGCGCACGGCGTGGAACTGCTGGCCCGGCTGGCCGGCGGCGGGCGGGTCGTCGACGACCTGGAGTCGGCCAAGAAGATCGTCCGGCTGTGCGACCATCTGCCGCTGGCGATCAACATCTGCGGCGGACGCCTGGCCACCCGCGAGCAGTGGACCCTGCGCGAGATGGCCGGGCGGCTGGCCGACGAACGCCGCCGCCTCGACCAGCTCCAGGTGGCCAACGGCGTGGACAAGAGCGTACGGGCCTCCGTGCAGCTCAGCTACGACGACTGCACCGGGATCCAGCGCCGCCTGCTGCGCCTGCTCAGCGCGCTGCCCGCGCCCGACGTGCCCGGGTGGGTGGCCGGGGAGCTGCTCGACATCTCCGGCCTCGACGGCGCCGACCAGCTCGAAGCCCTGATCGACGCCCAGCTCGCCGAGTGCTCCGGCACCGACCAGACCGGCACGATGCGCTACCGCCTGCACGACCTCGTCCGGGTGTTCGCCGCCGAGCTGGCCGGACAGGACGAGGAGGAACGCCGCAGGTCCGCCGTCGAACGTGTCCTGCACGGCTACCGCCGCCGGGCCGAGGAGGCCGCCCAGAACCGCTGGCCCCAGGACTGGAGCAAGGGCGGGCGCCGGGCCAGCGCGGAGGGCCAGCTCGGCGCGGGCGACTGGCTCAACGCCGAACGGCTCACGCTGCTCGGCATGATCAACCTGGCCGCGCAGCTCCGGCTCTGGGAGCTGACATGGGGGCTGACCAGGGCGTTCTGCTCGCTGTGCCACTCGCTGCGGGCCTACTGGGCCGACTGGGCGGCGGTCGCCGACATCGGCTGCGAGGCGGCGCGGCGTACCGGTGACCGGCGCGCGCTGGCCATCGCGCTGCTGGACAGCGCCGCCGTACGGGGCGGCATGGGCCTGCGCGACCGCGCGCTGCGCGAGGCCGAACGGGCGCTGGAGATCTTCGGCGAGCTCGGCGAGACCTGGTGGGCGGCCAGGGCCATGCGCACGATCGGCATGACGTTGTTCAGCGACGGGCACCTCGACCGCGCCCAGGACTACCTGATCGGGGCGATCACCGCGTTCAAGGGCGAGGACGACCTGTGGTGGATGGCCCGCACCCAGCGCAACCTGGCCGAGATGCGCATGGCGGAACGGCGCCCCGAGGAGGCCCGCGAGCTGCTCGAAGACGCCCTGGACATCTTCGAACGGGCGGGCAACCGCTACTCCGAGGCCCAGACGCTGCGCGCGTACGGCGAGGTGCTGGCCGCCCAGGCGCGCGGCGATCGGCGGGCCGGCGACCACAGGGCCGCCGCCACCATGTTCACCAAGGCCGGGCTCAGCCTCGACCGGGCGGCCGAGATGTTCAGGCAGCGCGGCGAGTTGTGGGAGGAGGCCCGCTGCCTGCGCGCCGCCGGCGAGGTGGGCGACCCGGCGGGCGGGGCGCGGGAGCTGGGGTACGTGCGCCGGGCCGAGGAGATCTTCGTGGCGCTCGGCGACTCGTGGGGGGTGGCCCGCAACGCGGTCTCGGCCGGGCGGGCGCTGGCCAGGCTCGGGCGGATCGAGGAGTCCGAGCACGAGCTGCGCCGGGCCGTGCACGGGTTCCAGGAGCTGGAGGATCGCTGGTGGATGGCCAGGAGCCTGCGCTACCTCGGCGAGGCGCACCTCGACGGGGGCGGGCACGGCGCGGCGGTCGAGCCGCTGGAGCAGGCCAGGGAGATCTACCGCAGTCTGGGGAACGAGGCGGGCATGCGCCGCACCCTTGAGCTCCTGCGCCAGGCCAGGCCCTGATCGTCCCGGTGCTCAGGAGTCGCGCGAGGGGTGCCGCTGCGGGCCGGTCGTGGCCTGGCGGCCGATCGCGCCGGTGCCGTACGTGTCGCTGAAGGGCGTTCTCAGCAGTTCGCCGGCCGCCTGCCTTGCCTGCATGACGCTCTCCTCGAACAGCTTGCGCACGTGCGCCGCCTGGTCGGCCAGCTCCCTGATGCGCTCGTGCGCCAGTTCGTCCCGTACGGTGTCGGCGAGGAGCTGCTGGTACTCGGGGGTCTTGGCGGCCAGCGCCTCCAGGCGTCTGTGCGCGTGGAACACCTTGTCCGCCTTGAGCACCTGCTTGGCGTACTTCTCCAGGTGGCGTACGCGGTGCGAGAGCGACGTCCAGGCGGTGTCGAGGGCGCTGGTGTACGGCTTGAACGCGTCCTCCATGCCCGGCGGCAGCTCGCGGGGGATGAGCCGGCCGTGCTCGGCGTGCATGGACGACAACCGCCGCAGCCGGTGGGAGATCTGCCAGATCTCCTCCGGCAGCGACACCTGGTTCTCGACCGAGTCGATCAGCCCGGCCTTGTGGACCTTGGAATTCAGGACGGCCTCGGCCGCGTCCTGGGCGCGGCGCAACAACATCTGGCAGGGACGGTCCAGGTCCTCGGGAAGGATGAAACGGTCGGCGTAGGTGTTGGCCAGGCGCAGTCTTCGTTTGACGATCCGGTGGGAGCTGTCCAGCGCCATCCAGCGGATGAGGGCGATCAGTCCCATGCCGATGCCGGAGATGAAGGCGACTTCGCCTTGGCCGGTCACGATCCAGACCATCAACAGCAGAGCCGGAAGCGCGAAGAGCAGGACAGGACTGAAGCTGGGGTCCATCCGCTTGCCGGAACGGGCCATACGGAGGATGTGCGGGCTCGACCGCAACTCGACCGAGACCTCCGGGGGCAGCGATGGATCGATCACCAGCCGGGGTGGCAGCGCTCGTGGATCCATACGTTCATGCTGCGTTATGAACAAGGAATTCGCTCATGATTGGAGGACATATAGGGTCAAGCTGATGAATGAGATGACAAGATGGATCGATCTGGAAGGCGCCGTCAACGTACGTGACCTGGGCGGACTTCCCACCCGCGACGGCGGGCTCACCCGCCGCGGCCGGATCTTCCGAGCCGACAACCTGCAGGGCCTCACCCCGGCGGACGTGTCGCTCCTGGTGAGCGAGCTGAACCTGCGCCACGTGGTGGACCTGCGCTCGACCCCCGAGGTCTCCCTGGAGGGGCCCGGCCCGCTGACCCTCACGCCGGAGGTGACCCACCACCACCTGACATTGTTCGCCGAGGGCGGCCGGCACACCGACGTCGAGGCCGGCTCCATCGACGGCGACCGCGTGCTGCCCTGGCAGGAACGGGTCATCGACGAGGACCTCCGCGTGACCGGCTTCTACTTCGGCTACCTGCGCGACCGTCCGGACGCCGTCGTGGCGGCCCTGCGCACCATGGCCCGCGACGACGGGGCCGCGCTGGTGCACTGCGCGGCGGGCAAGGACCGCACCGGCGTGCTGTCGGCCCTGGCGCTGGAGGTCGCCGGAGCCACCCGCGCGGCGATCGTGGACGACTACGTGGCGACGGGCGAGCGGCTGGAGCTGATACTCAAGCGCCTGCGCGCGAGCTCCACCTACCGGGACGACCTCGACTCCCGCCCGGCGGACGACCACCGCCCCCGGGCCCGCTACATCGAGCAGTTCCTGAAGGTGCTGGACGACCGCTTCGACGGCCCGATGGGCTGGCTGCACGGCCACGGCTGGACCGAGGCCGACACCACCGCGCTGAACGCCCGCCTGCGCTGAAGCCTCGCTCGCCCCTCGCGGTCAGCCCAGGTGGACGACCATGCGCTGGGTGGCTGACAGGTGGGCGGCCTCGATGACGGCGAGCGTGTCGATCGCTCCTCGCGGATCGACCGGGGGTGGCGCGCCCTCACGCAGGGCGCGTTCCACCTCCCGGTAGAAGTCCAGGTACGCGCCCGGCTCCGTGGGAACGGTCCGGGCGTCGCCGTCGGCGCCGAGCAGCCCCCAGCGGCTCTCCTCGTCCTCGCCGAACCCGGGCGAGTCCGGCGTCAGGCCGGCGCGCAGGCGTTCCTCCTGCACGTCCATGCCGTACTTGACGAACGCCCCCGCCGAGCCGAGCACCCGCAGCCGCGGACCGGATTGTGCCGCCAGCGAGCCGGCCCACAGATGGGAGCGCACCCCGCCCGCGTGCCTCAGCGCGACGAACGTGTCGTCGTCGGAGGCCACACCCGGCCGCCGTACGTCGCTCTCGCAGTAGACCTCGTGCGCCGGGCCGAACAGTTGCAGCGCCTGGTCGATCAGGTGGCTGCCCAGGTCGTACAGCAGGCCGCCGATCTCCTCCGCGCCGCCGGTCTCCCGCCAGCCGCCCTTCGGCACCGGCCGCCAGCGTTCGAAGCGCGACTCGTACCGCAGCACGTCGCCCAGCCGTCCCTCGGCGATCAGCCGGCGGACCGTGCGGAAGTCGCCGTCCCAGCGCCGGTTCTGGAACACGGTCAGCATGACGCCGGCCGCCTCGGCCAGCCGGACCAGCTCGCGGGCCTCCTCGGCGGTACGGGCCACCGGCTTGTCCACGACCACGGGCAGGCCCTCGGCGAGCGCGGCGGCGGCCATGCTCACGTGGGTCCGGTTGGGCGAGGCGACCACCACGAGGTCGCTGCGCCCCCACAACTCCCGTACGTCCGCCACACCGGCGGCGCCGTACCTGTCGGCCACCTCGGCCTGCCGCGCCGGATCGCGGGTCACGACCGCGGCCAGCCGCAGGCTGGGGGTGGCGTGGATCAGCGGGGCGTGGAAGTACGCGCCCGCGGTGCCGTATCCGATCAGGCCGACCCGGATCTCGCTCATCCGGCCAGGCTATCCGGCCGCCCCGGCGGAACCGGGAGCGGCCGGACGGGAGTCATTCGTCGTCGCGTTCGGCGAGGAAACGTTCGAACTGGGCGGCCAGCTCGTCGCCCGTGGGCATCGGGGTCGTCTCGGCCATCAGGTTCTCCCGCTCCGACCCGCCGGCGAACGCGTCGTACTGCTGCTCCAGCCCGCTGATGGCGGTCGACAACTCCGAGGACGCCTGGATCTGCTCCTCGATCTCCGCCGTCGTACGGTGGGCCGCGTCGTGCAGCCCCTCCATCGGGAACACCAGGCCGGTGCCCCGCGTCACCGCCTCCAGCGCGGTCACCGCCGCCGTGGGGTACTCCGCCTGCGACAGGTAGTGCGGCACGTGCACCGCGTACCCGACCGCATCCCGCCCCTGCGCGCCGAGCCGCAGCTCCAGCAGCGCCGCCGCGCTCCCCGGCACCTGGACCCGGCCGAAGGCGCTGGTCTGCGAGTTGATCAGCTCGGGGCGGCTGGCGTGCATGGTGATGCCAAGCGGGCGGGTGTGCGGCACCGCCATCGGGATGCCGTGCATCGTCACGATCTTGCTCACCCGCAACCGTTCCACCAGTTCGGCCACCGCGCGGGTGAACAGCTCCCACTCCCGGTCGGGCTCCGGGCCGCTCATCAACAGGAACGGCGTGCCCGTGGCGTCGTTGGCGACATGGACGGCCAGCTCGGGGGTCTCACACTCGACCCAGCGGTCGGTGTCGAAGGTCATGATGGGCCGCCGGGACCGGTAGTCGAGCAACCGGTCCACGTCGAACGTCGCCACGACCCGGTGCTCCAGCTCGGCCAGCAGGTGGCCCAGCGCGAGGCGTCCGGCGCCGCCCGCGTCGACAAAACCGTCGAAGTGGTACAGCAACACCGGATCGGTCAGCTCGGGCGCGTCGTCTGCGAGCCTGTAGAGATCCTTCGGGTCGAACACGGTTGGACAGCCTTTCCCTAGGTACTCTTCCCCAGAACCTATGGCGAGTCGGATCGATTCCGTGCAGGGCACCCTATCGAGGCACAATGGGACAGATGGACGAGGATCCGGAGCTGGAAGCGTTCGCCACCAGGATGTTCGACCTGGCCAGGGCGGGCGACACCGAGACGCTGCGCGCCTACGTGGAGGCTGGCGTTCCGGCTAATTTGTCCAACAGCAAAGGTGACACTTTGCTGATGCTCGCGGCCTATCACGGCCACGCCGAGACCGTACGGATGCTCGTCGCGTCCGGGGCCGACCCCGACCGCGCGAACGACCGCGGGCAGACGCCGCTCGCCGGGGCCGTGTTCAAGAAGGAGTCGGACGTGGTCAGAGCGCTGCTGGAGGCGGGGGCGGATCCGCGGGCAGGTGCTCCGTCCGCATTGGACACAGCCCGAATGTTCGAAAATGACGAGTTTATCCAATGGTTCACTTAAAGGGATCCATAGTGTGAAAAAGGCATTAAAGGGCTCCAAGTTGTCGAGTGTGGCCTTTTGAACAGCCGATCGTCATGCTGAAGGAGTGGCTACTTCTGCGCATTCCTTCGGTAGGCGACCACTCCACATCCCTCCGCTCCCGTGCCCGTTCCCGAACGAGATCAACGTGCACGCCGCGGAGGTCGACGCGGAGAGCCACGCATGGCTGGCCGCCTCAAACATGCTCAAGGGCGCCGACACCATCGAACACTTCCGGCGCTCCAAGATCGGCCTGCTCGCGGCACGTACCAACCCCGACGTCCCACGAGACAGCCTCCGGCTGATCAACGACTGGTACAACTGGCTCTTCGCGTTCGACGACGCGTTCTGCGAGGGCGAGCTGATGGGCCACCGCGCCTCGGCGCTCGCCCGCGCCCTGCCCCCGCTCCTGGAGATCCTGGACGGCCGCAGGGAGCCCGACGAGAAGGACCCCTTCGGAGTCGCCCTGAACGAACTCCTCCACCGCATCATGGACGCCTCCACCCCCGCCCAGGTGGACCGGTGGCGCATCACGGTCAAGGAGTACCTGTTCGCCCAGATCTGGGAGGCCGCCAACCGCGAGGTCGACCTGATCCCCACGCCGCAGGACTACGTCCTGATGCGCCGTATCACCGGAGCCACCTACACCTGCTTCGCCCTCATCGACGGCGGCGGCGGTTACCGCCTCGAAGCCGAGGAATGGCACCACCCCGACGTACGCATGTTGTCGGACCTGGCCTGCGACCTCATCGGCTGGGACAACGACCTTCTCTCCTACGCCAAGGAGCGCGACAACGACAAAGCCCGGCACAATCTCGTCACCGTGCTGGCCACCCATAAGGACCTCACCCTCCAGGAAGCCCTGCTGGAGGTCTCCGAGATGCACAACCAGGCGATCGCCGCGTTCCTCGACCGGCGGGCGGCGCTGGAGAGCTGGGCCCCGCTGCCGGTCCGCACCTACGTCCGCGGCCTTGAGCACTGGGTACGGGGGCACATCGAGTTCTCGCTGGGCAGCGCGCGCTACGTGCACGCCTGGCCGGACGGCACCCGCTGGCCCATGCGGTCCGACACTGGAGGCCAGTGGCCCCGGGCGGTCTGAGCCCTGGGGGCCCGCTGGCCCTGGGCCGTCGAGGGCCCTGAGGTCAGTCCTCGGCCGGGGCGTCCAGGTCGCCGAGCGCGAGCGTGGACGCCTCGTCGAGGTCGAGCCGGGCGCCGTTCTCGAAGGCGTTCTTGTAGGCCAGGTCGCCCATCATCGACTTGCAGTCCTCGACGCACGCGTCGTGATCGTCGGTCAGGAACGGCGCGCCCATCTGCGGCAGACCCGCCGTCCGCCAGTTCTGCTGCAACGCGCCCAGCAGCTTGGCCGCCGTGGGCGCCTGCCTGAGCGTGATGAGGATGCGCGCCGTCGTCTCCAGGACCAGCAGGGTCCCGAGCGTGTCGTGGAAGTGCCGCTTGATCCGCAGGCCCTCGCGGGCGCTGTGCAGCGCCTCGTCCGCCCTGCCGGTCGCGAGCCTGGTGCGCGACATCGCCCACTGGGCGTAGGAGCTGACCCACAACTCCCCGCGCTCGCGGCACACCTGCAGGCAGTCCTGCAGCAGCGACTCGGCCTCGAACAGCTCACCCTGCGCCGACAACACCAGCGACAGCTCCACGATCGCGGGCAGCAGACCCGGATTGAGCTCCTTGTTGTCGGTGTTGAACTCGATCGCCACGCCCAGCAGCGCGCTGGCCTTCTGCACGTCGCCCTGCAGCAGCGCCGCCGTGCCCTGCATCTTCGAGGCCAGGATCACCGCCCTGGAGTCGCCCACCCGGACGGCCTCGGTGCTGCACTGCTCGGCCGCCGACAACGCCCCGGCGCTGTCACCCTGCGCGCTGCGCACGTACGACAACACCCACAGGGCCTTGCAGCGCTCCTTGGTCGGCGAGGGGTTGGCCTCCAGCGCGCGTTCGAGGTAGAGCCGGCCCTCCCGGACGAAACCGCAGCACACCCACATGAACCACAACGACGACAACAACGTGAGCGCCGAGGCGCTGCGGGCCGGCGAGGACAGCGCGTGCTCCAGCGCGACCCGCACGTTGTCGTGCTCCTGCCGCATGCGTACGAACCAGTAGATCTGCCGCGGGCCCGACCACGCGTCCTCGCTGCGCTGGGCCAGGCTCAGGTAGTACTCCAGGTGGCGCTGCTTCATCTGCTGGGCCTGGCCGAGCTTGTCGAGCCACTCCTCGCCGTACTCGGCCAGGGTGTCGATCAGCTTGTAGCGCACGCCGGCGTGGTTGCTCCTGATCAGCAGGATCGACTTCTCCACCAGCCCGGTCACCAGGTCGGTGATGTCCTCCGACGGCAGCCGCCCGTCCGAGCAGACGAACCTGGCCGCGTCGAGCTCGAAGTCGCCGGCGAACACCGACAACCGCGCCCACAGCAGCCGCTCGGCGGGCTCGCACAGCTCGTGACTCCAGCCGATGGCCGCCCGCAGCGTCTGGTGGCGGGGCAGCGCCGTACGGCTCGCGCCGGCCAGCAGGCTGAACCGGTCGGCCAGCAGCCCGAGGATCTGCTCCACCGACAGCGCGCGCAACCGCACCGCCGCCAGCTCGATCGCCAGCGGGATGCCGTCGAGCCTGCGGCACAGCTCGGCCACCGCCGTGATGTTGTCCTCGTCGAGCTGGAAGTCGGGCACGACCGCCCCGGCGCGCAGCGCGAACAACTGGACGGACTCGTTGGTGAACAGGTTCTCCGCCGGGTCGTCACCCGGCACCAGCAGCGGCGGGACCGGGACCACCTGCTCGTAGGGCAGGTGGAGCGACTGGCGGCTGGTGGCCAGCACCTTCAGGTTGGGCGCGGCCTCCAGCAGCTCGTGGACCAGCTCGGCGCAACCCTGCACGAGGTGTTCGCAGGTGTCGATGATGAGCAGCATGTCGCGGTCGCCCACCCACTCCGACAGCGACTCCGACTCCGCCCGCGAGGACTGGTCGGCGATGCCGAGCGCCGAGGCGATCGTGTGCTTGACCATGCCCGCGTCCTGCAACCGGGCCAGGTCGGCGAACCACACGCCGTCGGGATACTGCGAACGAACCTGGTGCGCCAACCGCAGCACCGTGCGAGACTTGCCCACACCGCCGATGCCGGTGACGGTCACCAGCCGGGACTCGGCCAGATGGCGCTTGAGGTTGGCGAGTAACCGGGTCCGCCCCACGAAGCTGGTGAGCTCCGCCGGTAGATTGCCTTCTCTCCGCCAGCCTGTCGGGGTGGCCATGCGCAGCCTCACGGGGGATCGGCGACACCTGCCTTGGCATCGTACCGCCGGTCGCGTGGGCTGTCCGTGGAGCCGCGAAGACGACCGGTGTTGGTTTGTACGTCTAGGTAGCATGTTTTCCGTGGACGAATTTCTCCCGGAGCAGACTTCGGACGACACGGACCTCGGGTGGGGCGACTGGCGCG
Source organism: Nonomuraea sp. WAC 01424 (assembly GCF_003947315.1). Lineage (NCBI taxonomy): Bacteria > Bacillati > Actinomycetota > Actinomycetes > Streptosporangiales > Streptosporangiaceae > Nonomuraea > Nonomuraea sp. WAC 01424. The sequence goes on from NZ_QHHZ01000012.1 coordinate 342,881, forward strand.
AGGCCGACCCCGACGCCTTCTACCTCGACAACAAGCCCCCACACTGGGCCTGACCAGCCGTAACGCGGCCGTACCCAACCGGCCGCACCCTCTCGCCATCCCCCCATCACCCCCGAAACGGCCCCTCTAGCTCTCCATTTCCACCCCAGCCGTTTCCCGCCCTCCACACCCCGCCGCTCCCCTGCCCCACACCTCGGCGGCCCTGGGCCGCTGTAACCCCCTCCTCACCCTCGGCCACGCCATGAGCCAGTCATTGGCGCTGGCGCTGGTGCGCGGCTTCCCCGTCTCGACGTACAGCTGACGCGCCCGCCCCTCGGACGGCGCCCCCCTTCGGACGGTGCGCGCCCGTCTGATGCGTGCCCCGGGCCCTCGCCCGGCCCCTTCGCCCGCCCCCGCCCCGGGGCTCTGCTTCGGACTTTGCCCTGGTCGGTGGGGTCCTCAAGCGGGTGCCTGAAACTTCTGGAAAATTCTTGAGGGTTTGTGTCGATCCTCCCGCCCCTCGTTCGACGCGTTGACGAGCAAGGGGGACGGGGTACGGACCCGGTCCCCGTGACACGTCTCGAAAGGACGACCGGCGACATGCAGAAGATCACGACATACCTGTGGTTCGACAACCAGGCCGAGGAGGCCGCCGAGTTCTACACCTCGCTGTTCGCCGACTCCCGCATCCTGGACGTCCAGCGCTACGGCGACGACGGCCGCGGGCCCGTCGGGCAGGCCATGATGGTGTCGTTCGAGCTGGCCGGCCAGCGTTACCTCGCCCTGAACGGCGGCCCGCAGTTCACCTTCACCGAGGCGATCTCCCTGTACGTCGACTGCACCTCCCAGGAGGAAGTCGACGACCTGTGGGCCAAGCTCACCGACGGCGGCGAGGAGTCGCAGTGCGGTTGGCTGAAGGACCGGTACGGCCTGTCGTGGCCGATCGTCCCCCGGGCCCTCCAGGAGCTGATGAGCGTGCCGGACCCGGCCGCCGCCCAGCGGGTCGTACAGGCGATGCTGGGTATGCAGAAGATCGACATCAAGGGCCTGGAGGACGCCGCCAAGGGCGTCAGCTGACCACGTCCTTGCGCAAGAACCTGCGGAAGGCCACGGCGATCAGTATCGCGGCGTAGGTGATCGACACTGAGGCGCCCTTGGCCATCCCGCTCCAGTCGAGCTCGGGGGCGAGGGCGTCCAGCCACGCGTTGTTCCAGAACGTCGGCAGGAACTCGCGCAGCACCCCCAGCGCCTCCACCGCCTGCAAAATGGTGCACACGATCCACAGGCCCACCGCCCCGCCCACCGCGCCGAGCGGCGAGTCGGTCACCGTGGAGACGAGGAACGCCAGGGCGGCCACCACGAGCTGGCTGACCAGGGCGTAACCGATCACGATGCCGAAGCGGGGCAGCACGTCGAGCGCCGGGATCGTCTCCCCGGTGCCCGGCACCTGGATGTCGTGCCAGCCAAACGCGACCGTGCCGGCCAGCAACGCCATCAGCGGCAGGCAGATCACCGCCGTGGCCGAGAAGCCGAGCGCGACGACGAGCTTCTGCCGGAGCAGGCGGTTACGGGGGACCGGCGCGGCCAGCAGGTAACGCAACGACGACCAGCTGGCCTCGCTGGCCACCGTGTCGCCGCAGAACAGCGCGACCGCCACCACCAGCAGGAAACTCGCCGACACCGACAGGGCGAACGCCGCGAAGTTCAGGCCGCTCGCGGTCGCCAGGTCGCTGATCCGCAACGACGACTGCCCCTGGCCGCCGGACTGCGGCCCGAACTGGAACGCGATCACCAGCACCCACGGCAGCGCCAGCAGCAGCCCGAACATGACCAGCGTCCGCCGCCGCTTGAACTGCCTGACGATCTCCACGCGCAGCGGCAGCGTACGGCGCGGCACGTAGCCCGGCGCGGCGGTCATGATCTGTCTCCGATGAGGTCGAGGAACACGTCTTCCAGGCGCGGCCCGCCGTGCCCGTTGCCGGCCGCCGAGCTCAGCAGCCGCGAGACCGGCCCGGTGGAGACCAGCCGCCCGCGGTGCATGACGACCACGTGGCTGCAGGTCTGCTCCACCTCGGCCAGCATGTGGCTGGAGACGATCACGGTACGGCCGTCGCGCGCGTAGCGCTTGAGCACCTCGCGCATCTCCCTGATCTGGGGTGGGTCGAGGCCGTTGGTGGGCTCGTCGAGCACCAGCAGGTCGGGCAGGCCGAGCATGGCCTGCGCGATGGCCAGCCGCTGGCGCATGCCCTGCGAGTACGTGCGCACGGCACGGTCGAGCGCCTTGCCGAGGCCCGCGATCTCCAGCGCCTCCTCGAAGTGGGCGTCGGCGGCGGGACGGCCGGTGGCGGCCCAGTAGAGCTCGATGTTGTCGCGGCCGGACAGGTGGGGCAGGAAGCCCGGGCCCTCCACGAACGAGCCGAGCCTGGACAGCACGGGCGCGCCCGGGGTGACGGGGTCGCCGAAGATCCGGATCTCGCCGGCGTCGGGGAGGATGAGGCCCATCATCATCCTCATCGTGGTCGTCTTGCCGGCGCCGTTGGGACCGAGGAGGCCGAGGACCTGGCCCTGTTCGACCCGGAACGACAGCCCGTCGACGGCCCGTTCGCCGTTGCGGTACGCCTTGGTCAGCCCGACGATCTCCAACGGCACGTCCCGGCCGCCCGTCGCCTCCGGCACCTGGGCCTCGCCCGCGTCCGGCGCCGCCACGCCACCACGGGTGGAGGCGCGGGGGACACCACGACCAGAGGTACGGCCCGTGGCCAGCAGGACGGCGGCGGCGAGCACGGCGGCCAGGGGCATCGCCCACACCCACCAGGCCACCCCGCTCGGCGGCGCGGCCAGCGTGCGGACCGTGGGGACGGCCAGCGCGGGAGAGGCCAGGGAGACCCGGAACGCGGCGGCCTCGGTGGGGGTCGCGAACCCCATGTCCGTCGTGGTCACCACCAGCCGCAGCCGGTGGCCCGCGGCGAACCGGTGGTCGACGGCCGGCAGGGTGACCGTGGCCTCCGCGACGCCCGAGCCTTCGGGGATCGTGACCCGGAACGGCGCCACCAGCCCGGCGGGCAACGCGGCCGGCTGGGTGGTGTCGGCCACGTCGTAGAGCTTGGCGAACAGCGTCGCCTGGCCCTTGCCCGCCACCTTGACCGTGACCGTGGAGCTGCCGGTGAGCTGGAGCGGCGCGGTGAGCGGCGCCGACTCGAACGCGGCGCTCTGGCCGGGCATGTCGATGGACACGCCCGCGCCGCCGCCCGGCCCGCCCAGCAGGCCGCCGACGCCGGGAACGGTCGAGATCGAGGCGGGGGCGCCGCCGGGCGGGTTGACGATGTTCTGCTCGGGGCCGGTGAGCCGCACCGTGGTGGTGTCGGTGCCGGCCAGGCCGGGGTAGGAGGACGCCTCGGGGTGGAGCCTGATGCGCTGGCGGGTGCCGGGGTCGCGGCCGCCGTCACGGGTGACCGTGAACGCGCCCACGGCGGGCGCCGCCTCGCGCTTGAGGTAGCGGCCGAACCAGGCGGAGGACTGGTCGTAGAGCCAGTCGGCCTCGCCGTTGCCGCCGTCGTGGCCGCCGTCGAACCAGGCCATGCTGACCGGCGTGCCGGCCGCGGCGATGGCCTTGGCGTTTGCGTCGGCGTGGGCGATGGGGAAGAGGGAGTCGCGCTGCCCCTGGAGCAGCAGGGTGGGCGCCTTGATCCGGCCGGCCACGGTGACCGGGCTGGACCTGCGCAGCAGCGCGATCGCCTCGGGCGTCGGCCGGCCGTCCTCGGCGACCTGCTGGTAGATGTCGCAGATCGCCGGCAGGAAGCGGCCGCATCTGGCCTGCTGGGCGGTCAGGGGAGCGGCGGCCTCGCGGCGCGACCGGTCGGCGAAGGTGTCGAGGGAGACGCCCTGGCCGAAGAAGATGCCCGCCCACATGCGCTTGAAGACGCCGTCGCCGACACCCTGGCCGATGGCGGCCGGCGCGGCGGCGGCGCTCTGCGCGCCCTGGCCGGTGGTGGACCCGCCGGTGGACCCGCCGGTGGCGGGCTGGGCGGCGGCGTTGGGGAAGAGGGCGTCGGCGAGGTCGGCCCAGGTGATCTGGGGGACGATCGCGTCGATGCGCTGGTCGTACGCGGCGGTCATCAGGGCGATGGCGCCGCCGTACGAGCCGCCCGTGATGCCCACGCGCGGGTCGCCGGTCGCGTCGAGCTGGACCTCGGGCCGCTTGGCCAGCCAGTCGACGAGCTGCTTGACGTCCTTGACCTCGTAGTCGGGGGAGTTGAGTGCGATCTCTCCCGTCGAACGGCCGAAGCCGCGCGCGGACCAGGTCAGCACGGCGTAGCCGTCCTGGGCCAGACGGGCGGCCTGCTGGCGGACGCTCTGCTTGCTGCCGCCGAACCCGTGGGCGACCAGCACGGCAGGCGCCTTCCCGCCGCCCGCCGGCGGGAAGAAGGTGGTGTCGAGCTCCACCCGCTGGTCGTCGGACGGCCCGTCGACGACCGTGATCCGCTGGTCCTGACCGCGCGCCTCCGAAGGGGACGGCCACACCAGCCACGTCGTCACCCCGATGACGGCGAGCACCGCGACCAGCGCGGCCACACGTTTCATGCTGGTGAGCCTACTTTCCGCACCTGAGAGATCCCTGAGACGGCCGTCGCGGGGCGGGCGTCAGCCGAGAATCGCGTAGACCGTCGAGGCGTGCGCGGCCGGGTCGCCGTCGCCTTCGGGGGTCAGCGTGACCTCCGAGAAGGCCAGGGAGCGGCCGAGCTTGGTGACGCGCACGTCGAGCAGCACGTCGCGGCCCATCACCGGCCGCTGGAACGTGGTCGACTGCTGCACGGTCGTCATCGGCACGAACCCGCCTCTGGCCGAGGAGATCGCGATGACCGTGGCGGTGTCGGCGGCGGCCATCATCGCCTGACCGCACAGCCCGCCGCCTTCCCTGGCCAGGGCGCCGGACCAGGGGAGCCGGACGACGGCATGGCGCTCGCCCACCTCCTCGACCCGCAGCCCGAGCTCCTGGATCCAGGGAGCGAAGTATTGCCGGAGAATCGCCTCTGCGTCTTCTGGAGTCACGCGCTCATCATGCACGCTGGAGGGCATGGCGGAGGAGCGGAGCGAGCGTCCTGTGGATAACCCGGCGGGGGAGCGAACGAACCACCCCACGCAAGCCCCCACCGACGTACGGGCCGAAGGTCCTTCGAAGGGGCGGGCCGGGGAGACGGGCGGAGGTCCTGCGGGGGATCGGGCCGGGGAGGGCGGCGGAGGTCCTGCGGTGGAGCGGGTTGGGCAGGGGCGTGGTGATGTGGTGGGGGGAGAGGTGGTGGGGGTGTTTTTGCCGTCTACCTATGCGGCGGCCGTCCCCTATGACCTGTACGCGAGGCTTCGCCGGGAGAGTCCCGTCTGCTGGATTCCTGAGCCGGCCGTCGGCCCGTGGCGGGAGGGGCCCGGTTACTGGGCCGTGTTCCGGCATGCCGACGTCAAGCGCGTGCTGCGCAGCCCCGAGGACTTCTCCTCGCACCTCGGCGCCACCCAGATCCGCGATCCCGACACACCCGCCGACCTGGAGTTCGTCCGGTCGATGATGCTCAACATGGACCCGCCGGACCACTCCAGGGTGCGCCGGATCGTGGCCGCCGCCTTCACGCCGCGCGCCGTCCGAGCCCTGGAACGCACGATCAGGGACCGGGTGGCGGCGCTGCTCGCGGTGGGCGAGTGCGACTTCGTCGAGGTGGCCGCCGACCTGCCCGTCTGGACGCTGGCCCACGTGATGGGCGTGCCGGAGCAGGACAGGCGGCTGCTGTACGACTGGGCCTCCCGCGTGATCGGCTACCAGGACGACGACTACGCCGGCCTGTCCACGGCCGAGGTCGAGTCCCTGACCCCCGTGGGCCGTCTGGCGGTCGCCGCCCGTCCCGAGCTCAGGCCGGGCATGAACCCCAGGTCCAGGGCCGCGCTGGCCGACATGTTCGCCTATGCCCACACCTTGGCCGACACCCCGCGCGAGTCCGTCATGTCGGCGATGCGGGAGGGCGGCCTGACCGAGGCCGAGTTCGAGAACATGTTCTTCCTGTTCGCCGTCGCCGGCAACGAGACCCTGCGCAACGGCATCCCCGGCGGCCTGTTCACCCTGCTGGAGCACCCCGCCGAGCTGGAACGGCTGCGCGCCGACCCGTCGCTGCTGGAGTCCGCGGTCGAGGAGATGTTGCGCTACTGGCCCCCGGTGATGGACTTCCGCCGTACGGCCACCCGCGACCTCACGCTCGGCGGCCGGCGCGTCCAGGCGGGCGAGAAGGTGGTCGTCTACCACGCCTCGGCCAACCGCGACCCCGCCGTCTTCGCCGACCCCGACCGCTTCGACGTCGCCCGTACCCCCAACGACCACGTCAGCTTCGGTTTCGGCCCGCACTTCTGCCTCGGCGCCCACCTCGCCCGCGTCCAGCTCCGCGCGGTCTTCGGCGAGCTGCTCGCCTGGGACGTCGAGCCGGCCGGAACCCCGGTACGCCTCACCTCCAACTTCCAGAACGGGCTCAAACACCTCCCGGTACGCCTGGCCCGACGCCTCCCTTAGGCTCGCCCGCATGGACTATCTGGAGATCAACAGGGCCAACTGGAACGCGCGGGTCCCCGTCCACGTCGGCAGCGACTTCTACGACGTCGAGGGTTTCAGGAAGGGGCACGACCCGCTGCGGCCGTTCGAGCTGGCCGAGGTCGGCGAGGTGGCCGGACGCCGGCTGGCGCACCTGCAGTGTCATTTCGGCCTCGACACCCTGGCCTGGGCCAGGCGCGGCGCGGAGGTGACCGGGCTCGACTTCTCCGAGGCGGCCGTCGAGGAGGCCAGGGCGATCGCGGCGGACTGCGGGATCCCGGCCACGTTCGTCACCGCCGACGTCTATGACGCCGCGCGGGCGCTGGGCGGCCGGACGTACGACATCGTCTACACCGGGGTCGGCGCCCTGGTCTGGCTGCCCGACCTGGCCCGCTGGGCGGCCACGGTGGCCTCGCTGCTGGCCCCGGGCGGTTTCCTCTATCTGGCCGAGTTCCACCCTGTCGCCGACGTCCTCGACGACGAGACCGGTACGACCGTCACCTATGACTACTTCGCGCGCGGCCCCCACGTCTGGGAGGACGTCCACAGCTACACCGGCAGCGGTGAGCTCGACCACCCGACCTCCGTGCAGTTCCAGCACGGCCTCGGCGAGGTCGTCAGCGCGGTGGCGGCGGCCGGGCTGCGGCTGGACTTCCTGCACGAGCACGACCACACGCTGTTCCCGCGCTTCGCCACGCTGGTCGCCGACGGCTCGGCGTACCGGCTCCCGGAGGGGGCGCCGCGGGTGCCGCTCATGTATTCGCTGCGAGCGACAAAGCCGTACAAATAGGACATCTGAGACCGATGGGCCGGATGGACCGTAAGATTTGCGCCGTGAAGTCACCAGCATCGTTCAAGAAGGCCGCAGCGTGGGCCTTGCCGTACTGGACCAGAGGCCAGGCGGGGCGCGAGACGCCGCAAGACCTGTTCCGGGTGCTCTACTTCGGATGGCTGGTGGCGCTCACGCTCAAGCTCCTCGGCTCGGCGTGGGACGTCTCGTGGCACTTCAAGTGGCTGCGTGACGACCTCGCCCCGCCCCACCTGCTCAACTCCGCCGGCGGCGACGTCGTCGTCGTCCTGACCGTGGTCCACGGCTACACCGGCTACGGGGTGGACAAGGCGGCGCTCCGGCTCATCCAGTGGGGCACCGGGATCTTCCTGGTCGCGGTGCCGCTCGACCTGATCAACCACCGCGTCAACGGGCTCGACATCACCTCGTGGAGCCCGTCGCACATCATGCTCTACGTTGGAACGTTCTTCATGATCGCGGGGGTGATCCGCGGCTGGTTCATGGGTGCGCCCCCCGGCCGGGAGCGCACGGTCGTGCTGGGCGCGTTCTTCGCGTTCTTCCTGGAGAACATGCACTTCCCCGAGCAGCACCAGGAGTACGGCGTGCTCTCGCTGGGCGCCTGGGACAACCACGCGACCTACGCCGAGCCGATCCTGCTGCGATTCGCCGCCGACCAGATGGGCCGGCCGATCGACCGGGTCATGATGAGCGGGTTCACCCTGCCCGTGCCCGACTACCTCTACCCGGTCTACGCCGTGGTGGCGGTGTTGTCGGTGCTGGTGGCGGCCCGGCTGATGATCGGCCGGTTCGGCGCGGCGACGCTGGTGGCGGGCGCGTACGTGGGGTTCCGCACGCTGATCTGGCCGCTGCTCACCTTCGGCGGTTTCCCGCCGTCGGCGGTGCCGTTCTTCTTCGTGGTGGCCGGGCTGCTGGTGGACCTCGCGTTCCTGGTGCGCGTACCGGCCGTACGCGCCGTCGTGGGCGCGGCCGCGGTGACGGCCGGCGCCTACGGCGCGCTGGTCGTCCAGAGCGCGGTCATGGGCTCGGTCTACGGCGCGATCAAGGGCCAGACCGGCCTGTACGGATCCCCACCCCTGGTCACGTCGTCGGCCCTCTGGGCCGGGCTCGGCCTGCTGGCCGTCTGGCTGGCCGCCGAGTGGGTCGCCGGGCGGCGCGACCGCCGGGCTCAGCCGATCGAGGCCCGGGTGATCGCCACCGCCACGCCGTAGGCCAGCCCCATCACGCCCACCTCGGCCGCCGTCCAGCTCACCAGGGCGGTGGCCCCGCCGCGGCGGATGACCGGCAGCAGGCGGAAGCGGATGTGGGCGGCGAGCGGCACCAGCAGCGCCACCAGCGCTGTCTTGATCACCACGAGGACGCCGTAATGGCTGGTCACGATCGCGTCGGGGAGTTCGACGCCGGGCGTGAGCGCCATCGTGCCCAGCCCGGTGATCAACCCTGACAGGGAGACCAGGAGCAGGCAGACGGTGGCCATCCTGGAGAACTTCGGCAGCGCCACGGCCAGCAGGCCCGGGTGCGGCGCGACGAACACGGCCGTGGCCGCCAGGCCGCCCGCCCAGGCCGCCGCGCCCATCACGTGGATCTCCATCGAGATCATGATGGGGTCGTGCCACACGGAGTTGACCGCGTGCCCGGTGACCGGGATGGGCAGCAGCCCGAACAGCGCCACGATGATCCGCAGCTCCGCGGGCACCTTCTCGCCGAACCGCACCGCCATCAGCCCGATGCCCGCCGCCGCCAGCGCGCACGCCGCGCTGAACAGCAGCCCCTGCCCGGTGCCGACGTCCTCGACGTAGGAGGCGATCATGCCGAACGTGGGCACGCGGCCCGGGTTGAGCTCGGCCGTCTGGAACACGATGGTGAGCAGCGCGCAGATCGCCCACGTCCAGGCCGCCAGTACGGCGAGCGGGCGCACCTGGCGCAGGACCGGCTCGGTGGCGCCGGGGGCGTCGAAGCCGAGCAGCTTGGGCACGAGGCTGAGGCCGACCACGGCGACGGCGGCCAGGTCGAGCAGCACCCTGACGACGGGAAGCCCGTAGGCGACGACCGGCCCCGGCATGGGGATGCCCGGCACGGACTCCTGCGCCGTGAGCGTGGACGCCGCCACGGCGGACACGATCCCGCACACGACGAACGCCCCGGCGACGAGCCGCCCACCACCGATCCGCTGACCGGAACGGGAGGCACCGGAACGGGAGGAAACGGTCGCGGTCACGTCCGGGTCCCCTCCGAAGGCCGCGCCCCGGCCTCGACGTCCGCCGCCTCGACCTTCGTGCCGGCCTCGACCTCCGCGGCGGGCGCGGAGGTGGAGCGGCGGAGGGCGACGGCGGTGCCGGCGGCCAGGAGCAGCAGGGCGGCCACGATCCACACGACCGCCATGCCGGCTCCGCCCAGCGCCGCCGCCTCGGCCGCCTGCGCGCTGGACCCCTGGTCGCTCTGCCCCGTCTGCCCCGTCTGGCCGTTCTGGCCGGCCGAGACCCCGGTGGCGGAGGCGGCCAGGCTGAAGCTGATGCTGCCGGTCACCGGATGGCCGTCGGCCGACAGGATCCGGTAGCCCACCACGTACGAGCCGCCCGCGGGCAGCGGTTTGACCTTGACCGAGACCCGTTCGGCCGACACCTCGGCCGTCCCGTCGGCGTAGGAGGAGCCGTCGGCCCCCGTCACGCCCACCTGCGCGTACCCCTGCCGCACGGCCTGGTCGAACACCAGCGTCACCCGCGCGGGCGAGGCGGACAGCGCGGCGCCGTCCTTCGGATCGCTGCCGACCAGCACGTTGTGCGCCTGCGCGGAAGGGGCGAACCCGACCGCGGCGCACGCGAGCAACAGGACCGTGAGTAGCCGCCTCACCGATCAAAACCTTCCATCGAACGAGTCTGGAACCTGTATATGGTCCCATCCATGACGGACCTCTTCGGCGGCGCGGCGCCCTACTACGCCAAGTACCGGGCCGGACACGGCGATCCGGCCATCGACCACCTGGCCCGCGCGTTCGGCGCGGACGGCGTCGTCCTCGACCTCGGCGACGGCCTCGGGACGATCGCGATCCCGCTGGCCAGGCGGGTACGCGAGGTCCTGGCCGTCGACCCCGACGAGGAGATGCTGGCCGAGGGCCGGCGGCTGGCGGCGGGCGCGCCCGGCCTCCGCTGGCTGCGCGGCGACTCGACGACGCTGCGTGAGTTGCCGCCGTTCGGCCACGTGGTGATGGGCCGGTCCTTCCATTGGACGGACCGGCGGGCGGTGCTGGCCGACCTGGACGAACTGCTGCCGCCGGGAGGCGTCGTCGCCCTGGTCGGCCCCACGCGCGACCCGGGCGAGGAGCCGTGGGAGCCGGTCATGCGCCGGGTACGCGAGGAGTTCGGCGTCGGCACCTGGACGGCCACGGGCTCCTTCCAGCACACCGGCGAGCACCACCACGACGTGCTGGCCGGCTCGCCCTTCTCCGACCTGGAGTCCGGCCGGTACGAGCAGCGCCTCGCCTACGACCTCGACGCCCTGCTCGGCCTGCAGCTCTCCTACTCCTACACGGCCCCGGCCAGGCTCGGCGGCCGGCTGCCCGCGTTCGTCGAGGCGGCGAGGGCCGCCCTGCTGGACGCCGACCCGTCCGGCCGCTGGGAACTGGTGACGACGACCGAGGTCATCCTCGCCCGGCGCCCCGCCCCGAGCCGGACCGCCTGAGCGGCACCGTACGGCCGGCGACCGCTGCCTGTGCCGCGGGTGTTCCGGTCACCCGCGGCTTCTCCGCCCGTGACCTCATCGTCCGGGAAGGCGTCTGATCGCCAGACCCGCCACCCGTACGGCCGCCGCGGGCCACAGCCGGGCCACGCGCCAGGCGGCCCGCCCCGAGGCGGGCGCCACGATCAGCGCCTTGTTCCGCGCCACCCCGCGCAGGATGTCGTCGGCCAGGGCGTCCACCGGGTAGAGCCGCCCCTGCGCCCGCACCGCCGCGCTCCTCACGTTCGCGGCCAGCTCGGTCGGGGGCAGCCCGGGGTTGGCGTGGTCGAGCAGCGGCGTGTCGGTGAACCCCGGGCACACCACGCTCACCCGCACCCCGTACGCCGCCGCCTCGGCCCGCAACGCCAGCGAGAGGCCGACGACGGCGTGCTTGGTCGCCGTGTACGGCAACATCAGCGGCGCGGGCAGCAACCCCGCCAGCGAGGCGGTGTTGACGATGTGCCCGAACCCCTGGTCGGCCATGATCGGATAGGCGGCGCGCACACCGTGGACGACGCCGCGCAGGTTCACGTCGATCGTCCGGTCCCAGTGGTCGAGCGACAGCTCACGGGTACGGCCGCCGACGGCGATGCCCGCGTTGTTGAACATGAAGTCGAGCCGCCCGCGCTCGGCCCTCACCCGCGTGACCAGCGCGGCCACGGCCTCGGCGTCGGTGACGTCGAGGCGGGCGAACTCCAGCCCGAAGTCGGCGGCCACCTGCTTGCCCGCCGTCTCGTCCACGTCGGCGATCGTGACCGCCACGCCCCTGCGCCGCAGCTCCCGCGCGACCGCGCGGCCGATCCCGGAGGCGCCCCCGGTCACCACGGCGGTCCTCACGCGGGACTCCCCGTGCTCTTCGCCGTGGACCGCGGGGCCGTCACCGGCGCGGCTCCGCCCATATCCCCATGGCCTGCCAGACCTTCCTGCTGACGGCGTTGACCAGCCCGATCTCGGCGCACAGCGCGCGCGTCCGGCCGACCGAGTCGCGGATCTCCTGCCGGGCGGCCGGGTTGTCGCGGTAGATCGCGGCCACGACGCCGGGCGGGATGCGGAAGTGCCTGATCATCGGGCCGGGCGGCGCGAGCATGATGCGGGCCATCACCCCGAGCACGACCGGCGAGACCACGCTCAGCAACATCCGGCGGTGGCGGGGCATGCGCGGCACCCGGTCGCGGAGGTAGTGGCGGGCGAAGGAGATGTGCCTGGCCTCCTCCGCGATGTGGATGCGCATGATGGTCTCTTCCAGCGGGTGGTGGACCTGGCCGTCCTTCAGCACCTTACGCTGCACGTGGTCGATCGGGTCCTCGCCACCCAGGACGAAGACGAAGAACAGCTCGGTGGAGATCAGCGGGATCCACGGCGCGACCTGGGCGACCAGCGACAGCGGGCCCGGCATGCCGCGTACGGGGAGCTTCGTACGGTTCACGAACTCCTGGAACATCATCCCGTGATGTCCCTCTTCGATGGTCTCGTGGTAGACGTACCGGAACTCGGGTGAGCCGTTCGGCAGGCGGTAGGCGTAGTTGAGCAGGCCGCGTTTGAGCAGGTTCTCGAACTGCAGGCCGATCTTCATGGCGGTGGCGACCCGCCACAGGCCGATCCTGGCGCGTACCTCGGGGGAGCGGGTGCGGTACCAGGGGTGGCCGCCCAGTTTGTCGACCTCGGGCAACTCCCAGCGCGGGTCGGCCTGGTCCACCAGGAACTCCGGGTCGTCCCACGGGATGTCGCGGTAGGGCTCCCAGTGTTTGTCGACCGACGCCTTCGAGAGGCGTTCGACGACCGCTTCGTAGGCGGCGCGGGTGGCGGCCCTCTCGTCGTTCGCGGCGGCGGCGGTAGAGCTCGGTGCGGTTGTCATCGCGGGTGCTCCTCTCCTCGCGCCAGTAATTGTACGAAGTATCCAATAGACGCGGAAGAGTGACCCGGGTCACAGGTTCTCGGCGGCCACCCCCAGCTCGGCGGCGACGGCCGTACGGAGGAGGGTGGCGGCGCGGCGGCGGGAGAGCACCTTGGGATGCACGTGCGTCTGGAGCGCCAGGCCGTCGATGAGCGCGAAGATCCGCCAGACCGCGTCCTCCGGGTCGCCGCAGGCGAACGCGCCCATGCGCAGGCCGTCCTCGATGATCGAGCGCAGCAGCGAGCGGCCGCGCGCGTCGATGCGCCGGGAGATCTCCTCCAGCTCGGAGCTGCGCATCGCCTCGGCCCAGGCGTCGATCCACAACCGCCACTCGTCGGAGGGCGTGGCCGGCGAACAGCGCCTGAGCAGGGCCCGCAGCCGTTCGAGTGGGCTGGCCGCGGAGTCCTCGATGTAGGCCAGCGACTCCAGGTGCAGCCTGGCGGCATGGCTGAACGCCTGCGCGAACAGCCGGTCCTTGGTGTCGAAGTGGTAGAAGAGCAACGCCTGGCTGACGCCCGCCGCCCGGGAGATGTCGAGGGTCCTGGTGTGCCCGAACCCCTGCTCGGCGATCACTTCGCAGGCCGTCTTGAGGAGGTCTTCGCGCCTTAATCGGCTGAAATCGGTCGTCACAGCGAGTAACTCTAACTACTGATCAACGGTATTTGTAGGACAAACCGGGCGCCGTGTTCGGAAGGCTCGATGGTGAGCGTTCCCTTGTGGGCCTCGGCGATCTCGCGGGCGATGGACAGGCCGAGCCCGGTGCCACCGGCGTCGCGGCGGCGCGAGGCGGCCAGCCGGGTGAACCGCCGGAAGACGGCCTCGCGCTGGTCGGGGACGATGCCCGCGCCGTCGTCGAGCACCTCCAGTACCGCCTGCCCATCCTGTTCACCCACAGTCACAGTGATCATGGTATCCGCGTGTCGCTCGGCGTTGTCGAGCAGGTTCGCCAGCAGCCGGGACAGGCGCAGCGCGTCGCCCTCGGCCGGCACGCCCAGGCGCAGGCGCGCCTCCACCCGCTTGCCCTCCCGGCGGCGGCGCAGCTCGTCGGTCACCAGCCCCGAGAGGTCGACCGGCTCGCGCCGGGCGGGTACGCCGGCCTCCAGCCTGGCCAGGGTCAGCAGGTCGGCGACGATGCTCTGGAGGTGGTCGAGGCTGCCGAGCAACCGCTCGCCGGTCCCGGGCCAGTCGGTCTCCTTGGGGGCGAGCATCGCCTCCTCGACCTGCGTCCGCATGGCCGCGACCGGGCTGCGCAGGTCGTGGGAGGCGTCGGAGGCGAACCTGCGCTGCTGTTCCACCGCGTGTTCGAGCCGGTCGAGCGTCTCGTTCACGGTACGGGCGAGGTCGTCCAGCTCGTCCCGGTGCGCCCCCCGGGGCACCCGGCGCTTGAGGTCGGTGGCGGTGATCTCGGCCAGCTCGTCCTTGATCGCCGAGACCGGGGCCAGCGCCTTGCGTACGGCCAGCCAGGCCACGAAGGCCGTGAGGGCGGAGAGCAGCAGCACCCCGAGCGCGGCCGCCGGCGCGTACGCGGGGCTGATGTACCAGGGGAGTTCGGGGGTGTAGGCGTAGACCATCCAGGGCCTGCCGCCGACGTTCGCCCGGAAGCCGACGGTGATCAGGCAGTGGACGCCCGGCACCCGGTTCGTGCAGGACGTGGTGGTGAGGCGGGCGTCGGCGCCGGTGGCGGTGGCGGTGCTGAGCGGCGGCTGTCCCGTCAGGCGGGAGCTGGCCTGCCGGATGCGGCCCTCCTCGTCGACGACCTGGATGAGGTCGGTGCCCTCGGTGACGGCCACGGGCCGCAGGCGGGCGGGGGCGTCGCGCTCGACGACGAAGGCGATGCGGCGCGGGTCGGCGGCGGCCTGCTCGGTGAGGAAGCCGGTGGCCACCGTGTGCATGATCGGCGTGACGAGCAGCGCGATGGCGCCGTAGCCGGCCAGCGCGCTCAGCAGGGCGGCCAGCGTCAGCCGCCGCCGTACGGACCAGCGCCTGAACACGATCACGCCATCCCCCCGGAACCAGGTGATCACAGGTGGCGGGGGTGGCCCTAATCAGCGGAGATTCAGCGGCAAACACGCCCGAAACGCGCTCCAGAGCATTGCTCTATGCGGGCCGCCGCGACCTGACTAGAGTAAGTGAACACTGATGCCAAGGAGTCGATGTGGACCTTGCAGAGTATCGGCGTGCCGCCGCTGAGTGGCTGCGGGACAACGTCCCGGCCGACGATCAGTCCGGGGCCGACGCCCTCGCCCGCGCCAAGGAGTTCATGGCCAGGCTCTACGACGCCGGCTACTCCGGCATCACCTGGCCACGGCAGTGGGGCGGCCAGGGCCTGACGCAGGCCGAGGAGCGCGCCTTCGCCGCCGAGGCCCGTGACCACACCCTCCCCACGTACGTCTTCTCCATCGGTCTCGGGATGACCGGGCCGACGCTGGTGGACCGGGGCACCGACGCGCAGCGCGAGCGTTTCGTCCGGCCGCTGCTGCGCGGCGAGGAGGTCTGGTGCCAGCTGTTCTCCGAGCCGGGCGCCGGCAGCGACGTGGCCAGCCTCCAGACCCGCGCCGTACGCGACGGCGACACCTGGGTCGTCAACGGCCAGAAGGTCTGGACCTCGGTCGCCCACCACGCCGACTGGGGCCTGCTGCTGGCCCGTACCGACGTCGAGGTGCCCAAGCACCGGGGCCTGACCATGTTCGTGGTGGACATGCACCACCCGGGCGTGACGGTCAGGCCGCTCAAGGACATGTCCGGCAGGGCCAACTTCAACGAGATCTTCTTCGACAACGTGACGATCCCCGACGAGCACCGGGTTGGCGAGGTCGACGACGGCTGGAGCGTGGCCGTCACCACCCTGCTGCACGAGCGGCTGTCGATCTCCGCCGGTGTCGGCATGGGCGGCCAGAAGGACAACCCGGCCACCTTCGAGGCGCTGCGAGAGACGCTCGACACCGATGACCCGCTGGTCCGCGACCAGCTCGTCGAACTGCACATCCGCACCCGCGCCCTGGCGCTGTTCAACCAGCGCCTGGCCCAGGAGACCAGGGCGGGCATCTTCCCCGGCGCCCGCGGCAGCGCCGCCAAGCTGCTGCTGGCCGAGCTGACCATGTTCCAGGCCGACCTCGCCACGCAGTTGGCCGGCCCCGAGTCCGTGGTCGGCGACCACCCGCTGTCCCGGGCGATCTCCCTGGCCCCCGGCATGTCGCTGGGCGGCGGCACCAACGAGATCATGCGCAACATCGTCGGCGACCGGGTGCTCGGCCTGCCGCCGGAGCCGAGGATGGACAAGACCGTGCCGTTCAAGGACCTGAAGGTGGGGACGCAGGGGTGAAGCTCGTACTCAGCCAGGAACAGCAGCAGCTCCGCGAGGCCGTACGCGGCTTCCTGCGCGCCGCCGCGCCGCTCCGCAAGGCCCGCGAGGGCTACGACCCGCAGGTGTACGCCCGGCTCAACGGCGAGCTCGGCCTGTCCGGCCTGATCGTCCCCGAGGAGTACGGCGGTGCCGGGGCCGGGTTCGCCGACCTCGCCGTCGCCCTGGAGGAGACCGGCGCCGCGCTGCTGCCCGGCCCCTTCCTCGCCACCCAGTTCGCCGCGCTCGCGCTCACCCAGGTGCCCGACAAGGAGCTGCTGGGCGGCATCGCCGAGGGCCGCGTCGCCGCCACGCTCGTCCAACCCGAGCAGGACCTCGCCTTCGACGGCACGTCCGTCACCGGCACGCTGCCGCGGGTGTTGTCCGGCGCGGAGGCCGGCGTGCTGCTCGCGCCCGCCCCCGGCGACGGCGGCGTGGTGCTGGTGGCCGTCGACCTGGCCGGTCCCGGAGTCACGCGGACCCCGCTGGAGACGCTCGACCTGACGCGCGGCCAGGCGCGGGTGACCCTGGAGCACGCCCCCGCCCGGGTGCTCGGCCGGCCGCCCGCCGGCAGCGGCATCGGCGACCGGCTGTGCGTCGCGCTCGCCGCCGAGCAACTGGGCGTGCTGCGCGCCTCGCTGGACGCCATCGTCGCCTACGCCAAGATCCGCGTCGCCTTCGGCCGCTACATCGGCTCCTACCAGGGGGTCAAGCACAAGCTCGCCGACATGCACGGCAAACTCGAACAGGCCGAGTCGATCGTCAGGTACGCCGCCTGGGCCGCCGACGAGTCGCCCGGCGAGCTGCCCGGCGCCGCCGCGCTGGCCCAGGCGTACGTGGGCCGCGCCTGCTTCGAGGTCGCCCGCGACCACCTGCTCCTGCACGGCGGCATCGGTTTCACCTGGGAGCACGACGCGCACCTGTTCTACAAGCGGGCCAAGGCCGACGAGGTGCTGCTCGGCCCGCCTCGCATCCACCGGGCCCGTCTCGCCGAACTCCTGGAGTTGTAGATGGACATCAGCGGCCTTCCCGGCTTCTACGCCATCGCCGCCGCCGACCCGGGCCGCGTCGCCGTGATCGACACCGACGGCTCCGAGACCACGTACGGCGACCTGCTGGCCAGGGTCAACCAGGTCTCCCACGGCCTGCGGGCCCGGGGGCTCGGCAAGGGCGACGTGGTCGCGGGTGTGTTGCCCAACGGCATCGACGCCGTCGTCATGCTCATGGCGACCGGTCAGATCGGCCTCTACTACGTGCCGATCAACTGGCATCTCACCGAGGCCGAGGTGGCCTACATCCTGTCCGACTGCGACGCCGGGCTCGTGGTCACCGACGCGGCGCACGCCGTGCCCGGCGGGGAGATCGGCACGTCCGGGCTGGCCGAGGGGCAGCCGGCCGAGGCGCCCGCCGAACGTACGGCCGGGGCGGTCATGTGGTACACCTCCGGCACCACCGGCTTCCCCAAGGGCGTGCAGCGCAGGCTGCCCGACGCCGAGCCGGAGGCCATCGTGCCGCTGTACGTCTGGTTCCTCGGCGAGGTCGTCGACCTCACGCCGGGCGACGCCGTGCACCTGGTGACCTCGCCGATGTACCACTCGGCGCCGTGCGCCCACACCCAGTTCGCGCTGCACCTCGGGCACACCGTGGTGATCACGCCCAGGTTCGACCCGGTCGACATCCTGGAGCTGATCGAACGCCACCACGTCTCCAACGCCATGATGGTGCCGACCATGTTCCACCGCATGCTCCAGCTCCCCGAGGACGTCCGGGCCAAGTACGACGTGTCGAGCCTGCGCCAGGTCATCCACACCGCCGCCGCCTGCCCGGTCGCCGTCAAACAGGCGATCATGGACTGGTGGGGCCCGGTGCTGTACGAGTACTACGGCTCGACCGAGTCCACCATCGCCTTCTCCGTCAAGCCCCTCGACTGGCTGGCCAGGCCCGGCACGGTGGGACGCCCCGCGCCGACGTTCGAGGCCAGGATCTGCGACGAGAACGGCGCGGACCTGCCGCCGGGCGAGCCCGGCATGATCTACGTCAAGTCGTCCATGGGCTCCTTCGAGTACCGCAAGGACCCGGCCAAGACGGCCGCCAGCATGCTGGGCGACTGGTACACCCCCGGCGACATCGGCTACCTCGACGAGGACGGCTACCTGTTCCTGTGCGACCGGCGCACCGACCTGATCGTCTCCGGCGGCGTGAACATCTACCCCGCCGAGATCGAGGCCGCGCTGCTGGCCGGGCCCGCGGTGGCCGACGTGGCCGTCATCGGCGTGCCCGACGAGGAGTGGGGCCACAACGTCGTCGCCCTCGTGCAGCCCGCCGAGGGCGTCGAGCCGGGCCCCGCGCTCACCGCCGAGCTGCTCGAACACTGCGGGCCGCGGATCGCCAGGTTCAAGCACCCGAAGGTCGTCGAGTACCGCGACCGGCTCCCGCGTACGCCCACCGGCAAGCTGTCACGCTCGAAGGTGCGCGAGGGCTACCTCACGGAGGCGGGGAAGACCAGCTCCTCGCTGTAGTCCCGCCCGTCGCCCAGGTAGAAGCGGGTGGCCAGGGTGCGGTCGGCGGTGTCGAAGACCGTGGTCCACAGCGTGCGGAACGGCTGGGCGGGACCCTCCTCCGGCCGGACCGCGCGCAGGCTGTCCCGCAGGTCGCCGGTGGACATGGTGGCGCCCTTGCTGCGCTCGTACAGGGTGCGCAGCCTGCCGTACGTGCCGAGGCTCTCCGGGGTGTCGGCGGGCAGGGCCATCGGGTCGGGGTGGCGGTGCAGCAGGTGGTTGGTGACGCACAGCGGGCCGTCGCCGAACGCGACGACGTGCTCGCTGCCGTCCCTGCCGCGTTCCCACACGAACGCCTGGCCGTGCGCGTCGGCGACCAGGTAGTGCAGCGGCAGGCCGAGGTCGTACTGCTTGGCCCCCAGCAGCGCCTGCTTGGCCTGGGCCGCGGTCTCGCAGGTGTCCATGAGGAACCGGGGCAGTTGCAGGCTGCCGAGCCCGACCTGCGGGACGTCCAGCCGCGGCGGGGTGGCGGCCGGCGTGTCGGCGATCAGCAGCATGACGGCCAGGCCGGCCTCGTTGATCCCGTCGATGCAGCCGTCGAGGCCGTTCATGGTGATGACGGTCGAGGCGAGCCCGTCGTCGGGCACGGTGGTGATCACGTACGGCCGGGAGGCCATGGGCAGCTCACCCGGCTGGGGCGGTTGTCCCATGGTCTGGCTGGTGGTGTGGAGGAAGAAGTCGTAGTTGCGGCCCACCCGCCCGTGCCCGTCGGCGGAGGCGGACGGCGGGCACCACTGGGCCGAGCAGGCGCCGCCCACGGGCACGTAGTTCCAGCCGTCGAGGGCCAGCTCGTCCTGGTCGGGGTCGAGGCCGAGGGCCGCCGCCGCGCCGTCCATGCGGGCGTGGTGCTGCGGCCAGTTCCGTTCGAACCAGGTCATCCTCGCCCTGATCACGGCCGGGTCGGCGCGCTGGGGCGACCAGCCGAGCCGGCGGGCCTCCTCGGCCAGCGCCCGGCCGATCTCGCGCCCGCGGCCGGTGAGGGTGAGGTGCGTGACGAGCTGGAAGTCGTCCTTGCCGCCCGCGACGCAGGTCATGTTCTTCTTCATGCCGTCGAGACTGCCGTCGTCCGCTGACCGGGTTCCTACCGTCCGCTGACCGCCCGCTGGTAGCGTTCCGACAGCCCGAGGATCGTCTCGGCCAGCTCGGGCGGGTCGAGCACCTCGAAGTCCACGCCGAGGAAGCCGATCCACACCGCCATCCCGTTGAGGTCGTCGCCGCCCAGCCTGAGCAGGCAGGCGTCCTCGCCGGCCGGCTCGACCTCCAGGCCGGGCCGCAGCGCGGTGATCCGCTCGGCGGGCGCGTGCAGCAGCACCGTCGCCCGGTGGCGCCACATCGCCGTGCTGACGCCCTTCTCCACGTACGCGGCCACGTCGCCGTCGCCGGGCAGCTCGCGCGGCGTGAACCGGGGGCCGGTCGGCGTCCGCGGCGTCATCCGGTCCACCCGGAACGTGCGCCAGTCGTCCCGCTCGACGTCGTAGCCCACCAGGTACCAGCGCCCCCGCCGGTGCGCCAGCCGGTACGGCTCCACGTTCCGCACCGCCGTCGAGCCGTCGTGGCCCGTGTAGTCGAAGCGCAGGCGCTCGTGGTCGCGGGCGGCGTTCGCGATCGCGGTCAGCGCCTCGGGCCGGACCGGCGCCGCGCCCGGCCCCTGGATCTGCACGGTGTAGGCGTTCAGCGCGTGCACCCTGCGCCGCAGCCGGGCCGGCAGGACCTGCTCCAGCTTGGCCAGCGCGCGTACCGAGGTCTCCTCGATGCCCTCCACGCCGCCGCCCGCGGCCCGGCCGAGCCCGACCGCGACCGCTACGGCCTCCTCGTCGTCGAGCAGCAGTGGAGGCAGCGCCGCCCCCGCGCCGAGCCGGTAGCCGCCGGCCACCCCGGGCGTGGCGTGCACGGGGTAGCCGAGCGAGCGCAGGCGTTCGACGTCGTTGCGGATCGTCCGGGTCGAGACCCGCAGCCGGGTGGCCAGCTCCGGGCCGCTCCAGTCGCGGTGCGCCTGGAGCAGCGAGAGCAGCTTGAGCAGGCGGGCGGAGGTTTCCAGCATCCGCCCAGTCTGCCCGCTATCGCGGCAAGGACGTTTCCGCGTCGAGGACGAGCTTGCCGAGGAAATGGCCGTCCTGGCTGCGCCTGTGGGCGTCGGCCACGCGCTCCAGCGGGAACACCTCCGCGACCGGGACACGCGGCAGCACGTCCACCGGGAACGGCCCGCCGCTGCCCGTCGAGAACCGCACGCCGTGCCTGCCCGCGCCGACGGGGTCGGCGATGGTGAGCACTTTGCCCGGGTCGCCGGTGAGCCGGACCGACAGGTCGACCTCGCCGCGCCCGGAGGCGTCCAGCACCAGGTCGACCGGCCCCGGCAGACGCTTCTCCAGCCCGTCCCCGTAGGTGACGGGGACGACGCCGAGGTCGCGCAGGAAGGCGTGGTGGCCCGCACTGGCCGTGCCGATCACCTTGGCGCCCCGGGCCAGCGCGAGCTGTGCCGCGGCCAGGCCGACGCCGCCGGCGACCGCGTGGATCAGCAGCGTCCGGCCCGCGCGCAGGCCCAGCTCGTCCAGGGCGCGGTTGGCGGTCTCCAGCGCCACGGGCAGCGCGGCCGCCTCCACGAACGACAGGTGCTCCGGCTTGGGCCGCAGGGAAGCGGCCTCGGCCAGCGCGTACGTGGCCGCCGCCCCCGGCGCGACCTGCCCGAACACCGCCTGGCCCACCTCCAGGCCGGTCACGCCGGAGCCGAGCGCGTCGACCGTGCCGGCCAGCTCGATCCCGACGCCCTGGGGGCCGTCCGGCGGCGGGCCGTGGAACCCGGCGCGCAGCTTCCAGTCCAGGGCGTTGACCCCGGCCGCCCGGACCGCCACCCGTACCTGCCCGGGGCCCGGCTGGGGCAGCGGCACCTCCGCCAGCTCCAGCACCTCCGGGCCGCCGTGCTCGTGGTAGCGCACGGCCTGGGCGGTGACCAGCAGGACCGCCTTGCCGACCAGCTCGCGGGCCTCCAGCGCGGCGTGCGCGTCGTGGGCCCGGTCGAGCGGTACGGCCAGGCCCACGACGGTCGTCAGCTCGCCCGCGGCCGCCATGTCCAGGGCCCGCCCGGCCAGACGCCGGAACTCCTCGGGGGCGAACTGCACCTGTTCCATGCCGACCAGCCGTACGCCCCGCCGCGCCGCCTCCGCCGGGTCCACCAGGGCCGTCGAACCGCTCGGCACCCCGTAGGCGAAGAACACGCCACCCGCGCCGAGCGACGCGAACGCGTCGGCCCCCACCTGCCCGCCGACCCCGTCGAACACCACGTCGAACGCCCCCGCGCCGCCGGCCTCCGCGCCCGTCCGCGGCGGGGTGGACCAGGAGCCCGGGTCGCGCAGCGCCGGGTAGTCGACCACCTCGGCCGCGCCCGCCGCCAGCGCCGCCTCCCGCTTGGCCGGGCCGTGGGCGGCGGCCGTCACCTGGGCGCCGGCCGCCCGCGCGAGCCGGACGATCGGCAGGCCCAGCCCCCCGCCGGCCCCCGTGACCAGCACCCGCGCCCCTGGCTTCAGCTCCGCCGCGTCCACCAGGCTGATCGCGGCCGGGCCGACCTGGAGCAGCGCCGCCGCCAGCCACGAGCTCACCCCGTCGGGCACCGGTACGAGCGTGTCCAGGCCCACCGCGACCCGCTCGGCGTACCCGGAGGACACCAGGGCCGCGACCCGCCGTCCCACCCAGGCCGGGTCCACCCCGTCGCCGGCCGACAACACCCGCCCGGCCACCCCGGTCCCCGGCACGAACGGCGGCCGGAGGGGAAACCACTCCTGCCCCCACCCGGCACGCAACTGCGCGTCCAGCGACATCACGTCGGCCACCGAGACGCCGACCACCACCTGCCCCGGCCCGGCGACGGGATCGTCCACCCGCCTGACCCGCAGCACCTCAGGACCACCGAACCGCGTCACCTCGACGACATCCATGCCGCCGAGTGTCCTACCTCAAGTCAACTTGAGGTCAACTCATCCGATCATCTTCTGCACCTGCTGCACGACCACCAGGACGGTCAGCGTGCCGAAGAACGCCACCGACCAGACCAGCGCCCCCAGCCGGTACGACCTCACCTTGATCGCGTCCGGCAGCGCCCGCCGGTTGAGCACGATCAGCAGGATCGAGTACACGAACATCATCACCGCCGCGAAGCACGCCGAGAACACCAGCAGGATCAGCGGCTGGTCGAACCCGAGCAGCAGGATCGCGATCCCGGCCAGCGTCATCGCCCAGACGGTGAGGAAGTAGACCCGGTTCACCGAGACGGACCGGTCGCGCAGGTAGACCGTCTTGATCGTGTCCGAGGCCAGCCGCGAGGTGTAGTCGACGATGCCCATGGCCGAGGCGAACAGCGCCAGCGCGCCGACCAGCCAGAACAGCACCCCGAACCACGGGCCGACCATGCCCCGCAGCACCTCGCCCTCGACCTTCAGGAAGCCGATGTCGTTCCGCCCCGCCACCTCCGGCCGCCCGAACACGGTGGAGTAGGCCAGCATCGACATCAGCCCGATCGTCAGGAACGACACCAGCGCGAACGTGGCGCCCTGCTCGGCGTTGGCGAAACGCCACCACCGCCGCCAGCGCGCCAGGTTGTCCGCGGTCGGCGCGAACTGGAAGCCGGTCGAGGCGGCCGCCTCCTCCTGGCCGGTGACCGGGCTGACCAGGCGCGGGACGTACGAACCCATGCCGAAGCCCTTGTCGCGGATCCAGTTGCTCTGGCACAGGTTCTGGCCGCCGCCCGCCCCGGCGTACGCGACGGCGCCCATGATCACGGCGATCCCGAGCTCCCCGGCCGGGAAGCGGGCGCCGACGGTCAGCCCCTTGCCCAGCTCGACCCAGCTCTCGGCGTTGATCGCGAACAGGATCGCGACCACCGCCAGCGTGGCCACCAGAGCGATCTTCACGAAGATCACCCGTTCGAGGGCCGTGTAGATCACCGGCGCCAGCGTCAGGCCCAGCGCGATCACGAGGAGCATGCCGGCCGCGATCCACCGCACGCTCCCCGCCCCGGACCCGGTCAGGTACGTCACCATCGTCGCGGACGTGGTCACCCAGCCCGGCCAGAGGTTCGAGGCCAGCGTCATCAGGACGAAGACCAGCCCCCAGTGCTTCCACATCCGGCTGAACCCGGTCAGCGCGGTCTCGCCGGTGGCCAGCGTGTACCGCTCGATCTCCATGTTCAGGAACCACTGGGTGACGATGCCGACCGCGGCGCCCCAGACGAACACCAGCCCGACCTGGGAGGCGATGTACGGCCAGAGGATGAACTCGCCGGACGCCAGCCCCACCCCCGCGCCGACCAGCCCGGGGCCGATGACCCGCCAGGTCGAACGGGGAGGCTCGGGCAGGTCGCGGACGGTGACGGACGGCAGGACTCGCGCGGGGACGGTGGGGGTGAAACCCGTCATGCGGATCTCCTTGTTCGGCTTCCCGTACCGTCACGTTACGCAGATCCGTGACCGTGGTGAACTAGTGAGCCGGCTTTGAGATTCGGTCGCAGTAGCGACAGATACGGTCGATGATCTGGTCGGCGGTCTTGGTCCAGCGGAACGGCTTGGCGTTGTCGTTCCAGAGCTCGATCCATTCCTCCAGCGTG